>JAECRO010000002.1 GCA_016000195.1 Burkholderiales bacterium | reverse complement strand
TGATGTCGCAGGTCTTGCAGTGCACGCAGTTCTGCGCGTTGATCTGCAGCCGGTCGGAGTTGTCCGGGTTCTTCACGAACTCGTACACCCCGGCCGGGCAGTAGCGGCTCTCGGGACCGGCGAATCGGGCCAGGTTGACATTGACCGGAACGCTAGAGTCCTTGAGCGTCAGGTGCGCGGGCTGCTGCTCCTCGTGGTTGGTGTTGCTGATGAACACGGAAGTGAGGCGGTCAAAGGTGAGCTTGTTGTCGGGCTTGGGGTAAACGATGGGCTGGCACTCGGATGCCGGCTTGAGCATCGCGTAGTCGGGTTTGTTCCGGTGAATCGTCCACGGCGGGCTCTTGACACCGATGCGCGGCAGCAGCCAGTGCTCGATGCCGGTCATCAAGGCGCCCACGTACAGGCCCTTCTTGAACCAGGCCTTGAAGTTGCGCGCCTGGTTGAGTTCGTCCGCCAGCCAGCTCTTGTCGTAGGCCTCGGGGTAGCTGCTGAGTTCGTCGTGCTGGCGGCCAGCGGTCACGGCGGCGTAGGCGGCCTCGGCCGCGAGCATGCCGGTCTTGATTGCCGCGTGGCTGCCCTTGATGCGGCTGGCGTTGAGATACCCGGCTTCGCAGCCGATCAGTGCGCCGCCCGGAAACACGGTCTTGGGCAGGCTCAGCGCGCCGCCGGCCGTGATCGCCCGCGCGCCGTAACCGATGCGCTTGCCGCCTTCGAGGTACTTTTTGATCGCCGGGTGCGTCTTCCAGCGCTGCATTTCCTCGAAGGGGCTGAGGTACGGGTTGCTGTAGTCCAGCCCCGTGACCAGCCCGAGCGTGACCTGGTTGTTCTCCAGGTGGTACAAAAAGCCGCCGCCGTAGGTCGAGCTGTCCATCGGCCAGCCGGCGGTGTGAACGACCAGGCCGGGCTGGTGCTGGGCCGGGTCGATTTCCCAGAGTTCCTTCACGCCCAGCGCGTAGGCCTGCGGGTCTTTGCCCGCGTCGAGCTTGAAGCGCGCAATCAGCTGGCGCCCCAGGTGGCCGCGCGCGCCTTCGGCGAACACCGTGTACTTGCCGTGCAGTTCCATGCCGAGCTGAAAGTTCTCGGTCGGCTCGCCGTCCTTGCCAACGCCGAGGTTGCCGGTGGCCACGCCCTTGACCGAGCCGTCGTCGTTGTAAAGCACTTCGGCGGCGGCGAAGCCGGGAAAGATTTCCACGCCCAGGGCTTCGGCTTGGCTGGCGAGCCAGCGCGTGACGTTGCCCAGGCTGATGATGAAGTTGCCCTCGTTGTGAAAGCAGTCGGGCACGAAGAACGCCGGGGTTTTGGTCGAACCGGTTTCGCTCAGGAACAGCACCTCGTCGGCCGTGACGGGCTGGTTGAGTGGCGCGCCCAGGGCTTTCCAGTCGGGAATCAGCTCGCTCAAGGCTTTCGGGTCCATCACCGCGCCCGAGAGAATGTGCGCGCCGGGCTCGGAGCCTTTTTCGAGCACGACGACGGAGATGTCCGTGCCTTTCTCGGCCGCCAGCTGCTTGAGGCGGATGGCCGCCGACAGCCCGCCTGGACCGCCCCCCACCACGACCACGTCGTATTCCATCGCTTCTCGGGGGCCGTACTGGGCCAGGATTTCTTGGTTATTCATCGGGGGCACTCGCTGATAATGATTTCAGTAAAGGTTGCGTGTCTCTCGGCAATTTTATGTCGTGAATGCGGCGCCAAACGGCCCTTCACTTCGGGGGGCCTTGAATCGGGAGATATTTTGGTGGCTTTGGGAATGGATTTATCGAACTGTGTCACGTGGGTGACGCATGCGCCTGGCGCAAGCCATTTTGTAAATGCGAGCCTTGCTGCAGCGAATGATGATGCTGGCGCCTGATGCGCCAGCCCGCTCAGGCGTATTGACACCGGCGTTCGAATGCTGACGGGCATCCTGGCCGGACTGGCAGCGGGCGCGCTGTGGGGCCTGGTGTTCGTGGCGCCGCGCATGCTGATGATGGGGGCCATTCACGATGCAGGCACCGAAATGCCTTCGCTGCTCATCGGCACGATTTCGCTGTGGATCATGCTGTTGGGCAAGCCGCACGGCCTGCGCTGGTTGGCCTTGCTGCCGGGGCCGGCGCTGACGCTGGCGGGCTTGCTGCTCATGATGGGCTCAGCGCCAGCCTGTGCGGCCAACTCATCGTGAGCGAAACGCTGTTTGCCTTGCTGTATTCTTTTGCCTGGGATGGCCGCTGGCCCACGCCAGCCCAGCTGGTTGCCTGCGTGCTGTTCACGCCCGGCATCCTGGCTTCCATCAGGGCGCATCGCTGAGCCCTTCACAAAATGATGAATCATGAAAATTGAAATTCCCGAAAAGAAAAAACTGGTCCACGAAATGCACATTCCCATTCGCTGGGGCGACATGGATGCAATGGGCCATCTGAACAACGGTACCTACTTTCGCTACATGGAAACCATTCGCATCGACTGGATGTACGCCATTGGCTGCCAGCCCGATCCGAAGGGCGAAGGCCCGGTGATCGTCAATGCCTTTTGCAACTTCTACAAGCAGCTTGAATACCCGGGCGATGTGCTGATCAGGATGTATGTGAGCGACCCTGGCCGCACCACTTTTGAGAGCTGGGCCACCATGGAGCGTGTGGACCAGCCGGGCATGATTTGCGCGGCCGGTGGCGCGACCGCCATCTGGGTGGACTTCCCGGCGCAAAAAGCCAAGACCCTGCCGGACTGGATACGCCGGCTCGTCGAGGACTGAAATTAAGCCAAAAGTGGCTTTTGCGCACGGTTGACGGGCATGTATAGCTATTAAAAAAGTAGCGCGGTGCAGGGGTCGATTGAGGGGGTTGAGGCGCCACCCAGGCCGACGGCCACACTGCCTGCGCCCCGGAACCGGGAAACCAGGTTTCCCGGCTGTGCAGGCGTCACCAACTACTCGGGCTGGGCCTGAAAATGGTCAAAAATGCCTCTAGCGCAATACCTGTATGCGCAATACGCTATTAAATAAGTAGCAATTACGTGGCTTTGGCCGGCTTGGCAACGCGCCCCATCAGGTAAAACTCCGGGTTGGGCTGCATGCCGCTGAAACTCGCCATGCGGTTTGACAGGCCAAAAAACGCGGTGATCGCCGCAATGTCCCAGGCGTCCTCGTCGTCGAAGCCGTGGGCATGCAACGCTTCAAAATCCGCCTCTTCAATGGCGTCGGACTGCAGGCAGACCTTCATGGCAAAGTCGAGCATTGCGCGCTGGCGCGGCGTGATGTCTGCCTTGCGGTAGTTCACCGCCACCTGGTCGGCCACCAGCGGCTGCTTTTCGTAAATCCGCAAAATCGCGCCGTGCGCCACCACGCAATACAGGCAATGGTTGGCCGCGCTGGTGGTGGTCACGATCATTTCGCGCTCGCCCTTGGTCAGCGAGCCATTGGGGTTGCCGCTGGCTTCCTTGAGCATCAACGCATCGTGGTAAGCGAAAAATGCCCGCCATTCGGCCGGGCGGCGGGCCAGCGCCAGGAACACATTGGGCACGAAGCCGGCTTTTTCCTGCACTTCAAGCACCTTGGCCTTGATGTCCTCGGGCAGGTCGTTGAGGTCGGGGGCAGGGTAGCGAGCTTGCATGGCTTGTCTCTTTCCGGGTGGGGTGGAAAATGGGTTTTGCCCATGATACGTTCCCGTGCTGGCATGAAAAAAGCGCATGGCGGCAAAGCCATGCGCTTCAGTCAGTCAGCGCCCGGAAGGCGCTTTGCCGTCAGACCACCGGGTTGGGTGTTGGCGATGAAGCACCTTGCGCCAGCGCTGCGGCCACGCCTGCGCCATAGGCCGGATCGGCCAGGGTGCAATTGGCGATGTGGCGTTCCTGGATATCTTTTGACGCACCGCCCACCGAGCGGGCCGTGTTCTCGAACAGCACCTGCTGCTGGGCCGGTGTCATCAGGCGGAACAGCTTGCCGGGCTGCGAGTAATAGTCCTGGTCCACGCGGTGGTTCCAGTGGTCGGCTGCGCCTTCAATCGACAGCGGCGGCTCGGCAAAATCGGGTTGCTCCTGCAGGGCGCCTTTGCTGTTGGGCTCGTAGCCCACCTCGGCGCCATTGTTGTTGTCAACGCGCATGGCGCCGTCGCGGTGGTTGCTGTGGAAAGGACACTTGGGCGCGTTCACCGGAATCTGGTGGTGGTTCACGCCCAGGCGATAGCGCTGTGCGTCGCCGTAGGCAAACAGGCGCGACTGCAGCATCTTGTCGGGCGAAAAGCTGATGCCGGGCACGACATTGGCCGGGTTGAAGGCAAGCTGCTCGACTTCGGCGAAGTAGTTCTCGGGGTTGCGGTTGAGTTCCAGCACGCCCACGTCCATCAGCGGGTAGTCGCCATGCGGCCAGACCTTGGTCAGATCAAAAGGGTTGAGGTGATAGGTGGCGGCGTCTTTTTCGGGCATGACCTGGATTTTCAGGTTCCAGCGCGGGAAGTCGCCGTTGTCGATGGCATGGAGCAAGTCGGCCTGCGAGCTTTCGCGGTCGCGGCCGACGAGTTCGGTGGCCTCGGCGTCGGTCAGGTTTTCAATGCCCTGCTGCGTGACGAGGTGGAACTTGACCCAGAAGCGCTGGTTTTGCGCATTCAGGAAGCTGAAGGTGTGGCTGCCGAAGCCGTGCATGTGGCGGTACGACTTCGGAATGCCCCGGTCGCTCATGACGATGGTGATCTGGTGCAGCGCCTCGGGCAGCAGCGTCCAGAAGTCCCAGTTGTTTTCGGCGCTGCGCATGTTGGTGCGCGGGTCGCGTTTCACGGCGCGGTTCAGGTCGGGAAACTTCAGCGGATCGCGCATGAAGAACACCGGCGTGTTGTTGCCGACCAGGTCCCAGTTGCCTTCTTCGGTGTAGAACCTCATGGCGAAGCCGCGAATGTCGCGCTCGGCATCGGCCGCGCCGCGCTCGCCGGCGACGGTGGAAAACCGCATGACCAGTTCGGTCTTCTTGCCAATCGCCGAAAAGAGCCTGGCCTTGGAGTATTTCGTGATGTCGTGGGTGACGGTGAAGCTGCCGTAGGCCGCCGAGCCCTTGGCATGCATGCGGCGCTCGGGAATCACTTCGCGGTGGAAGTGGGCGAGTTTTTCGAGGTGCCACACGTCCTGCAGCAGCGCCGGCCCGCGCGGACCTGCCGTTTGGATGTTCTGGTTATCGACGACGGGCGCGCCGGCTGCGGTGGTTAATTTCGTCATGGCTTGGGCTTCCTTGGTTTGATTTACCGGGCTTTAAACATAGATTAAAACTATTGATTGACGATTCATTATTGAGCACCATCAATCAACAAGGCAACAGCGCATCCATTGCGATTATTTAAGGCGCTCATAGGCAAATGCCTGTGGCGGCCCGTTATGCTGACGACTTTTTCAGGAGCAATCGCCGCATGGAATCCGACTACGAAAAAGGCCTGGCCACCCGCAGGCAGGTGATGGGTGAAGAGTTTGTCGCCAAGGCGCTGGCGGGCGTGACCGACTTCAACCGGCCTATCCAGGAACACATCACCGCCAAGGCCTGGGGCGATGTCTGGCAGCGGCCCGGTCTGGACCTCAAGACGCGCAGCCTGATCACGGTGGCGATGCTCACGGCGCTGGGCAAGCAGCATGAACTCAAGGGCCACTTGCGCGGCGCGCTGAACAATGGCGCAACGCCGTCCGAGCTGCAGGAAGTGCTGCTGCATGCGGCTGTTTATTGCGGCGTGCCGACGGCAATAGAGGCTTTTCGCACTGCCACCGAAGTGGTTGATGCCCTGAAAACGGACTGAAGCGATGGAGCCTTCGCGGGTGGCGCCCCAGCCTGATGATTTCAGGCTTTTCAGGCCTTTTGCGCAATACCAACGCGCGTGAGCAGCTATTGAAAATATAGCAAATACCGACCAGAAGTATTCACAGGCCGGTTCAGCAACGCCGAACACCCCGCTGGGGAGTGTGGACTACAGGCGGTTGCGGCCGAGGGGGTCATAATGGTTTTCCCATCCGTCGCCATGGCGGTGGCACTACGTAGCACGGCCAGCCGGCCAGATGCTGCGCTTCCCCAAAAAAAGGAAACAAGCACATGCAAATTCAAGTCAACTCCAACCACAGCATTGACACGGGCGAGTCTTTCGAGCGCTGGGCCACAACGGAATTGAATGAATCGTTCAGCCGTTTCAAGGATGAGATCACGCGCATCGAAGTCCACATGAGCGACGAGAACGGTGACAAGATCAGCGCCGACCACAAGCGCTGCATGCTGGAAGCCCGCCTGGCCAATCGCGAACCTGTCGCGGTCAATCACCAGGCCGCCAGCCAGGACGAAGCCTTCCGGGGCGCCAGCGAGAAGCTCAAGCGCGTGCTTGAACATACCCTGGGCAAACTGCGCGACCACCGCGCGCGCGAGTCCATCCGCCACGAGGCCGACCTCGGCAACGCCTGAAGGGCCGCGGTGGCCGGCGATCAGTTGCCGGTCATCAGCTTTTGCACCAGATTGGCTGTCGTGGACGCCTTGAACTTGCGCATCAGGCGCGCCCGGTAAATCTCCACCGTGCGGTGGCTGATGTTCAGGGCGCGGCCAATTTCCTTGGAGGTCAGGCCGCGCATCAGGTGGGCCGCCACTTCGCGCTCCCTGGCGGTCAGTTCAGCCGTCACGGGCCGGTTGGCGCTCAGGTCTTCAAAGGTCCAGATACCGGCCTCATGCGGCACATTGCGGTTCAGCGCCCGGCCCGTGACGTGGCACCAGAACGTCTCGCCCTTGGTGCGCCCATCGACCCTTTTCATGATGCGGTTGTCCGCATACATGCCGGTGGCGTTCAGAATGGGAAGCATGCGCGCACCGATGCGCTCGTACTCGTCAACGCTGGGGTAGAGGATCATGAACGACTGCCCGATGAGTTGCTCGCGCGTGGCGCCAAACATTTCGCACACATGCTGATTGCAGTCCAGGATGGAACGGTTGCGGGACAATACCAGCCCGACCGGCGCCAGATCGAAAGCCAGCTGGTAATCCAGGGACATCAGGGCAAACCTTTAAGAAGAACTACGTAGTTCATTAGCGAGTATCGTAATGGGCTGAACAGGCGTCAGAAAGACGTTCTGAAGGCTGAACGAAACAAGGAGATATTGTTGTGAAGAAACTTTTTCCCTCTGCCGCAGAAGCCCTCAAGGGTGTCGTCAAGGACGGTCAGTTGCTCGCTGTAGGCGGCTTTGGCCTGTGCGGCATTCCCGAAGCGCTGATTGACGCGCTGCGCGATTCCGGCGTCAGCGATTTGACGGTGATTTCCAACAATGCAGGCGTCGATGGCTTTGGCCTGGGCAAGCTGCTGGAGACGCGCCAGATCAGGAAAATGATCTCGTCCTATGTGGGCGAAAACAAGGAGTTCGAGCGCCAGTACCTGGCCGGCGAGCTGGAGCTTGAGTTCACGCCGCAGGGCACGCTGGCCGAAAAGCTGCGTGCGGGCGGCGCGGGCATTCCGGCTTTTTTCACCAAGACCGGCGTCGGCACCCTGGTGGCCGAGGGCAAGGAACTGCGTGAATTTGACGGCGAAACCTATGTCATGGAACGCGCCCTGCTGCCGGACGTGGCGCTGGTCAAGGCGCACCGCGCCGACAAGTCGGGCAACCTGCAGTTCCGCCTGACGGCCCGCAACTTCAATCCGGCCGTCGCCATGGCCGGGAAAATTTGCATCGTCGAGGTCGAGGAGGTGGTGGAAACCGGCGACATGGAGCCCGATCAGGTTCACCTGCCTGGCATTTACGTCCACCGTATCGTGCATAACCCGAATCCTGAAAAGCGCATTGAAAAACGCACCGTGACCGAAGCGCCCGTCGATGCCGCCCTGGCAAAGGTCGAGGCGCAGGCCGCCATTGCACACGCCGCGGTGATAACCGCCGATGAACCCGTCCCATCCACCATCAAGGCCGACCGTGGCCAGCAAGGAGCCTGAAGCATGCCCTGGACCCAAGACCAAATGGCGGCGCGTGCCGCCCAGGAACTCGAAGACGGTTTTTACGTCAATCTGGGCATCGGCATTCCGACGCTGGTGGCCAACTTCGTGCCGGCCGACAAGGAAGTCTGGCTCCAGTCGGAAAACGGCATGCTCGGCATTGGCCCGTTTCCGACCGAACTCGAAGTGGATGCCGACCTGATCAACGCCGGCAAGCAGACCGTCACCACCTTGCCGGGTTCGTCGATTTTCGGCAGCCACGACAGCTTTGCGATGATTCGCGGCGGCAAGATCAACCTGTCCATCCTGGGCGCGATGCAGGTGAGCGAACAGGGCGATCTGGCCAACTGGATGATTCCGGGCAAGATGGTCAAGGGCATGGGCGGCGCGATGGATCTGGTCGCCGGCGTCAAGCGCGTGATCGTGCTGATGGAGCATGTCGCCAAAAAGAAGGACGGCACCGTGGACCTGAAAATCCTGCCGCACTGCACGCTGCCGCTGACCGGCGTGGGCGTGGTGGACCGCATCATCACCGATCTGGCGGTGATGGACGTGACGCCGCTGGGCCTGAAGGTCATCGAGCTGGCGCCCGGCGTGACGCAGGAAGCGCTGCAGGCCAAGACCGGCGTGACGCTGATCTGATTTTGTCTAATCAAGCGATGGTCTGAAGCGGGCGCCGGCAACTGCCAGGCCGGCACAAGCCTGCGTGCTAGACTGGTTTTGATGTCCAGCTTCATTCCCTTCTTCAGCTTTTTTGCAGTTCGCAGGGAATGGCAGACAAGAGGCATTGCTATTTTGTCGGCCTTGGCGCTGATGGCTGCCTGTGCCGCGCCTGCTTTCGGGGCATCACGGGCCGTGTCGCCAGAACGCGTCACCCTGCAGCTCAAGTGGCTCCACCAGTTCCAGTTCGCGGGCTACTATGCCGCCCAGGCAAAAGGCTTTTACCGTGACGAAGGGCTGGAGGTCGCCATCAGGGAAGGTGGCGCTGACCGTCCGGTAATTGCCGGGGTTCTGGCCGGAGAAACCGACTTTGGCATTGCTGACTCCGACCTGCTGATTGCCCGGATGAAGGGGCAACCCATTGTGGCGCTGGCGGCAATTTTCCAGCATTCGCCCTACATCATCATGAGCCGGCAGGACAGCAATATCCGCACCCCATCAGACCTCATTGGCAAGACCGTCATGCTGTCCGAAGACCAGGGCGGGGTCCAGTTTCGCGCCATGCTCAAGCGCGAGGGCATTGATCCGGGACTCATCAATATCATTGCGCAGTCCTGGAACCTTGGCGACCTGGTGACAGGCAAGGTGGATGCGGTGTCTGCCTACACCACGGCAGAACCTGCGTTGATGACCGCCCGGGGAGTCGTGCCCGCGATGATGCGCGGGGTTGACTACGGCATAGATTTCTACGGCGACATTCTGTTCACGACCGAAGCGAAAATCGCACAAAATCCCGAGCGCAATGCCGCCTTCCTGCGCGCTACCCGCAAGGGCTGGGACTATGCCTTCAGTCACGAAGATGAGCTGATTGGCTTGATCCTGGAGATGAACGGTGTCCGGCAGCGGGGCCTGACGCGTGAAACCCTGCGCCAGGAGGCCAGGGTGATGCGTTCCTTCGTCCTGCCGGACGTGGTTGAGATCGGGCATATGAACCCGGCCCGCTTCGACACCATCGCCCGGACGCTGGCCACGCTGGGGGTGGTGCAGCCGGGTTTATCGCTGGCTGGTTTTGTGTATGAGCCTCCCAGGGCGGTCAGTCCAAGGCTGTTGCGCTGGCTGACAGGCGCCGGTTTTGCTGTTTTTGCACTGCTCCTGCTGGTGCTGCTCTGGAACATGCAGATTCGCCGCCGCGTGCGTGAAAGAACCCGGCAATTGCAGGCCGAGGTGAACCATCGGACCGAGGTGCAGCAGCAGCTCAAGGTCAGCCAGGAAATGACGCAGCTGATGTTTGGCACCGCTGCCGCGGGCATGGCGATGGCCACGCCCGACGGACGATTTTTGATGGCCAATCCGGCCTACCACGCAACCGTCGGCTACACGCAGGCCGAGTTGCAGGCAATGGATATCCGCGAACTGACACATCCTGAAGACCGTTCCCGCTATGACGAGATGACGAGCCGGATGGTCGCTGGCGAAGTGGATACTTTTTCCCATGAAATGCGCTGCCTGAAGAGGGGCGGCAGTGTCGTTTGGGTTCGTATCACGGTGTCGATGGTTCGCTCTGCGGACGGGATGCCGACGCACATCATTGTCGTGACCGAGGACATCACGCAGCGCCGCGCCACAGAAGAAAAATTGCGCCAGAGCGAAGTCTTGCTTGAGATTGCCGGACGGACGGCGCAAATCGGCGGCTGGATGCTCGACCTGTCGGGCGGCCCGATGATGTGGTCCGACGAGGTCTGCAAAATATATGAAGTGCCGATGAGCAGCAAGCCACTGCTGCATGACGTCGTGCAGTACTGTTCACCGGAGTGGCGTGAAAATTTCACGGCGGCTTTTGAGCGCTGCAGCCGGGACGGCGTGCCGTGTGATGAAGAGTTTGAAATCATCACCGCCAACGGCCGCCGCGTATGGATTCGTGCCATTGCCGAGGCATTGCGCAACGACAGCGGAGAAATCACCCGCATGCAGGGGGCGTGCCAGGACATCACCGAGCGCAAGCAGGCCGAGCACAGCATCGTGCGCCTCAATGCGGAGCTGGAAAATCGCGTGCGCCGACGCACGGCCCGCCTGGAAGCGGTCAACAAGGAACTGGCGTCGGTGAACAGGGAGCTGGAAACTTTTTCCTATTCCGTGTCGCACGACCTGCGCTCGCCGCTCAATACGATTGACGGCTTCAGTGTCTTGCTGCAGCGCACGAGCGGGGGCCTGGTGGGTGAAAAAGGACAGCATTATCTGAGCCGGATTCGTGCCGGAACCCGGCAGATGGGCGACCTGATCGAGGGGCTGCTGTCGCTCGCCAAGCTTTCGCGTGATCCGTTGCAGTTCGGGCCGGTCAATCTTGCCAATATCGCTCGTCAGGCGGTGCAGGAGTGCATGGACCGGGAACCCGGGCGCGAGGTGAATGCATGCATTCAGGACAACCTGAACGTTCAGGGGGATCCGCGCCTGTTGTCGGTCGTCATTCAGAACCTGGTGGGCAACGCGTGGAAGTTCACTTCAAAGCGGGTGGTGGCGCAGATCGACGTTGGCAGCGAGATTGCCGTCAACGGTGAAACCGTCTATTTCGTCAAGGACAATGGCGCCGGGTTTGACATGGCCTATGCGGACAAGCTTTTCATTGCATTCCAGCGGCTTCATTCCCCGAATGATTTTGCAGGCTCGGGAATAGGCCTGGCAACCGTGCAGCGAATCATTGCGCGACACGGGGGCCGGGTCTGGGCGCATGCCATTGAAGGGCAGGGGGCGGATTTTTATTTCACCCTGGATGAGGGCAAGGCAGGCAGCCCGCTGGACACGCTGTGACCCGGAGCCCGACGAGGCCCCGCCTGACGCCGCAGGCTTGCTTCTATAATCCGGGACATCGCGGGTGTAGTTCAATGGCAGAACGGCAGCTTCCCAAGCTTCATACGAGGGTTCGATTCCCTTCACCCGCTCCAAATCGGCATATCACAGCGTCTCATAACACCTCACAACACCTCAAAACCCGCGTATCTCGTAGCTACAGCGGGTTTTTTGTTGTCTCATGCGGTGTCACGGTCTAACATGACATACCGCCAAAGGGACTTCATGCCCCTGACCGCCATCTTCACCAAGAACGCCAAGCACAGCGGCGCGCCTGCTGGCGACAAGCACACCGACGGCGGCGGAATGTATCTGCTGGTCAACAAGGCGGGCAAATACTGGCGTATGAACTACACCGCTTTGCCGACAAGCGCAAGACCCTGGCGCTGGGCGTGTACCCGGCGGTATCGCTGGAAGAAGCCCGGCCAATGCGGCGCACTTGGCCAAGTCCATTGCGCAGCACAAGGCCGGTAAGGCGGCGCGGCGTGAGCTGGTGAGTCCTGAGTGAGCCCCCGGCCAGAACTTCACTGGCAGGAACCGGATTCAATGTGTACCATACACATCCATGACCAGCGCCGAATTGATACGTGATATGCAGCGGGCCGGATGGCGACTTGACCGGGTGAACGGTTCGCACCACGTTTTCAAGCACCCCAGCCGCCCCGGCCATGTTGTCGTGCCACACCCTAAAAAAGATCTGGGCCTGGGGCTGGTCAAGGCCATCCGGCGGCAGGCCGGTATCTGAAAGGACACTCCCCATGCGCTACCCCATCACCATTGAACCCGGCAACGACACGACCGCCTGGGGCGTCGTGGTTCCCGACCTGCCCGGCTGCTTTTCGGCGGGCGACACGCTCGAAGAAGCCATGATTCAGGCCGAGGACGCCGTGACCGCCTGGATTGAAGTCGCGCTCGATGCCGGGCAGGACATTCCCACGCCCTCCCATATCGAAGCGCTGCGCACCGCGCATCCTGAATTTGACGGCTGGCTGTGGGCGCTGGTGAAGGTGGACCCGGCCATGCTCGATGACACCGTGGAACGCGTGAACATCAGCCTGCCGCGCCGTGTGCTGCGCCGCCTGGATGCCCGCGCCCGCACGGCTGGCGAGACACGTTCGGGCTTCATTGCCCGGATGGCCGTTGAAGGGCCTGCAGCCCAGGCATAACAGTTTTGAGCCACGCCTAGCCTTCGGCTGATCCCCGATGGTGAACACCGGGACACCCCTGACCCGCTCCAGTTTCCATGCTGTCATGCCCCCTCTCCAAAAGACATCGGCCTGAAACATATTTTCAGTCAAATTGGCCTTTTGCGCACGGCTGACAAGCGCAAGCAGCTATCAAAATAATAGTAATAGCGTGCTCCTGTCAAGCTGTGCCAGCCCATCTGGCTGAACGAACGGCCCGCTTTCTTACTTGAGCATGTCGCCCAGGCACAGGTATTTCATTTCCAGATATTCTTCCATGCCGTGGCTGGAGCCTTCGCGGCCGAGGCCGGACTGCTTGACGCCGCCGAACGGCACATGCTCGGTGGCGATCACGCCGGCGTTGATGCCGACCATGCCGTACTCCAGCGCTTCGGCCACGCGGTAGATGCGGCCGATGTCGCGGCTGTAGAAATAGCTGGCCAGGCCGAACTCGGTGTTGTTGGCTGCATCAATCGCTTCCTGCTCATGGGTGAAGCGGAACACGGGCGCAAACGGGCCAAAGGTTTCTTCCCTGGCGCACAGCATGTCGGCATGCGCTTCGGAAATCACCGTCGGCTCGAAAAACTGGCCTTTGAGCTTGTGGCCGCCGGCCAGCAGCTTGCCGCCCTTGGCCAGCGCGTCCTGCACATGGCGCTCGACCTTTTCGATGGCCGCGTCCTCAATCAGCGGACCCTGTCCCACGCCGTCTTCAAAGCCGTTGCCGACCTTGAGCAGCCTGACTTTTTCGGCAAATTTATGCACGAACTGGTCGTACACGCCTTCCTGCACATAGATGCGGTTGGCGCAGACGCAGGTCTGGCCGGCGTTGCGGTATTTGCTGGCCATCGCGCCTTCGACGGCCGAGTCGATGTCGGCGTCGTCGAACACGATGAAGGGCGCATTGCCGCCGAGCTCTAAGGACAGCTTCTTGATCGACGGCGCGCTTTGCGCCATCAAAATGCGGCCGACTTCGGTGGAGCCGGTAAAGCTGATGTGGCGCACCACGCTGCTTTCGCAAAACACCTTGCCCACCGCCGCGCTTTCGTCGGTCGTGAGGATGTTGAGCACGCCCGAAGGAATGCCGGCGCGCACCGCCAGTTCGGCCGCTGCCAGCGCCGTCAGCGGCGTGAGTTCGGCCGGCTTGATGACCACCGTGCAGCCCGCCGCCAGCGCCGGGGCGACCTTGCGGGTGATCATGGCCAGCGGGAAGTTCCACGGCGTGATGGCCACGCACACGCCGATGGGCTGCTTGAGCACCATCAGGCGGCGGTTGTTGTCGAACTGCGGCAGGGTTTCGCCGTTGACGCGCTTGGCTTCCTCGGCATACCACTCGACAAAACTCGCGCCGTAGGCGACTTCGCCCTTGGCCTCGGCAAACGGCTTGCCCTGCTCGGCGGTCATGATGCGGGCCAGGTCTTCCTGGTTGGCCATCAGCAGGTCAAACCATTTGCGCAGGATGATGCTGCGCTCCTTGCCGGTCTTGCTGCGCCAGGCGGGCCAGGCGGCGTTGGCGGCGGCAATCGCGGCTTCGGCATCGGCAGGGCCGAGATTGGCCACGTCGGCGAGTTTGTTGCCGTTGGACGGATCGCTCACGTCGAACCGGCTCGCGCCCGCCAGCCACTGGCCATTGATCAGGGCATCGGTCTTGAGCAGGCTGGGGTCGTTGAGCAGCGAAAGGGGCGAAGTTTTCATGTCCATGGACGTTCTTTCTGAAGAGCTGGCCGCCGCATTCAACGGCAGCCGGGGGGCCGGAAAATCAGTCTCAAAGCATACAGCGCGAGGCGGATTGGTGCAGCCGGGAAAATGTTAGCGGTAGTGCGCGCCGGCGCGCCGGGCAATACGCACAGCATTTCACCCGCATCATCCATCATCGAACATCGGCCCAAGGTGTTCTTTACCCAGCCGCGCCTGCAAAGCCCGACCGGCTCCACCGCCGTGCTGTCGCATCTGCACCGGGTGCTGGCCTGCGGCGCCCTGGTCGATGGCCGCTGGCGCAAGCACATCAAGACGCTGCGCGATCGGCTGGCGCTGGGCCAGCGGCGGCTGGCCAGCCTGCTGCTGGCGATTGGCTTCGAGCTGTTTTGCGAGCCCAAGGCCGGCATGTTCCTGTGGGCGCGCCATCCGGCCATTCAAAACGCCGGCGAACTGGCCTACAACGCCGCCGAGCAGGACATTCTGCTCGGGCCGGGCCACCTGTTTTCGGTCGATCTGGAACCCGGCCCGTGGCTGCGTTTCAATGTGGCCTGGTCCGACGACGAGGCCTTGCTGCGTTTCCTCGTCACCCTCAAAGCCGCCTAAAATCATCGGCTTGCCTGCACGCGCAGTTGCCTGACACCCTGTTTTACGCCATTTCCTGAGAGTTGACCCCACCCCATGAGCACACCCGTTTTCACCGTCGCCGACATCCGCAAGACCTTCCTCGATTTCTTCGCCGCCAGGGGTCATACCGTGGTGCCGTCCAGCTCGCTGGTGCCGGGCAACGACCCGACGCTGATGTTCACCAACTCCGGCATGGTCCAGTTCAAGGACGTGTTCCTGGGCGTGGACAAGCGCCCGTATGTGCGCGCCACGTCGGTGCAGGCTTGTTTGCGTGCTGGCGGCAAGCACAACGACCTGGAAAACGTTGGTTACACCGCGCGCCACCACACGTTTTTCGAGATGCTGGGCAACTGGAGCTTTGGCGACTACTTCAAGCGCGAGTCGCTGAAATGGGCGTGGGAGCTGCTGACCGAAGTCTACAAACTGCCCGCCGACCGCCTGCTGGCCACCGTCTATGAAGAAGACGACGAAGCCTACGACATCTGGACGAAAGAAATCGGCCTGCCCGCAGACCGCGTGATCCGCATCGGCGACAACAAGGGCGGGCGCTACAAGTCCGACAATTTCTGGATGATGGCCGACACTGGCCCGTGCGGCCCTTGTTCTGAAATTTTCTACGACCACGGCGATCACATTCCCGGCGGCCCGCCCGGCAGCCCCGACGAAGACGGCGACCGCTTCATCGAAATCTGGAACAACGTGTTCATGCAGTTCAACATGGCCGAAGACGGCTCGACGCGTCCGCTGCCCGCTCCCTGCGTCGATACCGGCATGGGGCTGGAGCGGCTGGCCGCCATCCTGCAACATGTGCACAGCAACTACGAAATCGACATTTTCGATGCGCTCATCAAGGCCGCT
This sequence comes from Burkholderiales bacterium, assembly GCA_016000195.1. Taxonomy (GTDB): domain Bacteria; phylum Pseudomonadota; class Gammaproteobacteria; order Burkholderiales; family Burkholderiaceae_C; genus Polaromonas. The sequence goes on along the minus strand of JAECRO010000002.1, from coordinate 145,875 downwards.
TCGCGCGAAACCGGCGAAGCCGACCTGGGCCACAAGAGCCTGCGCGTGATTGCCGACCATATCCGCGCCACGGCGTTTTTGGTCAGCGACGGCGTGAATCCGTCGAACGAAGGACGCGGCTATGTGCAGCGCCGCATCATCCGCCGCGCGATCCGCCACGGCTATTTGCTGGGCAAGAAAACGCCGTTTTTCCACAAGCTGGTGGCCGACTTGGCCGGGCTGATGGGCGACGCCTATCCGCGCCTGGCCGCCGATGCGCAGCGCATCACCGAGGTCTTGAAGGCCGAGGAAGAGCGCTTCTTCGAGACGCTGGAAACCGGCATGCAGATTCTGGATGCCGCGCTGGCCGATGGCGTCAAGGTGCTGCCCGGCGACGTGGCTTTCAAGCTGCACGACACCTACGGTTTTCCGCTCGACTTGTCGGCTGACGTGTGCCGCGAGCGTGGCCTGAGCGTGGACGAAGCCGGTTTTGCGGTCGCCATGGACAAGCAAAAAGCCCAGGCCCGTGCCGCAGGCAAGTTCAAGATGGACCGCGCCCTCGACTACAGCGGCAGCAGCAACGTCTTCACGGGCTACGAGCATCTGCAGGAAACATCAAAAATCATAGCAATCTATGCAGACGGGACAAGCGTAGCAGCACTAAAAGCCGGTCAAAACGGCGTGATCGTGCTGGACACGACGCCGTTTTACGCCGAAAGCGGCGGCCAGGCCGGCGACGAGGGCGAACTCATCAGCGGCTCGGCCCGTTTCGCCGTCAGCGACACGCTCAAGATCAAGGCCGATGTGTACGGCCACCACGGCACGCTGGCCGAAGGCACGCTCAACGTGGGCGACCATGTCAGCGCCCGCGTCAATGCCGCCGTGCGCGCCGCCACCGTGCGCAACCACAGCGCCACCCATCTGATGCACAAGGCCTTGCGCGAAGTGCTGGGCGCGCATGTCCAGCAAAAGGGCAGCCTGGTCAACGCCGAGCGCACGCGTTTTGACTTTGCGCACAACGCGCCCATGACCGACGCGCAAATCCGCGAGGTCGAAGTCCGCGTGAATGCCGAAATCCTCGCCAACAGCGCCACCGACGCCAGCGAAATGGACCTGGAAGCGGCGCAGAAAACCGGCGCGATGATGCTGTTCGGCGAAAAATACGGCGACTCCGTGCGCGTGCTGAGCATCGGTTCAAGCAAGGAACTGTGCGGCGGCACGCACGTCGGCCGCACCGGCGACATCGGCCTGTTCAAGATCGTGGCCGAGAGCGGCGTGGCCTCAGGCGTGCGCCGCGTCGAGGCCGTGACGGGCCAGAACGCGCTGGCTTATCTGCAGTCGCTCGAATCGACCGTGCAGGCCGCCGCCGGCACGCTCAAGGCCAGCCCGTCCGAGTTGCAAAACCGCATTGGCCAGGTGCTCGACCAGGTCAAATCGCTGGAAAAGGAAGTCGCCGCGCTCAAGGGCAAGCTGGCTTCGTCGCAGGGCGACGAGCTGATGCTGCAGGCGGTCGATGTCAAGGGGCTCAAGGTGCTGGCCGCCCGGCTCGAAGGCGCGGACGCCAAGACCCTGCGCGAGACCATGGACAAGCTGAAAGACAAGCTGAAAACGGCGGTCATCGTGCTGGCCGCCGTCGATGGCGGCAAGGTGCAGATCGCCGCCGGCGTGACGAACGACAGCACGGCCAAGGTCAAGGCCGGCGAGCTGGTCAACTTCGTCGCCGGCCAGGTCGGCGGCAAGGGCGGCGGCAAGGCCGACATGGCGATGGCCGGCGGCACCGATGCGTCAAACCTGAATGCGGCGCTGGACAGCGTGCTGGGCTGGGTCAGCGCCAAGCTGTGACCAGCAAAAAACCACCTGAAGGCGACTTGTAAGTCAGAGAAATTACGCTCTAAATCAACAACATCGCGCGATGCACGTCACTTCTGAAATTCAGAAATGCACGGTGATCGCTCGGAGAAGTGGGAACGGTCAAAGTCCGCTTTCCGGAAGGAACGCGTAATTTCCCGTGCTTGCCCCCTCGGCAAAATGACCATCCTTGCCGGGCCAGCACTCGGATCAAGCTATTGATGTCCTTGCAAGCGCAGTATTTCATGGCGCTGCACCGGCTTCAAAGCCACTCACCGCGCTTGTTGATGAAGCCCCATTTGCTGTTCTGCCGAACGGCCGCCTTGCCGCCCTGAAACTCCTTGGCGTCTTCAAAGCGTGGCTGAATCACCCATTCCTGCCGCTCATTGATGAAACCCCAGCGGCCGGTTTGCGCCTGCACCGGCGCCAGGCCTTCGCTGAAGGAGCGGACATTTTTATATTTGGGGCCGGGCGAGCCGCAGGCGGTCAGGGAAAGAAGGGAAAAGGAAAGTAGCGCCGTGAGAATGATTTTGGTTTTCAACATGGGGAGTTATCGGATTGGGTTGCGGACAGGGCATGAAAAAAACCGGCAGGCATTCATGACTGAACGCCTGTCGGTGCTCTGGTTACTTCCTTGGCGCGTTGTTGTCGCGTCCGCCGCCTGATTTCTGGTCTTCCTGCTTGCTTGGCCAGTTGGGTTGATTGCTCATGCTGTTGCTCCAGATCATCCTCAAGAATTCCGTGTCTGGGGTGTGAGGGCTGCCCCGGACAGGATCGGATGCGGTTTTGCATTCGATGGGGGTAGTCTGGCGTTTTAGGGTGGGTTCAACAACGAAAAATGCCGTACACCCCCTCTGCTTCGGCGTGCAATTCGTAGCTGATGCTCAGGAAGAGGGGGTATGCGGCATTTTTCGTGGCTTTCGCGAGGGTGGCGGGGGATGATCCATGCTTCATCAACAACAAGGCAATTGCCATGGCGCTTCTTCCCTCTTTTGAAAACATCCTTCTTGAAGTTCACCAAAGTCTTGGCCTGGAGCGTGACGCCCGGAAGAAGAAGTTCGCCGCGCAGGGTATGCGGCTGGAACATCACATAGAAATGACTAGGGAGATGCTCCATGCGGTTTTCAAGTCCCTGGACATGGACGAGCAAGCATGCCGAGATGCCATGACCAACTGCCTGGAATGGGCGAACTTTCACAAAAACCTCGAACTGAAGACCTGGACCGGCAACGCCAGCGGGCAGCAGGTTTTGTGGCATTTTCTGGCCTATGCCTATGTACCGTGGCTGGCGCGCAGGCTGGCTTTCTGGGACTTGGCAGGCCAGCAACGCGGAATACCTTTTGATGCCGGCATGCCCGGCGGCGAGTTCTGGTTCCTGCCCCTGTGGGACAGGGTAAACGGCACGCTGACTTTGCCAGTGCCGCAGGTTATCGACTGGCTGCTGGACTTGCTGGATGCACCTTCCTTGCAAGGGCTTGACAAAGTGCTTGGAAAAAAAACGGTGCGTGAAAATCCAGACTCGAACTTGGTACGTACCCTTCAAAACTGGCGCAAGGGCACGGGGCCGCAAAGTGCCGAAAAAATCGAAGAACTGTTTCCTGAAGACGCACCCTTGAATTTTGCAGGCGTTTTCCTGCGTGACGAAAGCCTGACCCTTGAAGCGCAGTTTCAGGCTGCTGTAGCGCTGGTCTTGCGCAAAGGCCTGATTACCGAAACGCTGCGGCACCAAATCCCGATGTCAGCGAAGCGGCTGGAGCCGGTCTTGAACGGCAATGCGCCAGAAGACGAAAAGCAGGAATTTGTCCGCCTGATCGCCTTGCGCTATGCCAGGCCGTGCATGCACGTCATCCGCCAGCGTCTGCGAGTAGCGCGCATGGCGCAGGACGGCTACAAGCGTCTGCTGAAAACCCTGTGCGGGGAGAACATCGAACCAGGCTGCGCCGACCCGGCCCAAAACAAGCTGCTTCAACTGATTCCCCTGTTCCAGAGCATCTACAACCTGACGATTGGCGCTTATCAAAACGCCGGCACCGTTGAAGAGGAAGATGCCTGGTTTGAAGCTCGTCTGGCACCTTGGGACAAGGCAGACTTGCTGCTGTCCATCGTGCCGTCGCGCAAGGAAACGGCATACCTGGAACTGGCGCAAAGGCTGACCCGAAAGTTCATGGCCATCAACGCAGATAGCCCGCTGGAAGACCTGGTTGCGCTGGGTGAACCAGGCGAACCGGGTGAAATCGGTGAAATGGGGGCGGATGCCAAGGCAGTTATTGAGCGTCGTTGCCTGTCTCTTCAACAAGAACTTGAGGAGGATCTTCGCCTCATTGGATTGATTGAAAAGGTTCGCCGCGCTTCCCCGTGGCGGGCGCTGGAGGCCGAGCCAAGCTACTGGGTGCTCAGCCAGTTCGCACACGAAAAAACTGTGTCTCCGAATGCGCGGGCCATGGCGATCAAGCGGATGCGCGAATTGGCGACAACTCCGGGGCAGGCCGTCGGCCCGCTGGTGCTGGAACTGAGCTTTCTGCTCAATGGCGAACCCAAACAGCGTCCGAAGGATATTCAGCAACGCGTGCAGTCCTCGCTTGACGAGGCCGAGGCCAACAGCCAGGGCTACGAAGAATGGAAAGCGCCCTTGCTGCGCCTGCGGGCCAAGCACCGGCTGATGCAAAACGACTTCAAGGGAGCATCCAAGGATTTCAAGGATGCGCTGGCAGCCTGCTCGGAGCGGGGTTTTGGTGCGGTGCGTGGAGAAATTGCCCGTGACGGCTGGGCGACCGCAATTGCCGTGGAGGGTTTTATGCCATGGAGCCACGAGCCTTATTACCGGAGCATGTTGTGGTTTGACATATTTCCTGACGGCCAGGTTTCCTTTGAGGACGCGGCGATGTTGTGCGAGGATTTTTTCTGGACTGATCTTTATCACCCCTATCCCGGCTTCGAGCGAGAAGAAAGGCTCACAAAAGATGTTTTGGAAACAGTGCTGGGTGAAACCTTTGGGCTGATTGAAGAGGCAAATTGGGAGGGGCTGCAGCTTTGGATGAAGCGACATGCCAAAAAACTGCGCAAGGCGAACTTCAAGGATGCCCGCTGCGACAGCGTTCTGCTGCTGTGGTTGAAAATGCTTCACACGGCCGAGAAGAATCTGCCCGCGATCAAAGCTGATTTGCCCTTGCACCTGGTTGAACCGTTTAAACAGGTAGAGAGCCACATTCTCAACAGGCGCAAAGCCATTGAACTGCTGATCCAGGCCTGGCCGGAACAGGCAAAAATCGCCGATTTCAAAGGCCAGACTCCGTTGATGCTGGCCGCCGACAACGGCAATGCGCAACTGACCGGGCTGCTGGCGCCCCTGTCAGATGTGGATGCCCAGGATCATGTCGGCCGGACAGCTCTGCATTCATCGGTATCCGGGCGTTCTCCTGAATGCGTGACCATCGTGCTGGAGCGCAAACCAGGGGTTGTCAAGGTCACGAAGGATGAGCAAAACACGGCGCTGCACACAGCGGTTCGCTTCGGACAGCCAGAGTCTGTCCGGCTGATTCTTGAGTATTCCCCCAGTCTTGCACTGCAACCCAATATTTCCGGCGATACCCCTCTGAAGATGGCTAAAGACCTGCTGGAGGATCTGCCCGGCTGGCAGGCTCACATGCGCAGGCAAAACCGCCGCACGGGGGAGAAAGCAGATTTCGAGGCGATCATCTTCCAGCTGGAAGTAGCATCCGCTTTAAATTGAGCATCAAATATGCCTCTTGCGCAGGCGGGGTATGCGCAAGCAGCTATGAATTAAGTAGCAAAAAGTGGCCAGGTCTGGCTTGCAAGGCTCAAGCCCTTCCGTCATTCCTGCGCAGGCGGGAATGACGGGCAGAAAGTTATGGTTTGCCGGAGCGGCTCAAGCCTGCGGCCCGGAAGCGCCGGATACGCCGGATACGCCGAGCGTGGGCGAATGGTCGAGCAGGAAGTTTTTGGGCATGGCCGCCTGCAATTGCGGGGCGGCCAGCGTCTCGTCTTTCAGGCCCACGCCGCTCAACTGTCTCTTGTGCGCCTGCGCCAGTAAATAGTGCAGCTTGTAGGCCGCGTCCTCGTAGCGCAGGCCGGCCGGGCGCACGTTGGAAATGCAGTTGCGGCTGTCATCGAGCAATCCGGCGCGCGGCATCCAGGTCAGGTACAGGCCCATGCTGTCGGGCGAACTCAGGCCGGGCCGCTCGCCGATCAGCACCACGACGGCCCTGGCGCCCAGCAGTTCGCCCACCTCGTCGCCAATCGCGACCCGCCCCTGGCTGGCGATGCACACGGGCGCGACGGACCAGTTTTCAGCGGCGATCCGGCGCTGCAGCACGCCAAGGAAGGGCGCGGCATGTTGCATGATGGCCAGCGCCGACAGGCCATCGACCACCACGAACGCCACATCGAAGGGACGCGCGCCTGCCTCAGGGCCGGTGGCTTTCAATTCCTGCAGCGTCTTGCGCGAAGCCTCGTCAAGCCGCCTGCCCAGGTCGGGGCGTTGCAGATAGACCGTGCGGTCGGCGGCGGCGCTGTGCAGGCTCAGGCAGGGCTGTTTGCCCGATACCGCGCTGAGCGATTGACGCAAACTCGGTACATCGAGCGCCACCAGCACCGCGTCGCGCGCCTGCGCATGGGCCAGCTGAAACGCCAGGTGCGCCGCCGTCGGCAGGCTGACCCCGGCCCGGCCCAGTGCGATGCGCGCATCGGTGAACCGGCGCAGGGTTTCCCACGGATTGGCGGTGACGGGCGAGGCTTTCGTGTTCATGGCGGGTTTTTTTGTTCCCGGCGTCAAGGCAGGCGCAGCAGCGCCTTGCCAAAGGCCGGCGGCAGCGACGGGTTCAGCCGGAACTGCGCGTCCGGGCTGAAAATATCCATCTTCTGCAACCATGCCTCGAATTCCGGCGCAGGCCGCAGCCCCAGCACACGGCGCGCATACAGGGCGTCGTGGAACGAAGTCGTCTGGTAGTTCAGCATGATGTCGTCCGACCCCGGAATGCCCATGATGAAGTTGCAGCCCGCCACGCCGAGCAGCGTCAGCAGTACGTCCATGTCGTTCTGGTCGGCCTCGGCATGGTTGGTGTAGCAGACATCGCAGCCCATCGGCAGCCCGAGCAGCTTGGCGCAGAAATGGTCTTCGAGCCCGGCGCGGATGATCTGCTTGCCGTCAAACAAATATTCAGGGCCGATGAAGCCGACCACGGTGTTCACCAGCAGCGGCTTGAAGCGGCGCGCCACGGCGTAGGCGCGCGCCTCGCAGGTTTGCTGGTCCATGCCGAAATTGGCATGGGCCGACAGCGCGCTGCCCTGGCCGGTCTCGAAATACATCACGTTGTCGCCCAGCGTTCCGCGCGCAAGCGACAAGGCCGCGCTGCGCGCCTCGCCCAGCAGGGCCAGGCTCACGCCAAAGCTGCGGTTGGTGGCCTCGGTGCCGCCTATGGACTGGAACACCAGATCCACCGGCGCGCCCCGGTGGATGGCTTCAATGGTGTTGGTGACGTGGGTCAGCACGCAGGACTGCGTCGGAATGGCGTACTGGCTGATGATGTCGTCAAGCATCGTCAGCAGTTTGATGACCTGCGGCACGTTGTCGGTGGCCGGGTTGATGCCGATCACGGCGTCGCCGCTGCCGTAGAGCAGGCCGTCGAGCAGGCTGGCGGCAATGCCGCTGGCGTCGTCGGTCGGGTGGTTGGGCTGCAGGCGCGTCGCCATGCGGCCCGGCAGGCCCAGCGTGTTGCGAAACCGGGTGACGACGCGGCACTTTTTGGCAACCAGAATCAAGTCCTGGTTGCGCATAAGTTTGCTCACGGCCGCCGCCATCTCGGGCGTGATGCCCGGTGCCAGCGCCGCCAGCGCCTCGCCGTCCACCGCGTCGCCCAGCAGCCAGTTGCGAAAGTCGCCCACCGTCAGGTGGCTGACCGGCGCAAAGGCCAGCGCGTCGTGCGTGTCGATGATCAGCCGGGTGATTTCATCGGCTTCGTAGGGCACCAGCGCTTCGTTCAGGAAGGTCGCCAGCGGCACCTCGGCCAGCGCCATCTGCGCCACGGCGCGCTCCTCGGCGCTGTGCGCGGCCACGCCGGCCAGCAGGTCGCCAGAGCGCGCCGGCGTGGCCTTGGCCATGAGGTCTTTCAGGTCGTGAAAGCGGTAGGTTCTGGCGCCTGCGGTGTGGGTGTATGGATGGCGCTTCACGGTATTTTTACGGTGTTTTTACGATGGTTTCAGCCCGGCTCCGGCGATGCTGGCGGCGATGGCTTGGCTTCTATTCTGGGCCGTCATCCGGAAATAGGCATAGCCCAGCGCCAGAAACAGCACGAACAGGCCGAACACCAGCGGGTTGTAGTAGATCATCGTCGCCATGCAAACACCCGCGCCCAGCAGCGCGAAGGCCGGAAAGTAGGGGTAGAACGGCGCGCGGAAGGGCCGCACCATGTCCGGCTCGCTGCGCCGCAGCCGGAACAGGCTGAGCATGCTGATGATGTACATCAAAATCGCGCCGAACACCGCCATGGTGACGATGTTGGCGGTCAGCGTCAGCCCGCCTATCTTGACCAGCTCGTCGCTGTAGATGGCGGCAATGCCCACCACGCCGCCGGCCAGGATGGCGCGGTGCGGCGTCTTGAAGCGCGGATGCACCTTGGCAAAGTAGGCTGGCAAATAAGCTTCGCGCGCCAGTGCAAAGATCTGGCGCGAGTAGCCCAGGATGATGCCGTGGAACGAGGCCACCAGCCCAAACAGGCCCAGCCAGACCAGCATGTGCAGCCAGCCGCTGTTCTCGCCGACGATGCCTTTCATGGCCTGCGGCAGCGGGTCGTTGATGTTGGACAGCTTGGTCCAGTCGCCCGCGCCGCCGGCAAACACCATCACGCCAATGGCCAGCACCACCAGCGTCAGGATGCCGGTAATGTAGGCAATCGGAATCGCGCGCCTGGGGTCTTTGGCCTCTTCGGCCGCCATGGCCACGCCTTCAATCGCCAAAAAGAACCAGATCGCAAACGGAATCGCCGCGAACATGCCCGGAATCGAGGCCAGGCTGAAACTGTCCATGCCCGACCAGCCGCCCTTGGTGAAGCTGGCCATCGAAAAACCGGGCGCCACCACGCCCATGAACACCAGCAGCTCGAAAATCGCCAGCAGCGTCACCGCCAGCTCGAACGTGGCGGCAATCTGCACGCCCACGATGTTGAGCGTCATGAACACCAGGTAGGCGCCCACGGCGGCCGTCTTGGGGTCCAGCGCCGGGAACTGCACATTCAGGTAGGCGCCAATCGCCAGCGCAATGGCCGGCGGCGCAAAGACGAACTCGATCAGGGTCGCCGCGCCCGCCAGGTAGCCCGCCGTGGGGCCGAAGGCGCGCTTGCTGTAGGCGAACGGCCCGCCGGCATGCGGAATCGAGGTGGTCAGTTCGGTGAAGCTGAAGATGAAGGTGGCGTACATCGCCGCGATAAAAATCGAGGTGATGGTGAAGCCCAGCGTGCCCGCCGACGCCCAGCCGTAGCTCCAGCCGAAATACTCGCCGGAGATGACCAGCCCGACGGCAATCCCCCAGAGCTGCAGGGTGCCGAGCACCGGCTTGAGTGCGTTTGCACCGTGTGAATGCGAGACAGGATGCATGAAAGTTCCCCCTTTTGTTCAATGACCCGGTCACTGTAGCCAGCGCGGCTTGAGGGGCGTTATCGAATTTCGGCAAACTTTCGGCCACTTTTTTAGGTTCCCGGCACGGCATGGCTTGTGCTTTAAAAACCATCCCTGTGTCCAGCCGGTCGCCGGCTCTCTCCTGGAAAGGGTTGTTTTATGCCATTCACGCCACATCCGCCGTTCAATCAAGAGGCCTTGCCGGTTCCATTACAGGGCAGCGCGCACCAGATACGAACCGTCGAGGCGCACGACGCCGACGACCACGCCCACAACCTGACCGCCTGGGAGCAAAGCTACGACCAGATCACGCGCGGCCCGTTCCACGGCGTATTGACAGAACTGCAGATGCCGGAAATGCAGGTTTTCCTGGAGCACACCAGCCAGGCAGTGCGCCAGTCCTGCTGCGTCTGGCCCGATGCATTCTGGTTCGGCGTGCAGGGCCAGGCAAGCCATGCATGCGGGCGTTCCGGGGGAGATGCCCGGATCAATGGCCGCCTCGGCGGTGCCGACACCATCATGGTGCGCCCGGGCAACCGGGAGTTTGAACTGCTGACCCCGGCCGACTACGCGATCTACGGCATCGTCATCAGGCGCGATTTCCTGGCGGCCACCGCCAGCCGGATGGGGTGCTGCATTGACTGGACGCAACTGGCCAGTACCGAGGTGCTGCATGTGGCCGAATCAACCCGGCTGGCTTGTTTGCAGGCGCTGGTCCGCCTGATCCTGGCCGACCGCGACGACGCAGAAGACGGCGAAGACGGCGAAGACAGGCCGGTTGCCGGCGTGGCCCATGCAGGGCAGGCCGTGATGATGGCCGTGCTGTCCATGCTCGATACCGGCGCGGTGGACAGCGCCGTGAGCAATAGCTTCATGCGGCGCCAGCGCATCGTTGCGCAGGTGCGCGACCATGTGCTTGCGCATCGGGATCGGCTCGTCACCGTGCCGGAGCTGTGCGAGCGCCTGCATGTCAGCCGCCGAACCCTGCAATACTGCTTCGAGGACGTGCTGGGCATCAGTCCGATCCAGTATTTGCGCATCATCCGGTTGAACGGCGCGCGCCGGGAACTGCGGGAAAGTTTCCCGGAGTCCCGGACGGTGCGCGATGTTGCCGCCGACTGGGGGTTTTGGCATTTCAGCCAGTTCTCCAGCGACTACCGCAAGCTGTTCGGCCAGAGTCCGTCGGAGTCGCTGCGCCAGCGCACGCATTAGGCCGGGCTGAATTTGCTATTAAATAAATAGCGGTTAGCGCCCGTCCTCATTGCGCAAGAAGCTGTTTTGGCTCTAAAACATGCTGAATTTCCTAGAGGGCGGCCCAGAACACCGCAAACCAGTCCTGCGGGTCGCTCCAGTGCCGGATATGCCTGAATCCGGCCAGCTTCAACTGGGCCGTCATGCTCTCGACCGTGTATTTGCAGGAGCTTTCGGTGTGGATACGCTCGCCTGCCAGGAAGCGGCGCGAATGGCCTGGCCATTGCACGGTCACGTCGCACAAGGCTTGCAGGTGCATCTCGATGCGTGATTGCGCGGCATTGAAAAGCGCCACATGCCGCCATTGCCGCACGTCGAAATCCGCCGCCAGCAACTCGTTCACGTTGCGCAGCAGGTTTTTATTGAAGGCCGCCGTCACGCCCAGCGCATCGTCATAGGCCGCTTCGAGCGTGGCCGCGTCCTTCACCAAGTCAATGCCCAGCAGCAGGCCGCGCGCCTTGCCCTGCGCCGGATCGGCCATGTGCCGCAAAAACGCCAGGGCCTGCGCGGGCTGGAAATTGCCGAGGCTGGAGCCGGGGTAGAAAAACACCCGGTCACGGCCCTGGACTTCATCGGGCAAGGCCAGTCCGGCTGAAAAATCCATGCCGACGCCCACGATATCGAGCGCCGGAAAACTGTTTTGCACCTGGGCCGCCGCGTCCTTCAAAAAATCCACCGAAATATCGACCGGCACATACTGGCGCGGCTGCAGCGGGGGAATCAGGGCCATGGCCTTGGCGCAGTTTCCCGCGCCCAGGTCAATCAGGCACGGGTGACTCAAGCCGTTTTCAGCCAGCGCGCCGGCCATCTGCGCAGAAGCGGCCTGAAAGATTCCGGCCTCGGTGCGGCTCGGGTAGTACTCGTCGAGTGCGGTGATGGCTTCAAACAGCCTGGAACCCAGCGCGTTGTAAAAAAACTTCGGGGACACGCTGGCCGCTTCAGCCATCAGTCCTTCGGTGAGCTCCTGGACGGTGCTGCGGGGTGGCTGCCCCGGCGATTCACGGCCGCGCAGATTGATGAACCGGGGCGTCGGGGCAGGCGCTGCGGCAGATGGCAGCTCAAAAAGAGTGTCGGAGAATTTCAAGAGTGGCCTTGGCGGGTAGTGCGGACAGCACCTGATTTAAAAACGGTTTTGCCAGGACGCCTGTAGGACTACACCGTTTGCGGCATGGCGCACGGTGGCACAATACTTCCCAGCCCATTTTGGGCAGCCAGAGCCGGCTGATGCCGCACACACCGCCCCTCTGACCGGGCAGCCCTTTTTTCAGCATCATTTTCAGGAATATGGGCGTTTTAGGGGCGCATCGGCCACAGTGGGTAGTGCCCTGGCGCCCATTGATCCCTTGAAAGTGGATAAGATAATTCCATGTCGCGCTACAACACACCATTTGAAATTCACGTTCACGGCGAAGTGCCTTTGCGTGCCGAAGTCAGCTTTGAGCAAATCCAGGAGGCGCTCAAGCCGCTGTGGAAATACGCCGGTTCCAGGTCGCTGGCGGCAGGCGCTGCCAGCGTCTACGAAGAAGAGCCCGGCATCCGCTTCGATGCCGGCAAGCATTTGCTGCAGATGTGCTGGACCGTTCCGGGCGGCGATGACTTTCGCCAGGCGCTCGATGAAATGTGCATGGGCCTGAATGACCTGGCCGAGGTCGGCGCGCCGATTGAAGTCACCTTCTACGATGCCGACTTCGACGAGGAAGAGGGCGGCAACGAGGAAGAAGAAGCCCGCGACGACTTCGTCATCTATTTTGTCGGTCCCACGCCGGCCGCCATCATGCAGGTCCAGCGCGACTTGCTGGTGCAGGATCTGATCGGCCTGATGGAGCGGCATTTCGACGGCTCCGAGCTGGGCGAAGTCGTGGAAGCCGTTGACAAACTGTTTGGCCGCCGCTTTGACGAGCTGGTCAATTCAATGCAGCTCGGCCGGCCGCCGCGCGGCTCGCAAGGCGGCGCCGGCCACGGCACTGGCGGCCGCAAACCCCGCCACCTGCACTGACACGGGGCCTTTACTGGCCCAGCACCAGTTGCGCAATCACGCCGGTGGCGATGGCAATCAGCACATAGTCAGCGCCGACCTGCACCCACTGGTGGCCCCGGGGCGGTGCGTTCAGGTGATGGCCGCGCCAGTCGTTCACCACATACTGGCGGTTGCGGTATTCCTGCGGAATCCGGCCGCCGCGATGAAATTGCGGACCCCGGGCGCCATACTGACGGTCGCCGTCAGCATCCTGGCGCTCGAAACCACGGGCGCCGGCATTGGGGCCGTTGCGGTGGTCGCGGTGGTCGCGCTGCTCCATGCCGCGAGGCCCCGCATCATGACCATCCCGGCCCATGGGGGGGTGCTGGTCGCCACGCTGTGGCTCGTTGCCCTGGCCGTGCCGGTCATAAGTCTGTGCGAAGGACATCGAGCCAAAGCCGAAAGAGGCTGCGGCAATGGCGCAAATGATGGTTTTTGATTTCATGGACTCACTCCAGTGGTTGGAAAACTTCATCTTCAGGGCTCAACGTATAGGCCGTGCAAATGCCTGGAATCCTTTTGTAAAGATCAATCCAGCCCCAGCGCCTGGTACACGCGAAGCGCTGCATAGGCGTCGTTGGCGGCATAAATGAGCTGGGACTCCTGCAGCCGCACATTGGCCCAGTTGGAGGTGGTGGCCTTGCGCGACTTGATGAAGCGCTGGTTGAACATCACCGCCACCGCGCCGCGCACGCCCATGTCCTTGCGGTAGCCGCGCTCCCTGAAGACGGTGTTCAGGTCGAGCACGCCCTGCGGGTCCACGCCGAGTTTATGGATGATGCGGCGGCGGTCGTCGCCCAGGCCAAAGCCGGCCTTGATCACCCGGTCGGTCTCCAGCAGCAGGGCGACGGCGCGGCGGCATTCGGCGTCTTCGAGCTGGAAGATGTAGGCCCGCTCAAGCGTCGAGAGTTGCACGATGTGCGGCCCGGTGGAGGCTTCGTTTTTGGCGAATGTCGGCTTGGACTCGGTGTCGAAGCCCAGTGCCGTGACGCCCTCCAGCTCTTCGAGCGCGCGGATGGCCTGCTGCGCGGTCGCCACCAGCTGGATCTGCGCCAGGTTCAGGCGCTCAAAAGGCTCAAGCAGGGCAATCTGCTCTTTGTCCGGGGTGGGGTGGTGCTCGGTCATGGAATCCAGTGCGTGAAAATAGGGCTAGAGCTTACCGCCGCACACGGCAACCCGACAACCCACCGCAACAAGACACCATGGCCTCAGCCCAGAGCATCAGCACCGACAACTACAAGCTTTTCCCCTCGCCGCGCAACCGGCACCGGGCGATTTTCCGGCATGAGGTCTTCGTGCCCTATCCCTACATGCTGATCGACCTGGAAAGCTATAACTTCCAGGGCAAGTACAGCCTGTTTGCGGCTTACCGGCGAAGCGACCACAAGATGGGCCAGCTGGTCACGCTGGACCTGCCGGAAGACGAGGTCCGGTTCAAGGACCGATTTGTCCCGGATTGAGCATATAAAAATAATAGCTGCTGGTGCATATAAGCCGTGCGCTAGCGGGTCTTTTTGATGGCATTGGCGGCTTCGGCGACCAGCCCCGGGCCTTTGTAGATCAGGCCGGTGTAAATCTGCACCACGTCGGCGCCGGCCTTGATTTTTGACACCGCATCCAGCCCGCTCAGCACGCCGCCCACGCCGATGATGGGAAAGCCCTGGCCCAGCGCGGCGCGCAACTGGCCGATCACGCGGTTGCTGGCCGCCAGCACCGGCGCGCCGCTCAGGCCGCCGGCTTCCTCGGCATGGCGCAGGCCCTTGACGGCGTCGCGGCTCAGCGTGGTGTTGGTGGCCACCACGCCGTCCATGGCGTGGCGCTTGAGAGTCGCGGCAATCACGCCGACCTGCGCGTCGTCCAGGTCGGGCGCGATCTTGACGAATATCGGCACGCGCTTGCCATGCCGGCTGGCCAGGGTTTCGCGGCGTTCGGCGATGCGGCCAAGCAGCGCGTCCAGCGCCTCGTCGCTTTGCAGCGCGCGCAGGTTCTTGGTGTTGGGGCTGGAGATGTTGACGGTGACGTAGTCGGCATGCGGGTACACGCCGTCAAGGCAGACAAGATAGTCATCGACCGCATTTTCAATCGGTGTGGCGGCGTTCTTGCCGATGTTCAGGCCGAGCAGCAAGGCATTTTGGGCATTTTTCTGGCGAACGGCGGATTTCTGCACATTGGCCAGGAACGCGTTCAGCCCGTCATTGTTGAAGCCCAGGCGGTTGATGAGCGCGTTTGCTTCGGGCAGGCGGAACATGCGCGGCTTGGGATTGCCGGGCTGGGCCTTGGGCGTCACGGTGCCGACCTCGACAAAGCCGAATCCCATGGCGGCCAGGCCGTCGATGCAGCGGGCGTTCTTGTCCAGCCCGGCGGCCAGGCCCACGCGGTTGGGAAACTTCAGCCCGGCCAGTTCAATGGGGTCGCTGACCTTGCTGCTGCAATAGGCCGCCGACAGCGGCGTGCCCTGGGTGCGCGCCAGCGAGGCCATGGTCAGTTCGTGGGCGGTTTCGGCGTCAAGCCCGAATAAAAAGGGACGGGCCAGGGCGTAGGGGAGCAGGGACATTGGATAATTCGGGCAGATAGCGGTGGTGGATGTGTGCGGGCCTGGCAAAGCGCTCTGGCCTGCAGGACATGAGCCCTGATTGTCGCAAAAACCCGTTTCATCCCAAGCCCATCTTCCAAACCTCCCAAACCTCGCAAGGCACACCATGACCCAAGACGAACTCAAAACCCTGGTCGGCCAGGCTGCCCTGTATTACGTTGAGGCCGGCAGCATCGTCGGCGTCGGCACCGGCTCCACCGTCAACAAATTCATCGACGCGCTGGCCACGATGAAAGACCGGATTGCCGGCGCGGTCTCCAGCTCGAACGCCTCGACCGAACGGCTGCAGGCGCTGGGCATCAAGGTGTTTGATGCGAGCGAGGTGGACGATCTGGCGGTGTACATCGACGGCGCCGACGAGATCGACCACGCCGGCTACATGGTCAAGGGCGGCGGCGCAGCGCTGACACGCGAAAAAATCGTCGCGGTGCAGTCGCGCCGGTTTATCTGCATTGCCGACAAGTCCAAGTACGTGGCCACGCTGGGCGGCTTTCCCTTGCCGGTCGAAGTCATTCCCATGGCGGCCCGGCGCGTTGCGCGCCAGTTTGAAGCGCTGGGCGGTGCGGCCATCGTGCGCCACAAGGACGGCAAGCCGCTGGTGACGGACAACGGCCAGCACATCCTGGACGTGACCGGCCTGAAGATCACCGACCCGCTGGCTTTCGAGTCCGAGGTCAGCCAGTGGCCCGGCGTGGTGACGGTGGGCGTGTTTGCGTTCCAGAAGGCCCATGTGTGCCTGCTGGGAACGGACGATGGCGTTGAAACCCTGGTGTTTTAAGTCGTTCCGAAAGTCCGCAAGGGCCTTCAGAACTTGATGCCGGCCGGGTTGCTGATGTTGTTGGCAGGGCGCTGGACAGGGCGCGGCGCAGGGGTGGTTTTGCCGGCTTTGGCTTCGGTGCCTTCGCTGGCGCTGGCGGTCGGGGCCGCCAGCGTGACCAGCGGCGCAGGCGCAGGCGGCCGGTAGCTGGACGGCAATGCCGACGACTTCGGATAACCGGCGGCATTCAGGAACTGTGTCCATTCGGCATCCGAAAAGCCCTTGAGCTGCTGGCTCCCGATGGTCAGGAAAGGCAGCGAGGTCTCGCCGCTCAGGCGCTGCAATGCTTCATTGTCGGCGGCCGTCGAGAGCGTTTTTTCGTTGAACGGAATGCCCCGGCTGGTCAGCAGTGAACGGCCGGCGCCGCAGGGCGCGCAGTTGTCGGAGGTGTACAAAACCACCGGATACTTGAGCGTCACCTGCCTTAATTCGTAGGGCAGGCCGGCAAAAGCTTCGGCGCCAGCGGTGTTGGCAGTGGTTTCGCTGACTTTGGCGTTGCTGAGCGAAGGCGGTGGCGGGCGGTCGGAAAAAGTCACCTTGCCGTCCGGCCCGATGATGCGGTAAACCTGCTGCGCCTGCAGCAGCGGTGATGCAAGACTGCCAGCCACCGCCACCAGAGCCAGCAGTGCTTTGGGAGCCAGAAAATGCAGCTTGTTTGATTTCATGCGTTCCAGTCCAGTCGTGGGGAGTATGTTCGGCAGGGCTTTCAAGCCATGCCCTGATGGCGCAGCAGTGCATCGAGTGAAGGCTCGCGGCCCCTGAAGGCCTTGAACGACTCCATCGCCGGGCGGCTTCCGCCAGCTTCCAGGATGGCCTGGCGGTATTTCCTGCCGGCCTCGACGCTGACCGTCGATTTGCTGGCGGAGGCTTCGCCCGCTTCGTCATTGGCCGCCGCGGTTTCTTCAAAGGCCGCATAGGCGTCGGCCGACAGCACTTCGGCCCATTTGTAGCTGTAGTAGCCAGCCGCATAGCCGCCCGAAAAAATATGGCTGAAGGTGTGCGCCGTGCGGCTGTAGGCCGGAGCGGCAATCACTGCCACTTCGCGGCGCACCTCATTGAGCAGGCCCATCAGGTCTTCGTCGGGATTGTGCGAGGTGTGCAGCAGCATGTCGAACAGCGAGAACTCGACCTGGCGCAGCGTCTGCATGCCACTCTGGAAGTTTTTCGCGGCCAGCATTTTTTCAAACAAGGCGCGCGGCAGCGGCTCGCCGGTATCAACATGGGCGGTCATCTGCCTGAGCACTTCCCATTCCCAGCAGAAGTTTTCCATGAACTGGCTCGGCAACTCGACCGCATCCCATTCGACGCCGCTGATGCCCGACACGTCGTGCTCGTTGACCTGCGTCAGCATGTGGTGCAGGCCGTGGCCGAATTCGTGGAACAGCGTGGTCACGTCGTCGTGCGTCAGCAAGGCCGGCTTGCCGCCGACGCCGTCGGCAAAATTGCAGACCAGGTGCGCAATGGGCGTTTGCAGCTTGCCGGTGTCGGGGCGCAGCCAGCGGGTACGCACATCGTCCATCCAGGCGCCGCCGCGCTTGCCGGTGCGGGCCGGCTGGTCGAGGTAGAACTGGCCGACCAGCTGGCCGTCGCGCTCGATGCGGTAGAAGGCCACGCCGGGCTTCCACACGGGTGCGGAGTCCTCGCGAATTTGCACTTCGAACAGCGTCTCGACAATCCTGAACAGGCCGGCGAGCACCTTGGGCGCGGTGAAATACTGTTTGACTTCCTGCTCGCTGAAGGCATAGCGCGCTTCCTTGAGCTTTTCGCCGATGTAGGCGTAGTCCCAGGCCTGCGGGTCGGTCTGATTCAGATGTTCGGCCGCGAACGCACGCAGGTCGGCAATGTCTTTTTCGGCATACGGGCGGGCGCGGCGGGCCAGGTCGCGCAAAAAGGCGATGACTTCTTCAGGCGACTTGGCCATCTTGGCCACCACCGAGACTTCGCCGAAATTCTGGTAGCCCAGCAGCCGGGATTCTTCCTGCCGCAACGCCAGGATTTCGCGCATCACGGCGCTGTTGTCGAACTGGCTGAACTCGCTTGGGGCCTGGTCGCTGGCGCGCGTGGTGTAGGCCTTGTAGAGTTTTTCGCGCAGGGCGCTGCTTTCGGCGAACTGCATCACGGGCAGGTAGCTCGGCATTTTCAGGCTGAGCCGGTAGCCGGGCTTGCCTTCGGCCTCGGCCTGCGTTTTAGCGGCTTGCAGCACGTCCTTTGGAATGCCGGCCACTTCATCGTCGGTGGCGTAGTAGGCAAAGGCATCGGTGGCGTCGAGCGAGTTCTCGCTGAATTTCTGGCTGAGTTCGGCCAGGCGCTCCTGGATTTGCGCGAACCGTTCCTTGGCCGCTCCCGTGAGTTCTGCCCCGGACAGCACGAAATTGCGGATGGCATTCTTGTGCGCCTGGCGCTGCTCGACATTGAGGGTGGCCACGTCGATGGCCTTGTACTTGGCATACAGGCGCTCGTCGGCGCCCAGGCGGGTCCAGAATTCGGTCACGCGGGGCAGGGCGGCGTTGTAGGCTGCGCGCAATTCGGGCGTGTCCGCCACGCTGTTCAGATGACCGACGGCGCCCCAGGCGCGGCCCAGGTTTTCGGTCGCCACATCAAGCACGCCGGCAATGCCGCTCCAGGTGGCCGGAAAGTCATCGGCCGTGACCTGCGCCAGCGCAGTTTCGGCCTTGGCCAGCAAATCATCCATGGCCGGGCCGACATGCTCGGGCAGGATGCGGTCAAACAATGGAAGGTCGGAAAAGTCGAGGAGTGGATTGGTCATCACGTCTAGCTGTGGGCGGGTGGGGTGAATCTAAAGGGCCGGGCGCCCTGAAAAAGCGCAAAACCGACCGCAAGGGTCGGTTTTGCGTCTGCCAGGAAGCTTTAGTCCTGCGAGCGTTTCTTGACGCTGACTTGCTGCCTGGGTTTGGCGCGCTTGACGGTGCCGCCCGGGGTCAGGCGCTGATTGCCGAGCACGCGCAGCATCTTGACTTCAGGCCGCTGGCCGTAGCGCGAACTGTTTTTCAGCACCTTGACATCGCGCGGGCCGGCCATGCGGTCTTCATTGATCTTTTTTTCCTTTTCGGGAATGGGCCGCCAGAACACCAGCAGCTTGCCGATGTGCTGGATGGGCGCGGCATCGAGTTCTTCAGCCAGGGAGCGGAACATTTCTTCGCGGCCAGGCCGGTCATCGGATTGCACCCGTACCTTGATGAGGCCGTGGGCGTTCAGGGCGGCGTCGATTTCTTTTTTGACGCCTTCGGTGAGGCCGTCGGAGCCGATCATGACGACGGCGTTGAGATGGTGCGCTTCAGCACGGCGGTCTTTGCGCTGGGCGGGGGTAAGTTGTATTTGAGCCATGTCCAATTATCGGTGGAGTCGGGAAGACGACAATAGGCCCCATGAAAGTAAATGCCAAGCCAGACCACAAGCTACTTCCCAAAGCCGCCCCCAAGGTCACTGCCAGGGGTGATGCAAAAGGTAAAAAAGTTAACAAGGCGTGGTTGCACGACCACATCAACGACCCCTATGTCAAGCAGGCGCGCAAAGAGGGCTACCGTGCGCGGGCGGCCTTCAAGCTGAAGGAAATGGACGAAACGCTGGGGCTGATCAAGCCCGGCTACTGCGTGGTCGATCTGGGCAGCACGCCGGGCGCCTGGAGCCAGTATGTGCGGCGCAAGCTCTCGCCGACCGGCGCCGCCGTGGGCGCGCTCAACGGCCGCATCATCGGGCTGGACCTGTTGCCCATGGAGCCTATCGAGGGTGTGGTGTTCATCCAGGGCGATTTCCGGGAGCCCGAGGTGCTTGAAAAACTGGAGCAGGCCTTGCTTGCCGAGCAGGGGCCGGTCAAGGTCGATCTGGTTATTTCAGACATGGCGCCCAACCTGTCCGGCATCGAGTCGGCGGACGCGGCGCGCATTGCCCATCTGGTGGAACTGGCGGTTGAATTTGCCCAGACCCGCATGAAGCCGGACGGCGCGCTGGTCGTCAAGCTGTTTCATGGCAGCGGGTATGACGATCTGGTCAAGCTGTTTCAGGCCAGCTTCAAGGTTGTCAAACGCATGAAACCCAAAGCGTCGCGCCCCACTTCTTCCGAAACCTTTCTGGTCGGCCGGGGTTTGAAAAACGTGACAGAACGGTGAAATGAGCCGCCGTGGAGGCGTAATAATCAGTTAAATCCGCTTTAAGCCTAGGGACGCAAACCGTTTGCTACGGTTTAAGCACTTGAAACGCCTAAAATCAGGCGCATGTGCCCTCCAATCGGCTTAGGGTTTTTAGATCGGAGTAGTCCTTGAATAATCAGTGGTTTTCTAAAATTGCAATCTGGCTGGTCATTGCCATGGTGCTTTTCACCGTGTTCAAGCAGTTTGATACACGCAGTGGCGCAGGTTCCAATTACCTGGGCTATTCCGAGTTCCTGGAAGAGGTTCGCGGCAAGCGCATCAAGGCCGCGACCATTGCGGAAGGTCAGGGCGGCACTGAAATCATCGCCACCACGACCGATGACCGCAAAATCCGCACGACGGCCACCTACCTTGACCGTGGCCTGGTCGGCGACCTGATTGCCAATGATGTGAAATTCGACGTGAAAGCGCGCGAAGAGGGTTCGCTGCTCATGACCCTGCTGGTCAGTTGGGGGCCAATGCTGCTCCTGATTGGCGTGTGGGTGTACTTCATGCGGCAGATGCAGGGCGGCGGCAAGGGCGGCGCGTTCAGTTTCGGCAAGTCCAAGGCCCGCATGCTCGACGAATCGACCAACACCGTGACCTTTGCCGACGTTGCAGGCTGCGACGAAGCCAAGGAAGAAGTCAAGGAAGTGGTTGACTTCCTGAAAGACCCGGCCAAGTTCCAGAAGCTCGGCGGCCGCATTCCGCGCGGTTTGCTGCTGGTCGGCCCTCCCGGCACCGGCAAAACCTTGCTGGCCAAGGGCATCGCCGGCGAAGCCAAGGTTCCGTTTTTCTCTATTTCCGGTTCTGATTTCGTTGAAATGTTTGTCGGCGTGGGCGCGGCCCGGGTTCGCGACATGTTCGACAACGCCAAGAAAAACGCGCCCTGCATCATCTTCATCGACGAAATCGATGCCGTGGGCCGTCAGCGTGGCGCCGGTGTCGGCGGCGGCAATGACGAGCGCGAGCAGACCCTGAACCAGATGCTGGTCGAGATGGACGGCTTTGAAACCAATGTCGGCGTGATCGTGGTGGCTGCCACCAATCGCCCCGACATTCTGGACGCCGCCTTGCTGCGCCCCGGCCGTTTTGACCGCCAGGTCTATGTCACGCTGCCTGACATCCGTGGCCGTGAGCAAATCCTGAATGTCCACATGCGCAAGGTTCCGCTGGGCCAGGACGTGAATGCCAGCGTGATTGCGCGCGGCACGCCCGGCATGTCGGGTGCTGACCTGGCCAATCTGTGCAACGAAGCGGCCCTGATGGCGGCACGCCGCAATGCCCGCACGGTGGAAATGCAGGACTTTGAAAAAGCCAAGGACAAGATACTGATGGGTCCCGAGCGCAAGAGCATGGTCATGCCCGAGGAAGAGCGCCGCAATACGGCCTACCATGAGTCCGGCCACGCGCTGCTCGGCAAGATGCTGCCCAAGTGCGACCCGGTGCATAAGGTCACAATCATTCCGCGCGGCCGCGCCCTGGGTGTCACGATGAGCCTGCCGGCGCAGGACCGTTACAGCTACGACCGCGAATACATGCTCAGCCAGATCAGCATGCTGTTCGGTGGCCGTATTGCCGAGGAAGTGTTCATGAACCAGATGACGACAGGCGCCAGCAACGACTTTGAGCGCGCCACGGCACTGGCCAGGGACATGGTGACGCGCTACGGCATGACCGATGCGCTCGGCCCCATGGTCTATGCAGAAAATGAAGGCGAAGTGTTCCTGGGCCGCTCGGTCACCAAGACCAACAACATGAGCGAATCCACCCTGCAAAAAGTCGATACCGAAGTGCGCCGCATCATCGACCAGCAATACGCCCTGGCGCGCAAGCTGATCGAGGACAACAAGGACAAGATGCACGCCATGGCCAAGGCCTTGCTCGAATGGGAAACCATTGATGTCGAGCAGATGGACGACATCATGGCGGGCCGGGAGCCGCGTCCTCCCAAGGACTGGACGCCGCGCAATCCGTCCGTCGGCGGTGGCGGCAACGGCCCGAGCGGCGGCAGTCCCGCCGTCACGACCGAACCGGCGCCTACCGTGGCCTGACTGGCCAGTTCAGCAGAGATAAAAAAACCGGGGCCAGTCCCCGGTTTTTCATGGGGCTGCCCATTTCTGGCCGCACTTAAATTGCTAACAAGGATTTTTCGTGATCTGGCAAACCTCGCGCTTTCAGATAGACCTGTCCAGGCCTCGCGTCATGGGCATCGTCAATGCCACGCCTGACTCCTTTTCGGATGGCGGCACCTATTATTCGGCGAATGACAACTTTTCAGGCGTGTTTGCCTACTGCGAAAAGCTGCTCGGGGACGGTGCGGAACTGCTGGACATCGGGGGTGAATCCACGCGTCCCGGCGCGTCTCCCGTGCCGCTGGAGCTGGAGCTGGCGCGCGTGCTGCCCGTTGTGCGTCATGCGGTCACGCTGGGTGTGCCGGTCTCGGTCGATACCTACAAGCCCGAGGTCATGCGTGCCGTGCTCGACCTGGGCGCTGACATCATCAATGACATCTGGGCGCTGCGCCAGTCCGGCGCGGTACAGGCTGTGGCGCAACACCCGGCATGCGGTGTCTGCCTGATGCACATGCACCGGGAGCCGCAAACCATGCAGGCCAGTCCCATGGAGGGCGACGTGGTGACGCAGGTGCTCTCATTTTTAAAGCATGCAGCGCAAGGCCTGCAAGCCGCCGGCATTGAACAATCGCGGATTGTGTTGGACGCGGGCGTAGGGTTTGGAAAAACCGTGCAGCAGAACTTTGCGTTGCTGGCGCGCCAGCGCGAGTTCCTGGTGGCCGGCTACCCGCTGCTGGCCGGGTGGTCGCGCAAGTCGTCGCTGGCGGCCGTCTGTCCGGCGGATGAATTGCCGGGTGCGGCAGGACGGCGCATGCTGCCCAGCGTGGCGGCGGCCTTGCTCGCGGTCGAGCGCGGCGCGCGCATCGTGCGTGTGCATGATGTGCGGGAAACCGTGCAGGCGCTCAGGGTCTGGACGGCTGCGAGTTGACGCGCTATTGCCGGTATTGCACTGCGCAATGCCTTGCGTTTTAGCAATTCACCGGCACAAACCCGCTCCTAAAATGGCCGTGAATGGTTTGCAGCAAGCCATTCATCAACACGGCAGCAACTTGAAAAGAACAACTATTCATGACAAGAAAATACTTTGGCACTGATGGCATTCGCGGCACCGTTGGACAGGCGCCCATCACGCCCGATTTTGTGCTCCGGCTGGCCCATGCCGTGGGACGCGTCCTGCGCAAGACCGAAGCGCGCCCGACCGTCCTGATTGGCAAGGACACGCGGATTTCCGGCTACATGCTGGAGAGCGCGCTGGAGTCCGGCTTCAATTCCGCCGGTGTCGATGTGCTGCTGCTCGGGCCGCTGCCCACGCCCGGCGTGGCCTACCTCACGCGGGCGCAGCGCGCCAGCCTGGGCGTGGTGATCAGCGCCAGCCACAACCCGTTTGCCGACAACGGCATCAAGTTTTTCAGCGCTCAGGGCACCAAGCTCAATGACGAATGGGAGTTCGAGGTGGAGGCTGCACTGAAGGAGGAGCCGGTCTGGGCCGATTCAGCCTCGCTTGGAAAGACCCGCCGCCTGGACGATGCCGCCGGGCGCTACATCGAATTTTGCAAGAGCACCTTCGCCCACGACCTGACGCTCAGGGGCCTGAAAATCGTCGTCGATGGCGCGCATGGCGCGGCCTACCAGATTGCACCCATGGTGTTTCATGAACTGGGCGCCGAGGTGATCGCTATCGGCTGCGCGCCGGATGGACTGAATATCAACGATGGCGTCGGCGCCACGCACCCCCAGGCACTGGTCAAGGCCGTACTCGCCAACAAGGCCGACTACGGGATTGCCCTCGATGGCGATGCGGACCGGCTGCAGATGGTCGATGCGCAAGGCCGGCTGTTCAACGGCGACGAAGTGCTGTACCTGATGGTCAACGAGCGTCTGGCGCGAGGCGATAAAGTGCCCGGAACCGTCGGCACCCTGATGACCAACATGGCCGTGGAAGTGGCGCTGAAGGCCAGGGGCGTCGAGTTCGTGCGTGCCCGGGTGGGCGACCGCTATGTGCTGGAAGAGCTTGACAAGCGCGGCTGGCTGCTGGGCGGCGAAGGCTCGGGCCACCTGCTGGCGCTGGACAAGCACACCACCGGCGACGGCCTGATCAGCGCCCTGCAGGTGCTGCAGGCCTGTGTGCGCAGCCAGAAGACGCTGGCGCAGCTGCTGGCCGATGTGGTGCTGTTTCCGCAAACCCTGATCAATGTCCGGCTCAAGCCCGGCCAGGACTGGAAGAACAGCGCGGAACTGGCGGCGCAAACCGAAGCGGTGGAAATCGAACTGGGCGACACCGGCCGCGTCCTGATTCGCGCCAGCGGCACCGAGCCGCTGCTGCGCGTGATGGTCGAGGCGCGCGATGCGACACAAGCCAGAGCCTGCGCCGAGCGGGTGGCGGATACGCTGCGCTGATGGCAGTTTTGCGCCGGAATTTGCGAACAAAATAGCTGTTTTGCGCAATATCCACCGGCGTGAGCAGCTATCAAATAGATAGTAATTTCATGCCAGGCCTGTCCGCGAATCAGAAGCGCTTGCGCTTATCCACAAGGAAAGAACGCCGCATGCTGAAGATGCGTCATGGCGGCAGTCCGCCGCAGCGCTTATTTGCTGGCGTTTTTGGCGTCCGCATCCATCTTGCCCATGAACAGCCGCAGGAAGAACACGCCCATCCCAATCATGAACATAATTCCCATGATGCTCATAAGACCATAGTCGGTAGAGAAAAGATCAGTTAACAATTTCATGATATGCACTCCTTGGCTGTGACTATGGCTTATCCAAGGCTTGGCATCATGATCCTGGTCAATGATGGCGTTCGGCACAGTGGCTTCGGAAAAAGCAGGCATAGACCTTCGCTGAGGAAGTCGCAGGCTTTTTTGGTCAAGCGCCTGCCTCGTGAAATCAACTCTTGTCCAGGCGCACGGCGCAAGGTCCGCCGCTACATGCAGCGACCGCAAACCCGGCTTTTGTCGCCGGATGCCCCGTTTATTGACCGGCCTGCCAGCCGCCGCCCAGCGACTGGATCAGCGCCACGGCGGTGGTCTGGCGGTCGGCCATGGCCTGCACCAGCGCGCGGCGGGCGTTCAGCGCGGTGGCCTGGGCGGTGATGACTTCGGTGTAGCTGACCTGGCCGCTGCGGTAGCGGTTGAGCACCTGCTGCTCGACCTGGTCGGCGGCTTCGGACGCCTGGCGGCGCAGATCCTGCTGGGCCAGCAGCACGCGGGTGGCGGCGAGCTGGTCTTCAACCCCCTGGAACGCCGTCAGCACGGTTTGCCGGTAGCGCGCCACCGCCTGCGCATGCGCCGCTTCACTGCCTTCGACGCGGGCGCGGGTGGCGCCGGCGTTGAACAGGGTTTGCGCCGCCGACAGGCCGAGCGACCAGACGCTGCTCGACGCGCTGAACAGGTCGGCCACGCGGCTGGCGCCGAATCCATACGATGCGCCCAGCGGCAGGCTGGGGTAATAAGCGGCTCTAGCGATGCCGATCTGTTCGTTGGCCACGGCCACGCCGCGCTCGGCGCTGGCAATGTCGGGGCGGCGCTGCAGCAGGGTGGACGGAACGCCCACCGGAACTTCCGGCACCACGGGCTTCCAGCCGGCGGGCGGCAGCGAAAAATTGCCGGGCGCCTCGCCGACCAGCACGGCAATGGCGTGTTCCAGCTGGGCGCGCTGGCGGACAAGCCCGGCGTCGTCGGCCTGCGCATTGGCCAGCTGGGTTTGCGCCTGCAGCACGTCGGTTTTGGCGGCAATGCCGGCGCTGTAGCGGTTCTGCGTGATTTCCAGCGTGCGCTGGTAGCCGGTCAGCGTGCTTTCGAGCAGCGCTTTCTGCGCATCAAGCTGGCGCAGCGTCAGGTAGTTGATGGCCAGTTCGCCCTGCGCCGACAGCCGGGCCGAGGCCAGGTCGGCGGCGCTGGCCTGGGCGCTGGCCGCGCTGCTCCCGACCGCGCGGCCCAGGCGGCCCCAGACATCGGGCTCCCAGCTCGCGCCCATGCTGAGCTGGTAGCTGTTGCCGGTGCGCCCGCCGCTGCCGGTCGCGCTGCTCGAACTGCTGTGCGAGCGGTTGGCGCCGCTGTCCAGCGTGACCGTGGGAAACAGCGCCGCCCGCTGCTCGCGCACCACGGCGCGCGCCTGCGCATAGGCGGCCACGGCGGCGGCGACGTTCTGGTTCGACACTTCGACGCGCGCCGCCAAGCCGTCGAGCACCGGGTCGCCGAAGAGCAGCCACCACGGGCCGCGCTCCAGCGCATCGGCCGGGGCGGCGGCGACCCAGCCTTCGGCTTCCTTGAAGGCGCTGACATCTAGCGTCGTGGGGCGCTGGTAGTTGGGGCCGACGGCGCAGCCCCCTAGCGCCAGGGCTAAGGCGGCAACGAGGAGTTTGCAGGGATAAAGTGTTGAGCGCATGGGCAACTTTATAGATTCGTCATTCCCGCGAAGGCGGGAATCCAGACGCGGCAAAACGCCAGCCTTGGTGAAACGCCCCTGGATTTTCGCCTTCGCGGGAATGACGGTGGTTTCAGGTCGATGCAAGAAAATCAACATGGCGTGCCTCATTGCGGTTGCAGCGGACGCGCTGCAGGCGGCTCGTGGGGATGGCGGCTCAGGTGGCGCTCGGCGGCGCTGCGGCGGCGCAGCTTGTCGAGCAGCACATACACCACCGGCGTCGTCAACAGCGTCAGCAACTGGCTGGCGACCAGCCCGCCGATGATGGTGATGCCCAGCGGCCGGCGAAGTTCTGCCCCTTCGCCAAAGCCGATGGCCAGCGGCAGCGCGCCCAGAATGGCGGCCAGCGTGGTCATCAGAATCGGCCGGAAGCGCAGCAGGCAGGCTTCGCGCACCGCTTCGACCGCCGACAGGCCGCGCGCGCGTTCGGCATCCAGCGCAAAGTCGATGATCAAAATAGCGTTTTTCTTGACGATGCCGATCAGCAGAAAAATGCCGATCAGCGCGATGATGGACAGGTCCATCTTGAACAGCAGCAGCGCCAGCAGCGCGCCCACGCCGGCCGACGGCAGGGTCGATATCACCGTCAGCGGGTGGATCAGGCTTTCGTACAGGATGCCCAGCACGATGTAGATCACCACCAGCGCCGCCAGGATCAAGAGCGGCTGCTCGCCCTGCGACTGCTGCGCGCTGAGCGCCGTGCCGGCAAAGCTGCCGCGCACATTGTTCGGCAGGCTGATGGCGGCTTCCGCATCCCTGACGGCGGCCTGGGCGGCGCTGAGCGTGCTGCCGGCGGCCAGATTGTAGGAAATGGTGGTCGAGAGTTCGCCGTCCTCGTGGCTGATGGAGGCGGCGGTGGCGTTTTCGCTGAAGCGGGCCATCGCCGACAGCGGCACCATGGCCGTGCCTGAGGCGCTCAGCGCCTGGCCGGAAGACGGGTCGCGCAGGGCCGGATTGACGAGGCTGGCGGCGGCGCTGGCCGATGCCGTGTTTTTTGCCGGCACATAGATGTCTTTCAGCGCCTCGGGGCTGCCGATGTAGCGCTGCGCCACCTGCATGACGACGTGGTACTGGTTGAGTTCGCCGTAGATCGTGGCGACCTGGCGCTGGCCGAAGGCGTTGTACAGCGCGTTATCCACATCGCGCGAACTCACGCCCAGCCGCGCCGCGCTTTCCCTGTCCACTGTGACCATGGTTTCGACGCCGTTTTCTTCCTGGTCGGTGTCCACGTCGGTCAGCGCGCTGGCGCCCTTCATCTGCTCGGACAGCCGGGTGGCCCATTTTTTCAGGTCGGCGGCGTTGTCGCTTTTCAGCGTGTACTGGTAGGTGGAATTGCTCTGCCGCCCGCCGCCGCGCAGGTCCTGCACCGGGTTCAGGAACAGGCTCACGCCGGTCACGCGCGTCAGTTGCGGACGCAGCCGCGCAATCACCGCCTGCCCGGAGTCGCTGCGCTGCGCGGCCGGCTTGAGGTTGATGAACATGAAGCCGCCGCCGGCGCGCGAGCCGCCGGTAAAGCCGACCACGGTATCGACCGCCGGGTCGGCGCGGATGGTGTCCACCAGCTGCTGGAGCTTGGCTCTCATCGCCTGGAAGGAAATGCTGCGGTCGGCGCGCAGGCCGCCATTGATCTGGCCGGTGTCCTGCTGCGGAAAAAAGCCCTTGGGCGCGGCGATGTAGAGGTAAACATTCAGCCCGATCACCGCCAGCAGGATCAGCATGACCAGCAGTTTGCTGGCCAGCGCCCAGTCGAGCGCGGTTTCGTAGCCCTTGAGCAGGCGATTGAAGGCGTTTTCAAAGGCCCGCGCGATGCGTCCGGGCGGCTTGGCGCCGGCATGCGGCTTGAGCAGCCAGGCGCACATCATCGGCGTGGTGGTGAGCGAAATCACCAGCGAGATCATCACCGCCGCCGACAGCGTGACGGCGAATTCGCGGAACAGCCGGCCGGTCTGCCCGCCCATGAACAGCAGCGGAATGAACACCGCCACCAGCGACAGGCTGATCGACAGGACGGTAAAACCGACTTCGCGCGCGCCCAGCAGCGCCGCCTTGAAGCGGTCCATGCCGGCCTCGATGTGGCGGCTGGTGTTCTCCAGCACCACGATGGCGTCATCAACGACGAAGCCGGTCGCCACCGTGAGCGCCATCAGGCTCAGGTTGTTCAGGCTGAAGCCCAGCAGGTACATCACGCCAAAGGTGCCCAGCAGCGACACCACGGTCGCCACGGCGGGGATGAAGGTGGCGCGCGCGCTGCGCAAAAAGGCGCTGACCACCAGCACCACCAGTGCAATCGAGATCAAGAGCGTGACCTCGATTTCGTGCAGCGACGAGCGAATCGAGTTGGTCGAGTCCGAGGCGACCCGCAGCTCCACGTCCTGCGGCAGTTGCGCCTGCAGCTCGGGCAGCAGGGCGCGCACGCCATCGACGGTGGCGATGACGTTGGCGTCGGGCTGGCGCGTGACCAGCACGATGACCGCCGGCTGGCCGTTGAACAGGCCCAGGGTGTTGGTGTTTTCCACGCCGTTGCTGACTTCGGCCACGTCGCTCAGGCGAATCGCCGCGCCGTTGCGCCAGGCGACGATCAGCCCCTGGTAATCGGCCGCGCGCAGGCCGCCCGAGGCGGTGCTGCCGGTGGCATAAATCTGCAGGCGCTGGCCCTTGCCTTCAATCGCGCCGCGCGGCCGGTTGGCGTTGGCGGCCTGCAGGGCGGCGCGCACGTCTTCCATGCTGACGCCGTAGCGGTTCAGCGCAAAGGGCAGCAGCTCGACGCGCACGGCGGGCAGCGAGCCGCCGCCCAGTTCGACATCGCCGACGCCGGGCACCTGGGCGATTTTTTGCTGCACCAGGTTGGAGACTTCGTCGTAGATTTGCCCCGGCGAACGGGTCTTGGAGGTCAGCGCCAGGATGATGACCGGCGACGAGGCCGGGTTGGCCTTGCGGTAGGTCGGGTTGCTGCGCAGCGTGGCGGGCAGGTCGGCGCGCGCGGCGTTGATGGCGGCCTGCACTTCTCTGGCGGCGGCGTCGATCTTGCGGTTCAGATCGAACTGCAGGCTGATGCGGGTCGAGCCGGTGCCGCTGCTGGAGGTCATTTCATTGACGCCCGCGATCACGCCTAGCCTGCGTTCGAGCGGCGTGGCGACGCTGCTGGCCATGGTGCCGGGGCTGGCGCCGGGCAGGGAGGCGCTGACCGAGATGGTCGGGTAATCGACCTGGGGCAGGGGGGCGACGGGCAGGACGAAGACGGCGCCTATGCCTGCCAGTGCGAGGCCGATGGTTAGCAGGACTGTGGCGATGGGGCGGTTGATGAAGGGGCTGGACAGGCTCATGGCTGCAGTCCTGTTGCCTGCCGCTGGGTTAACTTTTCATGGTTGGGCTGGCCGGGGGTTGCCCGGCGGCAACTCACTTTCTTTTGCTTCGCCAAAAGAAAGTAAGCAAAGAAAAGGCGACCCGCAGTCCGAGTCCCTGCGCTTCGCTTCGGGCAACCTGCGCTACGCCGCAAAAGCGGGGGTCCGCGCAAACTCGCTGCGCTCAAACAGCGCGCGGCCCTGATCCCGCTTTTGCGGCGTAGCGCAGGCTCGGCCAGGACGGGACTTGCGGGAGCGGGAACGGATGCGGATTCGGATGCGGGAACTCGCGCTTGTGCATAAAAAGTGTCATTTGCGCATGCCCCACCTGCACAATTAGCTATCGAATTAGTAGCATTCTGGACTGAAACCCGGGCGCGGTGGCTGTTTGGCTGTTTGGCTGTTTTGACTTCGTTCCCCGATTGCCCCGTTCTGTCTGGGCCTGTGATGCCCCGGAAAAACGGGATCAGGGCGGCGCGTTGTTTGAGCGTAACGCAGTGAAGCGAGTTTGCGCCGACCCCCGTTTTTCCGGGGCAGCGCAGGTCGCCTGAAGCGAAGC
Organism: Burkholderiales bacterium; assembly: GCA_016000195.1. Taxonomy (GTDB): domain Bacteria; phylum Pseudomonadota; class Gammaproteobacteria; order Burkholderiales; family Burkholderiaceae_C; genus Polaromonas. The sequence goes on along the minus strand of JAECRO010000002.1, from coordinate 115,193 downwards.
GCAAGGCCCCAGACAGCCGGGTCGCCTTTCTTTTGCTTACTTTTCTTTGGCGAAGCAAAGAAAAGTGAGTTGCCGCCGGGCAACCCCCGGCCAGCCAGTCCACGCAGCGAAAACCGCTATCAATTAAATAGCTACTCGCGCAAGCAGGGCAAGCGCAAGAGCCATAAAAGTCATAAAAAAGAAGCATCCATCCGCTCCTTCCGCCCAAACCGCCGCCCCAGCCGGTCAAACGCCAGGTAAATGACAGGCGTCGTGAACAGCGTCAACACCTGGCTAACGATCAAGCCGCCAAAAATCGCCAGCCCCAGCGGCCGCCGCAACTCCGCGCCATCGCCAAAACCCAGCATCAAGGGAACGGCAGCAAACAGCGCCGCCAGCGTCGTCATCAAAATCGGCCGAAAGCGCAGCAGCGCCGCCTGGTGAATCGCGTCCTGCGGCGACTTGCCCTGATGGCGCTCGGCGTCAATCGCAAAGTCGATCATCATGATGGCGTTCTTTTTCACAATGCCGATCAGCAAGATGATGCCGATGATGCCGATCACGCCCAAATCCGAGCCGCTCAGCATCAGCGCCAGCAAGGCGCCCACGCCCGCCGACGGCAGCGTCGAGAGAATCGTCATCGGGTGCACATAGCTTTCATACAGCACGCCCAGCACGATGTACACGCAGACCACCGCCGCCAAAATAAGCCACAGCTGGTTTGAGAGCGACGACTGGTAGGCGCCGGCCGCGCCCAAAAAGGTCAGTGTCACGCTGGCCGGCATGGCGATGTCTTTCGCCGCCTGCCTGACCTCGTCAACCGCCTTGCCCAGCGACACGCCGGGCGCGGTGTCAAAGCCCAGCGTCGTGGCCGGGTACTGGGCGACGTGGGTGATCTGCAGCGGCGCGGGCTGCTCGGTGATGGTGGCTATCGACGACAGCGGCGTGGTCGTGCCTGAGCCAGTTTTCAAAGGCAGGTCGCCCAGCGAGGCCGGCGTGGCCAGCGTGTCGGGCAGGGCTTCAAGGATCACGCGGTACTGGTTGGTCTCGGTGAAGATCGTCGAGACGATGCGCTGGCCGAACGCGCTGTACAGCGCATCGTCAACCACCGACGCGGCAATGCCCAGGCGCGAGGCACTGTCGCGGTCCACGTTGATGAAGGCTGCCGCGCCCTGGGCGCCGGCGTCCGACACCACGTTGCGCAGGCTGGCGGACAGCGCCATGCGCTCGGCCAGCTTGTTGGCCCACTGCACCACCGTGGCGTTGCTGGCGCCTTCCATCGACACGCGGAACTGCGTCGGGCCGGTCTCGGCGTCAATCGTCAAGTCCTGCGTCGGCTGCAGGTACAGCGTCACGCCGGCGACCCGGCTGGCGCGCTCGCGCAGCCGGTCCATGGTGGCCTGCTGGCTGCCGGTGCGCTCTTTTTTCAGGTTGATCAGCATGCGGCCGGTGTGCAGCATGCTGTTGTTGGCCGCATCGACGCCGATGAAGGAACTCAGCGCATCCACGTCCGGGTCTTGCAAAATTTCCCGCGCAGCCGCCTGCTGCAGCCCGGCCATGCGGGCATACGACACCGACTGGGCGGTTTCGACCCGCGCCTGCAGCTGGCCGGTGTCCTGCGTCGGGAACAGTCCTTTGGGAATCAGCATGTACAGCAGCACGGTGAGCCCCAGTGTCGCCAGCGCCACCAGCAGCGTCGCGCCCTGGTGCCTGAGCACCCAGGTCAGCGACTGGTCGTAGCGAACGATCACGCCGTCGAAAAAGCGCTGCAAGCGCGCACCAATCCCTGCGGCCCCATCTTCCCGCTCGTTCAAGTTCCCGTCGCGGAACTGGCTTTGCCAGGCCGCAGACGGGGCGGCCCCCTCGGGGCTGAAGGCTGCGGCTCCGAGCCCGCCTGCGCGGGCTTGGACAGCCTGAAGATGCGCCGCCTCTGGCGGCGTGGCGCCCTGCAAGGGCAGCGAACCACGCGAAGCGGGGAGCGTGGGGGCTTTTTTCGGCTCGGCTTTCAACCATCTGGCCGACATCATCGGCACCAGGGTCAGCGACACCACCGCCGAAATCAAAATCGTGATGGCCAGCGTGATGGCGAATTCGCGGAACAGCCGTCCCACCACGTCGCCCATGAACAGCAGCGGAATCAGCACCGCAATCAGCGACACCGTCAGCGAGATGATCGTGAAGCCGATCTGCCTGGCGCCCTTGAGCGCGGCGAACATCGGCGTTTCGCCTTCCTCGATGTAGCGCGAGATGTTCTCGATCATCACGATGGCGTCATCGACCACGAAGCCGGTGGCAATCGTCAGCGCCATCAGGCTCAGGTTGTTCAGGCTGTAGCCCAGCAAATACATCGCGCCGCAGGTGCCGATGAGCGAAATCGGCACGGCCAGGCTGGCAATCACGGTGGCGCGCAGCTTGTGCAAAAACGCAAAGATCACCAGCACCACCATCAGCACGGCCAGCAGCAGCTCGATCTCGACATGCAGCACGGAAGCCCGGATGCCGGTGGTGCGGTCGCTCAGCACATCGACCCGCATCGAGGTCGGCAGGCCGGCCTGCAGCTCGGGCAGGCGCGCCTTGATGGCGTCCACGGTGGCAATCACATTCGCGCCGGGCTGGCGCTGCACGTTCAGGATGATGGCGGGCACCAGCCGCCGGCCGGGCGTTCCGAGGCAGTCGTTCTTTTCGTCTGGTGACGCGCTGGCGTCGCAGGCAATGCTGGCCCAAGCGCCGAGCTGGGTGTTCTCGGCGCTTTCCACCACCTGGGCCACGTTTGATACGCGCACCGCGGCGCCGTTGCGCCAGGCAATGATCAGGTTCTGGTAGTCTGCGGCGGCCAGCAGCTGGTCGTTGGAATTGATCGAGTACGAGCGCGTCGGGCCGTCGATGCTGCCCTTGGCGCCATTGGCGTTGGCGGCGGTGATGGCGGTTCGCAGTGCATCGAGCCCGAGGCCATGGGACGCCAGCGCCCGCGTGTCGGCCTGGATGCGCACGGCGGGCCGCTGGCCGCCGCTGAGCGCGACCAGCCCGACGCCGCCCACCTGGCTGATCTTCAGCGCCAGCCGGGTGTTGACGATGTTCTGCACTTCGGTCAGCGCCAGCGTGTCGGAGGTGATGGCCAGCGTGAGCACCGGCGCATCGGCCGGATTGACCTTGGCATAGACCGGCGGCGCGGGCAAATCAGCCGGCAGCAGCGAGCCGCCGGCGTTGATGGCTGCCTGCACCTGCTGCTCGGCCACGTCCAGCGCCAGCCCCAGGCCGAACTGCAGCGTGACGATGGACACGCCCGCCGTGCTGGTCGAACTCATGCGGCTCAAACCGGCCATCTGGCCGAACTGGCGCTCCAGCGGCGCGGTCACGGTCTGCGCCATCACTTCCGGGCTGGCGCCGGGGTAGAGCGTCTGCACCTGGATGGTCGGGTAATCGACCTGCGGCAGGGCCGACAGCGGCAGCAGCCTGAAGCCGACCAGCCCCGCCAGCACGATGGCCAGCATCAAGAGCGCGGTGGCCACCGGCCGCATGATGAAGGGGCGCGACGGGCTGGCGGTGGACGGCTCCCCGCGCCCGTCAAAGGCCTCGGGCGCGCCGGATGACGCGCCCGGCGCTGCGGCTGGGTCGTGCGGGCTCATGCGCCCTCGGCTTGCGAAGCGCGCCGGTGGCGTTGCGGGCTGGAAGCGCCGGCTGCCGGCGCGCCATCGGCTGGCGCGCCGGGTCGCTTGCGCTTGCCGCCGCCCGCGCCGCTCATGCCTTTGGGGCTGTCGCCCGGCAGCACCACGGAGGCGCCGTCCTTGAGCCGGTCGGCGCCTTCGGTGATGACCTGCTCGCCCGCCTTCAGGCCGGCGGTGATCTGGACCCTGTCCGCCGTGGCCTGGCCGCGTTCTACCTTCCGCAGGCTGACGGTGCGCTCGCTGGCATTCACCACATACACATAGTCGCCGGCATTGCCGTGGCGCAGCGCCGCCACCGGCACCGTCACCGCGTTGTCAATCGTGCGCAGCTCCAGCCGCACATTGACGAACTGGCTGGGGAACAGCGCCAGCTGGCGGTTGGCGAAACGCGCCTTGGCCTTGACCGTGCCGGTCGTGGTATCGACCTGGTTGTCCAGCGAGGCGAACATGCCGCTGTCGAGTGCGCTGGCGCGGGTCCGGTCGAGCGCTGTGACCTTCATGGCCGTGCCAAGCGCGGCGGCCTGCTGCAACTCGCCCGCCTGGTCCTGCGGCACGGCAAACACCACGTCAATCGGGCTGAGCTGCGTGATGACTGCAATGCCGCTGGCGTCGCTGCTGCTGACGATGTTGCCCACATCGACGGTGCGCAGACCGACGCGGCCGCTGATGGGCGCGACCACGCGGGCATAGCCCAGGTTCAAGCGCGCCGTGCCTTCATTGGCCTTGTCGATCACCACCGTGCCTTCGAGCTGCTTGACCAGCGCGTCCTGCGTATCGACTTCCTGGCGCGCAATCGAGTCCTGCCCCAGCAGCGTCCTGAAACGCGCCAGCGTGATGCGGGCGCTGGCGAGTTGCGCCTCGCCCTGCTGGCGCTGGCCGCTGGCCTGCATCAGCGCCAGTTCGAACTGGCGCGGGTCTATGGTTGCCATCAGCTCGCCGGCGCGCACCATCTGACCTTCCTTGAACAGCACCTTTTCCATCACGCCCGAGACCTGCGGCCTGACCTTGACGGTGGCCTGCGGCGTGACCGTGCCCAGGGCTTCGAGGATGATCGGAATGCTTGTGCTTTCCGCCGTGGCCACGCCGACGGTGGTGGCTGGTGCACCGCGCCGTCCGCCCGCCGCGCCGGCAGTCGTGCCGGCTGAGGTATCGGGATGCGTCAGGCGCCAGGCCAGCCAGCCGGTGCCGCCCAGCGCCAGCATGGCCAGCAGGCCGCCCACGATGCGCGCGCGGCGGCCCGGGCGCTTGGCGGGTTGCGTGGATTGCTCGGGAACCGTCTTGGCGTGGATGGGCGGAGTCGTCACTTGGGGGTCCATCAGCGGTCCTGTTGCATGCCGCGACAGGGTGGCTGGGCGCGGCATTTTGATGTTTTGTAGTCGATGGGATGAGCCATCCGCAGCCCCGGTCTGAAGGCCGGGGCGCAGCGCTGAATCAGCGCCAAATAATTATCCCTGCAAGCGCACCCGGGCAGATGCAGGCCGGGGAAATAGGCCGGTAAACCTGCTGTAAAGCCGGTCCTTAAAATCCACGCTCCTGTATTCAGCGAAAGAAGCGACGCGTGACCGACTCCATTTCCTCCACCGTTTTACCCCTGCGCATCTGCCGGGCCGACTACCACGACCCTGTGCATGCCGATGCGCTGGTCCGCCTGCTCGACGCCTATGCGCAAGACCCGGCCGGCGGTGGCGAAGCGCTCAGCGAGTTTGCCAAAACCCATCTGGTTGCAGCGCTGGCCGCGCGGCCGCAGGCCTTCAGCGTGCTGGCGTTTGCGGGCGGGCAAGCGGTGGGCCTGGTCAACTGCATCGAAGGTTTTTCAACCTTTGCCTGCCGCCCGCTGGTCAATATCCACGACGTGGCGGTCATGCCCAGCCACCGGGGCCAGCGCGTGGCCGGGCAGATGCTGGCGCTGGCCGAAACCATAGCCCGCGAGCGCGGCGCCTGCAAGCTGACGCTGGAAGTGCTTGCCGGCAACGCCAGCGCGGTCCGGCTGTATGAACGCGTGGGCTTTGCCGGCTACCAGCTGGACCCGGCGATGGGCCGGGCGCAGTTTTATCAGAAGTGGCTGGCGTGAAGCGCTACCGCATCCTGCGGCAAGGCATGAAAACCTTCTTTTTGCCAGCCGAAACCAGCGCCCGTCACCACAGCGTCAGGCGCAGCGCCAGTGCCGCCAGCGCCACCGCCAGCACCGGAACGGTCAGCACGATGCCCACCTTGAAGTAGTAGCCCCAGCCAATCGTCATGCCCTTGCGCGCCAGCACATGCAGCCACAGCAGCGTGGCCAGCGAGCCGATGGGGGTGATCTTGGGGCCGAGGTCGCTGCCGATCACATTGGCGTAAATCATGGCTTCCCGGACCACGCCGGTGGCCTGCGTCGCTTCAATCGACAGCGCGCCCACCAGCACGGTGGGCATGTTGTTCATCACGGACGACAGCAGAGCCGTCAGGAATCCGGTGCCAAAGGCCGCGCCCCAGACGCCCCCGGCGGCGAAGTAGTCCAGCAGCACGGCGATTTGCGCCGTCAGGCCCTGGTTGCGCAGGCCGTACACCACCAGGTACATGCCCAGCGAAAAGACGACGATTTGCCACGGCGCGCCGCGCATCACCTTGCGCGTGCTGATGACATGCCCACGCCCAGCCACGAGCAGCAGCAGCACCGCGCAGACCGCTGCCGTGGCGCTGACCGGAACGCCCATCGGCTCCAGGCCGAAAAAGCCCAGCAGCAGCATCAGCAGCACCACCCAGCCGACCCGAAAGGTGGCCGCGTCGCGGATGGCGGTGGCGGGTTGCCGGAGCTGGGCGACATCGTAGTGGCGCGGGATGTCGCGCCGGAAATAAAGCATCAGCACCGCCAGGGCCGACAGGATGGCGGCGATGTTGACCGGAATCATCACGGCGGCGTAGGCGTTGAAGCCGATCCTGAAAAAGTCGGCCGACACGATGTTGACCAGGTTGGACACCACCAGCGGCAGGCTGGCCACGTCGGCAATGAACCCGGCGGCCATCACGAAGGCCAGCGTCGCCGCCGGGCTGAAGCCGAGCGCCAGCAGCATGGCCATCACGATGGGCGTCAGGATGAGCGCCGCGCCATCGTTGGCGAACAGCGCCGCCACGCAGGCGCCCAGCAGCACGATCAGTGCAAACAGCCAGCGGCCCCTGCCGCCGCCCCAGCGTGCCACATGCAGGGCTGACCACTCAAAAAAGCCGGCTTCGTCCAGCACCAGGCTGATGATGATGACGGCAATGAAGGTGGCGGTGGCGTTCCAGACGATGTGCCAGACGACCAGGATGTCACCGGGCTGGACCACGCCCGACAGCAGGGCGGCCAGGGCGCCCAGCGAGGCACTCCAGCCGATGCCCAGGCCGCGAGGCTGCCAGATGACCAGCGTGAGGGTGGCGATAAAAATCAACAGGGCGACAAGCACGAAAGTCCTTTGAGCGGGGGGTTTGGGGTTATTTTTCCGGGGCGTGCCGGTGCGAACGATGGGCACAGCCGGAAATCGGCGGCGGTTTTGCCCGAGGCGGGCCTAGGACCGGCCCAGGTCGCGGGCCGTGCCTTGCAGCATCGCGCGTTCGAGTTTTTCGGCCGGCAGGCTGACCAGCAGGGCCAGCCGGCGGTGCAGGGCCAGAAAGGTTTGCCGAAAGGCTTCGAGCTTTTGCGCCCCGCTGCCTTCGACTTCCGACGGGTCGGGGTAGCCCCAGTGCGCGGTGGCGGGCTGGCCGGGCCAGTAGGGGCAGACCTCGCCGGCCGCGTTGTCGCAGACGGTGATGACCAGGTCCATGCGCGGCGCGTCAGGCTGGCCGAACTCATCCCAGCTTTTGCTGTGCAGGCCTTCGGTGGAAATGCCGGCCTGGCGCAGCACCTGCAGCCCGAGCGGATTCGGCTGCTGGTTTTCATGCGGATGGCTGCCGGCCGAAAAAGCCTTGAAGCGGCCCTGGCCAATGTGGTTCAGGATGGCTTCGGCCAAAATGCTGCGCGCCGAGTTGTGGGTGCACAGAAATAAAACGTGGAGCGGGCGTTCAGACATGGTGATGACTCGGTGGGTGAAAGAATTGATTGCTATTAAGTTGATAGCTGCTTGCGCATGCTGGACCTGCGCAGAGTGGCAAAAATGCATTGAATCATCAGCAAACCGCCGCCGCGCCGGCGCCGCAGGGCTGGCCTTCGCAGCAATGCTCGGTCAGGTAGGCCAGCAGGGCGTTCATGTGCGCGATGCTGGCGCGGTAAATCAGGTTGCGGCCGCGCGGCTCGCTGCTGACCAGGCCGGAATGGGCCAGCTCCTTGAGGTGAAAGGACAGCGCGCTCGGCGCCACGGCCAGTTGTTCGGCCATCACGCCCGGCGTCAGCCCGTCGGGTCCGGCCACCACCAGCGCGCGGAAAACGCGCAGGCGCTGCGCCTGCGCCAGCGCGGCCAGCGCCTTGACAGCGGCTGGCTCGTCGAGCGGCGCGAGGAGTTCGGGAAGGGTTTCTATTTGCATAGTTCAACTATAATTGAAATATGGAATTGAGTTTATTTTTCCATCCGGCCGGCGTAAAAATTTAACTGGAGAAACTGTACATGTCCCATGTGACGATTTATCACAACCCGAAATGCGGCACCTCGCGCAATGTGCTGGCGCTGATCCGCAACAGCGGCGAGGAGCCCGCGGTCATCGACTACCTGAAAACACCGCCCACGCGCGACACCCTGCTGGCGCTGATCGCGCAAATGGCCGTGCCGGTGCGCGAAATGATGCGGCGCAAGGAAGCGCTGTACGCGGAGCTGGGGCTGGACCAGCCCGCCATTGGCGACGACGCGCTGGTCGATGCCATGCTGGCCCATCCCATCCTGATCAACCGGCCCATCGTGGTGACAAAGCTGGGCACGCGCCTGTGCCGCCCGTCGGAAGCCGTGCTGGACATCCTGCCGCTGCCGCAACGCGCCGCCTTCAGCAAGGAGGACGGCGAGCCGGTCGTCAATGCACAGGGAGAGCGTGTTGCCGCACGCTAATGCCCCCGCCGCGTCCCTCGCCATGGACCTGCCCAACATCGACCCGGCGCTTTTTGCGCGGCCCACGCGGGAGCAGTTGCAAACGCCTGCGCCCAGCCTGCACGCGCCGCGCATCCTGCTGCTCTACGGCTCGGTGCGCGAGCGCTCCTACAGCCGGCTGCTGAGCGAGGAGGCGGCGCGGCTGCTGCAGGCCATGGGCTGCGACACCCGCACCTTCGACCCGCGCAGCCTGCCGTTGCCCGACGACACGCCCGACACCCACCCGAAGGTGCAGGAGCTGCGGCAACTGGCGCAGTGGGCCGAGGGCATGGTCTGGACATCGCCCGAACGCCACGGCGCCATGACCGGCATCATGAAGGCGCAGATCGACTGGATTCCGCTGGCGTCGGGCGCGGTGCGCCCGACGCAGGGCAAGACGCTGGCGCTGATGCAGGTCTCGGGCGGCTCGCAGTCCTTCAATGCCGTCAACCAGCTGCGCGTGCTGGGCCGCTGGATGCGCATGCTGACGATTCCCAACCAGTCGTCGGTGGCCAAGGCCTTCCTGGAGTTTGACGAAGCCGGCCGCATGAAACCCTCGGCTTACTACGACCGGGTGGTCGATGTGATGGAGGAACTCGTCAAGTTCACCTTGCTGACGCGGGATTTGTCGCCTTACCTGGTGGACCGCTACAGCGAGCGCCGGGAAAGCGCCGAAGCGCTGTCCCGGCGGGTGAACCAGCGCACGCTGTAACAAAAATGCCGATTTATCGATGAAATCGGCTGTTTGCGCACGGCCTGCCTGCGCAGGCAGCTCCTGATTCAATAGCGCCCGGGCCGCTCCCAAGCCCGCCTGGCGTCCTGTCATACAACTGCCACTTAACTGACACGGCCCCGTCACCCCCGGCGCCCAGAATTCCGTCATTACCGCTTGATGGAGTACGCAATGGCATTGGACATGAAACCCGCCGCTGAACACCCGCAAAGCCCTGGCCACGCCGCCAGCGCTGCAATTCACGAACTTGACAGGCAGCGGCTGCGCATTCTTCGCTGCACCGCCCACGCCATGGCCAGCAGCCCCGGCGGCTTGCGCTTCAAGCCCGGCACCCGGCCCTGGCTGGAAGGCCTGTCGGCATCCGCCGGGCGCCATGGCCAGTGCGTGGATGTCAAAACGCGGCCTGCCGCCAGTTGATGCGCCACCCGTTTCCAGCCCCTTTCCAGGGGCTTTTTTACGACCCGTGCGCAGGGAATGCATTGGCAGGCCCGGCGCTGTGTGATTGACCCCGAGAACCAGGAATCAGCCATGAAAGAACTGCCCACCCCAACCTTTGCATTTTCGCCTGTCGGAATGCCACGGAGGTCACTTCATCAAAGCGCTCATGCGCTCATTCCAGCCTCTTTGGTCCAGGTTCCAGCCCCGGCCGTGGGGAAAGTTTCGGTCAGCTGGGCCCGGCACCAGGACGAAGTGCGCGAAGCGCAACGACTGAGGTATCAGGTGTTTGCGCTGGAAATGGGCGCCACCCTGCCCAAAATCGTGCCCGGCCACGACATTGACCTGTTCGATGACTACTGCGAGCACCTGCTGGTGCGCGACTCGGCCAGCGGACAGGTGATCGGCACCTACCGGGTGCTGACCCCGACGCAGGCCAGGCGCGCCGGCAGCACCTACAGCGACATCGAGTTTGACCTGGTCCGGCTGCGTGGCCTGCGCCAGCGCATGGTCGAGCTGGGCCGCAGCTGTGTGCATGCCGACCACCGGCACGGCGGCGTGATCCTGGCGCTGTGGGCCGCGCTGGCCGAGTTCATGGGCCGCAACCAGCTCGACACCATGATCGGCTGCGCCAGCATTCCGATGCAGCACAACGGCGTGTCGGGCGGGCATGCCGCCGCCAGCATCTGGCGCCAGCTCAGGCAGACGCACCTGGCGGCGATTGAATACCGGGTCACGCCGCGCCTGGCCCTGCCGGTGGAGCAGCTGGACGACTCGCTGGTGGTCGAGCCGCCTGCGCTGATCAAGGGCTACCTGCGCCTGGGCGCAAGGGTGCTGGGTGCGCCGGCCTGGGACCCGGACTTCAATTCGGCCGACCTGCCGATGATGATGCGCGTGGCAGACCTGCCGCCGCGCTACCTTAAGCACTTTTCCGCCAACATGGCAACGGTCTGAACCCTGAAGCGCTTCGCGTCAGTTGGGCATCACCAGTTTGCCCATCACCCCGCGCGAGCCCATGCGCGCATAGGCCTGCTTCAGCTCGGCCATGGACAGTGTGCGGTCAATCACCGGCTTGATCTTTCCCTGCGCACACCACTGCGCCAGCTCGGTCATGGCGCTGGCGTTGGCCTTGGGCTCGTTCCTGGCAAAGCCGCCCCAGAACACGCCAACGATGGATGCGCCCTTGAGCAGCGTCAGGTTCAGCGGCAGCGCGGGAATGCTTCCGCCGGCGAACCCCACCACCAGGTAGCGGCCGCGCCAGGCAATCGAGCGAAACGCCGGCTCGGCCAGGTCGCCGCCCACCGGGTCATAGATCACGTCCGGGCCTTTGCCGTTCGTCAGCAGCTTGACGGCTTCGCGCAGGTCTTGCGTGCTGTAGTTGATGGTGACGTCGGCGCCGATGGACTGGCAGAGCGCGCATTTTCCGTCGCTGGAGGCCGCCGCGATGACCCGGCGCCCAGCACCAGCACGGTTTCGCCGGGCAAAAGCCGCGCCCGGTCAGCCAGCGCATGGTGCGAGGTGGCGTAAATCATGATGAAGGCGGCGGCATCGACAAACGCAAAGCCTTCCGGCAGCGGCATGCACAGCGCAGCCGGTGCCATCGTGTGCGTGGGCATCCGGCACCCCTGAAAACCCGCGCCGCCTGTCTCGACCGTGACCTTAGAATCGAAGCCATGAAAATCCTGATCTGCAACGACGACGGCTACCAGGCCAGCGGCATCGTCGCCCTGTATGAAGCGCTGAAAACCATTGCCGATGTCGAGGTGGTGGCGCCCGAGCAGAACAACAGCGCCAAATCCAACGCCCTGACGCTGCATTCGCCAATGTATGTGCAGACGGCAGCCAACGGCTTTCGCTACATCAACGGCACCCCTGCCGACTGCGTTCACATTGCCCTGACCGGCCTGCTGGGCTACCGGCCCGACCTGGTGGTGTCGGGCATCAACAACGGCGCCAACATGGGCGACGACACGATTTATTCGGGCACCGTCGGCGCGGCTATGGAGGGTTATCTGTTCGGCATTCCGGCGATTGCGTTTTCGCAGACCGAAAAAGGCTGGACGCATATCGACGTGGCGGCGCAGCAGGCGCGCAACCTGGTGCTGCAACTGATGCCTTCGCTCGAAGCCGTGGCCGAAGGCGCGCAGCCGACCGTTCCGCCCTGGCTGCTCAACGTGAACATTCCCAACCTGCCGGCCGGGCAGGCCCTGGGCTTCAAGGTGTGCCGGCTGGGGCGCCGCCATGCGGCCGAGCGCGTCATCGTGCAGACCAGCCCGCGCGGGGAAAATATGTACTGGATAGGCGGCGCCGGCCCGGCCAAGGAAGCCGGCGAGGGCACCGACTTTCATGCCACCACCCACGGCTATGTGTCCATCACGCCGCTGCAGGTGGATTTGACGGATCATGAGCGGCTGCCCTACTGGGCGCAAACGGCAGCCCGGCTGACGCACAAGCACTGAAAAAGGGATTGAGCCATGAAGACCCCGTCAAAGCCGCCCCTGGATTCCGCCGGCAAACTGTCTTCAGCCGGTTCACGGCCCGCGTTTCCGGTGCAGCTCAATGGCGTCAAGAGCAATTCTTTTGCTATTAAAAAAGTAGCTGTTTCCGCAAGCTCCAGCAGCGCTGCAGGCCAGAATGACCTGAAAAAACCGTTCCAGCCCGGAGCCTCGGACGGTTTCGGGCTGGACTCGGCCGTGCGCGCGCGCATGGTGCGCCGGCTGGCCGAGCAGGGCCTACACGATGCGCAGGTGCTGGCGGCCATGGGGGCGGTGCAGCGCCACCATTTTGTCGATACCGCGCTGGCCGGCATGGCCTATGAGGACACCAGCCTGCCGATTGGCTTTGGCCAGACCATCTCCAAGCCGAATGTGGTGGCGCGCATGCTCGAATTGCTGCGGCACGGCCTGACCGACGCCAGCGGCCGGCTCGGGCGGGTGCTGGAAATCGGCACCGGCTGCGGCTACCAGGCGGCCGTCCTGAGCCACCTGGCCACCGAGGTTTACAGCATGGAGCGCCTGCGCGGCCTGCACGACAAGGCCAGGGAAAACCTGCGCACCCTGCGCCTGGCCAACGTGCATCTGCTGTTTGGCGACGGCATGCACGGCTTTGCCAAGGGCGCGCCATATGCCGCCATCATTGCCGCAGCCGGCGGCGAAGCCATTCCGCCGGCCTGGACCGGGCAACTGGCCATGGGCGGGCGCCTGGTGGCGCCGCTGCAGGATGCCAGCGGCGCCCAGGCACTGGTGGTGATTGACAGGACGCCGCAGGGAATTCGGCAGACTTTACTGGAGGCGGTCCACTTTGTCCCTTTAAAATCAGGAATCGGATGAGCTGGGGCCTGCCACTGGCGGCCCGCATCAGGCAATGGTTAAGGTTAAAGAACATGACTTACGCAAAACAGGCCCAGGCAAGCCGCCTGCCACAAAGGCAGGTACCGTCGTGGCATCCTTATTTGCGTAAGTCCTAAAGAAGAAGGAATCAATGAGTAAAAGCACCTGGTCACACAGCATGGAGTCACTTCCTGCTTCCCGACCCCACACGCGCACCCGCTGGACTTCCGCCCTGGCGCTGCCCTGCGCCCTGGCCGCAGCCCTGCTGCTGGCCGTCGGCTGCGGCTCACGCACGCTGAACAGCGCCCCCGTCGAAGATCGTGGCACAGGCCTGTCCCGCCCGGCTTCCGGCGGCGATGCCGCCAAACCGCTGCCCGGCGCTGAAAACGCCGGAAAACCCGGCTACTACATGGTCAAGCCCGGCGACACCATGATCCGCATCGGCCTGGAAAACGGCCAGAACTGGCGCGACATTGCCCGCTGGAACAGCCTGGAAAACCCCAACCTGATCGAAGTCGGGCAAGTGCTGCGCGTCATACCGCCCGCCACCGATGGCGCCCAGGTCGTTACCCGGCCGGTGCTGCCGGGTTCCGCCGGAACGCCTGCTGCCCAGGCTGCCAGCGCCGCGCGCGCGGCTTCAGCCCCGGTCAACGGCAATGGTTCCGTACCGCCGCCGGCCGCCACGGGCAGCGACGAAGACGTTGGCTGGATCTGGCCGGCCCAGGGCACGCTGGTGGGCGGCTTCGACGAGGCCAAGAACAAGGGCCTGGATATTTCAGGCAAATCCGGCGACCCCGTGGTGGCGTCCGCCGACGGCCGCGTGGTGTATTCGGGGGCCGGCCTGCGGGGCTACGGCAACCTGATCATCCTCAAGCACAACAACACCTTCCTGACCGCCTACGCGCACAACAAGACTTTGCTGGTCAAGGAAGACCAGACCGTCAAGAAAGGCCAGAAGATTGCCGAAATGGGCAACAGCGATGCGGACAAGGTCAAGCTGCATTTTGAAATCCGCCGCCAGGGCAAGCCGGTCGATCCGGCCAAGTACCTGCCCGCCAGGTAAGCGGCTGGCACTGGAAAAAAAGGGAGTTCCGCGCAAGCGGAACTCCCTTTTTTGATGACTCTGCCGGGTTGTTTCGGGCCGGGTTTCGGGCCCGGCGTCACTTTTTGATGGTTTTTTCAAAAACATAGGGGGCGACTTCATGCACCACCAGGGCTGTATCTTCCGATATGAAAGAAAGCCATCCCGCCTGTTCGATTGCGCGTTTTGTGTCCTGATAGCCCTGGTCCCAGCGCCATTCAATCGAGCCCCTGGAGAAATTGATGTCTTTCGATGCCATGCCCCAGTCCCGTCCGGCATAGGATAGCTGCACGATGTGCAGGGTGTTGTCGGCTCCCATGGCGGGCAGCATATCCGGCTGGATCTCGCTTTTAAGTTTTTCCGGCAATTGCTGGTACAACTTGCGCAAGGTGTGCTGCAACTTTTGGTTCTGTATGTAAGTTTCGATGTGGCGCTTGGTGCGGGATGCAAACATCACGTCTTTTTGGCGCGTTTGCACTTCATCAAAAGTCCTGGGTTCCGGCCCGCCGGGACTCCATAAATCGACCATGAAACACAAGGTATCAACATACGACTTGTCGTCGAGCACTGATTCGAGCGGCGTGTTGGAATATAGACCGCCATCCCAGTACAGTTCGCCATCCACGCGCACCGGAGGAAAGCCGGGCGGCAATGCGCCGCTTGCCATGATGTGTTCAACACCGATGGTTTGCTTTGCACTGTCAAAACTGGCCAGCTGGCCGCTTTTGACCTGCATCGCATTAACCGTCAAGCGCGTTGCGCCGTCCGCATTGAGATATGCGAAATCCACCAGATCCTTGAGCGTGTCACTCAATGGGCTGGTGTCGTAAAAACTTGCCTGTTCGGGAGCCACCGCAAAACCGACGGCGAACGGGTTGATCAGGCGCGGCGCGAAAAAGCCCGGCACGCCCTGCGCCACGGTATCGAGGGTGGATAAATTGATATTGAACCGCCGCGCCTGATCCGGAATTTTTTCCATGTCGATGCAGTCCGTGTGCGAAACGCGATCCCAGAACTCCTTGAGACGCTTCATGCGTGTGGGTTTGTCGTTGCCGGCAATAATGGCCGCGTTGATTGCGCCGATCGACGTTCCCACCACCCAGTCCGGCATCAGATCATGTTCATCCAGCGCATGAAAGACCCCTGCCTGGTAGGCGCCGAGCGCGCCACCGCCCTGGAGCACCAGAACAATACGGTCATTCTTGGGGTTCAATCTGTTTGGGGCTGGCGGCTTGGTTTTCATGGCGTGAGATCGGAAAATGCAGTGTCTAAAGCATACCTGAGCTGTGTTGTGTCCATGAAATGGCAATTCGGCCTGAGACAATGCGGCATGACCGAAATGACGCAAGAACACCCTATTCAGCCAGCGCCCGTACCCGCAGAGTACCCGCTTGATCTGCTCACCGTCGAGTCCCTCGACATCGAGGCCCAGGGCATTGCCCACCGCGCCGATGGCAAGGTCGTGTTCATTGAGGGCGCACTGCCTTTCGAGCAGGTGACGGCCAACGTGTACCGCAAGAAAAGCAGCTTTGAAAAAGCCACCCTGACGGCGATCTACCACGAGTCGTCGCAGCGCGTGCGGCCGGCCTGCCCGCATTTCGGCATGCATACCGGCGCTTGCGGCGGCTGCAAGATGCAGCACCTGCACAGCGGCGCGCAGGTTGCCGTCAAGCAGCGCGTGCTCGAAGACAACCTGCGCTTCATCGGCAAGGTCAAGGCCGACAACCTGCTCAGGCCGATTGAAGGGCCGGCCTGGCGCTACCGCTACCGCGCCCGCCTGTCGGTGCGCTATGTGCGCAAGAAGGGCGAGGCGCTGGTCGGTTTTCATGAGCGCAAGAGCGCCTATGTGACCGACATGAGCGAATGCCATGTGCTGCCGCTGCATGTGAGCGACCTGCTGGTGCCGCTGCGCGGGCTGATCAGCAGCATGGACGCCCGGGAAACCATTCCGCAGATCGAACTGGCCTGCGGCGACGAGGTGACGGCAATGGTGCTGCGCCACATGGAGCCGCTCAGCGCGGCCGACCTGGCCCGGCTGCGCGCCTTTGCCGCCGCCCATGCGGGCGTGCAGTGGTGGGTGCAGTCGGGCGGGCTCGATAGCGTCAAGCTGCTCGACGGCGCGGTGCAGGAACTGAGCTACGGCCTGCCCGAGTTCGGCGTGCTCATGCCGTTCAAGCCGACCGACTTCACCCAGGTCAACCCGCACATCAACCAGGTGCTGGTGTCGCGCGCGCTGCGCCTGCTGGGTGTGCAGCCGACCGAGCGGGTGATTGACTGGTTTTGCGGACTGGGCAATTTCACGCTGCCGCTGGCCACCAAGGCGCGCGAAGTGCTGGGCATTGAAGGCAGCGAGGTGCTGGTTGCCCGTTCACGCGAAAATTATGAACGAAACAGGCCGGCATCGCACATCCGTCCTGCACTGGCAGCTACAAAATTTGTAGCAAGAAACCTGTTCGAGATGACGCCGGCCATGCTCGTCAGGGACGGCGCGGCCGAAAAATGGCTGGTCGATCCGCCGCGCGAAGGCGCGTTCGAGCTGTTCAAGTCGCTGGCCGCGCTGCACCAGCAAATTGTCACCGGCGTGCCGTGCGACGACGGCATGCACCAGCAAAGCCTGGCGCTGGACGGCTGGACGCTGCCCCGCCGCATCGTCTATGTGAGCTGCAACCCTGCGACGCTGGCGCGCGATGCGGGCGTGCTGGTCGAGGGCGGCGGCTACCGCTGCACGGCGGCCGGCGTGGTCAACATGTTCCCGCACACGGCGCATGTGGAGTCGATGGCGGTGTTCGAACGCGTGTAGTCGATTGCTGGACACGCATGAAAAAAGGGCCATCAAGGCCCTTTTTCATTGAAGCAGCAAAGCGTTAATCGCGTTCGCCGCCCATGATGCCGAGCAGGGCCAGCAGCGCCTGGAACACGTTGAACAGGTCCAGGTACAGGGCCAGCGTGGCGCGGATGTAGTTGGTTTCGCCGCCGTCCAGGATCTGCTTCAGGTCATACAGCATGTAGGCGCTGAAAATGCCGATCACCGCGACTGAAATCGCCATCATGCCGGCCGTGGAGCCGACGAAGACGTTGACGATGGAGCCCACCATCACGACCAGTGCGCCGACGAACAGCCATTTGCCCATGCCGGAAATGTCGCGCTTGATCACGCTGGCCAGCGTCGCCATGACGGCAAACACGCCAGCCGTGCCGCCCATGGCCGTCATGATCAGCTGCGAGCCGTTGCTGAAGCCCAGGATCATGCCGATCATGCGCGACAGCATCAGGCCCATGAAGAAGGTAAAGCCCAGCAGCACCGGAACGCCGGCCGCCGAGTCCTTGGTCTTTTCAATGGCGTACATGAAGCCGAAGGCGCCGCCCAGGAAAACGATCAGGCCCAGCCCGCCGCCCAGCGCCTGCGTGATGCCGGTGGCCACGCCCAGCCAGGCGCCCGCAATCGTCGGCAGCATGCTCAGGGCCAGCAGCCAGTAGGTGTTGCGCATGACCTTGTTGCGCTGCTCGGCCGAATTCGCCAGGCCGGCATAGCCGAAGCGTTGAACGTTGTCAGACATAATTTCCTCTCCATAGAGCCCGCGAAGGCAGGCAACGCTTCCATTTTAGGGGTCTTGCCCGTTTTTTCAAGCAAGCGGCCAGCCCCAGCTCCTACTATTTGTAAGGGTTCTATAAGTCCATTTGCAGGCAATCGCTGCGCGTAAGGCGTTCAAAATTTGCGTATGCTTGACCTCCTTCCCCTCCAGCCAGAAAGAATTGAACCGCCATGAAAACCAAAGCCGTGCTTGAACAGGCCGACATCAAAATCATCGCCGCCGCCGCCGAGGCCGAAGCCCTGAAAAACAACTGGGCCGTGACCATTGCCATCGTCGACGACGGCGGCCATTTGCTGCACCTGCAGCGCCTTGATGGCGCGGCGGCCCTGTCGGCCCACATTGCACCGGCCAAGGCCAACACCGCCGCCATGGGCCGGCGCGAGAGCAAATCGTATGAGGATGTCATCAATGGTGGCCGCACGTCCTTCCTGTCGGCGCCTTATGTCCAGGGCATGCTCGAAGGCGGCGTGCCCATCGTCAAGGATGGCCAGTGCATCGGCGCGGTCGGCGTGAGCGGCGTGAAGTCCACCGAGGATGCGCAGATTGCGCGTGCAGGCATTGCCGCCATCGGCTTGTAATTCTGCATTGATCAGGCGCCACGGCCTGACGCAAAAAGCCGGCGCTTGGGCGCCGGCTTTTTGCGTTTATCGGCGACGTGTCCGCAGCGCTCTGGAAATGCCTAAAAAAGCCTGGCTATTCGACCCGGTAAAGGTCCGTGGCTGGCCAAAACGACCTGGAGGCCGTCCCACGATGAAACTGTTGAATTGGCGCTGTGCAGCCTTTTTTGCGGCTGGATTACTTGGTCAGGATCAGTTTGCCCAGGCGCGTGGCCTGCAGGCGGTAGGTCGAGCCGTTGTGGCTGATTTCCACCGCTTTTTGACCGCGCAACAGGTCGGTGCTGTCCACGCAGCCGGGGCGGCTGTCGGCCGACCGGAGGTTTGAAGCCGGGTCGGCTGCGGCCGGCAGGTCGTTCGCGACCGAGGCCGCTGGCTGGCTGGCGCGGCTGGCATGGGGTTGCGCTTGGGACATGGTGCTTGGCCTCAGTTCTTCGGTTCGGTGATGAAGCCGATCTTGCGCAGGCCGGCTTGCTGCGCCGCTGCCATGGCTTGCGCCACGCGCTCGTAGCGGACGGCCTTGTCGCCCCGGATGTGCAGGTCGGGCTGCGGTTTTCGGGCGGCAGCCGCTTTCAGCCTGGGCGCCAGCTCTTCGTCGGTGATTTTGGCGTCGTCAAGGTAATAGCTGCCTTCGGCATCGACGCTGAGCCGGACCGTTTCCGGCTTGATGACCTGCTGCTCGCTGCTGGCGCGCGGCAGGTCGATGTTGATGGAATGCTTCATGACCGGCACGGTGATGATGAAGATGATGAGCAGCACCAGCATGACATCGACCAGCGGCGTCATGTTGATCTCGTTCATCACCTCATCGGTGTCGTCCTGGGTTCCGAAGGCCATGCTCAGCTCCCTTTTCTCATGGCGAGAACATTGGCCGCACCGGGACCGCTCACCCGGGCGCCCGTCACGAAATAGGCATGCAGGTCATGGGCGAAGCGGTTGAGCTTGCCGCTGACCGACTTGTTGCCGCGCACCAGGGCGTTGTAGCCCAGCACGGCGGGAATGGCGACCGCCAGGCCCAGCGCGGTCATGATCAGGGACTCGCCGACCGGGCCGGCCACCTTGTCGATGCTCGCCTGGCCGTTCAGGCCAATCGCCAGCAGCGCATGGTAGATGCCCCAGACCGTGCCGAACAGGCCGACGAAGGGCGCGGTGGAGCCGACCGAGGCCAGCACGGCCAGGCCGGACTGCATCCTGGCGCTGATGTCGTCAATCGAGTTGCGCAGGCTGCGCGTGACCCATTCGCTCAGGTCCAGCGCGTCATGCAACTGCGGCCTGGCGTTGCCGTCCTTGTGCAGCACATGGGCCGTGGCCTCGCGTCCTTCAAGGGCCAGCAGGCGAAACGGGTTGGCCGCATCGGCGCCGAACTTGGCCAGGCCGTCGGCAAAGTCGGCGCTGTGCCAGAAGCTTTCGGTGGCCCTGGCCTGGGCCGAGAGCCGGCGCACGTCCAGGGCCTTGATGATGATGACCATCCACGAGGCCAGCGACATGAGCAGCAGCAGCACCGCAACGCTTTTGGTGACGATGTCGCCTTGCGACCAGACATTGGCAAGGCCGAATTGGGTTTCCATTTTCTAATGACTCCAGAGAACTATTCAAGAACAAAATTGATCGGCACGTTGAACCACATGTCCTCGGCCACGCCGCCGCGCTTGCCGGGCACGTAGCGCCACTTGAGGACGGCGGCCAGCGCGGCCTGGTCCAGGCGCTCAAAGCCGCTGGACTGGCGAAGCTCGGCTTTTTGCGGCACGCCATCGGCGCCAATCAGCACGCGGACAATGACCTTGCCCTGTTCGCCGAGCCGCTTGCTGAGCGGGGGATAGGCCGGTTTTGGATTTTGCAGGTAGTCGGCATTGCTCGAAGGCAGCTGGATGGCTGGCGGCGCTGACGGGGCGGCGGGCGCCTGGGCCACCGGGGCGGGGGCGGGCGCAATGGCCGGCGCGAGGCTGCCGGTCGGCGCGTTGGGCGAGGGCGTCGGGTCGGCAATGGCCAGCGGCTGCGCCTGCGCTTGAGGCGCTGGCTTGGCCGCGGCTTTTTTCTGCACGCTGGGCGCGGGCTTGACGGGCCGCACTGGCGGCGCGGGCGGGGCAGGCGGAGCGGGTTCCGGCTTGGGTTCGGGCAGCTCGATCAGTTGCGCCAGCACCTCGACCGGAACAACCAGTTGCGCCGTGCGCAGCAGCAGGCCGCTTTGCAGCGCCCAGATCAGGCCGGCATGCAGCGCCACCACGGCCAGCGCAATCGCGGCATTGCGGCTGAGGCGCGGGCGGGGCAGGTCAAGGGGCTGCATGGGAAAGTCTGAAAAGGCGGTGGCGTTCATCGATATGGGGTTCAGGTGCGCATGGCGCAAGAGTGCCATGGCTTGAGTCATGATTCAACGGCGAAAAATCCAGCAGGCAGAGCCGATCACCAGGATCAGGCTGACGCAAAGGGCGGCAATCACAGCGCCAGGGTGTTCCATACGGGGCCTTTGGCGGGCAGGGTGGCCAGCGAGACGTTGGCGGTCGGGCGGGTGGCGCTGCATTGCGCCACCACGTCGCGGGCGCAGCCTTCGCAGCGGCCGCACTGGGTGGCCACGCCGAGTTCAAACTGGATGTCGTCAAAACCCATGCCGGCATGGGCATGGCGGGCAATTTCCCGGTCAGAGATTCGGCGGCAGATACAGATGATCATGATGATGATGGATGGGCTGGCTGATGAATAAAGAAGGCGTGGCGGCAGTATAAATGCGAATCGCTCTTATTTACAAAAACCTTTTTCACTCATGGACAGTTATTTGCAGCCGGCTGGCCGCAAAAGCTGCCCGGCAAGCCATGCCTTGCCCCGTGCCCGTGGCAGGCAAACCCGGTGCTCGCCGGGCTGTCGCGCAAGCGTAACGTATGGCCGGAGTTGCCGGCTGGCGCTATTAAAAATATAGCTGCTTGTGCAGGTGGCACCTGCGCAAGATGGCTTTTTGATGCATAAAATGGTGTCGGACCGGCGGTCAAACGTCGGCCCACATGCGCAGCAGGTTGTGGTAGCAGCCGGTCAGCCGGACGACCTCGGGGCTTTCGATGTCCTGCGCGTCGGTGTGCTCCCGCATGGCGCGCTCCAGTGCCTGCTGGCGCAAGGCCGTGATGGCCAGGTCCATCTCATACAGGAGCCGGCGCTGGGCATCCTGGCGAACCATGCTTTCAATCCAGAAAAAGCACGCCAGCCGCTCGCCCCGCGTGACCGGCTCGACGCGATGCACCGACGTGCCGGGGTACATCACCAGGTCGCCGGCCTCGAACTTGATGCGCTGCTCGCCGTAGGTGTCCTGCACCACCAGCTCGCCGCCGTCGTAGCTGGCCGGATCGCTCAGGAACAGCGTGCAGGAAATGTCGGTGCGCACATGGCGCGCCGTGGCGGCATGCGTGCGCACGGCGTTGTCGATGTGGTTGCCGAAGTGGTTGGTATCGGCGCCGCCGCCGTAGCGGTTGAACAGCGGCGGATAGACCGACTTGGGCAGCGCGCCGGTCACGAACATCGGGTTGCGGGCCAGCGCCACGGAGACGAGGTGGCGCGCCTGCCGGGCGGCCGGCAGGTCTTCGGGCAACTGCAGGTTTTTCTTGACGGTGCTGGACTGGCTGCCGGCGGTGATGCGGCCATCGGCCCAGTCGGCTTGCAGGATCAGCTGGCGCACCTGCGCGAGTTCGTCGGGCGGTAGGGCTTGGGGAATGCGAAGCAGCATGCTGGGGGTTTCCAAATGAAATCGGGCATTCCGGCCGCTGGCGGGAATGCCCGAAGTTTAAAAGCGCGCAGTGAAAAGCGCCGGGGGTTTAGAACTTGCTGGTCAGCGTCACGCGCACGCTGCGCTCGTCGCCCGGTGCGGCAAAGCCCCGGTACAGCGTGTTGTAGTACACCTTGTCAAACAGGTTGTCGATGTTGAGCTTGAGCGTATTGCTTTCGTTGATGCGGTATTCGACCAGCGCATCGGCCTTCACGTAGCCCGGCGCCCGGTTGGTGCTGCTCACGCTGTTGGCCGGCTTGTTCTGGCTCACGGCCGTGAAGCCGCCGCCCACGCGCCATTTGTCGCCGATGCGGTAGGTGGTGAACAGGTTGGCCTGGCGGCTCGGGCTCAGGCCCGGGTTTTGCCCGACTTCTGCCAGGCCGGCGGCGTTCGAGCCCGACTTGTCAATCACGGCTTTCAAGAAGCCGAGGCCCGCGAACACGTCCCATTGCGGCGTGATGCGGCCGGCGATCTCGAATTCGAGCGCATCGGTATGGCGCTTGCCCGACAGCAGGTAGGCGTTGTTGGCGGTGTCAATGTCGGTGTTGCGCTCGTTGTACTTTTCAGTGCGCGCCAGCGCCGTGCGGAACGACAGGTCGCCGTTGTACAGCTCCCATTTGGCGCCGATTTCCATGTTGCGGCTGCTCTCCGGCTCGGTGTTGGCCGAGGCGGGATCGAACTGGTAAAGGTCGCCCGACGTGTTGAACGAGGTGCCATATGCGGCGTAATAGCTGACCTCGTCGGTGGGCTGGTACATCACGCCCAGGCGCTTGCTCAGCAGGGTGTCCGAGCGCGAGAGCGGCGTGTTGTTGGGCGCGGCATTGCCGGTGCGCTCGTAGTCGCCCTTGAAGTTGTCAAGCCGCAAGCCGCCGACCAGCTTCCAGTAGGGCGCAATGTCAATCGTGTCCTGCACATACAGGCCCAGCGTCGTCGCCTGGAATTGCGTGGCCAGCCGTTCGATCAGGTTGCCGCCGATGCCGGCGCTGCCCGGATTGCCGGCCGTGGTGGCGGGTTTGGCGGAGGCCAGTGAAGGGTAGGTGGAGCGGCTGGCATTTTCAACCGCGTATTCGGCGCCCACCAGAAGGCTGTGCTTGCGGCCAAACCAGTGGGTTGTGGTCAGGTAGTCGGTTTGCAAAAAGGTGTGATGCTCTTCGCCCGACTTGGCGTTGGTGCGCCGGTTGACCAGCGTGTCCGGGTTGAGGTTCAGGCTCGTCGTGCCGGTGGCGAAACTCGACTGCGTGGCCCACATGGCGCGCGAGTAGTAGCCGTCGCGCACGGTGGTTTTCAGGCTGCTGCCGTCGGTCCAGCGGTGCGTGTGCGACAGGGTGACGGCATCGGCCTTGTCGTTCTGGAAGTCGCTGTCCAGGCCATACCAGTACTTGTTGATGGGCGAAGGGGCGGGGCGGCCCTGGAACCACGCAAAACCCCAGTCCGGCTTGTCGTTGTAATGCAGGTGGTAGTAGCTGAGCTCGAATTCGTTGGCCGTGCCGATGCCAAAGCGGTAGTCCAGCGCCAGCCCGCGTCTATGGGTCGAGGCGCCGGCATTGTCGCCGCGCCCGTCGCCGTCGGTTGCCATGGCATTGATGCGCAGGGCGGCATCGTCAGCCAGCTTGAAGTTGAAGTCGCCCTGATAGCGCTGGTAGTTGTTGGTGCCGATGGTCGCGTTGAGCTCGTGCTCGGTGAGCAGGCGCGGCTGCTTGCTGACCTGGTTGACGATGCCGCCGGTGGAGCCCCGGCCAAACAGCATGGACGCCGCGCCGCGCAGCACCTCGACCCGCTCGGTGTTGAACACGTCGCGGTTGTACTGCGCAATGTCGCGCATGCCATCGAGGTAGATGTCGCCCGCCGCGCTGAAGCCGCGCAGCCGGATGTTGTCGCCGACGCGGCCGCCTTCACCGGCCTCGAAGGTGATGCCGATGACATTTTCGAGCGCGCCCTTGAAGCTGTCCTTGCCCTGGTCATGCATCAGCTTGTCGTTCACCACCGTCAGCGACTGCGGAATGTCCTTGGCCGCCACCGGCACTTTGCCGACGCTGGTGACGCCGCTCTGGTAAGTCTGGTTGGCCCGGTCGCGCGTTCCGGTGACGGTGACGGGGGCCAGGGACTTGCTTTCGGCCTGCGCCGCCGTGCTTTGCGCCCAGCTGGACACCGAGGCGGCCAGCATCAGCGCGCCCAGAGGAAGCAGCGTCCGTTCGGAGGACAAGTGGCTGGTCCGGGCCGCAGCGGGAGGCGGCGGCTTCAAGCCGTCAGTGCGTGATTTTTTGGGGTGCGCAGCGCACGCGTAAGGGTTTGCCAAAAGAGGACTCCAAGCGAGGTCCGGCTCTGGAGAGACGGACCGGGTTTCAGTGATTGGCTTGGCTGTGCTCGAAGTTGCCCTTGAAGGACGCGAGTTGGCTGGCTCGTAAAGTTGAGACTGAATTTTATAGTTAATGAGAATTATTCGTAATAAAGTGAATCGGCAACGTCAAGATTTTTGTGATTTGCTGCTAAAAAACAACAAAGGGGCCATAAAGCCCCCTTTGTTTGATGCGCCGGCTCCCGGAGGGCGTCAGGGCGGGCCTTTTGCCGCCTAGCTGAGTTCGCCCATCTGGCTTTGCAGGTAGTTCTGGATGCCGACCTTGGCGGCCAGCTCGATCTGGTTTTGCACGAAAATCCCCGCATGAGCAGTTTGCAACACCTCCGCATCAAGATGTACAAAACCGTCGCCCGCCAGCTGCATGGCGTCGTGCCCTGCTGGGTCTGCGGCGAACATGTCACGCCCGAGGCCGCCACGCTGGAGCACATCCAGGCCCTGAGCGAGGGCGGCAACAGCCATGCCGAAAACCTTGCCATCAGCCACGAAGTCTGCAACGGCCAGCGCCACGCAGCCGGCCGGGTTCCGGCTTCAGGCAGCGCGCCCGGGCAGGTGCAAAGGCGGCAAGCCGTCACCGCGTCCTGACAGAAAAAATCCGGCGGCTGGCCGCGTTGCCAAAGCCTTAAAAGCTGCCAGATAGACCTGCTTTCCCAACCCCGAAATACTGGTTGGCGCCGCGATTCCGCTGGTGCTGTGGCTGGTCTGGCGCAACATCCGGCGCATTCATGCCAAGCTGCATGGCGAGCATTGAGGCACAAGCCTTTGCAGGAGGCGGGGAGGCCCTCACCCCAGCCCTCTGGGGGAGGTTATCTGGGGGAGGGTTAGTGTGGGGGCATCCCCGGCCTGCGCCGCCCGTCCTGCTTCATCAGCTCCAGCAAGCGGTCCAGCCCGCCCGCGTTGATCGCCACCATTGCCTGCTCGCGCACCTTGGGCTTGGCGTGGTAGGCCACCGACAGGCCGGCCGCGCCCATCATCGGCAGGTCGTTCGCGCCGTCGCCCATGGCAATCGCCTGCAGCGGGTTGATGCCCAGCTGGCCGCAGGTTTCAATCAGCATGCGGCGCTTTTCCTCGCCGTCGCAGATGTCGCCCCAGGGCTGGTCGATCATTTTGCCGGTCAGCAGGCCGTCCTGGATTTCCAGCACGTTCGAGCGCGTGAAGTCGATGTCCAGCAGGCCCTTCACGCGGTCGGTGAAAAAGGTAAAGCCGCCGCTGACCAGCAACACCTTCAGGCCCGCTTCCTTGCAGGCGCGCACCAGTTCAGCCGCGCCGGGGTTGAGCTTGAGGCGTTCGCGGTATACAGCGTCCATGCTGGCCACGCTCACGCCCTTGAGCAGCGCCACGCGCCGGCGCAGGCTGTCCTTGAAGTCGGTGATCTCGCCGCGCATGGCCGCTTCGGTGATGGCCGCGACTTCGGCCTTGCGGCCCACGGCATCGGCAATTTCATCGACGCATTCGATGTTGATGAGCGTCGAGTCCATGTCAAAGGCAATCAGCCTGAAGTCGCTCAGTTTCAGCTCGGGCGTGGCGATGTTGACGACGAGGCCGGGGGCGGTTTCTGTAGGGTTCATAAATAAATGAAGTTACTATTGTTTTGATAGCTGCTTGCGCACGGCTGGCGTGCGTAAAAGGCCTATTTCATGCTTGAAATCAACTGCGCCAGCCGTTCGCCGTTGATTTTGGTCTCAAAGCGGATTTGCACGCCTTTTTCCTTCAGCTCGGGCAAGTCCTGCAGCGCCTTGAAAAACTGCCTGGCGCTGTCAATTTTCCACTTTTCCTTGACCGGAATCTCGCTGCGGCTGTCGTAGCCCTTGGTTTCCACTACCAGATACAGCGCCTGCGCAGTGCCGTCCTGCGTGATGGCGTAGCCAAAATCCGGGTTGAATTTTCCCGCCGGGGTGGGAATGTCAATCTTGGGCAGCTTGGCAAACACCGTCACCCGCGTCTGGTTCGACTCGTCCACGGTCAGGCGCTCGATCTGGCTGTCCACCGGCATGAAAGCCTCGTCGTACAGCGACCGGGCCTGAATCTCCGAGTTGCCGATGGCGTGCGCTTCCTTTCCGCACAGCGACACCGGCAGCGTTTCGAGCAGGTTGCCCTTCTTGTCGGTGAGAGACGTTTTCACCCGCACTTCACGCAGCTCGTAAGTCACCTTGTTGACCAGCAATTCGTAAATGCAGCCCAGTATCACATCGCGCAGGGCGGTCAAGGCACGGTTTTCGTTGTCGCGAATCTGCCCGAACTTGTCCGCCGGCATGCGGCTCAGGATATTGGCGACGGTGTGGTAACTCAGCTTGGTCAGATTCGCCAGCTCGCGGACAAATTCCGACAGCGTATAGAGCGACTGCGGCAGGACGAGGTAAGGCGTTTCCGTGCTTTTGGCCTGGTGCAGGCTTTGCACCGACTCGGTGCGCGTCACGCTGAGGCTCAAGGGCCGCACCTCAAAGTCAGCGGCAATCCGCGTCACGATTCTGTCGGTCAACAGCGCCGCATCCAGCTCGTAGCGCAGCACCGCATCACGGTTCAGGTTTTCCCACAGTTCCCTGAACTTCTGGTAATTGCCGGCATTCAGGCGAAGCGTGGGTTTTGCCTTGTCTTCCTTGCGCCTGACCTGGCCGTAGCTTTCGTAATAGGCATCCAGATAGGCCTGCATGTTGACCGCGTTCTGGTCTTCAATGCCCTTGATGGTTTTCAGGCGCGCCAGAATCTCATCGCGCCGGGCCAGATAGGCGGTGCGGGCCAAGAGCAAGGTCGCCTGGCCAGATACGTCATCGAGCGAAATCACCCCCAGCGCCGCCAATGCATCCAGCACGCGGTTCGCCACGCGGGTGCTGGGCGCCACGCCAAACTCGGCCAGCACCGCATCGTCAAACACCCGCGCCACCCGCTGCACGCTGTGCGCGGCAATCTCGCTTTGAATCGCTTCGACAAAATCGCCTTCGCTGGCCGGCACCACCACCACCAGCTCATTCACCTCGTCAAACGCCGGGTCGTCGGACTGCACGCGCTCCAGCTGCTGGTTCACGGCCAGGCGCAGGCCGCGCCCGATTTGCTGCAGCCTGGTGATTTTGGAATTGCTCGGGGCCAGCTTGCACAGCGTGAAGATATTCGGGTTGTCCCAGCCTTCCTGCAGCGCCCACATCGAAAAGATAAAGCGCAAGTCGGTCTCGAACGACAGCAGCTTTTCCTTTTCCTGCAAGATCAGCTTGATGGCTTCTTCTTCGCCTTTTTCGCTGCGCGAGCGGGCAAAGTAGCCTTTGTGAACCCGGTCAATGCTTGCTGCGCTGCGCTCCAGATAGGCGCGGTAGCCAGGGTCCAGGTCGGGCTTTTCCAGCATTTGCGCCAGTTGCGCGCGGTAATGGCGTTCAAAGGCCACGCGTATCACCGCCGGCTTCGCGCCTTCGGGCAGGTACTTGGCCACCGAGTCGATGAAGAACAGGCTCAGCGCCTTGATGCCGCGCTTAAACAGCGCTTCCTCGCGCTCGAAGTGGTTTGAAATGCTGCGCTCAATGATGAGCGCCTGCATTTGCTCGGCCAGCATGCCGTAGGACGTGGCCTCGCCCAGCGGCAGCGCAAAATCATTGGTAAACCGCACTTCCCTGGCCGTCACCGCCTCCACCACATGGCCATCGAGAAAACCCATGCCAGTCTTTTCGCCCAGGTTGTCCTTGGCCTTCAGTTCCACGCTGGCATGCTTGCCCGCCATGGTCTGGTAGCTGACTTGCGCCGCGCGCTCTTTGGCGGTGCCGCTGCTTGATGTGAAGCACAGCACTTGCGCCATGTCTGCGCCCGTTCCCACCGTGTCCACGGTGATGCCCTTGACCAGCCGCTGGCGAAACGCCTCCAGGCTGTCGAGCGTGTAGATCAGGTTGTTGTATTTCAGGCCGTCACTTCCGGCCTTGTCTTTAAAGGTCGCGCCAAAGCGGATGGTCATCAGCGGGTTGAACTTGGCCAGGTATTCCTGCGTCTGCTTGCCCTCGAAGCGGTGCGGCTCGTCAATGATGAGCACCGGACGAATCACCGCCAGCGCTTCCATGAAACTCTTGGCGTGGCCGAAAAGGTTGGCTTCCACGCCGCGCTTGTTGATCACTTTGCTGTCGCCGGCAAAGGCCTGGTAGGTCGCCACCAGCACCGAAATCCCGGCATTGGCCGCGTGAATAAAGCCCTGCACCGTGCGCGCCGAGTAGTTGTAGACGCTGATTTTCTGGCCGTCGTACTGCTTGCCAAAAAACTCCGCCGTCGTCTGCAGGCTTTTCAGCGTGCCTTGCCGGATGGCGTTGGACGGCACCAGCACGATGAACTTGGCGAGTTTTTTGTCCTTGTGCAGCCGGTGAATCGTCTCGATGAAGGTGAAGGTCTTGCCCGTGCCGGTTTCCATCAGCACATCCAGGCTAAGTGCGGGCGTGGCCGTGCCAGCAACCTGAACCTCGCCGGCATGGATATGGTTGCGCTCGCGGATGGCGGCAATGTTGCCGCGCAAGACCGGCGCGGCTTGCGTCAGCGCCATAACCGGGTTCCCCTGCGCATTCGTGGGCGCGGCAAAGTACACATCGTTGAACACGTCGGCAATGCTTTGCACCGCCTGAGTCTGGTGGGCGAGGGTGGTGTATTGAAATTGGGCTGTCATGGGATTCAGGCGTTGGCTGGAAAAATACTTCCCGATTCGTCATTCCCGCGCAGGCGGGAATCCAGAATACTTCCCGATTCGTCATTCCCGCGCAGGCGGGAATCCAGACTCGTTGGAGTGTTCAACCCCTGTCGCTGGATTCCCGCCTGCGCGGGAATGACGGAAAGCGGGAGGTTATTGTTTGGCATGGTCTTTAGCCCCGCAGCCGCAGCTTGTCTTCTGAATACCCCAGCGTCTCGGCCACGGTCTTGATGCCCAGCATGAAGTTGTCGTCGGCAATCCACGGCGCATAGACCGTCAGGTAGGCCGGTGGCGCGGCTTCTTGCTGCAAGGCGCGCAGCGTGTCGGTGAGCAGGTCCAGCGGCAGGGCGCGCACGACAAACGCCACGTTGGCGGCCACGTACATCTGTTGGTCAATCACCGTGCGCAGCGGCGTGGTCAGCGGCAGGTTTTCGGCCAGCAGCAGGTTGTAGAGGATGCGCGGGAGTTGCGCGGGCTGGGGCGTGGCAATGGCCGCTTGCAGGGCCAGCACATCGGCCTGGCTGGCGTGTTGCAAGGGTTTTTGCAGGATGAGCGCGTCGGGGTCGTCCACCAGGTCGAAGACGCGAAAGCCGGTATCGACCGTGGCTGGCGGGGCTGAACCGGCCTCTGCTTCGGGCGAAAACCCTTCGAGCTGGGCGGGCTGCAGGGCGGCGGTTTTGACTTTTTCGGCCTGTTCGGCTTCGATTTTTGCCCCGGCGCGGCGCAGGCGCTCGGCGGTGATCTCGAAAATCGTGGCGTCTGGCTTGCCCAGGGTTTCGGTGACGAAGCGGTGGGCTTCCTTTTGCTTTTTCGGGTCGATGGGCTGGGGAATCTGGACGAGGATGAATTGGCGATTGCCGCCGTCTTCGGCGTTTTGGGCGAGAACCGCATGACCCGTTGTTCCTGAGCCGGCGAAAAAGTCCAAAACGATAGAGGCGTCGTCTTTTCTTGTAGCGATGGTCAGCATCCGCTCAATCAGCCGCGTCGGCTTGGGCGTGTCAAACACGTCCGGGCATTCCATCATTTCGTTGACTTCTTTTTTTGCCTCGTCATTGCTTCCGGCATCGCTCATATCCCATAACGACGGGACGACTTGGCCGTCTGACTCACTCAAGAACCGCTTGATGCGCGGCACGTTATCGCCCTTCAGACCGAACCATATCCGGTTGTCGGCGCGAAGCTCCAGGAATGTTTTTTCAGCAAGACCCCAACTGCGGCCTTCTGGCGGCTTGATCGTCCTGCCACTTGGCAGCGTGATGCTGAAATACTGGTCTTTCGTTGCGCGGCCCGTCATCCCCGTCATGTCCACGGAAGCCCAATCGCCACGTTCATCCAGGTCTGGGTTGACATAGGCGTCAACGCGTTGTGCGCTCAGTGGCATTTTGCTGATGGCGGTTTTGACTTTCTCCGAGTCTTTGGTGTAGCAAAGTATCCAGTCATGAACAGAGCCGATGGTGTCGCGCGCATCCGGTGAGGATCGTTTTTTCCACGCGATGGACGCGACAAAATTCTCCTGCCCAAACACCTCATCGCACAGCAGCTTCAATTGCGCCTGCTCGTTGTCGTCTATCGAGATAAAAATCACGCCGTCGTCGCGCAGCAAATCCTTGGCCAGCAGCAGGCGTGGGTACATAAACGACAGCCAGCCGCTGTGCGTGCGGGCGCCGTAGATGTTCTTGATGTAGTCGATGTTGTCCGCCGTGTAGCCCAGTTGCGCCAGCACTTCGCTTTGTCTGGCGGAAAAGTCGTCGCGGTAGATGAAGGCGTCGCTTTGCGTGTTGTAGGGCGGGTCGATATAGATCAGCTTGACCTTGCCGAAGTAGCTGTGGCGCAGCAGGCGCAGCGCGTCCAGGTTGTCGCCGCGCATCAGCAGGTTGCCGGTGGCGTCCCAGTGTTTGCTGTCATCGGGCAGCGGCGCAATGATTTTCTGCACCGGCAAAAAGGCGCTGTGGTAGGCCTCGCGCTTGCCGACCCAGCGCAGCTCGTAGCCGTCTTCTTCGACCTGAATCCCCGCCGGGTTGGACGGGTCAATGGCCAGTTGCAGTGCGCCAGCGTTGATGCGGATGCGCCCTTGCGCGTCGGTTTCCACGGCTTGCGGAAAATGCTGGCGCAGCAGTTCGAGCTTGCGCTGGCCGGGCGTCGGGGCGTTCAGGATGGGGGTTGGCATAAGGGATTGGTTACTACGGTTTTGATAGCTGCCTGCGCATGTCTGGTTTGCGTAAGCGGCTGATTTCGTTATAAATTTTGGGACGGCGATGAAACAACTGGCCCAGCTTTTCACTGGAAGCTGTCATTCCCGCGAAGGCGGGAATCCAGCAACACGGGTTGAACGCTCAAACGAGTCTGGATTCCCGCCTGCGCGGGAATGACGGACGGGGCCGGGCCTGAAGATGGCTGGCGGGTTTAAAGAATCGTTGGCCATAGGTCTTGCCATGTCGGGTTTTGCTTTTCTATCAGGGCCAGCTTCCAGGCCCGGTTCCATTTTTTCAACTGCTTTTCTCTCGTGATGGCGCTGAGCATGTCGTCCAGCAACTCAAAATACACGAGCCCATGCACGCCGTATTTTTCGGTGAAACCTGCGACCAGATCATTTTTATGTTGCCAGATGCGCTGTACGAGGTTGCTGGTGACGCCAATGTAAAGCGTACCGTTGCGTTGGCTGGCGAGGATGTAAACGGCGGGTTGCATGATGCGCGGCTGCTTGAGGATGAATCAAAACTGGTTTTCCTCCGCCAGCCAGTTCTCGACCCGCAAGCCAGGCACGCGCAAAAATTCGGCATCGGCGCTGACCAGCGTGGCATTGGCCGCCAAAGCATGCGCTGCAATCAGTGCGTCGTAGGGGCCTATCGGCGTTCCTGCTGATTCGAGCAGGGTGCGCAAGGCTGCGTAGTGGATACAAACATCGGGTTCCAGCGGCAATACATCCACTGACTCCAGCACCCGCTCATAGTGAGTTTGCCAGCGCGGGTGGGTACGGCGGCGTATGCCAAACAGCAATTCACATTGAACGACCACGCTGGTACAGAACCTGGCGTCGGGTTTGTGTTTAACGGCTACCATGAAGTGTTGGGCGGCCAATCCCTCTGGGTAACGCATCATGTCGGACAAGATGTTGGTATCAAACAAATAGATGTCGCGCCCTGTCGCCATCAGTCTTCACCCAGGTCAATGTCATCCAGCGGCAAAAGGCCTGCATCAACATCGGGAAACTCTTCATCTATAGGCCCCAGTTTGGCCAGATCCTGCAACGCGGCCATTAGCGCCGCTGCGCTTCCTCTGGGAGGCTTTACTTCCAGGACTTCAATAATCAGCCGGTTGCCCTCGCGTCGCATCAGCGCTTCTTTGCCAGGCAGCTCAAACTCCTTGGGAATTCGCACCGCCTGGTTAGCGCCGTTGCGAAACAGCCTGACTTGGCGGGCTGGCGTTTCACCTTGGCCAAAGGTTTTTTCAGCGATTTGATTCATTGCTTTTCTCCGGTTAGGGGCTGAAAGTAGTTTAGCCTATGCCTTAGCCTATGCCAATACTTCTATCACCGGCTGCCCCAGACTGCGCAGCACATCGCGCACCATCTGCGCGCGCTCCTTGGCCTCGGGCAAGGCACGCTCGATGCGCAGCTTGTCGTTGCCGGCGAGCTTGATGTGCTTGTTTTTCTGGATCAGGTGGATGATGGCCATGGCGTCAATCGGCGGGTCTTTGCGGAAGGTGATGGTGATGACGCCAGGCGCGGCATCGACCTTGACCACGCCATACGGCCGGGCGATCACGCGCAGGCGGTGCACGTCGATCAGCGTCTGGGCCTGCGCGGGCAGCTTGCCGAAGCGGTCAACGAGTTCTTCGAGCAGGGTGTCGATCTGTTCGGTTTTCTTGGCCGTGGCCAGCTTTTTGTAGAACGACAGGCGCAGATGCACATCGCCGCAATAGTCGTTCGGCAGCAGGGCCGGGGCGTGCAGGTTGATTTCGGTCGTGACGCTGAGCGGTGACAGCAAATCGGGTTCGCGCCCGGCCTTCAATGATGCGACGGCTTCGCTCAGCATCTCGTTGTAGAGCTGAAAGCCGATTTCCAGCATGTTGCCGCTCTGGTTTTCGCCCAGCACCTCGCCGGTGCCGCGAATCTCCAGGTCGTGCATCGCCAGGTAAAAGCCCGAGCCGAGCTCTTCCATCTGCTGGATGGCATCTAACCGCTGGCTGGCCTGCTTGGTCAGGCCTTCGAGGTCGGGCACCATCAGGTAGGCATAGGCCTGGTGGTGGCTGCGGCCCACGCGCCCGCGCAGCTGGTGCAGTTGCGCCAGGCCGAACTTGTCGGCGCGGCTGATCAAAATGGTGTTGGCGCTGGGCACGTCGATGCCGGTTTCGATGATGGTCGAGCACAGCAAAATGTTGAAGCGCTGGGCCACAAAGTCTTTCATCACGCGCTCCAGCTCGCGTTCGGGCATTTGCCCGTGGGCCACGGCAATGCGCGCTTCGGGCAGCAGCTCTTCGAGCTTCTGGCGGCGGTTTTCTATGGTCTCGACTTCGTTGTGCAGAAAGTAAACCTGGCCGCCGCGCTTCAATTCGCGCAGCACGGCTTCGCGGATGACGCCGTTGCCCTCGGTGCGCACAAAGGTCTTGATGGCCAGGCGCCGTTGCGGGGCGGTCGCAATCACGCTCAGATCCCTCAAGCCTTCGAGCGCCATGCCCAGCGTGCGCGGAATCGGCGTGGCGGTGAGCGTGAGTACATCGACCTCGGCGCGCATGGCCTTCATGGCTTCCTTGTGGCGCACGCCGAAACGGTGTTCCTCGTCAATGATGAGCAAGCCGAGCTGCTTGAACTTCACGTTCTGGCTCAGCAGCTTGTGCGTGCCGACGACGATATCGACCGTGCCATCGGCCAGGCCCTTGATGGCGGCGCTGATTTCCTTGCCCGAGCGAAAGCGGCTCATCTCGGCGACCCGCACCGGCCATTTGGCGAAGCGGTCCACCAGCGTCTGGTAATGCTGCTCGGCCAGCAGCGTGGTGGGCGCCAGCAGGGCGACCTGCTTGCCGCCGGTGATGGCGATGAAGGCGGCGCGCAGGGCGACTTCGGTCTTGCCGAAACCCACGTCGCCGCAGACCAGCCGGTCCATGGGGCGCGGGCTGATCATGTCCTGGATGACGGCGTGGATGGCGGCGCGCTGGTCGGCGGTTTCGTCAAAGCCGAAGTCGTTGGCGAATATCTCGTAATCGGCGGGCGAATAGCGGAAGGCGTGGCCTTCGCGGGCGGCGCGGCGGGCGTAGATGTTGAGCAGCTCGGCGGCGGAGTCGCGGATTTGCTCGGCTGCCTTGCGCCTGGCTTTTTCCCACTGGCCGCTGCCCAGCTTGTGCAGCGGCGCTTCGGAGGCAGCAACGCCGGTGTAGCGGCTGATCTGGTGCAACTGGCTGACCGGCACGTAGAGCGTAGCCTTGTCGGCGTATTCGAGGTGCAAAAACTCCTGCGTGGCGGGCGAACCGTCGGGGTTCTTCTCGCCCAGGTCGAGGTTGATCAGGCCCCGGTAGCGGCCAATGCCGTGGGCGCTGTGAACCACCGGGTCGCCGAGGCTGAGTTCGGACAAGTCCTTGATCAGCGCCTCCACGTCGCTGACCTGTTCCTGCCGCTTGCTGCGCCGGCGCGTGGTCACGCCGGCGGCAAACAGCTCGGTTTCGGTGACGAAGTCGATGCCTTCCTCGATCCAGCTAAAGCCCGTGTTCAGCGCCGCCGTGGCAATGCCGAGCGGTTCGTGGCTGGTCTGGAAGTCTTCGAGCGAGTCGAAGGCGGGCGGGCTGACGTTGCTGGCGCGCAGAAAGTCGAGCAGGCTTTCGCGCCGGCCATCGCTTTCGGCCAGCACCAGCACGCGGTGGGCGGTGTTTTTGGCATGGCTCCTGAAGCGCGCCAGCGGGTCTTCGGCGCCGCGCACCACGGCCATGGGGGGCAGGGTGTCGAATTCGGCGAAAGCTGGGGATGCGGATGCGGATGCGGATGCGGGGAGGGGGCTGACCCCGCTCCCGCCGCGCAATGCCAGCTGCGCATACTGGTTGGCGCGGGCGTAGAACTGCTCGATGCTCAAGAACAGCGACTCGGGCGGCAGCGCCGGGCGGTCGGGCGCGTCCTTCACCAGCCGGTAGCGGTCTTGGGTGTCCTGCCAGAAGCTCTGGAAAGCCGGCTCCAGGTCGCCGTGCAGCACCACCGTCGCCTGCTTGCCGAGGTAGTCGAACACGGTGGCGGTTTCTTCAAAGAACAGCGGCAGGTAATACTCGATGCCGGCCGTCGCCACGCCGTTGCCCATGTCCTTGTAGATGCGGCTCTTGGTCGGGTCGCCGTCGAGCAGCTCGCGCCAGCGGCTGCGGAATTTGGCGCGCGCATCGTCGTCCATCGGAAACTCGCGGCCCGGCAGCAGCCGCACTTCGGGCACCGGATACAAAGAGCGCTGGCTGTCGGGGTCAAAGGTGCGGATGCTGTCGATCTCGTCATCGAACAAATCGACGCGGTAAGGCACCAGCGAGCCCATCGGGAACAAATCAATCAGCCCGCCGCGCACGGCATATTCGCCGGGGCTGACGACCTGCGTCACATGGCTGTAGCCGGCCAGCGTGAGCTGGGCCTTCAGTTTGGCTTCGTCGAGCTTTTGCCTGACCTTGAACTCGAAGGTGTAGCCGGCCAGGAAAGACGGCGGCGCCAGCCGGTAGAGCGCGGTGGTGGCCGGCACGATGACCACGTCGGCGCCGGTTTCCTTGTTGCGCTGCTGGATGCGCCAGAGCGTCGCCAGCCGTTCGCTGATCAGGTCCTGGTGCGGCGAAAACGCGTCGTAGGGCAGGGTTTCCCAGTCGGGAAACAGGGCGCAGCGCAGGTCGGGCGCAAAAAACGCCATCTCGTCCATCAGGCGCTGGGCCGTGCTGGCGTCCGCGGTGACGATGGCGGTGAGTTTGCCGGCGGCTTTTTCGCGCTGCCCGAGACGGGCCAGCAGCAGGGCATCGGCGGAGCCCGTGGGTTGGGGCAGGGTGTAGCGTTTGCCGGTCACAAGTGAAGGAAGGTGCATCGGCCTGATTTTAGAATTTATGATGCGTGATGATGACAAGCTCAGCCGATAACCGTTCCAGCAGCCGTTTTTTTGTCCTGATTCCCTGCGCCGGGCAGGGCCGCCGGGCCGGCGTGGTGGCCGGGCAGGCCAAGCAATACCAGGTGATTGCCGGGCAGCCGATGGTGCGGCACACGCTGGCGGCTTTCCAGGGCGTCAAGCGCCTGGCCCG
Organism: Burkholderiales bacterium; assembly: GCA_016000195.1. GTDB lineage: Bacteria > Pseudomonadota > Gammaproteobacteria > Burkholderiales > Burkholderiaceae_C > Polaromonas. The sequence continues at coordinate 78,776 of JAECRO010000002.1, read as the reverse complement.
AACGCTGGTGGTGGTGGCGCCGGGCGACCATTTTTTTGACCCGGTGGCCGAGCCCTCATTCGACGTGGCGGCATGCGGCGGCGCCAGCCGGGCGACAAGCGTGCGCCGTGGGCTTGATGCGCTGATCCGCTCAGGCGCGCAGGCTGCCGACTGGGTGCTGGTCCACGACGCCGCCCGCTGCCTGGTCACGCCGGCGCAAATCAACCAGCTGATCGACGCCTGCCAGCATGACGCGGTCGGCGGCCTGCTGGCGCATCCGTTGCCCGACACGCTCAAGCAGGCGGCCGACGGGCGCGTGGCCGCAACACTGGACCGCAGCGACAAATGGCTGGCGCAAACGCCGCAGATGTTTCGCATCGGCCTCCTGACGCAGGCGCTCGATGCTGCCGAAAGCGCGGGAAGTGCCGTCACCGACGAGTCCAGCGCCATCGAGGCACTGGGGCTGGCGCCCAGGCTGGTGGCGGGCAGCGCGCAGAACTTCAAGGTGACGTACCCGGACGACTTCGCGCTGGCCGAAGCGATTCTTTTGAATCGGAGCCGCCCGGCGACGCTGCTGTCGCAGCCGCTGGCGGCATGAAACCCTTATTTCCACGAAAGCCCGATTCATGAATTCCGTTCCCATCGCCCCGATTCCGGTGCTTCCCCCGTTCCGCATTGGCGAAGGCTGGGACACGCATGCGCTGGTGCCGGGGCGCAAGCTCATCCTGGGCGGCGTCGAGATTGCGTACACGCTGGGCCTGCTCGGCCATTCGGATGCCGATGTGCTGCTGCACGCCATCATCGACGCCTTGCTGGGCGCGGCCGGGCTGGGCGATATCGGCAGCCATTTTCCCGATACCGATGTCCGCTTCAAGGGCGCCGATTCGGTAGCGCTGCTGCGCGAAACCGGCCGGCTGCTGGCCGGGCGCGGCCTGCGCATCGGCAACATCGACAGCACCATCGTGGCGCAGTCACCCCGGCTGGCGCCGCATATCGCGGCCATGCGGCTTCGTATCGCCGGGGCGCTGGGGCTGCAGGAAGGCCAGGTCAATGTGAAGGCCAAAACGGCCGAAAAGCTCGGGCCTGTCGGCCAGGGCCTGAGCCTGGAAGCGCGCGCCGTGGCGCTATTGTATTGATAGCTGCTTGCGCAGGCGGACATTGCGCAAGAGCCGTATTTGGCTGTTATTTCAAGCCCAGGGCCGCTGCCGGCGGTTTTTTCAGCCCCGGCGCAGCTTGATGTGCGCGGCCAGCCCGCCCGAACTGGTGTTGGACAGGCTGAACAAGCCGCCCATGCGCAGCACGGTTTTTTCGGCAATGGCCAGTCCCAGTCCTGCGCCCGTGGCGGCGGTGCGGGCGGCATCGCCCCTGAAAAACGGATTCGTGAGCCTGGACAGAACCTCAGGCGCCACGCCTTTGCCGTGGTCGCGCACCTTGATGAGCACCCAGGCGTCACTCACGCGGGCTGAAATATCCACCAGCGCCATGCCTGTCTGGGGGCTTTTGCCGTAGCGCCTGGAGTTTTCCAGCAGGTTGGCAATGACGCGCGAAAGATCAACCTGGTCCGCCAGCACCTTGGTGTCTTTGGGAAGGCTGACGTTGACTTTCATGTCGGGGTAGTCGGCCACCGCATACAGCGACGCATCGATCAGGTCGTTGAGCGATATGGGCTCCAGGTGCGCCGGCTCGGGCCGGGCGTAATCGAGAAACTTGTCAATGATGGCGTCAAGCTGGGCAATGTCATTGGCCATGTGCTCGCGCGCATCCGGGTCGGCCACGCTCATTTCGGTTTCCAGGCGCAGGCGCGCCAGCGGGGTGCGCAGGTCATGGGAAATGCCGGCCAGCATGACCACCCGGTCCTGCTCGATTTTGGAGAGCTGCGCGGCCATGCGGTTAAAGCCGATATTGACCTCGCGGATTTCGCTGGTCGCCACGCGCTCGTCGAGCCGGCTGGCCTCGAAATCGCCATCGCGCATGCGGCTGGCCGCAAACGACAGCTGCTTGAGCGGCTGGTTGATCAGCCGCGCAATCACCGCCGCGCCCGCCAGCGACAGGGCCGCAGCCGTCATCAGCCAGATCGCCCAGGTGCTGGTGCGGGACGGCCCCAGGCGCGAGGTGTCCGTCAGTAGCCAGTAAGAATCACCATCAATGGAAAAGCCGACCCACAAGCCTTGCTGGCCGTTGACATTGCCGGCGATCACCGTGTCATGGCCCAGCCGCAGGGTGAGTTCGTCGGCGATGCGCTCGCCGAATTCGTCGCTGATATAAAGCTCGAATTTGTCGGTGGGTTTGCGCGGCGTGATGCGGACCTGCTCTTCCTCGGCCAGCGTCTTGATCAGCGAAACCCGCGCGATGGAGTCGGAATAGCGAAGCGCGACCCGCGTCAGGTTTACCAGGGTGGCGAGTTGCTGGGCATTTTGAATGGCGCGCGGTTCAGTCTCCAGGGTGCGGAAGGTTTGCAGCCAGGCCACGATGGAGCCGAACAGCAGCAGCGCCAGAAAGAAAAAAGTTCGCCAGAACAGGTTGATCCCCCGGCGCGGTCGCGCCTCCAGGGGAGCAGGCGCGGTTTCAGGAGGAGCCGAGCGGGAAGATGACATGGCAGAAGCGGGCGCCTTCAGAATTTGAAAAACAGATGAATCAAGTGCGCCGCCCGTGTGCAACGGGCTGAGCTTTCAGGCGGCTGGCGCCCTGGCTTCCCTGCGTCATACCCGCGAAGGCGGGTATCCAGACTCGTTTGAGCGTTTCAGCCCGTGTCGCTGGATTCCCGCCTTCGCGGGAATGACGGAAGGGAAGTTATTTATAGCCAGGTTCCTTATCCCTTAGCTGTTGCCGTCCGGCACGAACACGTAGCCGATTCCCCAGACGGTCTGGATGTAGCGGGGCACGGCTGCGTCGGTTTCAATGAGCTTGCGAAGGCGCGACACCTGCACGTCCAGGCTGCGGTCAAAGGGCTCGAACTCGCGGCCACGGGCCAGCTGGGCCAGTTTTTCACGCGACAGCGGCTGGCGCGGGTGGCGAACCAGGGTCTTGAGCATGGCGAATTCGCCGGTCGTCAGCGGCAGTTCCTCGCCATTTTTTTGCAGGGTCCGCAGGCTCATGTCAAAAGAGAACGGCCCGAAGTTGATGACTTCCTGGTCGCTTGACGGCGCGCCCGGCACCTCGGCGGTGGGGCGGCGGCGCAGCACCGCATGGATGCGCGCCAGCAACTCGCGCGGGTTGAAGGGCTTGGCAAGGTAGTCGTCGGCGCCGACCTCCAGGCCGACGATGCGGTCCACGTCTTCGCCCTTGGCCGTCAGCATGATGATGGGCGTTCGGTCGTTGGCGGCGCGCAAACGCCGGCAGATCGACAGGCCGTCCTCGCCGGGCATCATCAGGTCGAGCACGATGAGATCGACCGCATCGCGCAGCATGATGCGGTTCAGGGCCTTGCTGTCTTCGGCCAGGATGACATCGAAACCCTCCTGCGCCAGGTAGCGGCGCAACAGGTCGCGGATGCGTGCGTCATCATCGAGAATCAAAATTTTGTCGGCGCGAGCACTGGATTGAGCTTGAAGCATGATGGTCTTTTAATATGTAACAGAGGCCATTTTGCGGGCTGAAAAAAGGGAATGTCTTTTTTTTAACTCAAAAGAACTATTTATTACACTTATTTCGATTGCTGGCGGTAGCCGAAATAAGGAACAAAAAGTGTATTTTGCAATCAATGACACATTGCCGGATGCACGGCCTTCAGGGTTGCCGGCCTTGACAGGACGCGGCGCAAGGCAGGCGATTCAAGGCGCAAGACTACAAGGTTTTTACCGTCTTCATGCTACCTTGCCACACGCTTGATGCCGTGCCGGCCCGCACGGCGTTTTGTCGGTCCTGAATGCCTTTTTCATATTCCTGAAAGCTGGAATCAGCATGATGCCTACTACTAAATTAATAGCTGCCTGTGCCCTTGCCGTATGCGCAACAGGCCTGTTTGCCCAAAATATGCCGAATGAGCCGCTGAAAAACGTGGCCCAGCTTTCCGCCAGCGGTTCGGTGGAGGTGCAACAGGACTTGCTGTCGATTTCGATGACCACCAGCCGCGACGGCCCGGACGCCGGCACGGTGCAAACCCAGCTCAAGCAGGCGCTCGACGCCGCCCTGACCCAGGCCAGGCAAGCCGCATTGCCCGGGCTGATGGATGTGCGCACCGGCAATTTCAGCCTGTATCCGCGCTACGGCAAGGACGGAAAAATCAACGGCTGGCAGGGCTTGACCGAACTGGTGCTTGAAGGCAAGGACTTTCCGCGCATCACCGGCACGGCCGGCAAGATCCAGAGCCTGACCCTGGGCAGCGTGAGCTTTGCATTGAGCCGCGAGCAGCGCGCCAAGGTCGAGGGCGAGGCCCAGGCGCAGGCCATCGAGCGTTTCAAGGCCAGGGCGGGCGAGATTTCCAGCGCTTTTGGCTTTGGCGGCTATGCCTTGCGCGAGGTGTCGATCAACGCCAATGACCAGGGCTTCACGCCGCGCCCGCGCATGGTGGCGATGAGTGCCAAGTCGGACATGGCCGAGTCTGCGGTGCCGGTGGAGGCCGGCAAAAGCACGGTGCTGGTGAATGTTTCCGGCTCGGTGCAGATGCTGCCGCTGCCGGCCCGTCCCTGACGCCTTGAGCGAATGCCGCCAGATCCATGCTTCGGCCTGAAAGCGGACTTGGCTGACAGGCCCGTCGATGCAGCGCGTCTATGCTTTCGGCATGACTGATACCCGGGAATTTGCCAGCCAGGCCGCACGCCAGGGGCCTTTCTTCATTGTGTTCAATGCAGGCGCGGGCCACCGTGACGCTGAAGCCGAAAAGCAGGCCATCGGCCGCGTCCTGCAGGCCGGCGGGCGCGATTTCGAATTTTTGGCGTTCGACGAAACAGAGCCCATCGACGTGCTGGCCCGGCGCGCCGTCGCGCTGGCCAAGGCACGCCAGGGCGTGGTGGTGGCTGCCGGCGGCGACGGCACCATCAATGCGGTGGCCAACGCGGTGCTGGGCAGCGGCTGCCCCTTTGGCGTGCTGCCCCAGGGCACCTTTAATTACTTTGGCCGGGACAATGCGATTTCGCAGGACAGCGGCAAGGCGGCCCGTGTGCTGTTGAGCGGGCTGATCTCGCCGGTCCAGGCCGGCAAGGTCAATGGCCGGCTGTTCCTGGTCAATGCCAGCGTCGGCCTGTACCCCCAGATACTGGAGGACCGCGAAGCCTGGAAGCAGCAGCTCGGACGCAGCCGTTTCGTGGCTTTCCTGGCGGGCATGGCGACCTTGCTGCAGTCCCGCCGCCAGCTCCAGCTGCGCATCGAGTCGGCGGGCCAGGCCGCGTCACTGCGCACGCCAACGCTGTTCGTCGGCAACAACCGGCTGCAGCTGACGCGGGCTGGCATTGATGCGCAACATGCCGAGGCGGTGGCGCAGGGGCAGCTTGCCGCCGTGGCGGTCCGCCCCATCGGCACGCTGGCGCTGTTTGGCTTGCTGCTGCGTGGCTTGCTCGGGAGGCTGGGCGATGCCGACAACATCCGCAGTTTTTCCTTTCGGCGGCTGACGGTGACGCCCAGGGGCATGAAGCGCATCAAGGTCGCCACGGACGGCGAAATCGTCTGGATGCAGACGCCGCTGGTGTTTGAAGTGGCGCCAGAGCCCTTGCTGCTGCTGGTGCCAACGCCCGCCGATCAGGTCAAGGTTGAATAAGCCGCGCATGGCCTGCCTGTTGCAAATCTCCGATCCGCATTTCGGCACGGTCCAGCCGGCCGTGATGCAGGCGCTGGCGCAACTGGCCCAAGAGCAGCAGCCCGATGTGCTGGTGCTGTCGGGCGACATTACCCAGCGCGCCCGGGTGTCGCAGTTCACCGATGCGCGCGCTTTCTGCGACCGCCTGGCAATACCCCGGATGCTGGCGATTGCGGGCAACCACGACATTCCGCTGCTCAATCTCTGCCAGCGCTTGTTCACCCCCTATGCACGTTTTCTGCAGGCCTTTGGCCCGGTGCTGGAGCCGGTGGTGTCCACGCCCTTGCTGCATGTCATTGGCGTCAAGACCACGCGACGCTGGCGGCACAAGAATGGCGAAGTCTCGGCTGCGCAAATCGGGCGGGTCGTGGCCGAACTGGCGCGCTCCGCTGCGGCGCAGTTGCGCATCGTGGTGGTTCACCAGCCGGTGCATGTGCTGCACGCCGAGGACCAGCATGACCGCCTGCGCGGCTGGGAGCCGGCGGTGCATGCCTGGGCGGAGGCGGGCGCCGACATCGTGATGGGCGGCCATATTCACCTGCCTTACCTGTGCGACTTGTCCACCCGGCTCAACGGAATGGGGCGCCGGCTGTGGTGCGTGCAGGCGGGCACGGCGCTTTCAACGCGGCTGCGCCAGGGCATTCCCAACTCCGTCAATCTGCTGCGTTATGAAGGCACGGCCCCGCTGCTGTCGTGCCGGCTGGAGCGCTGGGATTTCCAGCCGGCCAGCGGACGGTTTGACTGCGTCCAGTCAAGCGTTCTGCCGCTTGACCGCATGCATTGAGCTGGTGGCGTGGACGGAGTTTCAGGTTTGCGTGCGGCGGATTTTCCGCACGATGAAGCGTTCCCGCAGGTGGTCATAGGTCCAGTTGAAGGCAACGGTGTAGGGCAGGAAAAACAGCGCAATGCCGATGTCCAGCACAAACGCCTGCCACAGGCCGATGTCCAGCCACCAGGCGGCCAGCGGCACCACCGCCAGCAGCAATCCGACTTCAAAGACAAGGGCATGAATGGCGCGCGCCACCAGCGTGCGGTCAAAGCCCATGCGGCGCTGGGCATGGTCGAACATGAGGTTAAACAGCATGTTCCAGCTCATTGCGATCAGGGAAATCATCAGCGTCAGCAAGCCGATATGCCCCAGCGAATAGCCCAGCAGCCATGCGCCCAGCGGTGCGCAGATGGCAATCGCCAGCACCTCGAACCCCAAGGCATGGAAAAAACGTTCGGTGACTGACTTGTGGTGATGCATGAGGCGGGTTTTGCGAGGCAGGCAAGGATTGGGGGTATTTTCGCTGATCCGCCCGGCGCATCAGCGAAGGCCGGGCGGGTGGCCGTGCTGCGCACATCGCCGGGCAATGAAAATGGCATTAACCGCAGGCTGCGCGGCACCGGGCTGCTACTTTTTCAATAGTAAACACATACCCAAAGTAAAAAGGCCTGCAAACCACGGTTTGCAGGCCTTGCTTTGCGGCGCTGGCAGGCGCCTGAGGGGGTTTAGAAGCGGTAGCGCAGCCCCACGGTGGTGGCGCTGATGCTGTCCCGGCCTTCGCCCGCAAATTTCAGCCGGTGCTCGTCATACTGGAGCACGGCTGACAGTTGCGGGTTGAACACGTATTCGGCACCCAGGCCGTAGGACACGCCAAAGCCGGTTTCCTTGCCGGAGGCAACGCCCGAGCCAGGCAGTGACGACACATCGGTCCGGCCGTAGGTCGTGCCCAGTTTGCCCAGCAGGTTGAACGACTGGCTGACCGGGACTCTGCCGACCAGGCTCAGGTTGATGCCTTCTGCCTTGGTTCTGCCGCCAGCCCGGTCAATCTTGCCGAAATCGGTATAGCCCAGTTCAGCGCCGAAGTTCTGGTTAAAGAAGCTGCCGGTATAAATGTTGTAGGCCGTGTCGTGGTCGTCGGCTGAAAACAGGCTCAGGCCGTTGCCCAGCGAATAGCTGGACTGGCCGGCATTCAGGCCCACATAGCCGGAACCGGGGGCATACAAGGAGTAATTGCTCTGGGCTTGTGCGCCGGCGGCTGCCGTCAATGCAGCTACCGCCAGAACGGCTGCTGAAAAGGTACGGTGCAATGATTTCATGATGCTCCTTCAATGGATAAATAACGAAAAGTGCCTGCAAACACAAACCTTTGCCTTGAGTCCCTTAACGATGCCAAGGATGCCGTTAAATGCGACTGTGGGGTCAAAAGATAATGTTGTGTATGACAAACTGCAGCTTTCTGCAGCTTTCTGCAGCTTTCTGCAGCTTTCTGCAACTTGTTGGAACCGCTTGAGCGGCGGAAGTTCCGTGGCCCGGGGTTTTGGGCTGGCTGCACGCGGGTTTTTAGCGGGGGGTGAAAGCTGCTGCTAAAGTCGGCTCATGCAGCTCATCACCCACCTTCCCGGCAGCAGCGCCCTGGTTCTTGACTCTCCCCACAGCGGCGTGGTTTATCCGCCGGATTTTCTCTACACCTGCGAGATGTCCGTGCTGCGGCGCGCTGAAGACACCCATGTTGAAAAGCTGTATGACTTCGCCCCCGGCCTGGGCGCGCACTGGATCGAGGCGCATTTTCCGCGCAGTTACCTCGATGCCAACCGCAACACCACGGAGCTGGATGTTTCGCTGCTCGACGAGCCCTGGCCGCATCCGGTCGAAACCGACCCCGGGCTGCTTTCCAAGGTGCGGCTTGGCAAGGGGCTGATCTGGCGCACCACGGACGATGGCCTGCCGATTTATGAGCGCCGGCTGTCGGTGGAAGAAGTGAGCACGCGCATCGAGCAATGCTGGAAAACGTACCACGCGGCAGTCGCGCAGGCGATTGATGCGGCGCATGCCGGGCATGGCTACAGCATTCATGTCAACTGCCATTCGATGCCTGCCGTTGCGTCCAGCCACGCCACCGACTTTCCGGGCGAAAAGCATGCCGATTTCGTGGTCGGCGACCGCGATGGCAGCACGGCCGGCGCGGCCTTGTCCCGGCTGGTGTGTACGCACCTGGAGTCGCTGGGCTACAACGTGGCGTACAACCATCCCTACAAAGGCGTGGAACTGGTGCGGCGCTACGGCAAGCCGGCAGCGCATCGGCACAGCATCCAGCTTGAGATCAACCGCAAGCTCTACATGGATGAAGAAACGCTGGCATTGACGCCGGGTTTTGACACGCTGAAGGCGCACTTGCATTCGCTGGTCGGGCTGCTGCTGAAAACCGATCCACGGCTGCTTTGAGGCTTTTAGACGGTGTTTGTGCTGGACGGCGGTTATGCGGCGGCGACGGCGGCGGCGCTGGGCACGAATGCCGTCAATGTGATCGAAGGATTCGAGGGCGTTTGAATGGACAGGATCGATTGTGTGGTGATTGGCGCGGGCGTGGTGGGGCTTGCCGTTGCGCGTGCCCTGGCGTTGCGGGGCCGGGAGGTGATGGTGCTGGAAGCGGCGGACGCGATAGGCACCGGCACCAGTTCGCGCAACAGCGAGGTCATTCATGCGGGGATTTATTACCCGCAGGGCTCGCTCAAGGCCGGGCTTTGCGTCACGGGCAAGGCCATGCTTTACGACTACTGCGCCGCGCGCGGCATTGACCACAGCCGCTGCGGCAAGCTGCTGGTCGCCACCAGCGATGCGCAGGTGGCGCAATTGCAGGGCATCATCAGCAAGGCCCAGGCCAACGGCGTGCATGACCTGGCGCTGCTGACGCGTGAAGAGGCCAGGGCGCTGGAGCCGCAGCTTGAATGCGTGGCTGCGGTGCATTCCCCCGGCACCGGCATCATTGACAGCCATGCCCTGATGCTGGCGCTGCAGGGCGATCTGGAGGACGCAGGCGGACTTTTAGCGCTTAATTCGCCTCTTGCGCACGCCCACTGTGCCTCAAGTGCTATTACTTTGGTAGCGAATGACGGTACCGAGCTGCAGGCCGGAATGGTCGTCAACGCGGCGGGCCTGCAGGCGCAGGCGCTGGCGCTGCGCTTTGCCGGGCTGGATGCGCGGTGGGTGCCGCCCAGCCATTACGCCAAAGGCAATTACTTCACGCTGGCGGGGCGCTCACCGTTTTTGCGGCTGATTTACCCGGTGCCCGAAGCGGCAGGCCTGGGCGTTCACCTGACCGTTGACCTGGGCGGGCAGGCCAAATTCGGCCCCGATGTGCAATGGGTCGATTCGCCCGATGACCTGGTGGTGGACGCGGCGCGGGGCGAGGCTTTTTATGCTGAAGTGCGCAAGTACTGGCCGGCGCTGCAGGACGGCGCCCTGAGGCCGGGCTATGCCGGCATACGCCCCAAAATCCATGCGCCTGATGCGCCGGCAAAAGACTTTTTGATCCAGGGGCCTGCGGTGCATGGCGTGGCCGGACTGGTCAACCTGTTCGGCATTGAGTCGCCGGGGCTCACGAGTTCGCTGGCCATTGGCGACTGCGTGAGCCGGCTGCTGCTGCTGTCCGAGCGCTAAACCCGTTTACTGCGCGGTCCAGCCGCCGTCCATGTTCCACGCCACGCCCCGGATATTGGCGCCGGCCGGCGAGCAGAAAAACACCGCCAGCGCGCCCAGTTCTTCAGGTGTGGTGAACTGCATCGAAGGTTCTTTTTCGCCCAGCAGTTGCTGCTTGGCCGCTTCATTGCCGATGCCGTTTTCCGCAGCCCGGGCATCGACCTGTTTTTGCACCAGCGGCGTCAGCACCCAGCCCGGGCAGATGGCATTGCACGTCACGCCGCTGGTGGCGTTTTCAAGGGCCGTCACCTTGGTCAGGCCGACAAGGCCGTGCTTGGCCGCCACGTAGGCTGATTTTTCGGCGGAACCCACCAGGCCGTGTACAGACGCGAGGTTGATGATGCGGCCCCAGCCCTTGCCGTTGTCGGCCGCCTGCATGGCGGGCAGCGCCAGGCGCGTCGCATGAAAGGCGCTGCTCAGGTTGATGGCAATGATCGCGTCCCATTTTTCAACCGGAAAGTCTTCAATCCGGGCAACGTGCTGGATGCCGGCGTTGTTGACCAGAATATCGACCTGTCCAAACTCGGCGGCGGCATACTTCATCATGTCCGCGATTTCGGCCGGCTTGCTCATGTCGGCGCCGTGGTAGGCGACCTTCACGCCCAGCGCGGCAATCGCGGCCCTGGGTCCGTCCACATCGCCAAATCCGTTCAGGACGATGTTGGCGCCCTGTTCGGCCAGAGCCTTGGCAATGCCCAGACCGATACCGCTGGTCGAGCCTGTGACAAGAGCTGTTTTACCTTTGAGCATGAAGTTTCTCCTGATGATTTACGATGGTTGACTTGAGATTTGAGCAGCGCTTTACGCGCCAGGCGGCGCAAAATTTGCCGAATCAATTATCAAGCCTTCTCCAGCCTTTTTCCGGGAACTCCACCATGACTGAACCCAGCCTGAATTACGTCACCTGTCCCGATGCCGCCGACGGCCACCGCATGGCTTACTGGCAATGGGGCCAGCCCGACAGCCCGCATGTGGTGCTGTGCGTGCATGGACTGACCCGCCAGGGCCGCGACTTTGACGTGCTGGCGCAGGCCTTGTGCGAACAGGCCGGGTCATCATCTTTGGGCGGCATCCGCGTGGTTTGCCCTGACGTGGCGGGCCGCGGCGAAAGCGACTGGCTGAAAGACCCGATGGGCTACCAGGTGCCGGCTTATGCGGCGGACATGCTGTCCCTGCTGGCGCATCTGCATGCGCAGTCGCCCATCACCACGCTGGACTGGGTCGGCACCAGCATGGGCGGGCTGATTGGCATGGTGGTTTGCGGCCAGCCAGGCTTGCCGCTTCCGGTGCCGGTCCGCAAACTGGTGCTGAACGACGTGGGTCCGGCGCTCCAGTGGCAGGCTATTCAGCGCATTGGCGCTTACCTGGGGCAGTCCGGCCACTTCGACACGGTCCAGGAAGCGGCCGATGCGATGTGGAAGATTTCCGCCAGCTTTGGCCCGCACACGCCGGAGCAATGGCTGGCGCTGTCGCTGCCCATGGTCAAGCCCGTATCGGCGGCAGCTGGCAGCCCGCTGCGCCTGCATTACGACCCGGCCATTGCCGGCCCGTTCCGGCTGACTACTGAAGAGGGCGCGCAGCAGGGCGAGGCCATGCTCTGGCAGCTTTACGATGGCATTCAGGCCGAAACGCTGGTGCTGCGTGGCGCGCAGTCTGATTTGTTGAGCCCGCAGACCGCCCATGCCATGATGCAGCGCGGCCCGCGTGCCCGAGTGGTTGAGTTTGAAGGCGTTGGGCATGCGCCGACGCTGATTGCGAAAGAACAGATTGCTGCAGTGGCAGATTTCCTGCTTTTACGTTTACGCACATAAAAATAACGAGACAAAGGTTTCATGAAAAACAAAGTGGCGGCAACACACGTCCCCGCAATTTCCCCGGACTCGCTCAGTTCCATCGTCGCGGCCACGGCCGACAGCCTGCCCGATCAGCCGCACGCCTTGATGCGTGCCCGCGCTTTCGCCAAGCCGCTGATTGCCTGCGAAGTCATGGACACCGGCGAAAACATCCTGGCGCATGCGGATGCGGTGGTGGGCATTCTTAAAACCATTGGCGGCTCCGAAGCGGTGCAGGCCGCTACATATTTAGTGCATTCCTGCCCGCATCTCAACAAGCCGCAGGAAGTCATCGCCAAGGCTTTTGGCCCCAGCTATGCCGCGCTGGCGGTGGAAACCACCAAGCTGATTTATCTGCAGCGCCAGACGCGCGCCGTTGCCGCCAAATCGCAACTGCATGACGACCCGGCCGCCCAGACCGAGAACGTGCGCCGGATGCTGCTGGCGTTTTCGCGCGACCTGCGGGTGGTCATGCTGCGCCTGGCTTCACGCCTGCAGACCTTGCGCTATTACGCGGCCAGCCGGCAGGCTGCGCCCAGGGCCTTGGCGCATGAGTCGCTGCATGTGTTTGCGCCACTGGCCAACCGCCTGGGCATCTGGCAGATCAAGTGGGAGATGGAAGACCTGTCCTTTCGCTTTCTGGAGCCTGACACCTACAAACAGATCGCCCGGCTGCTCGATGAAAAACGCGCGGAGCGCGAGGTCTTCATGGAGGCTGTGCGCGCGCAGCTTGAGCGGGATTTAAACCAGAACGGCATTGCCGCGCTGGTGCAGGGCCGGCCCAAGCACATCTACAGCATTGTCAAAAAAATGCGCGGCAAGTCGCTTGACTTCGAGCAGGTGTTTGACATCCGGGCCATGCGCGTGATTGCTGCCGATGTGAAGGGCTGCTATGCGGCGCTGGGGTTTGTGCATTCGTGCTTTTCACCCATCAAGGGGGAGTTTGACGACTACATTGCCAAGCCCAAGCCCAACGGCTACCAGTCGCTGCACACGGTTGTCCGCGATGAGTGCGGGCGGGCCATGGAAATCCAGATACGCACCCAGGCCATGCACGACCATGCCGAGCATGGCGTGGCGGCGCACTGGGCCTACAAGGAAGCCGGCACCAAAGGTTACGCCGGCGTTTCGGCCAGCAGCGAATACGACGCCAAGATCGCGGTGCTGCGGCAATTGCTGGCCTGGGAGCGGGAGCTTTCGGGTCCGGCTGCGCAGCGCGCCCGGGATGCCAACCAGGGCCTGTTCGAAGACCGCATCTATGTGCTGACCCCCGATGCGGCCATCGTGGAATTGCCCCAGGGCGCCACGACGGTTGACTTTGCCTACAGCGTGCATACCAGCCTCGGTCATCGCTGCCGCGGCGCACGTATTGATGGCGTCATGGTGCCGCTGAATACACCACTGCAGAACGGCCAGACGGTTGAAGTCATCACGACCAGGGAAGGCGGGCCATCCCGTGACTGGCTCAACCCGGAGCTGGGTTTCCTGTCGAGCAACCGGGCGAAATCGAAGGTACGCGCCTGGTTCAATGCGCTCGCCATGGAACAGACCGTGGCCAAGGGCAGGGAAGCGGTTGAAAAACTGCTCCAGCGCGAAGGCAAAACGGCCATAAAGCTGCAGGATCTGGCGCTTCAGCTGGGCTTCAAGACGGCGGACGATCTTTTCGAGGTCGTGGGCAAGGACGAGTTTTCCCTGCGCACCATTGAAAACATGCTCAGGCCGCCCGAGCCCGCGCTGTCGCCAGATGACTATGTGCTGGCCAAACAAGCACGGCAATCCGACAAATCCAGCGCGGCAGGAAAAGGCGGCAAGGGCAGTGTGCTGGTGGTCGGAATGGACTCCTTGCTGACCCAGCTGGCCAAATGCTGCAAACCCGCGCCCCCGGATGTCATTCTTGGCTTTGTCACCAAGGGCAAGGGCGTCAGTATTCATCGAAGCGACTGCAGCAATTTCCGTAACATGGCCAGCGGCAGCCCTGACCGTGTGATCGAAGTGCAATGGGGTGCGGCCAAAGCGCCGGATGGCATGGTTTATCCGGTGGATGTGGCTGTGGAAGCCGCTGATCGGCAAGGTTTGCTGCGCGATATTTCAGAAGTGTTTGCCAAGGAAAAAATGAATGTGATCGGCGTGCAGACGCAGTCGGTCAAGGACAACCGAGGCGGGACAGCCTGGATGACCTTCACCGTCGAGGTGGCTCAGTCGGGACGACTCAATCGGGTGCTGGGCATCGTGGCCGATGTACCGGGCGTGCGGTCAGCCCGAAGACGCTGAACTGTTTGCACCTATTTTTCAGTCAGCTTGAAAACTCGTGTTTTGCACTGCTAGAATACGAGCTTCGAACAGTCCTTTAGGCGCGTAGCTCAGCTGGTTAGAGCACCACCTTGACATGGTGGGGGTCGTTGGTTCGAGTCCAATCGCGCCTACCACTTCATTTCCCCGGTTTCCAGAGGGGAAAATCAAATTGAAGTGGTTTTAGAAAGAAATCCCGGGTCATTCAACACAAATACAACGCTAAATTGCAGCCAGCACGGCTTCAACTTTATTGCGTTCGCGGTCCTTGTCCGCGCCGTTGATCCGCTTTGCATACAAAATAAGCGTGCGTTGTTGCCGGGTGATCTTGCCCCTGTTTTCCGGACTCCTTAAGCGACCCATTATGCGGACTGCCTGTTTTGCTGCTGGGCCGCTGTCCAGCGTTGCTCAAACGTCATTGGGCTGACGTAGCCCAACGTTGAGTGCAATCTCTTGTGATTGTAAAAGTTGACCCAGTCCATGACCTCGTCCATGGCCTCGCGGCGAGTGGCAAACTTTCTGCCGTAGAGCCTGCCGACCTTTAATCGGCCCCACAAGCTTTCGGTGGGTGCGTTGTCCCAGCAATTGCCTTTGCGGCTCATTGACGATTTCATCTCGTAGCCTTTCAGGGCCGCTTGAAATTCATGGCTGCAATACTGGCTGCCGCGGTCCGAATGAAAGATCAGGCCAGGCGCTGGCCGACGCCGGAACCACGCCATGCGCAGCGCATCCGTCACCGTGTTGGCCTGCATGTTGTCCCTCATGCTCCA
Source organism: Burkholderiales bacterium (assembly GCA_016000195.1). Taxonomy (GTDB): domain Bacteria; phylum Pseudomonadota; class Gammaproteobacteria; order Burkholderiales; family Burkholderiaceae_C; genus Polaromonas. The sequence goes on along the minus strand of JAECRO010000002.1, from coordinate 63,710 downwards.
GCCCACCACCAACAAACGGAGCCACTTCTTCCGGCCCCACCAGCTTTTGCAAGACGGTGATGACTTTGCGGGTGGACACGCCCTGCACATACATCTCGGCCAGCGCCAGATTCATGGCCTGTTCCGAGCGGCTACCGCGCTCCAGTGCGCTGGGATAAAAGCCGCCCGAACGCACTTGTGGCACCTCAAAGGTGACCTCGCCCAATCGGGTCAGCACCGTTTTGGATTTGTAGCCGTTGGCGTAGTCCACGCGCTGGGCAGATCGCTCGTAAGGTGTCGCCTGCAGGTGCTGGGCACGTTCAATGCGGGACGCTTCGTTGACCAGGATTCGCAAGGCTTCGCCAGCGCCGTCAAGTCCGTTGGCAAGCAGGCAGGCATAGGCTTGCGTAGCAGCGGGTTGCTGACATCATCAAGTTGGGTTCGTTGGGCCATGGTGAATACGTTTTTTCGGTGTCGCTCAAGCCTTGCCAATCCATCGCCGAGGGGGGCCGCCTCCGGCGGCCTGGCAGGGCCTGATATAAAAATATCCAAAACCAAGTTCAGGAACAATTCGCAGTAAGTCCTGTTTCAGTGGTTCGGGAAAGTACAGAACGAATGTTGCACTACCAAATTCCGCAACCTTTGGTTGATCGCTTCATCGACTCGCTTTGTTATGCCGCTTGAATGGATAAAGTCGAGCTGAGACAATAGGGTCATGAGCGAAGTACTTTCCCAATCCCCCTTTCCCCCCGTTTTTCCTGTCAAGCCCGCGCCACGCGTGGGCTTTGTCAGCTTGGGCTGCCCCAAGGCATTGACTGATTCAGAGTTGATCCTGACACGCCTCAGTGCGGAGGGCTACCAGACATCCAAAACCTTCGAGGGCGCAGACCTGGTTATTGTCAATACCTGTGGCTTTATTGATGATGCCGTCAGGGAAAGCCTAGACACTATTGGCGAGGCGCTGGCTGAAAACGGCAAGGTCATTGTGACCGGTTGCCTGGGCGCCAAGATGGGCGATGGCGGCGGCAATCTGGTACGCCAGATGCACCCCAGCGTTCTGGCTGTCACAGGTCCGCATGCAACCCAGGAGGTCATGGATGCGGTTCACCTGAACCTCCCCAAGCCGCACGATCCGTTTGTGGATCTGGTTCCCAATAATGCCATTGGTGTAGCGGGCATCAAGCTCACGCCACGGCACTACGCTTACCTCAAAATCAGTGAAGGCTGCAACCATCGCTGCACGTTCTGCATCATTCCATCCATGCGCGGTGATCTGGTTTCGCGGCCTGTTGGCGACGTCCTTAATGAAGCACGTGCTTTGTTTGAAGGCGGTGTCAAGGAGTTGCTGGTCATCAGCCAGGACACTTCTGCGTATGGCGTCGATGTCAAGTACCGCACCGGCTTTTGGGATGGAAGGCCAGTCAAAACCCGAATGCTTGAACTGGTCCAAGCGCTTGGTGATATTGCCGCGCCTTATGGTGCCTGGGTGCGTTTGCATTATGTATATCCATATCCAAGCGTGGATGAAATTCTTCCCTTGATGGCAACCGGCAAGGTGCTGCCTTACCTGGACGTGCCCTTGCAACACAGCCATCCGGATGTACTCAAGCGGATGAAGCGGCCCGCCAGCGGAGAGAAGAATCTGGAACGTATTTCGCGCTGGCGCGAGATGTGTCCCGAGATTGTCATCCGCAGCACCTTTATTGCCGGCTTTCCTGGTGAAACAGAGGCTGAATTCGAACATCTGCTTGATTTCATGCGCGAGGCAAAAATTGACCGCGCGGGTTGTTTTGCCTACAGCGCAGTGCAGGGCGCAACGGCCAACGACATTCCCGGAATGCTCCCGCTGGAGGTGCGTGAAGAGCGGCGGGCACGCTTCATGGCTGTGGCAGAAGCAGTTTCAAGCCAGAAGCTCCAGCAGCGCGTTGGTGCGACCATGCAGGTGCTGGTAGACCATGCGCCTGCGCTGGGCCGAAAGGGAGGGACTGGCCGTTCCTATGCGGATGCGCCCGAGATTGATGGCGTGGTCAAACTGTTGCCCCCCGAGAAAATCAGCAAAACCATGAAGGTTGGCGAGTTCACCCGTGCCCGCATTGTTGGAGTTCAGGGACACGATCTGATTGCACTGCCTGTCTGAAACGTTCAAGATGCAGTATTTCAGTCCAGCCCTTGTCGGTAACTGTCACATCCCGGACGATCGTAAGGTCGCTTGTTGAACAAGTGCGGGTGGGAATGGTGCCAATCTTTCATGGCTTGCAACGGGGTTTTGCTTTTCAGGGCAGACTGCGGTAGCTGATGGTTGTACAAGGCCACGTAGCGCAGCAAGGTCTGCTCCAGATCCTCGGCGCTGTTGAAGTGGTTCGTCTTGAGCACATCGCTGATGCGGCCATTGAAGCGCTCCACCATGCCGTTGGTTTTTGGCGTGCGAGGCTTGGTCAGGCGGTGCTCAATGCCCAGCTCTTGGCACATCTGGTCAAACTCGTGGTTCCCTGTGGGCTGGCGCTCACGCGAGGCAAACAAGCGATCCGTGAACTCCTTGCCGTTGTCGGTCAAAAGCTTGACTATCTTGAGCGGGCAGGCCTTGTGCAGCGCTTTGAGGAAGCTTCGGGCGCTGGCAGCAGTCTTGTCTTTCTTGACCGCAATGAACACCCAGCGCGTGGCCCGGTCAATGGCCACGAACAGGTAACTCCTGCTGGTCTGGTCGGCCATCTGCGGCAGGTATTTGACATCCACTGCTTTAGCAGGCTGCTGAAATACTGATTCTTGACTCAAAAATTGAGCAGATTAAGGGTCGCCTACCCCTTGTTTACCTCGGAAAAGTCGCTTGTAGCCTGTTTTATGAGGCCGAAAGCTCTTCGTCGTGAGGTGTCTGGAGGTATTTCAGCAGCGCTGTTAGCGCTCAAAAAGCGTGCGGCGGTCATCTGCAGCTTTTTCTCCAGGTCGCACAACTTCAGCGCATCAAACTTTCCGAACACGGCTTAGAACAAAAATCTAGAGGCGTTGATAGAGCGGGCCGAAATTGACGAGCCCGCTCCATCCGTTGTGAAACGAGGCCCTCAACTCACCGCATCCGCCGGCTGCTTGAGCAGCATGGCCAGCGAACTGGCCACGGTCTTGCGCAATTCACGCCGGTCGCAGATAAAGTCAATCGCCCCCTTGGTCTGCAGGAACTCGGCGCGCTGGAAACCTTCAGGCAGGGTCACGCGCACGGTTGATTCGATGACGCGCGGGCCGGCAAAACCGATCAGCGCCTTGGGCTCGGCAATCACGATGTCGCCGACAAAGGCAAAGCCGGCGCTCACGCCGCCCATGGTGGGGTCGGTCAGCACGCTGATGTAGGGCAGGCCTTTTTTGGCCAGGCGCGTCAGGGAGGCATTGGTTTTGGCCATCTGCATCAGGCTGAGCAGGCCTTCCTGCATGCGGGCGCCGCCGGTGGCGGTAAAGCAGATGAACGGTACTTTTTGCTCAATGGCGGTGTGAACGCCGCGCACGAAGCGCTCGCCGACAACGCTGCCCATGCTGCCGCCCATGAAGTCGAATTCAAAGCAGGCCACGACCACGCCAATGCTGTGAACGGCGCCGCCCATCACCACCAGCGCATCGGTTTCGCCGGTGTTTTCCATTGCTTCCTTCAGGCGCTCGGGATACTTGCGGCTGTCCTTGAACTTGAGGGCATCAACCGGGAGGACTTCCTGGCCGATTTCGTAACGGCCTTCGGCATCCAGAAAAGCGTCCAGCCGCTCACGGGCGCCAATGCGGTGGTGGTGGCTGCACTGCGGGCAGACGTTCTGGTTTTTTTCCAGGTCGGTCTTGTAGAGCACGGCCTCGCAGCTTGGGCACTTGATCCACAGGCCTTCGGGCACCTGGCGGCGCTCGGTCGGATTGGTGGGGCTGATTTTGGGAGGGAGGAGTTTTTCTAGCCAAGACATGGTGTCAGTCCTTGTTGGCTTGCAGCGGCATCATTTTTTGAAAAAGATGGCTTCAAGCATCATCAAACATTAAGCATGGGATAGACGCACCGGCGGTGCAGCAGGCTGCGGGCGAAAAGCGCCATTATGCGCCGGGATGGACCGATGAAATTCAGTCCAGCGCCGAACGGATTTCTTTCAAAAAGTCGTGCGCCACGGCGGCAACCCGGTCGCGTGGCTGGTTTTCAATCAGCTGAATGATCTTGCTGCCGATGACGACCGCATCTGCCACCTTGCCGATGGCCTTGGCCGTCGCGGCGTCGCGAATGCCAAAACCCACGCCCACAGGAACGTTCACATGCTGGCGAATGCGCGGCAGCATGGCTTCGACCGCATCCACATCCAGCGTGCCGGCGCCGGTCACGCCCTTGAGCGAGACGTAATAGACATAGCCGCTGGCGACTTCGGCCACCTGGGCCATGCGCGCGTCGGTGCTGGTGGGTGCGAGCAAAAAGATCAGGTCCATGCCGTGCGCCTTGAGCCGGGCCGCAAACTCCACGCACTCTTCGGGTGGATAGTCAACGATCAGCATGCCGTCAACACCGGCGGCGGCGGCATCGTGGATAAAGACGCTTTCGGCTTCGCCTGCGCCATGCTTGATGTCGTAGCGCTCCACCGGATTGGCGTAGCCCATCAGCACCACGGGTGTGATGTTGTCCTGGGTCCGAAAAGTACGCACCATTTCCAACACCTGAACCAGGCCGATACCGAAGGACAAGGCTTTTTCTCCAGCCTTCTGGATCACCGGGCCATCGGCGCTGGGGTCGGAAAAGGGCACGCCCAGTTCAATCACGTCAGCGCCGCCGGCCACCATGCCGTGCATGAGTTCGGGCGTGATGTCGGCAAACGGAAAACCTGCCGTGACATAGGGAATCAAGGCCTTGCGGCCCTGGGTTTTAAGGCGGGAGAAAGTTGGTTCAATACGGCTCATGACTGGCTCCCTGCGCCTTTTGCGCCGCTGGCGTCGAACGATTCGGGGGAAGTGGCCACGCCACCCTTGACGCCCAGGCCGCGCATGGAAGGCCGGTCGTAGAAATCAGCGCCTGACAGATCCGCCACGGTGCCAATATCCTTGTCTCCCCGGCCCGAGAGATTGACCAGGATGCTCTGGTCGCTGCGCATGGTTTTGGCCAGCTTCATGGCGTAGGCCACGGCATGGGCCGACTCCAGCGCCGGAATGATGCCTTCGGTGCGGCACAGGTAATGAAAGGCAGCCAGCGCTTCGGCGTCGGTGATGCCGACATATTCGGCGCGGCCGATGTCTTTCAAAAACGCATGCTCGGGGCCGACGCCGGGGTAATCCAGGCCCGCGCTGATGCTGTGCGTCTCTGTCACCTGGCCATCGTCGTTTTGCAGCACATAAGTGCGGTTGCCGTGCAGCACGCCGGGCAGGCCGCGCTGCAGCGACGCTGAATGCTTGCCGCTGTCCAGGCCTTCACCGGCGGCTTCCACGCCGATCAGGCGCGTTTGCTCATGCGAAATATAAGGATGGAAAATACCCATGGCATTGCTGCCGCCGCCGACGCAGGCAAGCACTGCGTCGGGTTGCCTGCCGGCGTTCATCTCAGGCATCTGGCTCAGGCATTCGGTGCCGATGACGCTCTGGAAATCGCGCACCATCATGGGGTAAGGGTGTGGTCCGGCCACCGTGCCGATGATGTAGAAGGTGTTGTCCACATTGGCCACCCAGTCGCGCATGGCTTCGTTCAGCGCGTCTTTCAGCGTCTTGCTGCCGCTTTCAACCGGCACCACGGTAGCGCCCAGCAGGTTCATGCGGTACACATTGGGGCTTTGGCGCTTGACGTCTTCGCTGCCCATGTAGACCACGCATTCGAGGCCGTAGCGGGCGCAGATGGTGGCGGTGGCCACGCCGTGCTGGCCGGCGCCGGTTTCGGCAATGATGCGCTGCTTGCCCATGCGGCGCGCCAGCATGGCCTGGCCGATGGTGTTGTTGATCTTGTGCGCGCCGGTGTGGTTCAGGTCTTCGCGCTTGAGGTAGATCTGCGCGCCGCCCTGCTCGCGGCTCATTCGCGCGGCGTGGTAGATGGGGGAAGGGCGGCCGACGAAATGCTTCAGCTCATAGTTGAATTCGGCCAGGAATTCCGGGTCGTGCTGGTATTTCGCGTAGGCGTCCTTCAGCTCATTGATGGCGTGGGTGAGCGTTTCTGAAACGAAACTGCCGCCGTAAATGCCGAAATGACCGGCCAGGTCAGGTTGGTGATAGTCGTACATGATGAACAGGACTCTTTGCAAGTTGCTCGTCGGCAGCGCGCACGGCTGCGACGAAGTGATTGATTTTGTCGGCGCTCTTGATGCCCTTGGCCATCTCGACGCCTGAGCTCACATCAACGGCCAGCGTGGTGCAGCGCGGCCTGACTTGCAAAATGCCATCGATCACGTTTGCAGGCGTCAACCCACCAGACAAAACGAGGTGAGCGTTGACGCTTGGAGGAAGCAGTGACCAATTGAATGTTTTTCCGCCGCCGCCATAACCCTCGACATGGGCGTCGAGCAATATAGCCTGGGCTGATGAGTAATCTTGCGCGTATTTTAAGAGATCAAAACGCAGGCTGCCCGGCTCGGGGTGAGCGTCCAGGGGAATGCGCGCCGCACGCAGGAAAGGCCTGCCGGCCTTCAGGCAGTCATCAGGCGTCTCATCACCATGAAATTGCAGTAATGCGCAGGGAATACGGGCGCAGGCAGCTATTATTTTTGTAGCGTCAGCATTGACGAAAAGCAATACCGGCGTCACAAATGGCGGCAAGCGGCCGGCCAGTTTGGCGGCGCGCTCCAGCGTCACATGACGCGCGCTGTGTTCGTACATCACCAGGCCGATGGCGTCGGCACCGGCCGCCACGGCGGCATCAACGTCTTCCTCGCGGGTCAGGCCGCAAATCTTGATGCGGGTTCGGCTGAAAGGGACAGGAATGCTCATGGCAGCCAATCATAAGCCGCCGTGCGTGATGGCAGGCCATGGCGTTCCTCGTACACCGGACCCAGAAAATACAGTCCGTCGGGCGAGAAGGTGGGTGCGGCGGCATCGCGGCGACGAGCGGCTACCACTTCGGCCAGCCATTGGGGTGACTGGTTGCCCTGGCCGACCGCCAGCAGGCAGCCCATGATGTTGCGGATCATGTGGTGCAAAAAAGCGTTGGCTTCAAATTCGAAGCGCCAGTAGCGTGAGCCTGGCCCGGCGCGCTGTGAAATCTCGATGCGATTCATGGTTTTGACGGGCGACCTGGCCTGGCACTGCGCAGCCCGAAACGAGCTGAAATCGTGCTCGCCCATCAGGTGCAGGGCGGCTTGCCGCATGGCTTGGCCATCGAGCGGGCGATAAACCCAGCCGACACGGCCGGCTTCAACGCTGGGGCGCACCGGCGACTCCAGCACCACATAGGCGTAACGGCGCGCAATGGCGCTTGCGCGCGAGTGGAATTCATCGGGCACTGGTTGCGCCCACTGCACCGCAATGTCGGCGGGCAGAAAAGCGTTGGTGCCGCGCACCCAGGACGAGGTTTCACGCTGCAAAAGGGTGTCGAAGTGGACCACCTGCATCAGTGCATGGACGCCGGCATCGGTGCGTCCGGCACACATGACGCGAATGGGCTGGACGGCGAACCGGCTCAAGGCCATCTCCAGCCTGTCCTGGACCGTCTTGCCTGAAAGCTGGCTTTGCCAGCCTTCGTAAGCGCTGCCGCTGTAGCTGATGCCGAGCGCAATCCTCACGGGCGCTTTTCCCTTGATGAGAGCACCAGCTTCAATCTTGGGTCACGACAGGGCGTTGATGAACGCCTGCGCCTTGAACCTCAACGGACCTTTGGCTTTGGCCAGCACTTCATCGGCCAGCGACCTGGCGCCTTCCGAGTCACCCAGAATGCGGAATTCTTCAGCCAGCAGGAATTTGATTTCAAGCGGGTCTTCTTCCATCGGCATGAGGGCGGAGACCGGGGGCTTTGTCGCGGGACCCAGGTCCAGCGAGAGTGAATTCAGGTCAAACTCAAGCATTCCATCATGGGTGACGGGTGCTGGCGGCGCAATGGATGCCTTTGGAGGGATATAAGGCTCAGGCGTGAAATCCAGTCCCCTGGACAGAAAATCAATCTCGGGCGAGGATGCTTTTGCCGGCTGGGAGGGCGACTGCACAGAAGGGCTCGCCGGGACTGGTGTGGAAACTGGAATATCGTCCAGATTCAAGTCAAGGTCCAAATCATCCACGTTCATAAAGGCCGATGGCATCACGCTGATTGCGCTGGGTTCGGCTGTTGAGCGTGGAGCGGGGCGTACAGGTGCTGCAATCGCGACCGGGGTCTTGGACGCTGCGGGCGCTTCATCCAGCGAGAAATCGAGGCCCAGGTCCAAGTCCAGGTCCAAGTCCAGGTCCAGGTCCAGGGCGGCGGGTGCAGCTTTTGGGGCAGGCGCGCTGGCAGGCTTGTCCTGCGCCGCGATGGCGTTGAGGGGCACCAGGCCAGATCTGCCTTTTGAGGGCAAGCTGCCTGCAGATTCGGAGCCTGACCGGTACAGGGAGTTGCTCGGCTCCAGTTCAAGGCCCAACTGGCTGATGTACGACCACTCTGCACCTTGCCCAGCGGTCAGTTTGAAGGCGGTCACGGCCACGCTTTCAAACGCCTTGATGTCACGGCGCTTGGCAAAAATCTCAAGCAGCTTGGTGTGTATGGCCAGGCGTGTCGGATAGGTGCGCAATGCCTCCTTGAGAATTTCTTCAGCCTGCTGGTCGCGGCCATAGGCGAGGTAGACATCGGCTTCTGCTACCGGGTCCACATCGCCGGCTGCGTCTAGCTGGCTTGGAGAGTAAGCAATGGACGAGCCGCCCAGATTGCTGGCATTGGTATCGACGCGCCGTCCGCCGCTGGCGCCAAAGAACGAGTCCGGCTGCAGGCGGCTGTCCAGAAACGAGCTGTCCACATGGCCCTCTTTTGCGGTTTTTCGGTAGCGCGCAAAGCCCAGGCCGGCCAGCAATGCCAGCAGCAGACCGCCACCGACCAGCAGCGAATGTTCCAGAATCTGGTCAATCAGGCTGGGCTCGGGCAAAGCCGGGGGTGGCGCAACCATGGCCGCTGGCTTGCTCACTGCGGCTGCGACAGGTGCCGGCGCGCTGGCTGGCGCCACAGGTTCTGATGCGGCCGCCAGCGCTGCCTGTCCTGCGTCTGTAGCGGAAACCGGAGCGCTGGCGCCAGGTTCGGAAGCACTGGCGGCAGCCAGTGCCGGCGTTGCCGTGATCGCAGGTATTCCCGCCGTTGTAGCAGTGGCTGCGGAGGCGGCCACAGGGACCGCCAGGCCTGGCGCGGCACTGCCCGTCAGGGGCGCTGCGCCGGATTGATTCAGGTTGCTGGTATTTTTTGATGGATCGGCCAGGCGGCTGGCGGCATCTCTGGCCAGCTGTTCGTCGGCCAGCTTGCCTTGAATCGCGCCCTTTGAAAGCGTCAGCTTGTCAGGGAATGCGCTGGCTTGCGCACGGTCATCAACCCTGGCCTGCACCTTGCCACCGGCCTGGCGCTCTGCGCTGCCCACCGACGTGGCGGGTACGCCATCGGCCAGTTTGCGGCGAAAGCTGTTGAAATCCTTGCTCTGGGCAATGAGGGTTTGCTTGGCTTCTCCGGGGGTAAGGGCGCTGGCGGCTTGCTCATCCGGAATGTCCACGACAGCGCCGGACTTGATCACATTGATATTGCCGCCAACGAAGGCCTCAGGATTACCTCTGAGCAAGGCCACCAGCATCTGGTCCAGCGACACGCTGGCAGGCTTGTTCCGGGCGGCAATCCTGCTGGCATTGTCCCCCGGCCTGACCGTGACCTGTCGGGCGCCGGCTATTTTCTCGGCTGGCGGGAGCCTGGGCGCTGGTGCTTTGGCGGCTGCCACGGGCCGGGCTACGGGACGTGCAGAAGGAACTGGCGCGACTTCCCTTGGCGGAAGGTCGGGACTGGTCACGGGAGCGCGAGGCAGCACCGGCGTTGAAGCCGCGATGGCGGCGCTGCTGGTCCGCAGGCTGGGCGGGTCAAACAGCATCGTGTAGTCGCGGGTGACACGTCCGGAAGCCCATTTGGCCTCAAGCACCAGGTCCACGAAAGGCTCGGTGATGGCGCGGTTGCTGCTCAGGCGCAGATAGGATCTGCCATCTGCCCGCCGCTGGAGCTTGACATCAAGGCCGGCTGCCGCAGCGGAGTATTCAAGCCCGGCGGCCTTGAAGACCTCGGCCCCGGCAATGCCAATCCTGAGGCTGGAAGCCTCTTCCGCGCTGAGGTCGGAAATGTCGATTTCTGCACGAAGGGATTCTCCCAGCGCTGACTGAACCGTGATTCGGCCCAGTGCCACAGCGTGGGCTTCAAGACTTGCCAGGCTGCCCAGCAGTGCGATGGCACTTGCCAAGGCGCCAATACGCCAGCGACCGTGATGATTCATGGGGTTTTGAGCCTCTGGAGCTCGGTCTGATTGAAACGTTTTAGGGCTTGAGCTCACAAAAACCTTGATGCTAATTTTTGACAAACAACCTTAACATCAAGGTCTGGGACTGACAAGTTAAGACAATGCTTGAGGTTTGACACTTCGGGTAAACGAAAGCGTACAAGCTTATCCGTTGCCTGACGACAACATTTGGAATCAACTGGTTACGACTTGATTGTATGTTGTCGGTTGCCTGCTTTTTTGCGCTTATGCCTCAAGCAGGATGCGCAACATGCGGCGCAGCGGCTCGGCGGCGCCCCAAAGCAACTGGTCGCCGACGGTAAATGCACCCAGATAGTCCGGCCCCATGGTCAGCTTGCGCAGGCGTCCGACCGGAATCTGCATCGTGCCCGTGACCGCCACCGGGGTCAGGTCCTTGATGGAAGCCTCGCGCGTATTGGGGATGACTTTGACCCAGGCGTTGTCGGCGGCAATCATGGCTTCGATGTCGGCCAGCGGAACGTCTTTCTTGAGTTTGAATGTCAATGCCTGGCTGTGGCAGCGCATCGCGCCAATGCGCACGCAAAAACCATCGACCGGCGTTTCGGCGGTGCCGAAGCTCGCGCCCTGGCCCAGAATCTTGTTGGTTTCGGCGCCGCCTTTCCACTCTTCCTTGCTCATGCCGTCGCCCAGGTCCTTGTCGATCCAGGGAATCAGGCTGCCGCCCAGCGGAACGCCGAAGTTGGCGGTCTCAAGCGCGCTCAGGGACTGCTGCTTGGCCAGGATGCGGCGGTCAATCTCCAAAATGGCCGATTTCGGGTCGTCCAGCAGGGACTTGACTTCGCTGTTGAGCGTGCCGAACTGGGTCAGCAACTCGCGCATGTGCTGCGCGCCGCCACCGGATGCCGCCTGATAGGTCATGCTGGTCATCCATTCGACCAGGCCGGCCTTGTACAGCGCACCCACGCCCATCAGCATGCAGCTGACGGTGCAGTTGCCGCCCACCCAGTTGTTGCCGCCCTTGACCAGCGCGTTCTTGATGACGGGCAGGTTGACCGGGTCCAGCACGATGACGGCGTCGTCGTTCATGCGCAGGGTTGAGGCGGCATCAATCCAGTGGCCGGTCCAGCCGGCGGCGCGCAGCTTGGGAAACACTTCGGAGGTGTAGTCGCCGCCCTGGGCGGTGATGATGATGTCGCACTTTTTGAGCGCTTCAATGTCAAAGGCGTCTTTTAGCGTGGTTTCGTTCCTGGCCTGCGCCGGGGCCTTGCCGCCGGCATTCGAGGTCGAGAAGAAAACCGGCTCGATCAGCTCGAAGTCGCCCTCGGCCTGCATGCGGTCGATCAGCACCGAGCCGACCATGCCGCGCCAGCCGACGAGTCCTGTGAGATTGCCTTTGAGTTTCATGGATTGCCCTTAAAAAGTACGAAAAAATCGGCTTTTTGGCCCGGCTCATCGAGCCGGTGGGCACGACGAACCGGGCTTGTCAGCCTTTAATGGTGGTCGTTTGGGTGATCTGGACAAAAGCCGCAGCGCCATGGCCTGCCCGCAAGGCGGCTGGAATGGAGACTGCAATAAGGCTTTTGCGCATTCCCGTATTGTAACGAAGCCCGCCTTTTGCCTGGCGGACACACTGTGCGGGCAACGAAACGATGGCTGTGGCTTCAGCCCAGCGCCTTGAGCACCGCATCGCCCATTTCCACCGTGCCGACCCGGGTCGTTCCTTCGCTGTAGATGTCGGGCGTGCGCAGGCCCTGGCTCAGCACCTTGTCCACGGCTTGCTCGATCCGCGCGGCGGCCTCAGGCTGGTTCAGGCTGAAGCGCAGCATCATGGCCGCGCTCAAAATGGTGGCCAGCGGATTGGCCACGCCCTTGCCGGCAATGTCGGGCGCGCTGCCGTGGCTGGGCTCGTACAGGCCCTGGCCCTTGTCGTTCAGGCTGGCCGAAGGCAGCATGCCGATGGAGCCGGTCAGCATGGCGGCGGCGTCCGACAGGATGTCGCCGAACATGTTGCCGGTGACCACCACGTCGAATTTCTTGGGCGCCCTGACCAGTTGCATGGCGGCGTTGTCCACGTACATGTGGTCCAGCGCCACGTCGGGGTACTGCAGCCCGATTTCAGTCACCACGTCTTTCCAGAGCTGGAAGGTTTCGAGCACATTGGCCTTGTCCACGCTGGTGACGCGCCCTGCACCGCCCGATGCTTTGCGCTTGCGCGCCGCCTGGAAAGCGACATGAGCAATGCGCTCGATCTCGGGGCGCGAATAGCGCATGGTGTCGAAGGCTTCCTCGGCACCCGGAAAGTGCCCGTCGGTGGCAATGCGGCGGCCGCGCGGCTGGCCGAAGTAGATGTCGCCGGTCAGTTCGCGGATGATGAGGATGTCCAGGCCCGACACCCGTTCGCGCTTCAGGCTGGAGGCATCGACCAGTTGCGGGTAGCAGATGGCGGGGCGGAAATTGGCGAACAGGCCGAGGTTCTTGCGCAGTCCCAGGATGGCTTGCTCCGGGCGCAGAGGCCGGTCCAGCGTGTCGTATTTCCAGTCGCCCACGGCGCCAAACAGGATGGCGTCGGCGTCTTGGGCCAGCTTGAGCGTGGCGGCTGGCAGCGGGTGGCCGTAGGCATCGTAAGCGGCACCGCCGACCAGGGCGGTTTCGGTTTCAAGGCTCAGGTCGAGCGCCTTCAGAACCTTGACGGCTTCGGCGACGATTTCGGTGCCGATGCCATCACCGGGGAGTATTGCGATTTTCATGATTACTATCTTTTTTATAGCTGCTTGCGCCCGTGTGTAGTGCGCAAGAGCATGATTTGACGATTAATTTTGGTTAACCAGCGACCGTGTGGTTCAGCCACGGTTTGGCGGCCAGCCGTTCGGCTTCAAAAGCCTTGATCTTGTCGCTCTGCAGCAGGGTCAGGCCGATGTCGTCGAAGCCGCCCTGCAGGCAATATTTGCGAAACGCCTGCACGTCGAAGGGCAGTTCCTCGCCTTGCGCCTTGACGATGACCTGGCGCTCCAGGTCAATCGTCAGCGTGTAGCCGGGAAAGGCCAGCGCTTCGTCAAACAGCTGCGCCACCTGCGCCTCGGGCAGCACGATGGGCAGCAGGCCGTTCTTGAAGCTGTTGTTGAAGAAGATGTCGGCGTAGCTCGGCGCGATGATGGCGCGAAAGCCGAACTGGTCGAGTGCCCAGGGCGCGTGCTCGCGCGAGGAGCCGCAGCCAAAGTTCTTGCGCGCCAGCAGGATGGACGCGCCTTTGTAGCGCGGCTGGTTCAGCACGAAATCCGGGTTGGGCTGGCGGCTGGCCGGGTCCTGGCCGGGAAAGCCGGTGTCCAGGTAGCGCCATTCGTCAAACAGGTTGGGGCCAAAGCCGGTCTTGCGGATCGACTTGAGGAACTGCTTGGGGATGATGGCGTCGGTGTCGACGTTCTCGCGGTCCATCGGGGCCACGAGGCCTTGGTGTACGGTGAATTTTTGCATACGAATCCCGGCCTGTTACTTGGCAGCGTTTGATACAGCGGAGCCTGCCCGCTGCACGTCCTGGCCAATGCCCCGGACGGTGTTGCAGCCAGACAGCGCAAAAGTGGACAGCAAGGTAAATAGAACCATGAGTCCTGCGGTGATTTTTTTCATCGGGTTTTTCCTTGGAATGGCGGGTGCGTCAGACAAATTTACGGATATCGACGAAGTGGCCATGCACTGCCGCCGCCGCCGCCATCGCCGGGCTGACCAGATGGGTGCGCCCCCCCGCGCCTTGCCGGCCTTCGAAGTTGCGGTTGCTGGTCGAGGCGCAGCGTTCGCCCGGCTCCAGCCGGTCGGCATTCATCGCCAGGCACATCGAGCAGCCGGGCTCGCGCCATTCAAAGCCCGCTGCAATGAAAATCTTGTCCAGGCCTTCGCGCTCGGCTTGCTCCTTCACGAGTCCCGAGCCGGGCACCACCAGCGCCAGCTTGACGTTTCTGGCGACCTTCTGGCCGATGCTTTTCACCACGGCGGCGGCTTCGCGCATGTCCTCGATGCGGCTGTTGGTGCAGGAGCCGATGAACACCTTGTCGATGTACAGGTCGTTCAGCGCCTTGCCCGGCTCCAGGCCCATATAGGTCAGTGCGCGCTCGATGGCGCCGCGCTTGTTGGCGTCTTTTTCCTTTTCCGGGTCGGGTACGCGGTCTTCAATCGACAGCACCATTTCGGGCGAGGTGCCCCAGCTGACCTGCGGCAGGATCTGGCTGGCGTCGAGTTCGACCACGGCGTCAAACGTCGCGTCGGCGTCGGAATGCAGCGTGGCCCAGTAGCGTGCGGCCATGTCCCATTCGGGGCCGCCGACGAACTGGCCGGTCTTGGGGTCGGTTCCGGGCGCCAGCAGACGACCCTTCACATAGTCGATGGTCTTGGCGTCCACCGCCACCAGGCCGGCGCGCGCGCCGCCTTCAATCGCCATGTTGCACACCGTCATGCGGCCTTCCATGCTGAGTGCGCGAATCGCCGAGCCGGCGAATTCAATCGTATAGCCGGTGCCGCCTGCCGTGCCGATTTTGCCGATGATGGCCAGCACGATGTCCTTGGCGGTCACGCCCTTGGCCACGGCGCCCTCGACCAGGACGAGCATGTTCTTTGCTTTTTTGGCCAGCAGGGTTTGCGTCGCCATGACGTGCTCGACCTCGCTGGTGCCGATGCCGTGCGCCAGCGCGCCGAACGCGCCGTGGGTGGAGGTGTGCGAGTCGCCGCAAACCACGGTCATGCCGGGCAGCGTCGCGCCGTTTTCAGGGCCTATCACATGCACGATGCCCTGGCGCCGGGACATGAAAGGGAAGAAGGCGGCGGCGCCGAATTCATGGATGTTGGCGTCCAGCGTGGTGATCTGCTCCTTGCTGACCAGGTCGGTAATCCCGTCGTAACCGAGTTCCCAGCCGGTGGTCGGCGTGTTGTGGTCGGCGGTCGCCACGATGGAGCTGATGCGCCAGACCTTGCGGCCGGCTTCGCGCAGGCCTTCAAAGGCTTGCGGGCTGGTGACTTCATGGACCAGGTGGCGGTCGATGTAGAGAATCGAGGTGCCGTCTTCTTCGGTATGAACGACGTGCTCGTCCCAGATTTTGTCGTAGAGGGTGCGTCCCATGTGTTTTCCTTGGTGATCTTGCGGTAATTTTAGGCGGTGAGTGGCTGGCGTGTCAGGTGATCGACCAGCAGCCGCGCGGTCAGCGGCAGGGTGGAGAAATCCCGAGCCACCAGCTGGATCTGGCGCTCTGCCCAGCTGTCGAGCAGCACGACGGATTCCAGTTCGCCCACGCCATGCATCAGGTCAAAAGCGCGCTGCGGCATCACCCCGACGCCCAGGCCGTTGTGAATCATGCGGCACATGGCGTCCAGCCCCGTGACATGGATGCGCAGCTTGATGGTGCGTCCCACAGCGGCGGCGGCCTGGCGCATGGCCAGGTAAATCGAGCTGTTGGAATGCAGGCCGACATGGTCATCGTCCAGTGCTGATTCAAAATAGATAGCACCTTGCGCAATCAGGGCGTGCCCCTTGGGGACAATCAGCACCAGTTTGTCATGGCGGTAGGGCAGCGTCTGCAACTCGCCCGTGCCGTTGGCGGTATTGCATACCCCCAGGTCGGCCGTGCCTTCCTGCACCGCGCGGACCACTTCCGTGCTCAGGTGTTCCTCCAGGTCGATCTTGATGCCACCGTGCTGGCGTATGAAGTCACCCAGATCCTCGGGCAGAAACTGGATGATGGCTGAAATGCTGGCATGCACGCGCACATGGCCGCGCACGCCGTCGGCGTATTCACTGAGTTCTCCCTGCATTTTTTCCAGGCTGAACAACACCGAACGCGCATGGTGCAGCAGGCTTTCGCCGGCTGGCGTCAGGTCAACACCCCGCGTGTGGCGGTAGAGCAGCGGCGTGTCCAGCGTGGCTTCGAGGTCGCTCAGGCGCTTGCTCACGGCCGATGCGGCAATGAATTCGCGCTCGGCTGCCTTGCCGATGCTGCCGAGTTCGCACACGGCCACGAACAGCTGAAGCGAGGTCAGGTCGATGCGGCGGGCAAAATTGCGTTCTGAGCTTTTGATGGACATGACACGATGTCATCGCGGTTTACGATGGATAGCCATTTTGCAGTCATATTTCCGCTCTTGTCATCGCAAATCACGATGGCTGACTTGGCGGAGTAGCCGTATTTGATGAATGGCTGGCATTGACTCAAAAAATCAATGTTTTATGCCTTTTGCGCAGGCAGCGTATGCATGAAGCGCTATAAAAAATATAGCAAACGACGTTAAAAAGCCCGCCGGATGTTTCATCCGGCGGGCTTTGGCTAAAGCCTGAAAAAGACCGGCAGCTTAACGCTGTGCCATCGGCGGCACTTCACGCGGAACCGAACCGACGAACAGCTGGCGTGGGCGGCCAATCTTGTACTCCGGGTCGCCGATCATTTCGTTCAGCTGGGCCATCCAGCCGACATTGCGGGCGAGTGCAAAGACGGCTGTAAACAGCGGCACGGGAATGCCGATGGCGCGCTGCACGATGCCGGAGTAGAAGTCCACGTTCGGGTAGAGCTTGCGGGAGACAAAGTAGTCGTCTTCCAGTGCAATCTTTTCCAGCGCCATGGCCAGCTTGAACAGCGGATCGTTTTCAAGACCCATTTCCTGCAGCACTTCCTTGCAGGTTTCCTGCATCAGCTTGGCGCGCGGGTCGTAGTTTTTGTAAACGCGGTGGCCAAAACCCATCAGCTTGACGGTGGAGTTCTTGTCCTTGACCTGCTTGATGAATTCGCCGATGTTTTCGATGCCGCCGTTTTTCTGGATGTCGCCCAGCATGTTCAGGGCGGCTTCGTTGGCGCCGCCGTGGGCCGGGCCCCAGAGGCAGGCCACGCCGGCCGCAATGGCGGCGAACGGGTTGGTGCCCGACGAACCGCACAGGCGAACCGTTGAGGTCGAGGCATTCTGCTCGTGGTCGGCATGCAGGATGAAGATGCGGTCCAGGGCGCGTTCGAGCACCGGGTTGACCTTGTACTCTTCGCACGGCGTGGCAAACATCATGTGCAGGAAGTTGCCGGCGTAGCTCAGGTCGTTGCGCGGGTACATGTAGGGCTGGCCGATGGTGTACTTGTAGGCCATGGCCACCAGCGTTGGCATCTTGGCAATCAGGCGAATCGCGGCGATGTCGCGGTGCGCCGGATTGTTGATGTCGGTGCTGTCGTGGTAGAAGGCCGACAGGGCGCCGACCAGGCCGGTCATGATGGCCATCGGGTGCGCATCGCGGCGGAAACCGCGCAGGAAGAACTGCATCTGCTCGTTGACCATGGTGTGGTTGGTCACGCGGCTGACGAAATCTTTTTTCTGGGCGGCGTCAGGCAGTTCGCCGTAGAGCAGCAGGTGACAGGTTTCCAGGTAATCGCAGTTGGTGGCAAGCTGCTCGATGGGGTAGCCACGGTACAGCAGTTCACCCTTGTCGCCGTCGATATAAGTGATGGCCGACTGGCAGGCAGCCGTTGAAAGAAAACCCGGGTCATAGGTGAACATCCCGGTCTGGGCATACAGCTTGCGAATGTCCACAACATCGGGTCCTACGCTGCCCTGGTAAACAGGCAATTCGACATTGGGGCTGCCATTGCTGAAGGACAGCGTGGCTTTGTTGTCAGCTAACTTCATGGGTGTTCTTTCTCTCTTGTCAGAGGGGGTTGAGTTAGGGAGCCGTAGCCCCAGGGCGCAGCATGCTTAAAACTTCAAGTGCTTCGGAAGTAGAGGCGCTTGCAATGGCCAGCGCCTCTGAAAGTTGGTCAGGTTCTTTGCGTCTGAGCAGGAGGTCCAGCAGATCGTTGTCAGACAAGTCCATTAAATCATTCAAGCCTTTAGCCTGCCTGACATTGAGCGTGGCTTCAAAGCGCAGAAAGAATTTTTCGATCAGCAGGTCGTTCTCCAGCAGGCCACGGCGGCAACGCCACCGCAGCTTGCTCAAGCTGCGTTCATCCAGCAAATCGTCTGTGGTTTCCATGGGTGTCGGGGTCACAGCGTCTTCAGACGGTGCGCAAAACCATCATTTCCTTGATTTTTCCGATGGCCTTGGCCGGGTTCAGGCCTTTGGGGCAGACATCGACGCAGTTCATGATGGTGTGGCAACGGAACAGGCGGTACGGGTCTTCGAGGTTGTCGAGCCGCTCTGCGGTGGCTTCGTCGCGGCTGTCTGCCAGGAAGCGATAGGCCTGCAGCAAGCCGGCCGGGCCCACGAACTTGTCGGGATTCCACCAGAAGCTGGGGCAGGACGTGGAGCAGCTCGCGCACAGGATGCATTCGTACAGGCCGTTGAGCTCCTCGCGCTCTTCAGGGCTTTGCAGACGCTCCGTCTGGGGCGGCACGTTGTTGTTGATCAGGTAGGGCTTGATCGAGTTGTACTGCTTGAAGAACTGCGTCATGTCCACGATCAGGTCGCGGATCACGGGCAGGCCCGGCAGCGGCTTCAGGACGATGGTGCCCTTGAGCGTGTTCATGTTGGTCAGGCAGGCCAGGCCGTTCTTGCCATTGATGTTCATGGCGTCCGAGCCGCATACGCCTTCACGGCATGAGCGGCGAAAGCTGATGGTCGGGTCTTGCGCCTTGAGTTTCATCAGGGCGTCGAGCAGCATGCGCTCATGGCCGTCGAGTTCCACCTCGATGGTCTGCATGTAGGGCTTGGCGTCGGTGTCAGGGTCGTAACGGTAAATCTGGAAAGTACGTTTGGTCATGTGGGTTCTCGCTTCTTTCGATTCTTTTTTGTCGCAGGCGTTCGTTTAGAAGGTGCGCGTTTTCAGCGGCACGGATTCCACGGTGAGCGGTGTCATCTGTACAGACTTGTAGGCCAGGCGGCTGCCTTCGCTGTACCACAGTGTGTGTTTGTGCCAGTCAGTGTCATTGCGTCCGTTCGGATGCTCTGGCGTATCGCCGTAATCGTCCACTGAGTGCGCGCCGCGGCTCTCCTTGCGGGCTGCGGCAGACACGATGGTGGCCTGTGCCACCTCGATCAGGTTTTCAACTTCGAGCGCTTCAATGCGTGCGGTGTTGAATATCCTGGACTTGTCTTTCAGGCCGATGGATGCAACGCGGGCGCGCATGGCAGCAATCTTGGCCACGCCTTCATCCATGATGGCCTGGGTGCGGAACACGCCGGCATGCTGCTGCATGGTGGCACGCAGGTCATTGGCCACGTCTTGCGCATATTCGCCATCAGTCGCGTTGTCCAGGCGTGCGATGCGTGCCAGAGACTTGTCAGCGGCGTTGGCCGGCAGCGGCTTGTGCGTGGTGGTCTTGTTGGCCTCAACAATGTGGTTGCCGGCAGCAATGCCAAACACCAGCAAGTCGAGCAGTGAGTTGGTGCCCAGCCGGTTGGCGCCGTGAACGCTCACGCAGGAGCATTCGCCCACGGCATAGAGGCCGTTGACGACTTCGCTCTGGTTGTCGGCGTTTTGCGTGACCACCTGACCGTGGATATTGGTTGGAATGCCGCCCATCTGGTAATGGATGGTGGGCACCACGGGAATGGCTTCCTTGTTGATATCAACGTTGGCAAAGTTATGGCCAATCTCAAGCACCGATGGCAGGCGTTTGGCGATGGCGTCCACGCCCAGATGCGTCATGTCGAGCAGGATGTAGTCCTTGTTGGGGCCGCAGCCCCGGCCTTCCTTGATTTCCTGGTCCATCGAACGTGAAACAAAGTCACGCGGCGCCAGATCCTTGAGGGTCGGCGCATAGCGTTCCATGAAACGCTCGCCGTTGCAATTGCGCAAAATCGCACCTTCGCCACGGCAACCTTCGGTCAGCAGCACGCCGGCGCCGGCCACGCCGGTGGGGTGGAATTGCCAGAATTCCATGTCTTCCAGCGGAATGCCGGCGCGCGCCGCCATGCCCAGGCCGTCGCCGGTGTTGATGAAGGCATTGGTCGAGGCGGCAAAGATGCGGCCTGCACCGCCAGTGGCCAGCAGGGTGGTCTTGGCTTCGAAGATATGAACGTCGCCGGTTTCCATTTCGAGGGCCGTGACGCCAACCACGTCGCCAGCGGCGTCGCGGATCAGGTCAAGCGCCATCCATTCGACGAAGAAGCTGGTTTTTTCCTTGACGTTTTGCTGATACAGCGTGTGCAGCATGGCGTGGCCGGTGCGGTCGGCTGCGGCGCAGGCGCGCTGCACCGGCTTTTCACCGTAGTTGGCGGTGTGACCACCAAAGGGGCGCTGGTAAATCGTGCCGTCCGGGTTGCGGTCAAAGGGCATGCCCATGTGTTCCAGGTCGTACACGACCTTGGGCGCTTCACGGCACATGTATTCAATTGCGTCCTGGTCGCCAAGCCAGTCGCCGCCCTTGACGGTGTCGTAAAAGTGGTAGTGCCAGTTGTCTTCGGACATGTTGCCCAGCGAGGCGCCAATGCCGCCCTGCGCTGCCACGGTGTGCGACCGTGTCGGGAACACTTTGGAGAGGACGGCGACATTCAGGCCGGCACGGGCCAGTTGCAGCGAGGCGCGCATGCCGGAGCCGCCGGCACCGACGATGACGACATCAAATTTGCGCTTGGGAAGTTTGGAGGTAGCGGTCATGTTTTTTAATCGTGGAAGCTGGAAGGGCCAGGTTTGACTTGAAGGAGACTTGAATGGTTACAGGCGCCACAGCACCTGAATGCCCCAGCCTGCACAAGCCACCAGCCAGACAATGGTGAATACCTGCAGCAGCAGACGCAGACCCACCGGTTTGATGTAGTCCATCCAGATGTCGCGCATGCCGACCCATACATGCCACAGCAGGGCAACAATCACCGAAAAGGTCAGTACCTTCATCCATTGGGCCGAGAAGATGCCGGCCCACTGGTCGTAGCCGATGGGGCCTTTGCTGAAGATGACCTGTCCGAGAAGCAGCAGGGTGAATATGGCCATCAGGGCCGCAGTGATGCGCTGGCTCAGCCAGTCACGAGTGCCATAGTGAGCGCCGACAACGATGCGCTTTGAGCCGTAATTGACAGACATGGTGTTCTTTCCTTAATCAGTTGAGGGCAAAGCCTGCCGCGCTTGCCGCGCGCAGAATGCCCCGCAAACTTTCAATGTTTAATAAAGGCCAAACAGCTTGGCACCCAGAACCAGCGTGAGGCCGATGCTCGCGACCAGAATGAAGGCGGCTGACTGCCGGCCGAAATTCTTGCTGACGGCTTCATGGCTGGCATCCATCCACAGGTGACGAAGACCGGCCATGAAGTGGTGCAGGTAAGCCCAGATCAGGGCCAGTGCGACCAGTTTCCAGAGCACGCCGGGCACGCCCAGCATGCCTGCATTGAAGGCAGACTTGAAGCGGTCAAAGGAAATATCCGAGGAAATAGAGGTGTCGAACATCCAGATGATGAACGGCATCAGGAGGAACATGATGAACCCGCTGATGCGGTGAAGGATGGACACAAGACCTGCCAAGGGCAATCGGTAGCCCGGCAGGTCGGTGAAGGCGTTGATGTTGCGGAACTCAGGCCGCTTGGCGCGCTGAGTGGAGGCCAGCTCTGTCATTTTTTTGGGCTTTCGTGGTGGTAACCGGTTGGTAACTAAGCAGGGCTTGATTAACAAAAAAACATTTTAATTCTATTGCAATGCAGCAAATTTATTTACAGAGCTTTGCCGTTTTGCGTATCTGGCGTTAACTGAGCGCATTTTTATAGTGGTGCGTATCGGTGCGGTACAGGCCCCGGCGCAACTCCATCGGGACGTCGTTGTAGGTGTAGGCGATGCGTTCGACGCTCAAAAGAGGCGCGCCTGGCGACAGTCCCAGCAGCTTGGCCGAAGCCGCATCGGCTGCAATGGCGCGTATTTTTTCTTCGGCCCGCACCATGTGAACGCCAAATTCGGTTTCAAACAAGGCATACATCGGACCGCCGTAGGTCGCCAGCCGGTTGGCGGTCAGCCCCTTGAAGGGGCCGCCGGGCAGCCAGACGTCTTCAACAATCGTCGGTGTTCCCTGGAAAGCCAGCACGCGGCGCAGTTGCAGCACGGCATCTCCGGTGTGCAATGCCAGCGGACGGGCGACGTCGGCGGGCGCACGAAGTCGCCTGCAGTCAATGATTTGCCGCTCGGCCGGGCCTTCGCTGCTGAGGTCGCCGCTGTCGGGCATGAGCCGCAAAAACCGGTATTGCACCTGCTGCTCGGCATGCGTGGCGACAAATGTGCCCTTGCCCTGGCGACGGATCACCAGGTTTTCTGCCGCCAGTTCGTCAATGGCCTTGCGCACCGTGCCCTGGCTGACGCGAAAGCGCGCCGCAAGATCCATTTCGCTGGGAATCAGCTCGCCCGGTTTCCACTCGCCGGCCTGAAGGCTTTTCAGGATCAGCACCTTGATCTGCTGGTAGAGCGGGCTGAAAGCCGGGGTCAGGCTTGCAGGCGCGACCGTTTCCGGCTCGCCGGGCGGCAAGGAGGGATCGGGTGATAGGAAGGTTGTGGTTGCCATACAGCAGGTTTGCGCGGCGGCCTGACGGTGATGTGGCGCAGTGCTTGACCCGGACATGAATTCTGCCTGAATCATATCTTATATAAGACATAAGACAAATTGACCTGGCGCATTTTTCAAGCGTAAAATCCTGGGTTGAGCACAACGCGCAGTCTGTCTGTTTTGAGGCTGGAGATCGCCTCTTGATGCCTTGGCAGAGCCTGGATTGACCTGGCGCCGGAAATCTCGCCTTACATTCTGTTTCAATAATTCATTAACTTTCCTGGAGTTGTCAATCATGAGCAAAAAACCCGTCCGTGTTGCGGTCACTGGTGCAGCTGGTCAAATCGGTTATGCGTTGCTGTTTCGCATTGCCTCGGGCGAAATGCTCGGCAAGGACCAGCCTGTCATTTTGCAATTGCTTGAAGTTCCCGTGGAAGGCCCCCAAAAAGCGCTCAAGGGCGTGATGATGGAACTTGACGACTGCGCTTTTCCGCTGCTCGTGGAGATGACCGCGCACAGCGACCCGATGACCGCCTTCAAGGATGCCGATTACGCGCTGCTGGTGGGTTCGCGTCCACGCGGCCCCGGCATGGAGCGTGCCGAGCTGCTGGCCGTGAATGGCGCGATCTTCACGGCACAAGGCAAGGCGCTCAACGCCGTGGCCAGCCGCGCTGTGCGTGTACTGGTGGTCGGCAACCCGGCCAACACCAACGCCTACATCGCCATGAAGAGCGCTCCCGACCTGCCACGCAAGAACTTCACCGCCATGCTGCGCCTGGACCACAACCGCGCCGCCAGCCAGATCGCCGCCAAGACCGGCAAAGCCGTGGCCGACATTGAAAAGCTCACCGTCTGGGGCAACCACTCGCCCACGATGTACGCCGACTACCGTTTCGCCACCATCAACGGTGAGAGCGTGGCCCAGATGATCAACGACCAGGAATGGAACGCCAACGTGTTCCTGCCTACCGTCGGCAAGCGCGGCGCCGCCATCATCGAAGCGCGCGGCCTGTCGTCGGCTGCCTCGGCTGCCAACGCCGCCATCGACCACATGCGCGACTGGGCGCTGGGCACGAACGGCAAGTGGGTCACGATGGGCATTCCATCCGATGGTCAGTACGGCATTCCTGCCGACACGATGTTCGGTTTCCCCGTGACCTGCGAAAACGGCGAATACAAGATCGTCGAAGGCCTGGAAATCGACGCCTTCTCGCAGGAGCGCATCAACATCACCCTGGCTGAACTGGAAGGCGAAAAAGCCGGCGTCGCTCACCTGCTGTAATCACCTGCTGTAATCAAGCCTTGAGGCGGCTCGGGGCCATGTCGGGCAAGCCGCCCGCACCTTGCCCTTGAGCCGCCCGTGATAAATCGAAAAACCGGATTTATTCAATGAAACATCCGCGCGAAGTTCTCCTCGGCGCCCAGGCCGCAACCGCTGTTTTGCCAGTTTGCGACCATTACAGCGGCGTCGAAGCGCGGATGCGCAAAAGTCTGCAATTGCAGGCCGAAATGATGGAAGAGTTCGGCGCCTGCGTGTTTGACGTGACGCTGGACTGCGAAGACGGCGCGCCGGTCGGCGGTGAAGCCGACCATGCCGCCATGGTGGTGGCGCTGGCCGCACTGGCCAGTGAAAAAGCCCGCGTTGCCGTTCGCGTGCATGCCGTCGATCACCCGGCATTCGAGTCCGACATGGCCGTCATCGCCGGCAAGCTTTCGCGCCAGCTCTCGCACATCATGATTCCCAAGGTCGATTCCGTAGCGGACGTGATCAGGGCCGAAGAGGCCCTGCTGGCCGCATCAGCCGGGAATTTGCCCCTGCATGTGCTGATCGAGTCGCCCCTTGCCGTTCGCAACGCCTTTGAAATTGCCGCGCATCCTAGAGTGCAGTCGCTCAGCTTTGGCTTGATGGACTTTGTATCAAGCCATGGCGGCGCGATTCCTGCCGATGGCATGAGCAGCCAGGGCCAGTTCACCCATCCGCTGGTGGTGCGGGCCAAGCTCGAAATCGCGTCGGCCTGCCACGCGTATGGCAAAGTGCCTTCGCATTGCGTGGTGACGGAATTCAATGATTCCGTGGCCATGACCCTTGCGGCGCGCCGTGCATCGCGTGAACTTGGTTACACCCGGATGTGGAGCATTCACCCGAATCAGATACGCTCCATCCTGGAGGCTTTTGCCCCGAGTGAGGCTGAAATTGAAGATGCTACAAAAATAATAGCTGCTGGTGCCCGTGCTGATTGGGCGCCCATCAGTTTTGACGGTAAATTGCATGATCGCGCGAGCTATCGCTACTTCTGGCAGGTGCTTGAACGCGCACACCAGACAGGCAGCCTGCTTGCGCTTGAGGCCCAAGATTATTTCCAGGACGCTCCAGTCTGAGCGCCAAACCACACCGACGAGGAATCGTATGAAAACCCAGCCCATCGCCACCCTTGCAGCCGTGCTGGCTGCCGCTGTCCTGCTTGCCGCCGCCCCACTGGCGCAGGCTGAAACCGAAAAAAAGCTTGAAAAAGCGACCGCTGCCAAGCCTGCTGTTGCCAAAAAGGCAGACAAACCCGTTGCCAAATCTGCTGCCGGCAAGACCGAGTCAGCCAAGGCCGACAAGCTTGCTGCCAAAAAGAAGTCTGAGAAGCCTGTCGTCACCGCCAGCCGCACCAACCTCAAGAGCGCTGCGGTCAACGTTGCGGCGGGTATTGAAGCCGCCGAAGCCGCCATGACGCCTGCCGAGCTGGCGATTGCCGAACGCGTGCAGGTCGGCAAGCTGCCGTGCGAACTCGGCGCCGTGGTCACGCTGACCGCCGACGCCAAGAATCCCGGCTACTTCAACATGCAGGGCAAAAACTTCAACTACCGGATGTTCCCGGTTCCGACCTCGACCGGCGCCATTCGCCTGGAAGACCCGAAGGCCGGCGCGGTGTGGCTGCAGCTGGCCAACAAGTCGATGCTGATGAGCCAGAAGCTGGGCATTCGCCTGGCCGATGAATGCGCCAGCCCGGCACAACTGGAAGTGGCCCAAAACCTCAAGCTGAATCCGCCCGTCAGCATCCTGGAAGCGCTGCCGCCAACCGCTTCCAGGTAAGTGGCAACGCACCGATTTTTCAGTTCCCACCATCACCCATAACTTTAATCAGAGGATTAGCGATGTCATCCGGATTTTTGCAAACCTACCGCAGCCATGTTGCTGAACGTGCCGTCCTGGGCATTCCACCCCTGCCTTTGTCAGCCCAGCAAACCGGCGAGGTTATTGAGTTGCTGAAAAACCCGCCCGTGGGTGAAGAAGCTTTTCTGCTCGACCTGATTACCCACCGCGTTCCGGCCGGCGTTGATGCGGCTGCCAAAGTCAAGGCCAGTTACCTGGCTGCCGTAGCCCACGGCAGCGAAAAATGCTCGCTGATCTCGCGTGAAAAAGCCACGCAGTTGCTGGGCACCATGCTGGGCGGCTACAACATCAGCCCGATGGTTGAACTGCTCGATGACGCTGAAGACAGTGTGGCCACGCAAGCCGCCAGCGGCCTGAAGAACACCCTGCTGATGTTCGACCAGTTCCACGACGTGCAGGAAAAAGCCGAAAAGGGCAACAAGTACGCCAAGGCCGTGCTGCAAAGCTGGGCCGATGCCGAATGGTTCACCAGCCGCCCCGAAGTGCCTGAATCCATCCAGCTGACCGTGTTCAAGGTCGCCGGCGAAATCAACACCGACGACCTGTCGCCCGCGCCCGATGCCTGGAGCCGCCCCGACATTCCGCTGCATGCGCTGGCCATGCACAAGAATGCCCGTCCCGGCGTCACGCCTGAAGAAGACGGCAAGCGCGGCCCGGTCAAGTTTATTGAAGAACTCAAGGCCAAGGGCAACCTCGTGGCTTATGTCGGCGACGTGGTGGGAACCGGCTCCTCGCGCAAGTCCGCCACCAACTCGGTGCTGTGGTTCACCGGCGAAGACATTCCCTTCGTGCCGAACAAGCGCTTTGGCGGTGTCTGTCTGGGCAGCAAGATTGCCCCGATTTTCTACAACACCATGGAAGACTCGGGCGCGCTGCCGATTGAACTCGACGTGAGCCAGATGGCCATGGGCGACGTGATCGAGCTGCGTCCCTACGACGGCAAGGCACTGAAAGACGGTCAGGTCATCGCCGAATTCAAGCTGAAAAGCGATGTGCTGTTCGACGAAGTGCGCGCCGGTGGCCGCATTCCGCTGATCGTCGGGCGTGGCCTGACCGCCAAGGCGCGCTTTGCGCTGGGCCTGCCGGTCTCCACCCTGTTCCGCCTGCCGCAGAACCCCGAAGACAGCGGCCGTGGCTTCACGCTGGCGCAAAAAATGGTGGGCCGCGCGGTCGGCCTTCCCGAAGGTCAGGGCGTTCGTCCCGGCACCTATTGCGAACCAAAAATGACCTCGGTCGGCTCGCAGGACACCACCGGCCCGATGACCCGCGACGAGCTGAAAGACCTGGCCTGCCTCGGCTTTTCCGCCGATCTGGTCATGCAATCGTTCTGCCACACCGCCGCTTATCCCAAGCCGGTGGATGTGAAGATGCACCACGAACTGCCCGAATTCATGAGCGACCGTGGCGGCATCCCGCTGCGTCCGGGCGACGGCATCATCCACAGCTGGCTCAACCGCATGCTGCTGCCCGACACCGTCGGCACCGGCGGCGACAGCCACACGCGTTTCCCCATCGGCATCAGCTTTCCGGCCGGCTCCGGCCTGGTGGCTTTCGGCGCCGCCACCGGCGTGATGCCGCTGGACATGCCTGAATCCGTGCTGGTCCGCTTCAAGGGCGAACTGCAGCCCGGCATCACGCTGCGCGACCTGGTCAACGCGATTCCGCTGTACGCCATCAAGGCCGGCTTGCTGACCGTGGCCAAGCAGGGCAAGGTCAACATCTTCTCGGGCCGCATCCTCGAAATCGAAGGCTTGCCAGACCTGAAGGTCGAGCAGGCATTCGAGCTGAGCGATGCCTCGGCCGAGCGTTCCGCCGGCGGCTGCACGGTTCACCTGAACAAGGAACCGATCATCGAGTACATCACCAGCAACATCACGATGCTCAAGTGGATGATTGCCACGGGTTACTCTGACGTGCGCACCATCAAGCGCCGCATTGCCGCGATGGAGAAGTGGCTGGCCGACCCGCAATTGCTCAAGGGCGATGCCGATGCCGAATACGCCGCCGTCATTGAAATCGACCTGGCCGACATCCACGAACCTATCGTGGCCTGCCCGAATGACCCGGACGATGTGAAGACGCTCAGCGATGTGGCGGGCAGCCCGATTGACGAAGTGTTCATCGGCAGCTGCATGACCAACATCGGCCATTTCCGCGCGGCTTCCAAGCTGCTCGAAGGCAAACGCGACATTCCGGTCAAGCTCTGGATGGCGCCGCCGACCAAGATGGATGCCAAGCAACTCAGCGAGGAAGGCCATTACGGCGTGCTGGGTTCTGCCGGCGCGCGCATGGAAATGCCGGGCTGCAGCCTGTGCATGGGCAACCAGGCGCAGGTCAAAGAGGGCGCCACCGTGTTCTCGACCTCGACCCGCAACTTCCCGAACCGCCTGGGCAAGAACTCGTTTGTCTACCTGGGTTCCGCCGAACTGGCCGCGATCTGCTCCAAGCTGGGCCGGATTCCGACCAAGGCTGAATACATGGCTGACATGCAGGTCTTGACGGCGGCCAGCGACAAGGTGTACCAGTACCTGAATTTTGACCAGGTCAAGGATTACACCGACATGGCCGATACCGTCAAGGACAGCGTGCCTGCATAACAGCTTCGCCTTGCAATAAAAAAGCGGCTTTCGGGCCGCTTTTTTTATGTGCGCCCAGCATGGGCGCACTCCTGCGGGTGCAAGTCCCGCCGTAAGTTGATCACAGCAAACGAAGCGAAGCGCAACTGCATGAGGGCGACCGATTGTGGGAAGGAAGCGTGGAGCGTAAATCGCGAGCCGATGGACAAGAACCGCATAGAAGGCGCTGCCAAGCAAGGCGAGTGGGCATGAAACCATGAAGCTTTTGTGATCAAGGCAAGGTGGCGTAAATGCGGCGGTTGTGCGATGAAGGAGTGCGTTCTTACCTGGGGAGATCTCGCCTTGCGCCTGAAAGGGCGACGGCTGTGCCGCAAGCGAGAAGTCAGCAGAGGTCGTAGTAGCCCGATGAGCGAGCCGGCGAGGCACAAGCAAAAGGGTGAAGGACCGAACGAGAGTGAATGACCGAGGAGACGTTGGATGTCAAAGGCTATGCGTCAGATGCCGGAGGAATCCGGGCGGGTGGGGCAAGCGCACGGTGAAGCCGGGAGCGAGTCCACCAGCGACGAAGCCTGCGGCCCGCCGCGTGAACACCCGGGCACAGGGTTGGCAACGTCGAAGGCAGGCCCCGGCGGCCTGCTGGAGATGGCGCTGACGAGACAGAACCTGCAAGCGGCCTGGAAGCGGGTCAAGGCCAACAAAGGTGCCGCCGGGGTGGACGGACAGGGTATCGAGCAAACCGCCCAACTGCTGCGCACGCGTTGGAGCGACATCCGCCAAGAGCTGCTGGCAGGCCGGTACCGGCCCAGTCCGGTACGCAAGGTGATGATTCCCAAGCCCGACGGGAGCCAGCGCGAGCTGGGCATCCCCACGGTGCTGGATCGGCTGATCCAGCAAGCACTGCTGCAAGTGCTGCAACCCCTGATCGACCCCACCTTCAGCGAACACAGCCACGGGTTTCGTCCGGGCAGACGGGCACACGATGCGGTCAAAGCCGCACGGGGCTACGTGCAGTCAGGCAAACGCGTGGTGGTGGACGTGGACCTGGCCAAGTTCTTCGACCGGGTCAACCACGACATCCTGATCGAGCGGCTGCGAAGGCGCATCGACGATGCCGGAGTCATCCGGCTCGTTCGTGCCTACCTCAACGCCGGGATCATGGATGGCGGGGTGGTGAGTGAGCGCCATCTGGGCACGCCCCAAGGCGGACCCCTGAGCCCGCTGCTGGCCAACGTGTTGCTCGACGAAGTGGACAAGGCGCTGGAGGTGCGAGGCCACAGCTTCGCGCGCTACGCCGACGACTGCAACGTCTACGTGGGCAGCATCAAGGCAGGCGAGCGGGTGATGGCCTACCTGCGGACGCTGTACGCCGGGCTCAAGCTTCAGATCAACGAAGCCAAGAGTGCGGTGGCTAGCGCCTTCGGGCGCAAGTTCCTGGGCTATGAGCTGTGGGTGGCCAAGGGCCAAGAGGTCAAATGTGCGGTGGCCCACAAGGCGCTGGACAACTTCAAGGCCCGCATCCGGCAACTCACGCGCCGCTCGGGCGGGCGCAGCATGGGCGAAGTGGTGGACAAACTGCGGCCCTACCTGCTGGGCTGGAAGGCTTACTTCGGGCTGGCGCAAACGCCCAAGGTCTGGCGAAGGCTGGACGAATGGCTGCGCCACCGATTGCGGGCCATCCAGCTCAGGCAATGGAAGCGGCCCAGGACGATCTACCGGGAACTCAAGGCGCTGGGGGCATCGCAAGATGTAGCCAAACAGGTGGCGGGCAACTGCCACCGCTGGTGGCGCAACAGCGCCATGCTGCTCAACAGTGTGCTGACCATTGCGTACTTTGATCGACTGGGGGTGCCGCGACTGTCCTGACCTCAAACTCTCGAACCGCCCGGTGCGGACCCGCATGCCGGGTGGTGTGGCAGGGGCGCAGCCTATGATGGCTGCCCCCTATGCCGATGCTTATTGCTATTTATTTAATAGCTACTTGCGCCCGTCTGTAAAGCGCAAAAGCACTTTTATGCTTGAAGTCTGGCGCTGGAGAAGGACCACTCCTGAGCGGTTTGGCAAAGCCTGCCTTGACCGGATTTTCGTGAATGTAGTGGATGACGGACTCTAGGCGCCGTTCATGGCGAATGTAGCGATCCCAATAGTCCCGCATCCAGAAAGCATGGCCGGGAACGCCGAGCCCCAGCTCGGCATTGTGCAAAAGCGCCCAGCGCCCGGTATAGGATTTCCAGGACTGCACGATCCTGGGAAGTGACGTTGTGGGCTCAATCAGGACATGGACATGGTTGGGCCTGATGCACCAGGCGATGAGTCGATAACGCTCGCCATCGAACTTCTGCAGGGTGTCCTGCATGAGCGCAGCCACCTGTGGATGGCGCAGCGCGCAGCATCCCATCCCGGCATCTATCCATTCTTCGATTTTTCTGCGCCGCTCGACATCCTGGGACGACACCGACAGGACTGCGATTTCCTGCGCCAGTTGCTTGAGCTTGTCCTGCGGCAGAGCGTCCGCCAGGCGAAAGGTGATCGACTGCAACATCTGGCTTGCATCGCAGTGCGGCAGATAGCCACGCGAGTACCAGCCCTTGAGTTCGGGAACGCCGAGCCCCAGCTCGGCTGCCTTGGTGACAGTGCCGAGCTGGGGCTCGGCGTTCCCATTCCCGGGGTTCATGCAAACAGCCGCGCCAGCAGCGCGCCGTTGGCCGGTGCCTCCAGCGGAATCCGCACGCGCAGCGGACTGCCCGAAGCCACGCTGATTTCTTCATCGTCGAGGTTTTTCATGCGCGTGACCTGCACGGTGCGGTTGCCGTCCGGGTGAATCACTTCGAGCATGTCGCCGACCTGGAAGCGGTTCTTGGTCTCGACTTCGGCCCAGCCGTCCCGCACGGACCTGACTTCGCCGACGAACTGGCTGCGGCGCATTTCGGAACTGCCGCTTTTGTAATTCTGGGTGTCCTGCGCCGGGCGGCGTTCCAGGAATCCGCTGGTGTAGCCGCGATTGGCCAGGCCTTCGAGTTCGGTGATCAGTTCCGGGTTGAACGGCCGGCCGGCCACGGCATCGTCGATGGCGCGGCGGTACACCTGCGCGGTGCGCGAAACGTAATAGCCGCTCTTGGTGCGGCCCTCGATCTTCAGCGAATCGACACCGATCTTCACCAGCCGGGCCACATGTTCGACGGCGCGCAAGTCCTTGCTGTTCATGATGTAGGTGCCGTGCTCGTCTTCCATGATGGGCATGAGCTGGCCGGGGCGCTGCTTTTCTTCGAGCAGATAGACGCTGTCGGCCAGCGGATGGCGCGCGCCGCCGCCGCAGGCTGAAAACGACTGAGCGGCTTGCTCCTGTTCAGCGGAAAAATCGAAGTCGCCTTCGAGCCTGAGCGGCAGCACCTCGCCCGAATCGGTCTGGTCGCTGCCCGATTGCGGCGTGTAGCTCCAGCGGCAGGCGTTGGTGCAGGTGCCCTGGTTGGAGTCGCGCCGGTTGAAGTAGCCTGACAGCAGGCAGCGGCCCGAATACGCCATGCACAGCGCACCATGCACGAACACTTCCAACTCGATGTCGGGGCATTCCTGGCGGATTTTTTCGATCTCGTCCAGGCTCAGCTCGCGCGACAAAATGATGCGCGCCACGCCCACCTTTTGCCAGAACTTCACGGCCGCCCAGTTCAGGGTGTTGGCCTGCACCGACAGGTGAATGGCCATGCCGGGCCATTGCTCGCGCACCATCATGATCAGGCCCGGGTCGGCCATGATGAGGGCGTCGGGCTGCATGGCGATCACCGGCGCTATGTCGCGCAGGTAGGTTCGCACCTTGTCGTTGTGCGGCAGCAGGTTGCTGGTGACAAAAAATTTCTTGCCGCGTGCATGGGCTTCCTCAATGCCTGCCTGGATCTGTTCCAGGCGAAACTCATTGTTGCGCGCCCGCAGGGAGTAGCGCGGCTGGCCGGCATACACTGCATCGGCGCCAAAGTCGTAGGCGGCGCGCATTTTGTCGAGCGAGCCGGCGGGCAGGAGTAGTTCAGGGGTCTTGAGCGTCATGCCGCCATTGTCCCGGCCCCGGGCTGAAAAGCACTTGCGCCCGGTCAATCATCGTGCGCTCCTCTACCTGATGGCCTGCCGCCTGCCAGAATACGATTTGCCGATTTATCAAAAAAGGAGTCTGCCATGGCCAATACACCCCTCAACGCCAGCCCTGTTTCGAAGGCTTCCCACGCCTTCGCCTCCACCCTACAGTCTTTCCAGACCGCCTCTGGCAAGACCGGAAAGTTTTACTCCCTGCCGGCGCTGGCCGAGCAGTTTCCCGTGGTCAGGCGCCTGCCAGTGTCGATTCGCATCGTGCTCGAATCGGTGCTGCGCAACTGCGACGGCAAGAAAGTGACCGCCGAGCATGTCGAGCAGCTGGCCAACTGGGTGCCCAAGGCCGAGCGCAGCGCGGAAATCCCGTTTGTCGTCTCGCGCGTGGTGCTGCAGGACTTCACCGGCGTGCCGCTGCTGGCCGACCTGGCCGCGATGCGCAGCGTGGCCGCCCGCCTGGGCAAGAACCCGAAGGCCATCGAGCCGCTGGTGCCGGTCGATCTGGTGGTCGATCACTCCATCATGGTGGATTATTTCGGCGCCAAGGATTCGATGGACCTGAACATGAAGCTCGAATTCCAGCGCAACCGCGAGCGCTACGAGTTCATGAAATGGGGCATGCAGGCCTTTGACACCTTCGGCGTCGTGCCGCCCGGCTTTGGCATCGTGCATCAGGTCAACCTCGAATTCCTGGCGCGCGGCGTCCACAAGGGCGCTGACGATGTGTATTACCCCGACACACTGGTCGGCACCGACAGCCACACCACCATGATCAACGGCATCGGCGTGGTTGGCTGGGGCGTGGGCGGCATCGAGGCCGAAGCCGCCATGCTGGGCCAGCCGGTGTATTTTTTGACGCCCGACGTGGTCGGCATGGAGCTGAC
This sequence comes from Burkholderiales bacterium, assembly GCA_016000195.1. Classification (GTDB taxonomy): domain Bacteria; phylum Pseudomonadota; class Gammaproteobacteria; order Burkholderiales; family Burkholderiaceae_C; genus Polaromonas. The sequence continues at coordinate 30,262 of JAECRO010000002.1, read as the reverse complement.
CGGAAAGCTGCGCGAGGGCGTCACCGCCACCGACCTGGTGCTGCGCGTGACCGAAACCCTGCGGCGCGAAAAGGTCGTGGGCAAGTTCGTCGAGTTTTTTGGCGAAGGCACGCGCAGCCTGGCCTTGCCCGACCGCGCCACCATCGGCAACATGGCGCCCGAGTACGGCGCCACCATGGGATTTTTCCCGGTCGATGAAAAAACCATTGACTACTTCAGGGGCACCGGGCGCCTGGACGCGGAAATCGAGGCCTTCGAGGCTTACTTCCGGGCGCAGGGCCTGTTCGGCGTGGCCGCAGCCGGCGAGATTGATTACTCGCACGTGGTCAAGCTCGACCTGGACGATGTGCGGCCCAGCCTGGCCGGCCCCAAGCGGCCGCAGGACCGCATCGAACTGGGCGATGTCGCCCGCCAGTTCAGCTCGCTGTTCAGCAAGCCGAATGCCGAAAACGGCTTCAACCAGCCCGCCGGCATGCTCAATACCCGGCACCTGGTGCGGCACACCGACGAAGGCCGGCACGACACCTTGCCCGCCGCGCCGCCCACCCCGGCAGGCGCGGAACGCTCGGTGGTCGAAATGGAGGGCAACCGCCCGACGCTGGCCATGGCGCATGAGCAGGGCGGCGATACCGCAACGGCCAGCAACCCGGCGGCGCAGGCCGCCAAGGGCCTGAGTGTCGGCAACGGCGATGTGCTGATTGCCGCCATCACCAGCTGCACCAATACCTCCAACCCCAGCGTCTTGCTGGCCGCCGGCCTGCTGGCCAAAAAAGCGGTCGAGGCCGGCCTGAGCGTGCAGCCGCACATCAAGACCTCGCTGGCGCCCGGTTCTCGCATCGTGACCGAGTACCTGACGCAAACCGGGCTCCTGCCCTACCTGGAGCAGCTCGGCTTTTCCCTGGTCGGCTACGGCTGCACCACCTGCATCGGCAACTCGGGCGACCTGACGGCCGAGCTGAATGAGGCCATCAACAAGAGCGACCTGGTGTGCGCCGCCGTGCTGTCGGGCAACCGCAACTTCGAGGCGCGCATCCATCCGAACATCAAGGCCAACTTCCTGGCCAGCCCGCCGCTGGTCGTGGCCTATGCGATTGCCGGCAATATGATGCGCGACCTGACGACCGAGCCGGTCGGCAAGGGCAGCGGCGGCAAGGCCGTTTTCCTGCGCGACATCTGGCCCACCAGCGACGAAATCCACGCCCTCATGAAGTACGCAATGAACGGCGAAGCCTTCCGCGCCAATTACGCCAAGGTCAAGAGCGAGCCCGGCCAGCTCTGGGAAAACATCCACGGCGTGACCGGCAACACCTACAACTGGCCCGTCAGCACCTACATCGCCGAGCCGCCGTTCTTCAATGATTTTGCTATGGAAATGAAAGCACCTTCCGCAAGCGGGACGGGCGCAAACGGCCAAAATAACGAGTTTTCCGTGCAGGGCGCGCGCATCATGGCGCTGTTTGGCGACTCGATCACCACCGACCATATTTCGCCGGCCGGTGCTATCAAGGGCAGCTCGCCCGCCGGCCTGTGGCTGCAGGCGCACGGCGTGCAAAAGGCCGACTTCAACAGCTACGGTTCGCGCCGTGGCAACCACGACGTGATGATGCGCGGCACCTTTGCCAATGTGCGCATCAAGAACCTGATGATCCCGGCCGGCAAGGACGGCTCGCGCGAGGAGGGCGGCGTCACGCTGTTCCACCCCGGCCACCGCACGCCAGAGAGCGTGATCGAGAAAATGCCGATCTACGACGCCGCCATGAAATACATGGCCGAAGGCACGCCGACGGTGATTTTTGCCGGCGAGGAGTACGGCACCGGCTCGTCGCGCGACTGGGCCGCCAAGGGCACGCAGCTGCTCGGCATCAAGGCCGTGGTGGCGCGCAGTTTCGAGCGCATCCACCGCAGCAACCTGGTCGGCATGGGCGTGCTGCCGCTGCAATTCCTGCCGGGCGAGTCGTGGCAGACCCTCAAGCTCATCGGCTCGGAAGTGGTCGATGTGATTCCGCATCCTGAACTCAAGCCGCAGAGCGAAGCCCGGCTGGTCATCACCCGCGCCGACGGCACGCGCCAGGAAGTCACGGTGATCCTGCGCGTCGATACGCCGATTGAAGTGGACTACTACCGCAACGGCGGCATCCTGCCTTACGTGCTTCGGCAACTGCTTGCGGCATGAGGGCCGCAGCTGAACATTCATTCAATCGCCGGGTGGCTGCTGGACTGGTAAAGCCCGTAGCGTGCCGCGCATGACGCGACAGGCCTTGATTGCCGGTGGCGGCATCGGCGGGCTGGCCGCTGCCTTGTCGGCGTCGCGGGCGGGCTGGGATGTGCGGCTGTACGAGCGCGCGCCTGCCTTCAGCGAAGCCGGGGCGGGCGTCCAGCTCGGCCCCAATGTGGTCAAGGTGCTGCACGGCTGGGGCTTGCAGGACGCACTGGCGCGCGTGGCGGCATTTCCGCACCGCCTGCAGGTGCGCGATGCCGTGTCGGGCCGCGAACTGGGCGTGCTGCCGCTGGGCGCGCTGGCGCTGCAAAAGTACGGCGCGCCCTACGCCACCATTCACCGCGCCGATCTGCATGCGGCGCTGCTTCAGGCCGTGCAATCGCGCGACAACGTCTGGCTTAGCCTGAACAGCGCCGTGTCAGCTTATGCCGACAGCGGGCGCGAAGTCACCCTCAGAACCGAAGCGGCGGCGGTTGCCGCTCCGGGGAGCGCCAGCCCGAGGCCCGTGGAATCTGCGCCTTTGCTTGAAGTCGAAGGCGATGCGCTGATTGGCGCTGACGGGCTCTGGAGCCGGGTGCGCCAGCAGATGCTGAACGATGGACCGCCGCGCGTCACCGGCCACCTGGCCTACCGCGCCATGCTGCCGCAAACCAGCCTGCCCGCGCGGCTGCGCAGCCAGCAGGTCACGGTCTGGCTCGGACCCAAACTGCATGTGGTGCATTACCCGGTGCGCGGCGGCGAATGGCTGAACGTGGTGGTCATCGTCCAGGGCAAGGTCGCCGGCGATCTGCAGAGCTGGGACCACAACGCCAACGCGGGCGACCTGCAGCATGCCATCCGGCCCACCACGGGCTTGCTGCGCGACCTGATCCAGGCCGTGACGGATGGCGGCCACCGCAACGGCCCCAGCTGGCGCCTCTGGCCGCTGTGCGACCGCCCGCCCATGACCAGCGCGCACCAGCAGGCCAAGGGCCGCGTGGCGTTGCTTGGCGATGCGGCGCACCCGATGCGGCCCTACCTGGCGCAGGGCGCCGGCATGGCGATTGAGGATGCGGCCGAGCTGGGCGCCGCGCTGGCCCAGGCGCTGGCCCAGGCGCTGGCCCCGGCCTTTGATGTGCCGACCCTGCTGCGGCGCTACGCCCTGAACCGCTGGCAGCGCAATGCCCGGGTACAGGCCCGCTCCCTGCGCAACGGCCGGATATTCCATGCCGAAGGGCCGCTGCGCTGGGCGCGCGATGCTTCGATGAAGTTGCTGGGTGAAAAACTGCTTGACCTGCCCTGGCTCTACGGCGCAACGCCGCGGACCTTGTGATTTGCTATCAAATAAATAGCTTCTTGCGCCCGTTCTATATGGGCTACGGCTATTATTTACCCTTAATCTTCAAAGACAACCGTTTGCCATGCAAAAACTCAAACTTCACAGCCCTGACATCACGCAGGCCAACATCGACAAGCTCGCTGCCATCGCGGACCTGTTTCCCAACTGCATCACCGAAGTTCGCCACTGCGCGTGGTGTTCCGTGATGCTGGTTTTGCCAGTGACAGCGTGAAAATCAACGTCGAGCAAATCTTCAAGCGCATGTCGCCCGGCACCGAAGTGAAAACGATTTAGCACCATGCGCCTGACCTCTGCACAAATTTCCGCCATTCGCACCAGCGCCGCCCAGCTTGCCGGTGACGCAGCGCGGGTCTGGCTGTTTGGCTCGCGTGTGCGTGACGATGCCAAGGGGGGTGATGTGGACTTGCTGCTGGAGCTGGACTCACCTGTGGCTGAACCGGCTCAACTCTCTGCTCGTTTAGCCGCTCAGGTGTCGCGTGCCATGTATGGCCGCAAGGTGGACGTGCTGATCAAAGCCCCCAACCTGATGCATTTACCGATTCATTCCATCGCACTTGCAGAAGGCATACGTTTATGAAAATCACCCCCTCACTGACGGCTCGCCTCGAATTCCTGGCGCGTGTGACCGACAAGGAGTGCCAGCACTTGCTCGACACGGATGGCCGTTTGTTTGGCACGCTGTTCACCATTGAAGAGGCTCAAAAAATTGAGGCCGACCCGATACTCGCCGAGCGGCTGGATGCCTTTGTGTCTCGTTTTGGGCGTTTGCAGGACACCGTAGGTGACAAACTGCTGCCCGCCTTGCTGACCGCCTTGGCAGAGAAAACCGGACCGGCCATTGACAACCTGGACAAAGCAGAAAAGTTTGGCTTCATTGAGTCCGCCGATGGCTGGATGGAAATGCGCCGCCTCAGAAACCAGATGGTGCATGAATACATTGAAGACCTGGCGGTGCTGGCCAGCGCCCTGCGCAGCGGACACGCTTTTGTACCGGCCCTGGTGGCCGCAGCAAGGCGCTGCGTCGCTGAAGCCAGGCGCTTGCTTCAGGCACAGGCCGCAACGTCACTGAACCCAACATGAAACTGAAATTTAAAAAACAGGTCTATCAGACCAGCGCCGTTGAGGCCGTGGCTGATTGCTTTGCCGGGCAACCCAAATTCACCGGCATTGAATACCGCATTGATCCCGGTCGCACTGAAGACGCCCGTGGTCAGGTGATGGCCTACGCCCCAACCGGCGATGCCTAACGTCCAGCATCTTGCGCAGGTAACTCACGCCGCCGGGGCTGCGCTTGAAGCCGATCAAGCGCTCCACCGTCCAAGCCTGAGGTACTGGCCCGCCGGCCGTGCCGGCACCCTGGTATTGCTCGGGCAGAATTGCGGCTCCACCGCATCATCCTTATCCTTATCCCTATCCTTATCTACCTGCACAGACAAAGGCATCCCATGAATTCAAACGACAAAGTGGCGCTCGTGACCGGCGCCGGCACCGGCATTGGCCGGGCGGTGGCGCTGGCGCTGCTGGGCGCGGGCTACCGCGTGGTGCTGGCCGGCCGCCGCATCGAGCCGCTCAATGAAGTCGCCGCTGCGTCAGGCGCCGGCCGCGCCTTGCCGGTAGCGACCGATGTCAGCCGGCCCGAGTCGGTCGATGCCTTGTTTGCCGCCATCAAGGAAAAGTTCGGCCGCCTCGATGTGCTGTTCAACAATGCAGGTGTGAATTCGCCGCGCGCCAGCTTTGAAGACCTGACGTTCGAGCAGTGGCAAAACGTCGTCAGCATCAACCTGACGGGTTCCTTTTTGTGCGCGCAGGGCGCCTTCAGGCTGATGAAGGCGCAACTGCCGCAGGGCGGCCGCATCATCAACAACGGCTCGATCTCGGCCCACGCGCCCCGGCCCCATTCGGCGCCCTATACAGCGACCAAGCATGCCATCACGGGCCTGACCAAGGCGATTTCGCTCGACGGCCGCAAGTACAACATCGCCTGCGGACAGATCGACATCGGCAATGCCCTGACCGAGCTTTCCGCGCGCATGGCCACCGGCGTGCCGCAGGCCAACGGCGAGATCGCCATCGAACCGATGATGGACGCGAAGGAGGTGGCTGATGCGGTGCTTCACATGGCGGCGCTGCCGCTGTCCACCAACATCCCCTTCATGACCATCATGGCGACCAAAATGCCTTTTGTGGGGCGCGGCTGATGCCTGTTGGCAGGGCCTACACCCGGCGCTGGCTGGAGCTTTCAGGAAACTGAAAATTTGCCCCGTCCAGAAAGATGATCTGGATCAATGAAACGCAAGACGGCGGTTATCGCCCACCGCTTGCCGCTATCATAATGAGAATCACTTTCATTTAAGACAGCAGGCAGTTATGACCAAGCCCCATTCCCTTCGCAGCGAGCAAGACATCGGGCTTGACGCGTTGCCGCATCGTTTGCCGGCGCGGGTGGTCAGGCTGATGCCGGCAGGCGACGCCGAAGAACGTGAAGTGCTGCTGCGCCTGCTGGAAATCGGTTTTTTGCCCGGCGAGCCGGTGCAGGTCATGGCGCGCGGTTTTCCCGGCAGCGATCCGCTGGCGGTGCGGGTGGGGCACACCACCTTTGCCTTGCGCAGCCATGAAGCCGCGCTGATCCGCGTCAGCCCGCTGGCGGCTGTTGGACGCCAGGCATGACGGCCGCTGCCAGCGCCATGGCCGGGCCGCTTCGCGTGGCGCTGCTGGGCAATCCCAACTGCGGCAAGACCGCGCTGTTCAACCTGCTGACCGGCAGCCGCCAGAAGGTGGCCAACTATGCCGGCGTCACGGTCGAGCGCAAGGAAGGGCAGGTGCTGACGGCCTCGGGCCAGCGCGTGATGGTGCTTGACCTGCCCGGCGCCTACAGCCTGAATGCATTGAGCGCCGACGAGGCCGTGACGCGCGACATTGTCATCGGGCGGCGGCCCGGCGAGCCCTTGCCCGACCGGCTGGTCTGCGTGGCTGACGCGACCAACCTGCAGCTCAACCTGCGGCTGGTGCTCGAAGCGCGGGCGCTGGGCCTGCCGATGGTGCTGGCGCTCAACATGAGCGATGCGGCCCGGCGCGCCGGCATCGTGATCGACCGCGAAGTGCTGTCCCGCGAGCTGGGCATGCCGGTGCTGGAAACGGTTGGCGTGCGCCACGATGGCGCCCGCGAGCTGCTGCATTTTCTGGACAACTGGCCGGCGCCCGATGCCGTACCGGGCAGCGCAGCCGCCTGGCAGGCGTCAACCTTCGACCAGGTCATGGACACCCAGCTGGAAGTGCGCCGCATCATGCGGCTGGCGGTTGAGGCGCCGCCCGACAGCCTGCATTCCGACGACCTCATCGACCGGGTGGTGCTGCATCCGCTGTGGGGCATGCTGCTGCTGGCGCTTATTTTGTTCATGATGTTCCAGGCCGTGTTCAGCTGGGCCACGCTGCCGATGGAAGCCATCAAGTCGGCGGTGGACTGGCTCTCAAGCCTGCTGCGCAGCTACATGCCCGACGGTGTGCTGCAGAGCTTGCTGATCGACGGTATTCTGGCCGGCGCGGGCGGCGTGCTGGTGTTTTTGCCGCAGATTTTGATCCTGTTCTTTTTCATCCTGGTGCTGGAGGATTCGGGCTATCTGCCGCGTGCCGCATTTTTGCTGGACCGGGTGATGGGCAGCGTCGGCCTGTCGGGCCGCTCCTTCATTCCGCTGCTGTCGAGCTTTGCCTGCGCGATTCCGGGCGTCATGGCCACGCGCACCATCACCCACTGGCGCGACCGGCTGGTGACTATCATGATTGCCCCGCTGATGACTTGCTCGGCGCGGCTGCCGGTGTATGCGCTGCTGATTGGCGCCTTCATTCCCGAGCGCACGGTGGCCGGCATCTTCAACCTGCAGGGGCTGGTGATGTTTGCGCTGTACGCCGGCGGCATCGTCAGCGCCATGGCGGTGGCGGCGGTGTTCAAGCTCTGGCGCGGCCACGCGCGGCCCACGCCGCTCATCATGGAGCTGCCCGCCTACCGCGTGCCCAGCCTGCGCCAGCTGGCAATGGGGCTGCATGAACGGGCGATGATTTTCCTGAAGCGCGTGGGCGGCATCATCCTGGCGCTGACCGTGATCTTGTGGTTTTTATCCACCTTTCCGGCGCCGCCCGAGGGTGCCGTCGGCCCGGCCATTGAATACAGCCTGGCCGGCCGGCTGGGCCATGCGCTGCAGGTGGTTTTTGCGCCCATCGGCTTTAACTGGCAGATTGCGATTGCGCTGGTGCCGGGCCTGGCGGCGCGCGAAGTGGCGGTCGGCGCGCTGGGAACGGTGTATGCGCTGTCGGGGAACGGCGAGGATGTGGCGCAGGCGCTCGGGCCCGTGATTGCCCAGAGCTGGTCGATGGCGACGGCCTTGTCGCTGCTGGTCTGGTACGTGTTTGCGCCGCAATGCATTTCCACGCTGGTCACGGTGCGGCGCGAAACCAACAGCTGGCGTTATGCGCTGTTCATGGCGGGCTACCTGTTCGGGCTGGCCTATGGCGCGAGCTGGATCACTTACCGGCTGGCTTTGTTATTCGGAGGAGGCTGAGCATGCTGCAGCAATGGATTGTCGGGATCATGGTGGGGTTTGCCGCCGCCTATGCGCTGTGGTACTGGATGCCTGCCGGCCTGCGCCGCCGGCTCGGGCGGGTGCAGCGCAAACTGGGTGAAAAACCGGGTTGCGGCGCCTGCAGCAGTTGCGGCAGCTGCACGATCACCGCAAAGGCCGGTCCGGCGGACGTTGCCGAGGGCCACCAGCCGTTGTGGATGCAGCCCCGGCGCTGAACAACAACGCCAGCAGCCTGGCAACAAGGCTCAGGCCAACAGCGGCAGTGTCCGCCACTCCTCATCGCTGAGCAGCCGGGAACGGGTGATGTTTCAATCCACGCCCCTTTCGGGGCGAATTTGGAAGAGGTTACCCCTCTCCCAAATGAGTTCTATCCCCCTGAAGGGGGAGGTTTCAAACCGGAGTTTGTTTTTGATCAGCGCCAGCGCTGCTTCGGTTGCCACAACCCGTTTGACCATCTTTTTTCTCCCTGTCGGCCTGGTGCCTTGCCGTATGGTTCAGTGCGCATGAAAAAAGGGTGGCTTTTGGCCACCCCAACTCTTCAGGCGACTAAAAACCGCTTAAAAGAAACCCAGTGCTTTCGGGCTGTAGCTGACCAGCAGGTTCTTGGTCTGCTGGTAGTGGTCGAGCATGACCTTGTGGGTTTCGCGGCCGATGCCCGATTCCTTGTAGCCGCCGAAAGTGGCGTGCGCCGGGTAGGCGTGGTAGCAGTTGGTCCAGACGCGGCCGGCCTGGATGGCGCGGCCCATGCGGTAGGCAGTACTGCCGTCACGCGTCCAGACGCCGGCGCCCAGGCCGTAAGGCGTGTCGTTGGCGATTTCCAGCGCTTCGGCTTCATCCTTGAAGGTGGTCACGGCCAGCACCGGGCCGAAGATTTCTTCCTGGAAAATACGCATCTTGTTGTGGCCCTTGAACAGCGTCGGCTGGATGTAGTAGCCGCCGGCCAGGTCGCCTTCGAGCTGCGCGCGTGCGCCGCCGATCAGCAGCTCGGCGCCTTCTTCCTTGCCGATGGCCAGGTAGGACTCGATTTTCTTCATCTGTTCGCTGGAAGCCTGCGCGCCCATCATGCAGTCGGTATCGAGCGGGCTGCCCTGCTTGATGGCCCGGACGCGTTCCAGCACGCGCGCCATGAACTTGTCGTAGATCGACTCCTGGATCAGCGCGCGCGAAGGGCAGGTGCAGACTTCGCCCTGGTTGAAGGCAAACAGCACCATGCCTTCGATGGCCTTGTCGAAAAAGGCATCGTCGGCATCGGCGATGTCGGCAAAGAAGATGTTGGGCGACTTGCCGCCCAGTTCCAGCGTGGCCGGAATCAGGTTGCTGGCCGCTGCCTGGGCAATCACGCGGCCGGTGGCGGTCGAGCCGGTGAAGGCGATCTTGGCAATGCGCTTGCTGGTGGCCAGCGGCATGCCGGCTTCGCGGCCGTAGCCGTTGACGATGTTGAGCACGCCCGGTGGCAGCAGGTCGGCAATCAGCTCGGCCAGGATCAGGATGGAAATCGGCGTCGATTCGGCGGGTTTCAAGACCACGCAGTTGCCGGCGGCTATGGCGGGCGCCAGTTTCCAGGCCGCCATCAAAATCGGAAAATTCCACGGAATGATCTGGCCGACCACGCCCAAAGGCTCATGGAAATGGTAGGCGATGGTGTCGCCGTCGATCTCGCTCAGGCTGCCTTCCTGCGAACGCAGGCAACCGGCAAAGTAGCGGAAATGGTCGGCTGTGAGCGGAATGTCGGCATTCAGGGTTTCGCGGATGGCCTTGCCGTTGTCAACGGTTTCGGCGTAAGCCAGCGCTTCAAGATGCTGCTCGATGCGGTCGGCGATCTTGAGCAGCACGTTGGCGCGTTCGGCGGCCGGCGTCTTGCCCCATTTGCCGGCTGCGGCGTGCGCCGCGTCGAGCGCCAGTTCGATGTCTTCAGGGCCGGAGCGGGCAGCCTTGGTGTAGGGCTGGCCGGTGATGGGCGTGATGACCTCGAAATAGACCCCCTTGACCGGCGCGACAAATTCGCCGCCGATGAAGTTGTCGTACTGCGCTTTGAAGTTGACTGGGGCGCCGGCGGAGCCGGGATTGGCGTAGATCATGTCGTGTCTCCAGTAGGTTGCTTGAAGTTAAGCCATCCACCGGGCCGGTGGATGGGTCTCACCGGAGCCTGTTTGCAGGGAATGTGCCAGTCAGGTTTTTGGCTGGCACCCTGAAAAATGCATAAATCAACCAAATTCTGGCGCTAAAACCACCCGTGCCTGAGGACGCTGTACCAGTTGTTGACACAGGCTGTCTCAAATTGGAGCAATGCCCTTGCGCCACGGCCAAGGCGGCTGCACAGAGCTTACAGACGGCCGAGCAAAAGGAATTCCATCAATGCCTTTTGCACATGCATGCGGTTTTCGGCTTCGTCCCAAACGACGGACTGCGGGCCGTCGATCACGTCGGCCTCGACTTCCTCGCCCCGGTGCGCCGGCAGGCAGTGCATGAACAGCGCATCGGGCTTGGCGGCACGCATCATCTCGCTGTCCACGCACCAGTCGGCAAAAGCCTTTTTGCGCGCTTCGTTCTCGGCTTCATAGCCCATGCTGGTCCAGACATCGGTGGTCACGAGGTCGGCGCCGGCGCAGGCCTGCATCGGATCCTTGAAGACCTGGTAACTTTCGCTGGAGCGAATGCCGGCAATCGACTGGTCCACTTCGTAGCCGCCGGGCGTGCTCAGATGCACCTTGAAGCCCAGGATTTCGCTGGCCTGCAGCCAGGTGTTGGCCATGTTATTGCCGTCGCCGACCCAGGCCACCGTCTTGCCCTGGATCGAGCCGCGATGCTCGATGTAGGTGAAGATGTCGGCCAGAATCTGGCAGGGGTGGAATTCGTTGGTCAGGCCGTTGATGACCGGCACCCGCGAGTGTTCGGCAAAGCGGTTGATCTTGGTCTGCTCGAAGGTGCGGATCATCACCAGATCGACCATGCGGCTGATGACCTTGGCGCTGTCCTCGATCGGCTCGGCCCGGCCCAGCTGGCTGCCTTCGGTGGTGAGGTTCACGACCGTGCCGCCAAGCTGGTACATGCCGGCCTCGAAACTCACGCGGGTCCGGGTCGAGGCTTTCTCGAAAATCATGACCATCGTTCGGTCAATCAGCGGCTGGTGCCTTTCGTAAGCCTTGAATTTTTTCTTGATGAAGGCGGCCCGCTCGAACAGGTAGGCGTAGTCATCGGCGCTCAGGTCGCTGAACTGCAGGTAATGCTTGAGCGGGGTGGGGGGGCTGGACAGGCTCATGGTTTACACGCCTTCCTGCAGCAGCTGCCTGACGAGGGGGCACAAAATCGCCACGACTTCATCGGCCTCGGCCGTGGTCATGATGAGCGAAGGCACCATGCGGATCACGGTGTCGGCTGTGACGCTGATCAGCAAGCCGTTTTCAGCGGCGCGGTTGAGCAGCACGCCGCAAGGCTGGGTCAGTTCAAGGCCCAGCATCAGGCCACGGCCACGAACTTCCTTGAAGCCGGGCAGGCCGCCCAGCTCGCGTGTCAGCGCGGCCCGCAAGTGGTCGCCGACCGCCGTCGCGTTTTCCAGCAGGCCTTCTTCTTCCATGATGCGGATGGTTTCCACGCCGGCCCGCATGGCCAGCGGATTGCCGCCAAAGGTCGTGCCGTGGTTGCCGGGGCTAAAGATATGGGCGGCCCTGGGGCCGGCCACCACTGCGCCGACCGGCACGCCCGAACCCAGGCCCTTGGCCAGCGGCATCACGTCCGGCTTGATGCCGGCCCACTGGTGCGCAAACCATTTGCCGGTGCGGCCCATGCCGCACTGCACTTCGTCGATCATCAGCAGCCAGTCGCGCTCATCGCATAGCGCGCGCACCTGCCGCAGGTAGTCGTCCGTCATGCTGTGCACGCCGCCTTCGCCCTGGATGGCTTCAAAAAACACCGCGACCACATTCGGATTGCCCTCGGTGGCCGCTTTCAGTCCGGCCATGTCGTTGATGGGCACGCGAATGAAGCCTTCGACCAGCGGGCCAAAGCCGGCCTGCACCTTTGGGTTGCCGGTGGCGCTCAGGGTGGCAATGCTGCGGCCGTGAAAGGCTTTTTCATAGACCACGATTTCCGGGCGTGCTATGCCCTTGTCATGGCCGAACTTGCGCGCCAGCTTGAGGGCGGCTTCGTTGGCTTCCAGTCCGGTCGAGCAGAAGAAAACATTCTCCAGTCCCGACAGTTCGACCAGCTTGGCCGCCAGCGTTTCCTGCAGCGGCACATGGTAGTAGTTGGAGCTGTGGATGATCTTGCCGATCTGGTCGCACAGCGCGGCCACCAGCCTGGGGTGGTTGTGGCCGACGGTGTTGACGGCAATGCCGCCGAGCGCATCGATGTAGGACTTGCCGTTGACATCCCAGACGCGGCAGCCCTGACCATGGGAAAGGGCTATCGGCAATCGGCCGTAGGTGTTCATCACATGGGGGGAGGCGGCTTCGATGTGAACGGGCAGGGCAGCGGTCATGGGAAAACTCCGGGAGAGTGGCAAGCAACAAGGTGGCCGCGACAAATTGAGCGGGCTTGAAGTGATTTTAGGCGCAGACTTCAGGGGCTTTCGTGACGATGCCGCATCACTGTCATGCGTGGCCCGGACGCGCCGGCCGGTGGCGGTTCAGGTTCTGAGTCTTATATAAGATAGAATTGTTGTGCGGCGCAGCATGGGGTTTATCCTTACCCTTGGCCCGCATAAAACCCTCCATCCGATGGTCTCCAATTCATCCAAAGAAGTCTTTATTCAGGGCATCACGCATGATGGCAAAACTTTCAGGCCCAGCGACTGGGCTGACAGGTTGTGCGGCGTGATGAGCCAGTTTCGTCCGGGCGGGCCGCAGCCCGGCAGCCACCTGACCTACTCGCCCTGGTGCGTGCCCACGGTCATCAACGGCGTGAAATGTGTTGTGGTCAATGCCGAATTGCGCGATGCCGAACCCATGGCCTGGGATTTCGCGATCAATTTCGCCAAGGACAACAACCTGCAAATGGCCGACGCCTGCCTGCTGCCTGATCCTCCAAAGCGCTGATCGTTTTTCAGCCGCATTTGTCGCTCAGACGTAAAAAAACCGCCCGAAGGCGGTTTTTTTACTTTTGCTGCAGCGCACCCTACAAAACGGCGGACTGGCTTTTTTAAAGTTGCCAGTCCGGGCGATTTGCCTGAGTGATCAGGCGGCGGCTGGGGTGGGGGCGGCTTTGAGGGCCAGGGCTTTCACCTTGGCGGACAGGCGGCTCTTGTCGCGCGCTGCCTTGTTCTTGTGGAAGATGCCCTTGTCGGCAATCGTATCGACGATGCTTTGGGCCTTGGCGAACAAGTCCTTGGCTTTGTCTTTGTCGCCGGCCAAGACGGCTTTTTCGACGTTTTTAACGGCGGTGCGGTATTTGGAACGCAGCGAGGTGTTCGCGGCGTTGAGTTTGATGTCCTGGCGGACGCGTTTGCGGCCGGAGGCGAGTCTGGGGTTCTTTTTCTTGGGTTTGGCGGTTGCCATAATGAGTTTCCTTTAATCCTGGGAGGAGTCTGTGGATGATGCAGCAAAGCCCGCGATTATACGACAGCGCGCTTTTGGCCTGCAACGCGCGGAATCTCGTTCTGGCCCGAAAAGCCGCCGAGGCGGCCCATCATCGCGCACCGGGTTTCGCCGGCCTTGGCCCTGCCTGGTCTTTGTAGCGGCTATGGCCGGCCTGCCGCTTGACAGTTCTCAAGGCGGCCCGGTTTTCGGGCCGCACTGCCAGCCGTTGCGGTTTTGCCGGGCCTTGGGCGCCAGCGCATAAACTCCTGCCGTGTCACTTTTCAAATCCGCCTCCACCGTTTCCCTGTTCACATTGCTTTCCCGCGTCACCGGCCTGGTGCGGGAGCTGTTGATTGCCTCGTCGTTTGGCGCCAGCGCCATGACGGACGCCTTCAATGTGGCCTTCCGAATCCCCAACCTGTTTCGCCGCCTGTTTGCCGAGGGTGCCTTCAGCCAGGCCTTCGTGCCGGTGCTGGCGGCCAACAAGGCGCAGCATGGCGAGGCTGAAACCAAGCTGCTGATCGACCGGGTCGCTACGCTGCTGACCTGGATACTGCTGCTGACCTGCGTCATCGGCGTGGCGGCAGCGCCGCTGCTGGTCTGGGCCATGGCCAGCGGCCTGCAGCAGGCGCCGCGCGGCTATGCGGCGGCGGTGTTCATGACGCGCTGGATGTTTCCGTACATCGCCTTCATGTCGCTGGTGGCGCTGTCGTCGGGCGTGCTCAACACCTGGCGGCGTTTTGCCGTGCCGGCCGCCACGCCAGTGCTGCTCAATGTGGCCATGATCGGTGCGGCCTGGCTGGGCGCACCGTGGTTCAAGACGCTGGGCATCGAGCCGGTGTATGCGCTGGGCGTGGGCGTGATGCTGGGCGGCGTGCTGCAGCTCGGCGTGCAGGCGCCGGCGCTGCTGCGCCTTGGCCTGTTCCCGAAAATTGGCTTCAAATGGTCGCTGGTGCAGGCTGCATGGGCAGACCCAGCTACTAAAAACATAGCGAGATTGATGGTGCCGGCCTTGCTCGGCGTCAGCGTCGCGCAAATCTCGCTGCTCATCAACACCCAGATCGCCTCGCACCTGGCGCCTGGCAGCGTCAGCTGGCTGACCTACGCCGACCGGCTGATGGAGTTCCCGACCGCCCTGCTGGGCGTGGCCATCGGCGTGGTGCTGACGCCGCAGCTGGCGGCGGCCAAGGGCGCGGGCGATGCCGCCAAATACTCGGCCATGCTCGACTGGGGCCTGCGCATCGTGGTGCTGCTGAGCGCGCCCTGCGCCGTGGCGCTGCTGACGTTTTCGGGGCCGCTGGTGGCGACGCTCTACCACTATGGCGCTTTTAGCGAGCGTGACGTGCTGCAGACCACCAGCGCGCTGATGGGCTACGGCATCGGGCTGCTCGGGCTGGTTGCCATCAAGGTGCTGGCGCCGGGCTTTTACGCCAGCCAGAACATCAAGACGCCGGTGAAGATCGCGGTCGTGGTGCTGGTCATCACCCAGTTGCTCAACCTGGCGCTGGTGCCGTATTTCCAGCATGCCGGGCTGGCGCTGGCCATCGGCATTGGCGCGCTGATCAACGCCTTGTCTTTGCTGGTCGGCCTGATCCGGCGCGGCAGCTACACGCCGGCGCCGGGCTGGATTCGATTTGGCTTGCAGGTGCTTGCCGCCAATGCGCTGCTGGCGGTGTTTCTGCTCCGGGCTGCCGATGCGGTGGACTGGATCGGCCTGAAACACCAGTATTTTCAGCGAATCGGGCTGCTGGCGCTTGTCCTGTGTGCTTCAGGTGCTATCTATTTTGTAGTGCTGTGGGTTTCGGGGCTGAAGCTGCGCCACCTGCTCAGGCGCTGATGCCGCGGGCCGGATTCGTACCCGCTTGACGAAACGCAAGAGCGGGTGTATTTCCTGATACACATCGTCTGCCGTATTGTGAGAAAGTAGCGCCATGCAATTAAATTTCGCCGTTCCTTCCCCGCTTCAATATTTTTCAAGCCTGGTGCAAAGCGATGCGCATTTTCCCTTGCTGGAAGCTGCCGTCTGCCTGGCGCAGGACGAATACCCCGACCTGGATGTCGAGCAGGTGCTGGGCGATGTCGATCAGCTGCTGGCCCGCCTCAAGCGCCGCCTGCCCAGCGACGCCCCCGAGCTGCAGCGCCTGCGCGCGCTGAACCAGTTCTTTTTCCGGGATTTGGGCTTTGGCGGCAACATCAACGACTACTACGACCCCGACAACAGCTACCTGAACACGGTGCTGCGCACGCGGCGCGGCATTCCGATCACGCTGGCCGTGCTGTGGCTGGAGCTGGCGGTGGGGCTGAACCTGAACGCGCGCGGCGTGGCGTTTCCGGGGCATTTCATGGTCAAGGTCAACCTGCCCAAGGGCCAGGTGGTGATCGACCCGTTCAACGGCCAGTCGCTGAGCCGTGAGGAGCTGTCCGAGCGGCTGGAGCCCTTCAGGCAGCGCAGCAGCATCACCGACGAGTTCGAGGTGCCGATGGGCCTGTACCTGCAGTCCGCGCCGCCGCGCGACATCATCAGCCGCATGCTGCGCAACCTGCAGGACATCCACAAAACCCAGGAAGACTGGCCGCGCCTGATTGCCGTGCAGGACCGCCTGATCGTGCTGCAGCCCGACGCCTGGACCGAATACCGCGACCGGGGCCTGGCCTGGGCGGCGCAGGGCGACGTGGCTTATGCGGTCGCCGATCTGGAAACCTATCTGGCGCATGCCGACGACGCGCTCGACATTGACGCCATCTCCGAGCGCGTGGCCCAGTTGCGCCGCTCGAACCACTAAAATCCAGATCAAAAAGGCCTGTTGCGCAGGCAGAGCCTGCATAGTAAGCTATTTATTTGATAGCAATTCGCGGCCCGATGGCGTGCCTGCTGCGGCAAACTGCTGCCACGCCCGGCGCAGCTGGGTGTCCGAGCTGAAGCCCGCCATTTCCGCCGCCTGCGTCACGTTGCGGCCCGACTGCAGCGCCGCCCGGCCAGCAGCCCGGCATGCGCCGCCAGCACCGAGCCGGCGCAGACGCTGACCAGTTCCAGCACCTGCGGCTCCAGCCGCAGGCCGCGCAGCCAGTGCAGCAGCGCCCGGGCCGCGTCCGAGGTGACGCAAATCTCGCGTCCCGGCAGGCCGACCAGCACCACCCAGCAAGGCGCGGGCAGCGTGTCCGGCAGCGGCGCCAGGCCGGCCAGCATCAATCCGACCGAACTGACGGTTTCGCTTTGCGGGCTGACAAAATGCAGCTCAAAGCGCGGCGGCAGGCCCTGCGCCTGCAGCCGCTGGTTGGCAATGCGCAAGGCCTCCGCCGGCCCGGCCCAGTCCAGCACCAGGCTGCCCGGCAGCAGGGCAAACAGCACCTGAATGGGTGCGCCGGGGAGCGGGCTTTCAAGAGGCTTCATGCGGCGTCGGTGGCGCGCCAGGCGTAATCCATCTGGCGCGCCGTTCGTTCGGCCAGCGCCTGCCCGGCCAGCCGCGCCACCAGGTACAGGCACATGTCGATGCCGGCGCTGATGCCCGCCGAGGTGACGACCGCGCCGCTGTCCACCCAGCGCGGGCCTTCCTGCACCGTCAGCGCAGGAAACCGGCTGCGCAGGTCGGCCACGTCTTCCCAGTGCGTGGTGACGGCCTGCGTCGTCAGCACGCCGCTGGCGGCCAGCAAAAACGCGCCCGTGCAGACCGAGGCCGTGACCTGCGCCTGTTGCGCCGTGCGGGCAATCCAGTCCAGCGTCTGCGGGCAAGCCATCGCGCCATCGACCACGCCGCCGGGCACCACCAGCAGGTCGCACGGCGCGCTGTCGGCAAAGCGGCGTTCGGGCAGGATGCGCAGCCCGGCGCGCGCCTGCACCGGCTGCAGGTCGCGGGCCACGCAGGCCACGTCAAACAGCGGCGGCGCGCCGGGATGGTCGCGTCCCTGCACGCGGCTGGCCGTGGTGAATACCTCGTAAGGCCCGGCAAAGTCCAGCGCCTCGACCGCATCGAACACCAGAATGCAGACGTGCAGGCTCATGCCAAGCCTCCGTCCATGCGTGCCAGCGCCTGCCCGGCCGTGCAGATCGTGGCAAAGCGCTCGCTCAATACGGTCACGGTGCGCACCTTGATGTCGGCGGCGCTGAATAGGCTGCCGTCGGGCTGCTGCATGTCCCAGGTCAGCGTGGCGTCCGCGACAAAATCCACGCGCCAGCCCAGGTCCGACGCATGGCGCGTGGTGGTTTCGCAGCATTGCTCGGTGCGGATGCCGCTGACGATGAGTCGCTGAACGCCGTGCTGCGTCAGCCACACGTCCAGCCCGGTGCCGACCAGCGCGCTGTGCCGGCTCTTGAGGAAGGTCGCGGCGGGCGTGAAGTCGAGCAGGCCCGCCAGCGGCGCGACATGGCCCGATTCGAGCGCGAACGGGTTGCCGGCGGTTTTCGGGCCATCGGTGTGCAACACGCGCAGGACGGGAATGCCGCGCGCCACGCAGCCGGCAATCAAGGCGTTCTGGGCCGCCAGCCAGGCCGGCAGGTCGCGCTCGGTGAAATAGGGGCGATGGCGGAAGGATTCCTGCGCATCAATCACAATCAGACAGCTTTTCATGGGGTGGCTTCCTGGGTTCAAGGGGTTGAAGCCCTTATTTTTATGGGGCTACAGGCCAGCGTCCATTCTGCAGCGGACACGTTTCGATCAAATCAGGACATGGGTGGCTGCAGCGGACGGTGAAGGGCTGCCCAATTGTCAAAAAGTGACCAAACAGGCCTTTTGCGCAATCGCTGCCTGCGCAAGCTGCTATCTTTAACGGAGCATCATGGACGCGCGCCGCGCCAGTGCCACAGCAGCGCCAGCGCCGCCAGGCTGAACAGGGCGCCGGTGGCAAACGTCGCCGGCGCGCCCAGCTGGTCCCACAGCACGCCCGCCACGGTGCTGGCCAGCAGCATGGCCAGGCCGCTGACCAGGTTGAAAAAGCCGAAGGCCGTGCCGCGCAGGTCAGGCGGCGCCACTTCCGCCACCATGGTGGCCAGCAGGCCCTGCGTCATGGCCATGTGCAGCCCCCACAGCACAATGCCGGCAGTGACCCAAGTCCAGTGATTGCTGGTGGCCAGCACCGCGTCGGCGGCAATCAGCACCACCAGGCCCCACGCCAGCAGTGCGCGATGGCTGACGGCATCCGACAGCTTGCCGAATGGGTAGGCGCCCAGGGCATAAACGACGTTCATGCCGATCAGCACCAGCGGCGTGTAGGCCACCGGCAGCCCGCCCTGCAAGGCGCGCAGCACCAGAAAAGCCTCGCTGAAGCGCGCCAGCGTGAACAGGGCGCCGATGAAGACCACGCGCCAGTAGGAATCGTTCAGGCGGCGCAGGTTGTCCCGGCTGATCGGGTTGGGCCGGACGGCGGGTAGAGGCCCGGCCGGGGCAGGCTCCTGCACGCCCAGCAGCAGCAAGGCCACCGCCATGAAGCCGGGCACCATGGCCACCCAGAAAATCGCCCGGAAGTCATTCGCCCACAGCACCATCAAGCCCATGGCCACCAACGGGCCGACAAACGCCCCCACGGTGTCGAGCGACTGGCGCAGCCCGAACGCCGCGCCGCGCATGCCGGGCGGCGCCAGGTCGGCCACCAGCGCATCGCGCGGCGCGCCGCGAATGCCCTTGCCGACGCGGTCGATCAGCCGCGCCGCCAGCACCATGCCGGACGTGGTGGCCAGCGCAAACAGCGGCTTGGACGCCGCGCCCAGCCCATAGCCCAGCACCGCCAGCGGCTTGCGCTTGCCCCAGTAATCGCTGAGCACGCCTGAGAACACCTTGACGATCAGCGCCGTCGCCTCGGCAGCGCCTTCGATCAGGCCGACCGCCCACATGCTGGTGCCCAGCACCGTGACCATGAACACCGGCAGCAGGCTGTGGATCATCTCGGAAGAAATGTCCATCAGCAGGCTGACAAAGCCCAGCGCCCAGATGGCGGCAGGCAGGCGAGGGGTATCAGACATAGCCGCAAATATAGCCATAAATAGCCGTAACCAACCGTGCTCACTCCAACGCTTGCGTTTGGCTTTGTTCCGGCTCAAGCCTTGTCGTGAATGGCCCGCAGCATCGCCTCGCGCAGGATGGCGTTGATCCGCGTTTGATAGCCCTTGCCCTGGCCCTTGAGCCACAGCAAAACATCGGAATCAACCCGCACGGTCGTCACCTGCTTGGTGGGTTTGTAGAACGGATTGCGAACGGCGTTCTTCCAGAAATCATCGCCCAGCGGCGGGATGTCGCTGTAGTCGATGTCGCTGTCCGGCATCTTGGCCAGCACGCTCAGTCTGGCTCGTTGCTCGTCGGTCAACGGTGGCGGGTTCTGCAAGTCAATTTCTCGTTTAACCATTTTGGTTTTCATAGCGTTTTCTCTCCTTGCGGTCAGCGGCTCGCGCCGAAATGATGCGGATGATCTCTGCGCCGTCGTCATCCTCGCCAACGGTATGCGCCACCAGCAGCACCAGGTAGCCGCCGACGCTGCCCAATGTTTGCCAGCGCAACTCGCCGCCTTCGATCCGGTCCTGGCGCATCATGGCAAACGGGTCTGCGAACACGGCGATGGCGTCATCGAAGGCAACGCCATGCTTGCGCAAGTTGCTCTGCGCCTTGGCACTGTCCCATTCAAATCTGGTTGTCATCCGATATTGTTAATACATTTTTATAAGTTTTCATCGAAAGAGCAAGTTTTTTTGCCGCACGCATCGGCCCATCGGGTCACATCGGCCCATGGGGTCAGGTCTTGAAATCAAACAAATTACCATCTAATATCTGGCAATGGCAAGACCCTTGCGAATCGAATTTTCCGGCGGGCTGTACCACGTCACCTCGCGTGGCGACAGGCGCGAAGCCATTTTTCTTTGCGATGCTGACAGGCATTACTGGCTTGATTTGTTGGGTCAGGTGTGTACCCGCTATAACTGGCTCTGCCACGCCTACTGCCTGATGGACAACCACTTTCATATCGTTGTAGAGACCATCGACGGCAACCTGAGTGCCGGGATGCGCCAGCTCAACGGCGTTTATACCCAGTGGCACAACCGCACCCACAACCGGGTAGGTCACGTTTTTCAGGGCCGATTCAAGGCCATCATCGTGCAGCGCGAGGCGTACCTGTTGGAGCTGGCTCGCTACGTGGTGCTGAACCCCGTGCGGGCAGGCATCTGCGACTTGCCTGAGGACTGGCCCTGGAGCAGCTACCACGTCATGCTGGGCCGCGTGGCGCCTCCGCCTTGGTTGCATGTTCAATGGCTGATGTCGCAGTTTGGCAATAACCCGCAGTCCGCCATTGCCGCTTACGTTGATCATGTCCGGGCTGGCGTGAATTTGCCCAGCGTGTGGGAACAGCTGCAGGGCCAGTTGTATTTGGGTGATGCCGAATTTGCCGAAGTCCTGGGTGAAAAAATCGATACCCGGCTTTCAGCTGATGCGGAAATACCGCGCCTGCAACGCCGCGCCTCAGCGCCGCCGCTGGCCCGGTTCGCAGCGATGCCAGTGCGCAACCCGGCCATCGTGCAAGCCTATGCCACGGGCTGCTACAGCATGAAGGAGATTGCTCGGGCCTTTGATATTCACTATGCGACCGTCAGTCGGATTGTGCAAAAGGGAGTGGTGAAAGTATGAATACAAGACCTGACCCCAGCACTTGCATTGAAAAAAGGCATTTGAGCAAGGTCTTGCATTGAAATCTCTCCACTCCCTCGCTCCAGCGAATGAATTTTCAAATGCTCTTGATGTCTTTTCACTCCCTTGACAGGGCAGTTGCCGAGATCAAATCGACAAACCCTGAACAAGTGCGCGGACTTGCTGTTGCATGCGTGGCAGATCGCTCAGTATCGTTTTCCAGACAATCTTCAAATCCACCTGAAAATAGGCGTGCGAAACACGGTTGCGCATCGTATAAATCGCCAGCCATGGAATGTCAGGGTGTTTGTCTGTGAATTCCTGATCGGTCTTTTTGATGTTGTTGGCTGCCTCGCCGAGGATTTCTATATTGCGGATGACGGCATCTTGCACCAACTGATTTTCTAAAAACGCGCTTTCGTCCATGCCGATGGTGTAGCGCTCAATGCGCTCAATGGCTTGCAGGATGTGATCGAGATAATCATTGACTCGGAATTTGTGCTTGCTCATACCGGCAACGCCTCGGCAAGTACAGTTCCCCGAAATTTTTCCGGCAAGGCGTTGGGTGTAAGAACGTCCACGGTCACGCCCAGAAAATGCTCAAGTTCCACCTGGATGGCCGCAATATCCATCAGCGTTGTCTCCGATGTCGGGTCAATCAGGAGATCGAGATCGCTTTCCTCGGTATCGTCTCCATGGATGACGGAACCAAATACGCGCGCATTGCCCGCGCGATGCGACTCGACGATGCGCCGGATGGCGTCACGGTGGGCGTGGAGCGCTGTGGATGGTTTCATCAGATGAGGCCCCTGAGTTTCTTCAGTTTACGCTAACGCTGGCACCCTCACCGCGCGCCGCAATCACCCCAATCCCGTAAACCGTCTCGCCCGCCTCGCGCAGCATGGCGGCGCACGCACTAGCGCTGGCCGCGTCAATCACCACCACCATGCCAATACCGTTGTTGAAGGTGCGGTTCATTTCAAAGTCGGAAATGGCGGCGGTCGCCTGCAGCCAGGCGAACAGCTCGGTCTGCGGCCAGCTTCCTTTGACCAGGTGCGCGGCCGTGCCTTCGGGCAGCACGCGGGGAATGTTTTCCAGCAGGCCGCCGCCGGTGATGTGCGCCAGCGCCTTGATCGGATGCGCCGCCAGCGCGGCCAGCACGTTTTTCACGTAGAGGCGGGTCGGCTCCATCAAGGCCTGCTTGAACGGCTTGCCGTCCAGCGTGGCGGGCAGGTCGCTGCCGGCGCGCTCGATGCACTTGCGCACCAGGCTGAAACCGTTGGAATGCACGCCGCTTGAGGCCAGGCCGAGCACCACGTCGCCCGGTGTCACGTCCCTGCCGGTCAGGATTTTCGATTTTTCGACCGCGCCGACGGCAAAGCCGGCCAGGTCGTATTCGCCGGACGGGTACATGCCGGGCATTTCAGCGGTTTCGCCGCCGATCAGCGCGCAGCCGCTCAGCTCGCAGCCTTTGGCGATGCCGCCGACCACGGCGGCTGCGGTGTCCACGTCGAGCTTGCCGCAGGCGAAATAGTCGAGGAAAAACAGCGGCTCGGCGCCTTGCACCAGCACGTCGTTGACGCTCATGGCGACCAGGTCGATGCCGACGGTGTCGTGCATATTCCATTCAAAGGCCAGCTTGAGCTTGGTGCCCACGCCGTCGGTGCCGCTGACCAGCACCGGTTCCTTGTAGCGCTTGGGCACCTCGAACAGCGCGCCGAAGCCGCCGATGCCGGCCAGCACGCCTTCGCGCATGGTTTTCTTGGCCAGTGGCTTGATGCGTTCAACCAGGGCGTCGCCCGCGTCGATGTCAACGCCGGCGTCTTTGTAGGAAAGGGGGGTAGTGGTCATGGTGTCGGGAGGTAATGCGGTGGGAGCGGGGTAAGCCCGAAGGGGGCAGGTCGTGGTCGGGAGCAGGCTGGCCAAGCCCGATAGAATCCAGCCTGAGATTCTAAAGGCTACACCCCTAGCTTCTGCCGGCCCTTTCCAGGCCAGCGCATTCCAAGGCTTCATGCAACTTACCTTCACCCCCCAACGCCCCGTGTCCTGGCAACTGAACGGCGCGCCGGTCGCGAAACGCCGCTTGCGGGCAGGCTGAACCCGGGATGAGCCCTGCCAAGCCAGCCATGAAACAACTCGCACTGGACATCGGACTGGCGTCCGACCCGTCGTTTGCCAATTTTTTTGCCGGCCCGAATGAAGCGGTGGTCAGGCAGCTGGCGCTGTGGGCCAGCAGTCCGCCCGATTCGCCGGTGCCCACTTACCTCTGGGGCGACGAAGCCAGCGGCAAGACCCATCTGCTCAAGGCGATCAGCGAAGCCTTGCGCCATCAGGGCGCCTCCAGCGGCTGGATGGATGCCTCGATGCTGGAGCCGCCCGAGTTCAATGAATCCTGGTCGGCCGTCATCATGGACGACTGCCACCTGTACACGGCGGCGCAGCAGCGCACCGCCTTCAACTGGTTCGTCAACGCCCTGAGCACCGACGACGGCCATCCGCGCTGGGTGGTGGCTGCCGGCAATGTTCCGCCGGCTGACTTGCCGCTGCGCGAGGACTTGCGCACCCGCCTGGGCTGGGGCCATGTGTTTGCCCTGCAGGCGCTGAGCGACAACGAACGGCGCGCGGTCATCAAGCAGGAGGCCGACGCACGCGGCTTTCTGCTTGGTGAAGAAGTGATGGACTTCATGCTGACACGCTTCTCGCGCGACCTGGGCAGCCTGATGCAGCTGCTCGACAAACTCGACAGCTACGCGCTGCAAACCAAGCGGGCCATCACGGTCCCGCTGATCAAAACCATGCTGGAGACTGAATGACCGCGCAGGTGAATGCTGACAAAGAAGGCAAGGGGCAAGACGTGCGCCGCGCTGGGCCGCCCCAAGCAAGCACAGCCCCCTCGGGGGGCAGCGCATTACACGAAGTGAAAAGCGTGGGGGCATGTCTAAAGCTGGCATTGTTTGATCTGGACCACACCCTGATCCCGATGGATTCGGACTACGAATGGGGCGAGTTCACGATTGCGCTGGGCTGGTGCGACGCCACTGAATTCAAGCGCCGCAATGCCGAGTTCTTTGAGCAATACCGGGCCGGAACGCTCGACATTCACGACTATGTGCGTTTTGCCACGCAGGCCATCCGTGAGCAGGGCACTATCAATTCAATAGCTGCCCATGCCCGGTTCATGAGCGAGATTGTGCAAAAAGCCATTAAAAACCAGGCGCTGGAACTGGTCGAACAGCACCGCGCGGCCGGCGATGAGCTGGTCATCGTGACGGCCACCAACGAGTTCGTGACGCGTCCGATTGCCGACGCCTTCGGCGTGTCCGAGCTGATTGCGGTCGAGCTGGAGCGTGATGCGCAAGGCCACCTGACCGGCGAAATCAAGGGTACGCCGTCGGCCCGGGAAGGCAAGGTCACGCGCATGGAACAATGGCTGGCCGCCCGCAGCCTGGGCTGGGACGATGTACACACCACGTTTTATACCGATTCGATGAACGATCTGGCGCTGCTGGAAAAGGTCACTGATCCCGTCGCCACCAACCCGGACCCCCGCCTGCGGGCGCTGGCCCTTGAGCGCGGATGGCGCATACTTGACCTGTTTTAAGCGTCAGGGATTGCGCTTGCCGCCGGGCAACGGCGGCCCGTACCCACCTGAACCAGGCAGGGACAACACTTGCTGCCACGCGGCGGCATCTCCCTCAAAAATTAAATTCCATGATCAAAAAATTCATAGACAAGCTGTTCGGCAAATCCGACAGCGCTGAATCCCCTTCCAAACGGGTTCCAAAGTCCCCCTTCGGCAAGCGCCACGACATCGAGTTCAAGGACCACGGCATCAACGTCAAACTCGTCGATGAGCGCGCCATGGACGTGGTGCATGTCCTCAAGCAGGCGGGTTTTCAGGCTTACATCGTCGGCGGCGCGGTGCGCGACCTGCTGGTCGGCCTGCGGCCCAAGGATTTTGACGTGGCCACCGACGCCACGCCCGAACAGGTCAAGAGTTTGTTCCGCCGCGCCTTCATCATTGGCCGGCGCTTTCGCATCGTCCACGTCATTTACGGCCGGGGCCGCGAGCACGAGGTGATCGAGGTCTCGACCTTCCGCGCCCACATGGACAATGCCCTGGCCGAGCAGGTCGGCGGCAACGAGCGCACCAGCAAGAGCGAACTCGCCGGCATGAAGCATGCCGTCCATAGCTCGGGCCGGGTGCTGCGCGACAACGTCTGGGGACCGATGGAGGAAGACGCCGCGCGGCGCGACTTCACCATCAACGCCATGTATTACGACCCGGAAACGCAAATCGTCGTCGATTACCACAACGGCATTGGCGACGCCAGGAAAAAGATCGTCCGCATGATCGGCAACCCGGCGCTGCGCTACCGCGAAGACCCGGTGCGCATCATCCGCGCCGTGCGCTTTGGCGCCAAGCTCAATGCGCTGGGCTTCAAGTTCGAGGAAAAAACGGCGGCGCCGCTGAAGGAAATGCGCGGCCTGCTGGCCGACGTGCCGCAGTCGCGCCTGTTCGATGAAATGCTGAAACTGCTGCAAACCGGCCATGCGCTGGCCAGCATTGCGCAGCTCAGGGAGCTGGGCCTGGGCACCGGCATTTACCCGCTGCTCGACGTGGTGGTCGAAATGGCCGACGACCCCTTCCTGAAACTGGCCCTGCAGGACACCGACCGCCGCGTCGGCGAAGGCAAGCCGGTCGCGCCCAGCTTTTTGCTGTCGTGCGTGCTCTGGTCCGATGTGCGCAGCGGCTGGGACCGGCGCCTCAAGCGCAACGAACCCGCCATGCCGGCGCTGCAGGATGCGATTGACGAGGCCTTCAACGCCAGGATCGGCGATGTCTCGGGGCGCGGCAAGCTGGGCATCGACATGCGCGAAATCTGGACCATGCAGCCGCGTTTTGAAAAGCGCGTCGGCAACGCGCCGTATGCGCTGCTCGACCAGCCGCGTTTTCGCGCCGGTTTTGACTTCTTGCGCCTGCGCGGCCAGATCGGCGAGATTGACCCGGCGCTGGCCGAATGGTGGGAAAAATTCAGCACCGCCTACGACGACGAGCGCCACGACATGATCGAAGCGATTCGCGAGTCGCAGCTGAAAAAGCCGCACGCGCCGCGCGTCAGGGTGAAGCGGGTTGATGCAAAAGCAGCAAGGCCTGAGAACGCCAGCCCGGCCGCATCCGATGCGCAGGGTTTCCCTGCGGCGGAGGGCGAGGCCGCGCCGGCCAAGAAACGCCGCCGCCGCCGCAAGCCCGCTGGCAGCGCCGGTTCCGGGAGCGCCGAAGGCGGCAGCGAAGCGCCGCATCATTCTTCGTCCGGCTCTGACTCCTGAGCGGGGCAAGGTTTCATGCGCGATGCGGTGACGGCTTATGTCGCGCTGGGCGCCAACCTGGGCGATGCCGGGGCGGCGCTGCGGCGCGCCGTCAAGGCGCTGGACCAATTGCCGCTGACACACGTCATTCAGGCGTCAAGCCTTTACAGGACCGCGCCGCTTGATACCGATGATTCAGGCCGCGAGGCGTCCGCGCCGGGCAATGATTATTTAAACGCGGTCGTGGCGCTCGAAACCGCCTTGAGCGCGCCCGAACTGCTCGACCAGTTGCTGCAACTGGAACTGCAGGCGGGGCGCGAAAGGCCTTACCGCAATGCGCCGCGCACGCTGGACCTGGACGTGTTGCTCTATGGCAGCGCCCGCATTGAATCGGCCCGGCTCATGGTGCCGCATCCGCGCATGGCGCAGCGCGCCTTTGTGCTGGTGCCGCTGGCCGAGATTGCCGGGGGCAGGGTGAGTGCCGGGCAGCTCGATGCGGTGAAGCACCAGGCCATCGAGCGGCTGGGCCGCCTGACGGCTTAGGGCGCCAGGCGCTCGCGCAGCCAGCCGCCATGGCCGTTTTCGTCCTGCAGCGTGTAGCGCAGGCGGTCATGCAGGCGGCTTTTGCGGCCTTGCCAGAACTGCCAGTTGTCAGGCTTGAGGCGGTAGCCGCCCCAGTGCGGCGGACGCGGCGGATTCAGCATGAACTTTGCGCCGAATTTTGCGGCATTGGCCAGCAGCACGCCCCGGCCGGAAATCACCTCGCTTTGCGGGCTGGCCCAGGCGCCAATGCGCGAGTCAAGCGGCCGGCTGTTGAAGTAGGCATCGCTTTCTTCGCTAGAGACCTTTTCCACCACGCCTTCGATGCGCACCACGCGCTCCAGCTCGACCCAGTGAAACTGCAGCGCGGCATACGGATTGCCGGCCAGCTCCAGCCCCTTGCGGCTGGCGTAGTTGGTGTACCAGACGATGCCGCGCGCATCAAAACCCTTGATCAGCACCACGCGGGTGGAGGGCCGCAGGTTGCTGGCCACGGTGGCCACGGTCATGGCATTGGGCTCGGGCACTTTTGCGGCAATGGCTTCGCTGAGCCACTGGTCGAATTGATTCAGCGGGTCGGCGTGCGAAGCGTCTTCGTTGAGT
Source organism: Burkholderiales bacterium (assembly GCA_016000195.1). Taxonomy (GTDB): domain Bacteria; phylum Pseudomonadota; class Gammaproteobacteria; order Burkholderiales; family Burkholderiaceae_C; genus Polaromonas. The sequence goes on along the minus strand of JAECRO010000002.1, from coordinate 2,561 downwards.
TCGGCGCGCTCGTAGCTTTTGCGCAGGTCGGCGATGGAGTTGGGGCTGGACATGGCCAAAGTATAGGGTCAGCCCCGGGTAATCACGGCGCACGCCAGGCGCGGACCGGAGTTGCCGGTGGGCTGGGTAGTGTAGTCGTCCGGGTCACGATGCACGATCACCGCCCGGCCCACGATGTCGCTGGCGCCGCTGCCGACCGAAATGCTGCTTGACTCGAAGCTGAACTTCGCGGCACCGCTGGCGTCGGCCTTGAGGCTGGGCAGATCGCCGGCGTGATGGGCCATGCCGGCGTGGCTGCCGTGGGGCTGGGCGCCGGGGTTGAAGTGGCCGCCCGCGCTCATGCCGTCGCCGCTGGAGCAGTCGCCCTTTTCATGCAGGTGAAAGCCGTGCTCGGTATTGGCCTTGAGTCCGGTGACAAGGCCTGAAACCAGAACCTTGTCGCCGCTTTGGACAAAGGTGATGGAGCCGGTGGCTGTGTTGCCGGTGGTGCTTTGCAGCTGGGCAAGCGCGCGCGGCCCCATGGGGGCGTTGTTGGCGCAGGCGCCGAGCGCCAGCAGGCTGGCCAGCAGAATGAAGGGGCGTGTCATGAATTCTCCCGGAGGGTTGTGGTTTCAGGGTTTACTGTAAGCCGGTTTGACGCTTCAGGCCAGCGCCGCCAAAAAAGCGCTGCCGTTCAGCGCTTGACCTGCTGCAGCAGTTTGCCAAGCGCCTGGTCCTCAATGCCCAGGGTGCGCAGCTTGTCGTAAGTCAGCTGGGCATAGTCGCGCGTCGTGCCGTAGCGGCCGCAGGCGCTGGAAAAGATGTGCCGGTAGTGGTCTTCGCTCAGCACGCCGGTATGGTTGGGGCTGCGTTTGGACAGGGTAAAGGCCAGCGCCCTGACATCGCCCTGGGCGGTGCGGCAGCGCAGCCATTTCGGGTCGTAGACCGCGTTGAGCATTTCCCGCTCCCACAAGGCGGGCAGGCTGTCGGCCACGCGGTGCTGCGGTAGTCGAAACGCCATCCCTTTGCAACTGCCGCCGGGCAGCAGGCCAAACACCAGGCCCGGCAGTTCCGGCGTTCCCCGGTTGACGCGGCTCCACATTTTCAGGGCGCGGTGGTAGCCGTGCAGGGTGGCAAAACGCTCTTCCGCAGATTCGAACTCGGGCCGCCAGATCAGCGAAGCATAGGCAAAAACCCACAGATCGGACTGGCCGCCCCATTCGCGCATGGCGGTCTTGAGCATGACGGACGGGTCGCGGCGCTTGTAAGCCGATTCAGGGTTTGTGTTTGCTAGAGTGGGCACGGCCTCAATTTACAATAGCGCCAAGTTTTTTAAAAGGGAGTCAGTGATGTTTTCTCAGGATGATGACAGCCAGCAACGCGTGGCCCTGTTTTTGGTTTTTGGCCTGGTGGCGATAGTCGTGGCCTCGATGCTTGTTTTTGGGGTTCACAAGGTCCGCTCATTTGCCCGGCCCGCAGCCCCGGCAGCCCCTGCGGCACTGATCGCCGGAAAGGTCGTTGCCGCGCCGGCCGTCGTCAGCATGGCGCAGGCCGTGTCCGATGCGGCCAGCGTCAAGGTCGAGCAGGGCGTCGTCAAGTTCTACTTTGCGTCGGGCAAGGCCGACCTGGCCGCCGGTGCCCGCGAAGCCCTGGCTGATGTGGTCAAAGGCGCGCAGGCGGGCCGCAAGCTGGTCGTTTCGGGGTTCCACGATGCCACTGGCAATGCCGCGCAAAATGCCGAGCTGGCCAAGCAGCGCGCGCTGGCCGTGCGCGATGCGCTCATGGCGGCCGGGGTGGCCGAAGGCCAGATCGAACTCAAAAAGCCCGAGCAAGTCACCGGCAGCGGCACCGACGCCGAAGCGCGCCGCGTCGAAATCAGCCTTCAGTAACGACCGCCATGGCAGCCTTCGGGGCTGGCTCAGGTAACAAAAATCCGCACGGCTTCGCGCCCTGCGGATTTTTTTGCGCCATCTGCCCGTTTTTTTGTAACCGCAAAGTAACCATTCAAGGTGAAAAGCCCCTGCATTCTGGTTACGATACACGCCGTAATAAAGTTACATTCCTGTTTTCAGGATGGCTCGATTTAAAGGTTGCATCATGGCGCTTCATTCAGCAGTTTCAGACATCACCGCGCGCATAGTCGAGCGCAGCCGGCCGACGCGCAATGCCTATCTGGCGCAGTTGCAGGCCGACAGCCGCCGCCCGCCCAGCATGGACCGCATGGGCTGCGCCAACATCGCGCATGCCGTGGCGGGCATGCCGCTGGACGACCGCTTCAAGGTCGTGACCGAGCGCCGGCCCAACATCGGCATCGTCACCGCCTACAACGACATGCTGTCGGCGCACACGCCGCTCCTGGGCTATCCGGCGCTGATCAAGGACGAGGCGCGCAAGCACGGCGCCACGGCGCAGGTGGCGGGCGGCGTGCCGGCCATGTGCGACGGCGTGACGCAGGGCACCAGCGGCATGGAGCTGAGCCTGTTCAGCCGCGACGTGATCGCCATGGGAACGGCGGTCGCCTTGTCGCACGACATGTTCGATGCCGCGCTGCTGCTCGGCGTGTGCGACAAGATCGTTCCCGG
>JAECRO010000037.1 GCA_016000195.1 Burkholderiales bacterium | reverse complement strand
ACGTGACGCGCTACACGCTGCAGTGCTTTGGCGGCGCGGGCGGCCAGCACGCCTGCCTGGTGGCCGATGCGCTGGGCATGACGCGGGTGTTCGTGCATCCGCTGGCCGGGGTGCTGAGCGCCTACGGCATGGGGCTGGCCGACCAGAACGTGATCCGCGAGCAGGCGGTGGAGCTGAAGTTGTCGGAGGCCGCATTGCCCGAAATCGCCGGCAAGCTCGACAGCCTGGCCGCCACCGCCGAAGCCGAACTCCAGCGCCAGCAGGTCAGCATGGGCGCCGTCACCAGCTACCTGCGCGTGCATGTGCGCTACGAAGGCAGCGACGCGGCGCTGGTCGTGCCTTTCGGCAGCCTGGAGCAGATCGAAGCCGGCTTCGAGGCCGCCTACCGCCAGCGCTTTTCCTTCCTGATGCACGGCAAGGCGCTGGTGGTCGAGGCTGTGTCGGTCGAATCCGTCGTGGCGGGCGATGCGCCAGCCGAGCCGCGCCACGTCCTGCACGCGCCGCGCGACATGGCCGAAGTGCGCCGCGAAACCGTGCGCATGTATTCGGGCGGCCACTGGATTGACGCGGCGCTGGTGGTGCGCGAAGACCTGCGGCCCGGCGACATCATCCCCGGCCCGGCCATCATTGCCGAGCAGAACGCGACCACCGTGGTCGAGCCCGGCTGGGAAGCGAATCTGACGGCTCTGGACCATCTGGTGCTTGAACGGCGGGCGCCGCGTGCTATTAAATTTGCAGCAGGAACGACGGTGGACCCGGTGCTGCTTGAAGTGTTCAACAACCTGTTCATGAACATTGCCGAACAGATGGGCCTGCAGCTGCAAAACACCGCCTGCTCGGTCAACATCAAGGAGCGGCTGGACTTCAGCTGCGCGCTGTTCGACACCGCTGGCAAGCTGATCGCCAATGCGCCGCACATGCCGGTGCATCTGGGCTCGATGGGCGAGAGCATCAAGACCGTGATCCGCGAGAATGCCGGCAGGATGCAGCCGGGCGACGTGTATGCGCTGAACGACCCCTACCATGGCGGCACGCATCTGCCCGACATCACCGTCATTACGCCGGTTTACCTGGACGGCGCCGAACCGATCTTCTACGTCGGCTCGCGCGGCCACCATGCCGACATCGGCGGCCTCACGCCGGGCTCGATGCCGCCGTTTTCCACCCGCATCGAGGAGGAAGGCGTGCAGATCAACAACTTCCTGCTGGTCGAGGGCGGCGTGCTGCGCGAGGCCGGGATGCTGGCGCTGCTCAAAAGCGGCGAATACCCGAGCCGCAACCCGCAGCAGAACCTGGCCGACCTGAAGGCGCAGATCGCCGCCAATGAAAAAGGCGTGCAGGAACTGCGCAGGATGGTCGGGCAGTTCGGACTTGGCGTGGTGCTGGCCTACATGAACCATGTGCAGGACAACGCCGAGGAGTCGGTGCGCCGCGTCATCACCCGGCTTCAAGACGGCGAGTTCACCTTGCCGCTGGACAACGGCGCGCAAATCACGGTGGCGATTCGCGTCGATACGCACAACCGCAGCGCCGAAATCGACTTCACCGGCACGTCGGCGCAGCAGGCCAACAACTTCAACGCGCCGACGGCGGTTTGCATGGCGGCGGTGCTGTATGTGTTCCGCACGCTGGTCGATGACGAGATTCCGCTCAACGCCGGCTGCCTGAAGCCGCTGAAGGTCATCATCCCGGCGGGCTCGATGCTGAACCCCAACCCGCCCGCTTCGGTGGTGGCCGGCAATGTTGAAACCTCGACCTGCATCACCAACGCCCTGTACGGCGCGCTGGGCATCATGGCGGCGGGCCAGTGCACCATGAACAACTTCACCTTCGGCAACGAGCGCCACCAGTATTACGAAACCATCTCGGGCGGCTCCGGCGCGGGCGAGGGCTTCAACGGCAGCAGCGTCGTGCAGACCCACATGACCAATTCGCGGCTGACCGACCCCGAGGTGCTGGAGTTCCGCTTTCCGGTGCGGCTCGAAAGCTATGAAATCCGCGCCCACTCGGGCGGCGCCGGAACGTGGCAGGGCGGCAACGGCGGCGTGCGGCGCGTCAGGTTCCTGGAGCCGATGACGGCGAGCATTTTGTCCAACGGCCGCAAATACGGCGCTTTCGGCATGGCCGGCGGCCAGCCCGGCGAGGTCGGGCTGAACCGCGTGGTGCGCGCCGACGGAAGCATCGAAGCGCTGGCGCACATCGGCCAGGCCAGAATGCAGCCCGGCGACGTGTTCGAGATTCACACGCCGGGCGGCGGCGGGTTTGGCCCGCCCTGAGGCACGCCAGCGTTGCCCGCCGTGACGATTTAGCGATCAAACAAGCCTCTTGCGCACGCTCTGCCTGCATGGGCAGCTATCAATTCAGGAGTTCCAGTCGACGACGCATGCTTCACCCAGGCGGGCGTGGATATCGGCGTCACCGACCTGATCGCACTGGTTTGATGCGCCCGAGCCGGCCCTGACGTTTGCTGCTCCAATGGAGTGCGCGAACAGCGTGGCCCGAAAACTGGAAAAGAAATTGAAATGACATTGAACGGCTCGGCCATCAGGCAGGCAATCTATCGAAGTGCTATCTTTTACATAGCAGCGGGTGCAGCCGGGATATGCGCAACAGCGGTATTTGCTGATGATATGGTACCGGCCGCCGCCAACCTGCACCCTTTTTCACTGGCCGCCGGCACCGTGCCGCCCGCGCCCTGGCGCGTGGTCGGCCTGCCGAAGTCGAACAAGCCGCTCACGCACTTCGACATCACGCCGATGGACGGGCGCCCGGTGCTGCGGGTGCAGACCGACCGCTCGTATGCCAACCTGGTGCACGACTTGCCGGACTTCGCGCTCGCCCCCGGCATGCGGCTGCAATGGCGCTGGCGGCTGGACCAGCCGCTGCCCGATGCCGACCTGCGGCATCGCGCGAGCGACGACAGCCCGATCAAGGTTTGCGCCATGTTTGACATGCCCATCGAGCAGCTCGGCTTCATCGAGCGCAACCTGCTGCGCGCAGCGCGCTCGATGAGCGGTGAAAAGCTGCCCGCCGCGACGCTGTGTTATGTGTGGGATGCCAGGCTGCCCGCCGGAACGCTGCTGGACAACGCTTTTTCCCATCGCCTGCGCATGGTGGTTCTGGACAGCGGCGAGCAGCATCTGGGCCAGTGGGTCGCGCATTCGCAGAACCTGGAAGCGGATTTTCACCGCGCCTTCGGCAACGAGGCCGAAACCCTGCCGCCGCTGCAAGGCGTGCTGGTCGGCGCCGACTCGGACAACACCGCCGGCCACAGCCTGGCCTATGTCGGGGATGTGACGCTGTCCCCGTGAGCCTGCGGCTGCGGCCGGCGTCCTGGTCAGGCGCCGAAGAAGTTCTTCAGCTTGTCGGTCCAGCCTTCTTCGCTGGGCGAGTGCTTGGCGCCGCCTTTCTTGATCGACTCGTCCAGCTCTTTCAGCAGCTTGCGCTGGTGTTCGGTGAGCTTGACCGGCGTTTCGACCGTGATGTGGCAGTACAGATCACCCGGATAGCTCGAACGCACGCCCTTGATGCCCTTGCCGCGCAGGCGGAACTGCTTGCCGGCCTGCGTGCCTTCGGGAATGTCGATGGCCGCCTTGCCCGCCAGCGTCGGCACCTCGATCTCGCCGCCCAGCGCCGCCGTGGTGAAGCTGATGGGCATGGAGCAGTGCAGGTCGTCGCCGTCGCGCTCGAAGATGTCGTGCTTTTTCAGCCGGATCTCGATGTACAGGTCGCCGGGCGGCCCGCCGTTGGTGCCGGGCTCGCCGTTGCCGGTCGAGCGGATGCGCATGCCGTCGTCGATGCCGGCTGGAATCTTGACTTCGAGCGTCTTGTTGTTCTTGGTCTTGCCCACGCCGTGGCAGGCCACGCAGGGTGATGGAATCAGCTTGCCGCTGCCCTTGCACTGCGGGCAGGTCTGCTGCACGCTGAAAAAACCCTGGCGCATCTGCACCACGCCGTGGCCGTGGCAGGTGGTGCAGGTCGCCACCTTGGTGCCGGGCTTGGCGCCGCTGCCGTGGCAGGTCGTGCAGTCGTCCCAGCTCGGGATGCGGATTTGCGCTTCCTTGCCGGCTGCCGCTTCTTCGAGCGTGATTTCCATGGCATAGCTCAGGTCGCCGCCGCGATAGACCTGCCGGCCGCCGCCCTGGGCGCCAGCGCGCTGGCCGCCAAACACATCGCCAAAAATGTCGCCGAAGGCCTCGGCAAAACCGCCAAAGCCTTCCGCGCCCGGACCGCCGCCGCCGCCGCCGCGCATGTTCGGGTCCACGCCGGCATGGCCGTACTGGTCGTAGGCGGCGCGTTTTTGCGCATCGGAAAGCATCTCGTAAGCCTCTTTGGCTTCCTTGAACTTTTCTTCGGACACCTTGCTGTCACCCTGATTGCGGTCGGGGTGGTGTTTCATCGCGAGCTTGCGGTACGCTTTTTTGATGTCTTCATCGCTGGCGTTCTTGGGAACGCCCAGCGTGTCGTAATAGTCTTTTTTGGCCATGTCAGCTCAGGCAATCATTGTTAAAAGTTCTTGGTGGTCAGCAAAGGCACAAGCGGCCAGGACGGCGGGGCGTTGCATGCAGCGGTAAAACGCAAAAGCGGAAAGCCGGGATCGCTCCTGGTTTCCGCTCTTGCGCTGGCTACGCATTTTCATGCAGTTGGGCACGCCGCTTCAGGCCGGCTCAGGTCAGCCCTTCTTGACTTCCTTGACTTCGGCGTCCACCACGTTGTCGTCGGCGGCAGGCTTGGCCTGGGCGTGTTCGGCGCCCGGTGCTGCGCCTGCGTCGGCGCCAGCAGTCTGCGACGACTGCATGTCGGCATACATCTTTTCGCCCAGCTTCTGGCTGGCTTCCATCAGGGCGGCGTTCTTGGCTTCAATCGCGGCCTTGTCGTCGCTCTTGAGGGCTTCTTCCATGTCCTTGATGGCGGCTTCAATCTTGGCCTTTTCGCCGGCGTCCAGCTTGTCGCCATACTCGGCCAGCGATTTTTTCACGCTGTGGACCATGGCTTCGGCGCTGTTCTTGGCCTGCACGAACTCGACTTTTTTCTTGTCGTCTTCGGCGTTCAGCTCGGCGTCCTTCACCATTTGCTGGATTTCGGCTTCTGACAGGCCCGAGTTGGCCTTGATGGTGATCTTGTTTTCCTTGCCGGTGCCTTTGTCCTTGGCGCCGACGTGCAGGATGCCGTTGGCGTCGATGTCGAACGAGACTTCGATCTGCGGCGTGCCGCGCGTTGCTGGCGGAATGCCTTCAAGGTTGAACTCGCCCAGCGCCTTGTTGCCCGAGGCAATCTCGCGCTCACCCTGGAACACCTTGATCGTCACGGCCGGCTGGTTGTCTTCAGCGGTCGAGAAGGTCTGGGCGAACTTGGTCGGAATGGTCGTGTTTTTCTTGATCATCTTGGTCATCACGCCGCCCATGGTTTCAATACCCAGGGACAGCGGCGTCACGTCGAGCAGCAGCACGTCGGAGCGGTCGCCCGACAGCACCTGGCCCTGAATCGCGGCGCCCACGGCCACGGCTTCATCGGGGTTCACGTCCTTGCGCGGTTCCTTGCCGAAGAATTCCTTGACCTTTTCCTGCACCTTGGGCATGCGGGTCATGCCGCCGACCAGAATCACGTCATGGATGTCGCCGACGCTGATGCCCGCGTCCTTGACGGCCACGCGGCAAGGGGCAATCGTGCGCTCGATGAGTTCCTCGACCAGGCTTTCCAGCTTGGCGCGGGTCATCTTGATGTTCAGGTGTTTCGGGCCTGAAGCGTCAGCGGTGATGTAGGGCAGGTTGATGTCGGTCTGCGCGCTGTTCGACAGTTCGATCTTGGCCTTTTCAGCGGCTTCCTTCAGGCGCTGCAGGGCCAGCACGTCGTTCTTCAGGTTGACGCCGGAGTCCTTCTTGAACTCGTCGATGATGAAGTCGATGATGCGCTGGTCGAAGTCTTCGCCGCCCAAAAACGTGTCGCCGTTGGTGGACAGCACTTCAAACTGCTTTTCGCCATCGACATCGGCAATCTCGATGATGGAGATGTCGAAGGTGCCGCCGCCCAAGTCATACACGGCAATCTTGCGGTCGCCCTTTTCCTGCTTGTCCAGGCCAAAGGCGAGGGCGGCAGCGGTCGGCTCGTTGATGATGCGCTTGACATCCAGGCCGGCGATGCGGCCTGCGTCCTTGGTCGCCTGGCGCTGCGCGTCATTGAAGTACGCAGGCACCGTGATGACGGCTTCGGTGACGGGCTCGCCGAGGTAGTCTTCGGCGGTTTTCTTCATCTTGCGCAGGATGTCGGCGCTGACCTGCTGGGCTGACAGCTTTTTGCCGCGCACTTCAATCCAGGCGTCGCCGTTGTCGGCGGGCACGATGGAGTAAGGCATCAGGCCGATGTCTTTTTGCACTTCTTTTTCGGTGAACTTGCGGCCGATCAGGCGCTTGACGGCGTAGAGCGTGTTGCGCGGGTTGGTCACGGCCTGGCGCTTGGCCGATGCGCCGACCAGCACTTCGCCGTCTTCCTGATAGGCGACGATGGACGGTGTGGTGCGGGCGCCTTCCGAGTTTTCAATCACGCGAGGCGTGTTGCCCTCCATGATGGAGACGCAGCTGTTGGTCGTGCCCAAGTCGATACCGATGATTCTTCCCATGATGTACTCCAGTTTTTGTTTGGTTAAGGTTGGGATGCCGGGCGGACCGCTGATTGGGTTGCCCTGGTCATCAAGCTGCTGAAAACTTGCGGATAAGTTCTACAACTTCAAGTGCTTCAGCGGTTTTTTTGTCTTTATCTTTATTGAGGCGCGGCTACCGTGACCAAGGCCGGGCGAAGCACCCGCTCGGCAATCAGATAACCCTTTTGCAGCACGGCGACCACGGTGTTGGCTTCCTGATCGGCCGGCACCATGCTGATGGCCTGGTGCTGGTGCGGATCGAACCTGGCGCCGGCGGCCGGGTTGATCTCGACCACCTTGTTGCGCTCCAGCGCGGCCTTGAGCTGCTTGAGCGTGGCCTGCGAACCTTCGCGAAGCTGCTCCAGCGTGGCTTCCTTCAGGCTCAGGCCGGCCTCCAGGCTGTCGAGCACGGGCAGCAGGCTTTCGGAAAAACTTTCAAGGGCGAATTTGCGCGCCTTCGAGATTTCATCCTCGGCGCGGCGGCGGGCATTTTCAGCCTCGGCCTTGGCACGCAGGTAGTTGTCGGACAACTCGGTGTTCTTGGCTTGCAGGACGGCGACCTGGGCCTGGGCTTCGCTGGCCGCATTCATGGCATCAAACTCGTTGGCCGCCTGCGCCGCTTCGAGTTCCTCTGGGCTGGGCGCGCCGGTGAGGGCTTGGTTTTGTTCGGGTTGGTGGTTCTCGGACATGTTGGTAGAAGAGGGTTGAAGCTGCTAGGCAGATTAGCTTGGGATTGCAAACCCCCTTTTCAAGACAGGGATTTTTGCATTGGTAATGATTGGCAATGAAATGTCGGCTGCTGGCGGCGGTGAAACGACAACAACAGGCGCAAGGCCTGTTGTTGTCGTGTTTCGGGTTGTCAGATCGGCAGGAAAAGTGGATGAAGCCGAATGATGCCGATTATTGGGGGGCGTCGGCGCTGACCTTGGTCTGGCTGATGGCCCACTTGCCGGCGAAAGCCTGCAGGTCGTTCAGGCGCTTGAGCAGGTCCGCGCCCAGCGTGGTCACGTTATAGCCTTTTTCGCCATGGCCGAGCAGGCCGGCGGCGCGCAATTCCTTGATGCGGGTGTTCAGGGTGTTGGGCGTGATGTTGCCAATGCTGTCCTGGAGCAGCCGGAAGGTTTGCGGATGACCGTCTTTCAGTGCCCACAGCACACGCAGCGCGTAGCGCGATTCCAGCAGTTCAAGCAACAGGCTTACGGCGGCGTTTTCTTTGGCACTCATGGGGTATCTCCTCGGGTCAGTCAGGTCACAGGGAATGGGGATTTGGCTAAGCAAAAAGCCTGGCGCCAAATATAACGCAAATTCCCCTCTGCTACGAGTTTTATAGCTGATAACCCCCGTGCTGTTTGGACTGGCGGGTTAAAACGCTTGGAAAATTCGGAATCGGCCGGCTGGCAAATGGCGCCGTGCGCCGCAATCCTCAGGGCGGCCTTGCTGCACGGCAAGGATGAAATCCTTCAGCACCGCCCGGTGGGCGGCATGGTCAAACGCCATCGGCTTTCGCCCATAAAAAAGCGGCCAGCGCCTTTTTGCAAGGCGCTGGCCGCTTTGTCGTGCCAACCGGCTTTACAGCGTGTCGATGAAGCTGCGCAGCTTGTCGCTGCGGCTCGGGTGCTTGAGCTTGCGCAGCGCCTTGGCTTCTATCTGGCGAATCCGTTCGCGGGTCACGTCGAACTGCTTGCCGACTTCTTCGAGCGTGTGGTCGGTGGACATCTCGATGCCAAAGCGCATGCGCAGCACCTTGGCTTCGCGCGGCGTCAGGCTGTCGAGGATGTCTTTCACCACATCGCGCAGGCCGGCCTGCATCGCGGCTTCGAGCGGCGCGGTGTTGGCGCCGTCTTCGATGAAGTCGCCCAGGTGCGAATCGTCATCGTCGCCAATCGGCGTTTCCATCGAGATTGGCTCCTTGGCGATCTTCATGATCTTGCGGATTTTCTCTTCAGGAATCTCCATCTTCTCGGCCAGGATGCTGGCGTCGGGCTCGAAGCCGAATTCCTGCAGGTGCTGGCGCGAGATGCGGTTCATCTTGTTGATCGTCTCGATCATGTGAACCGGGATGCGGATGGTGCGCGCCTGGTCGGCAATCGAGCGCGTGATGGCCTGGCGAATCCACCAGGTCGCGTACGTCGAGAACTTGTAGCCGCGGCGGTATTCGAACTTGTCCACCGCCTTCATCAGGCCGATGTTGCCTTCCTGGATCAGGTCGAGGAACTGCAGGCCGCGGTTGGTGTACTTTTTGGCAATCGAAATCACCAGGCGCAGGTTGGCCTCGATCATTTCCTTCTTGGCATCGCGCGAGTTGGACTCGCCTTCGTTCATGCGCTTGTTGATGTCTTTGAGGTGCAGCAGCGGCACGACGACGCGCGCCTGCAGCTCGCCCAGCTTGGTCTGCAGTTCCTGAATCGGCGGAACGTTGCGCGCCATGACGTTGGACCAGGGCTTGCCGGCGGCGACCTGTTTTTCAACCCATTTCAGGTTCAGCAGGTTGGGCGGGAAATCCTTGATGAAGATTTCCTGCGGCATGCGGCATTTCTCGACAATGATCTTGCGCAGTTCGCGTTCCTTCTTGCGCACGTCCAGCACCTGGCCGCGCAGCAGGTCGCACAGCTTTTCAATCGTCTTGGCGGTAAAACGCACCGTCATCAGCTCGTCGCTGAGGGCTTTTTGCGTTTTCAGGTAGGTCGGCGTGCCGTAGCCTTCCTTTTCGCAGGTTTTCTTGAGCTTCTCGGCATACTCGCCGACCTTCTCGAAACGGCTGAGGGCTTCTTTCTTCAGCTCTTCGAGCTTCTTGGTCAGCGCCTTGGAGCCGCCCTTGCCGTCGTCATCGTCGTCTTCGTCAAATTCGTCGAAATCTTCCTCGGCCACGTAATCGTCGGCTTCGTTGGCCACGGTAAAACCGTCCACCACGGTGGAAATGACGACCTTGCCCTCACGGATTTCATCGGCCAGCCGCATGATTTCTGCAATCGTCGCCGGGCTTTCGGAAATCGCTTCCATCATGCGCATGAGGCCGCCCTCGATGCGCTTGGCAATCTCGATCTCGCCTTCGCGCGTCAAGAGTTCGACCGTGCCCATTTCGCGCATGTACATGCGCACCGGGTCGGTGGTACGGCCGAACTCGCTGTCGACCGTGGACAGGGCCGCTTCGGCTTCTTCCTCGGCTTCTTCCTCGGTCGCCACGGTGGCGCCGGTGTTGTTCAGCAGCAGGGTTTCGGCATCGGGCGCCTGCTCGTACACGGCAACGCCCATGTCGTTGAGCATGTTGATCACGACTTCCAGCGTCTCGGCATCGACCAGCTTGTCGGGCAGGTGGTCGGAGATTTCGCCGTGCGTGAGGTAGCCGCGCGTCTTGCCCAGCTTGATCAGGGTTTTCAGGCGCACCCGGCGCTTGAGGATGTCTTCTTCGGACAGCACGGTTTCGTCCAGGCCGAATTCCTTCATCAGCGCGCGTTCCTTGGCCTTGCTGATCTTCATGCGCAGCGGCTTGACCTTTTCGGCGGTGGCCGTCACCTCGACCGCTGCCGGCTCTTCGGCAAATTCGGCTTCGATGTCCGACAGGTCTTCGTCACCGTCCAGGCCGGATTCCTTGGTCTTGCGGCTGCGGTTGGCGGCGGCTGCTGCAGCTACGGGCGCGCCTGCCACGGCCGGGGCTTTCGGCGGGCGGCCGGGTTTCTTTTTGGCAGGCGTGGCGCTTTTCAGCAGGGCGTCTGCAGCGGCGAGGAGTTGGGCTTGGGTGGATTTGGGCTGCACGGCAGGAACTTTCTTCAAAGGCAATCGGGTTTCGCAGAATTCAGAGGCTCTTTACGCACCGGCGCATGTTGAATACTGGCTTTAGGGATATGGCGGGTTTTCCGGATTTTTCAACCTCGATGCCAATACCCATACAACATGCATGCACTTGCGCCCGGACCCGGGAGCTGGTGGCAAAGGTTCAGGATTCAAATCGGAAGCGGTAAAAAATAAAAGCGGCCGGTGCCGGGGCACATGGACGCTTGATTTTTTGGGCAAGCTGGTTGGGCGAACATTTGGAGTGCAGTCCTTGCGGGAAGTTGGCCGTCTCATGGAGGAGTTTCCCTTGACTGAAGGGGGCCGGTGCCGGAGGTGCTGCTGTCGCGCTTGCCGAGAAAAGTCGGATTATACCCTGTAAACCCGGTTTATCCCTGTGTTCATGCGGGTTTCGAGGGTGTTTTGCTGGCGCGAGATTGCGCCAGGAGTTCCCGTAAACGCTCCAGGACCGCCGGCTCGTTGGGCGCACGGGCCGCCAGGTCGGCAATTTCACTGTCGTGCTTGAGTTGCTGGAGCTGCGCAAGTATCCGGCGGGTTTCGCCCCAGTCGTAGTCCACGCCTTCAAGCACTTCGGCAAACTGGGCCACGGCATGGTGTTCATGGGCATGGCCGCGCAGGCCTTCGCGCAGGACCGCCCAGGACTGCGGGCCATGCTCATGCAACTGGCTTTCGAGCCACGCAAACAGCGGCCCGTGCGGCGCCGGCAGGCCCAGCAGCAAATGATGCTCTTCGGTGCTGAGCTGGTCCCAGCTTTGCGGTTCGGTCAGCAGCAGCCTGAGCACCCGGTCTTCGCGGCTGGCCGGCAGGATGCGGCCCGTCATCCGGCGCGGCGGGCTGCCGGATGAAAAGGGCTTGCGGCCGAATTTTCCGGGTTTGCCCGATGGGCCGGCCGGCGACGGTGAGTAGGCGGGCGGCTGCGAAAAGTAAGCCTCCGGCGATGCGTAATCGGGCTCATCGTGCAGGCCCATGGGCGGGTAGTCGCCAAACTCGGGCATGCCGTGGTCCAGGTCGGGCGCAGGGCCGGGCCGGAAGGTTTGGGCCGGCGGTGAAGCGTCGGGTTTTTTGTAATAGGCTTTGCGGCCACCGGATGCGGGTTGCCAGAGCTGCAGCAACTCGCGGCTGTCAATCATCACCTGCTCGGCAATCTCGGCCAGCAACTGCGGCTTGAGCGCGCCTTCGGGCAGCGCGCTCCACAGCCCCCTGGCGTTGCTGGCCATGTGGGCGCGGCCTTCGGCGGTGTCCAGGTCGCAGCCTTCGCCGGCGGCTTCCAGCAGAAACCGGCTCAGCGGAACGGCCTTGGCGACATAGGCGGCAAAGCCTTCCTTGCCATGCTCGCGGATGAAACTGTCCGGGTCGTGCTCGGCCGGCAGGAACAAAAACTTGACGGTGCGCACGTCGCTGGCAAAGGGCAGGGCGGCGTCCAGCGCCTTGCGCGCCGCGCGCCGGCCGGCGCTGTCGCCGTCAAAGCTGAACACCACCGAGTCGGTGAAGCGGAACAGTTTTTGCACATGTTCGGCCGTGCAGGCCGTGCCCAGCGTGGCGACGGCGTTGGCAAAGCCGAGCTGGGCCAGCGCCACCACGTCCATGTAGCCTTCTGTGACCAGTGCATAGCCGTGCTGGCGCAGGGCGGTGCGCGCCTCAAACAGGCCGTACAGCTCGCGGCCCTTGCTGAACACCGGGGTTTCTGGCGAATTGAGGTATTTTGGCTTTTCGTCGCCCAGCACCCGGCCGCCAAAGCCGATGCATTCGCCCTTGACGTTGCGAATCGGAAACATCACCCGGTCGCGGAAACGGTCGTAGCGCTTGGCCTCGCCAGCGGCGTTTTCTTCGCCGGGCTCGCCGGTAATGACCAGCCCGCTTTCAACCAGCAAGGGGTCGTTGTAGTCGGGAAACACGCTGGCCAGGCTGCGCCAGCCTTCGGGGGCGTAACCCAGCCCGAAGGTCTTGGCGATTTCACCCGAAACGCCGCGCCGCTTGAAGTACTGGATGGCCCGTTCCGAGGTGCGCAGGCTCCTGATGTAGGCCTGGCCGGCTTTTTCAAGCACGCTGGTCAGCGTCGCCTGCTGCTCGCGCGCCTGTGCCGCCCTGGCGCGGTCCTGCGGCGAAACGTCGTCTTCCGGCACTTGCAGGCCGTACTGCTGGGCCAGGTCTTTCACCGCTTCGATAAAAGTCATGCCGGCGTGGT
This sequence comes from Burkholderiales bacterium, assembly GCA_016000195.1. Lineage (GTDB taxonomy): Bacteria > Pseudomonadota > Gammaproteobacteria > Burkholderiales > Burkholderiaceae_C > Polaromonas. Next base: position 17,839 of record JAECRO010000037.1, on the reverse strand, counting down.
CCATCAGGAAGCTGATGGCATTGCCGTTCTTGCCGCAGCCAAAGCAGTGGTAGAACTGCTTGGACGGGCTGACGCTGAAGGAGGGCGATTTTTCGCCGTGAAACGGGCACAGGCCCATGAAGTTGGCGCCGCCTTTTTTGAGCTGCACGTAACGGCCGACGATATCGACCACGTCGGCGCGCGCCAGCAGCTCCTGGATGAATGATTGGGGAATGGCCATGAGGGGAAAAAAGTTGAGGGCCAATTTAAGCATAGCCGCCTGCAAAGGTCCGGCTACAAGGCTGCCACAGCCGGCATGACCTGCCGCGCATAATGAATTCCCGCCTTTTCCCGACCTGCGCCGCCCGCAGGCCAACGCCATGTTTCTTGAATCGCAGGCTGCCTACGTGCTCCGCCATCCCGGCGCTTTTGCGCTGCAGGTCATCAAGGGCTTTCGCGCCAACCAGGGCCTGCTGCTGGCCGGCGCGGTGGCCTACTACGCCTTGCTGTCGATTGTTCCGCTGCTCATATTGATTGCGATTGCGCTGTCGCATGTGATTGACCAGGACGCGCTGCTGGCGTCGCTGGGCCGCTACATCGGCTGGCTGGCGCCGGGCGAGTCCAATGTCATCGTCAATGAGCTGACCAATTTCCTGGCGCACCGCGAAGTCATGGGCTGGGTCTTGCTGGTCACGATGCTGTTTTTCAGCTCGCTGGCATTCACCGTGCTTGAAAACGCCATGTCGGTGATTTTTTTGCACCGGGTCGCCATCCGGCGACGGCATTTTCTGGTGTCTGCCGTGCTGCCTTACTGTTACATCTTTTGCCTGGGGCTGGGTTTTTTGCTGGTGACGCTGGTGGCCGGGAGCTTTCAGGCGCTGGGTGACAAAAGCATCGAGTTCCTGGGCTGGAGCTGGTCGCTGAGCGGGTTTTCAGGCGTGCTGCTCTACCTGCTGGGCCTGGCGGGCGAGATTTTTGTGCTGACATCGGTGTACCTGGTGATGCCGGTCGGCCAGTTGTCCCTGCGCCGCGCGCTGATCGGCGGCGTGACGGCGGCGCTGCTCTGGGAAGTGACGCGCCATGTGCTGGTCTGGTACTTTGCCACGCTGTCGCAGGTCGGCGTGGTGTATGGCTCGCTGACCACGGCCATCGTCGTGCTGCTGAGCCTGGAAATCGCCGCCACGCTGCTGCTGCTGGGCGCGCAGGTGATCTCGGAATACGAGCGCATCGGAACCACCGGACCGAATGCGCCGGCCCAGCTCCTGCAAACCGAATAACGGCTTTTATACTGAAATGCTACTGAAAAGATAGCTGCATGCGCCCGCCAGATATGCGCAAAAGGCCTTTTTCGCTATCAATCCCCCATCACCACGCCTTCGCGCCTCGGGTCGGCGCCGCCCAGCCACAGCGGCATGCCGTGGGCCTGGCCGCGCGTGATGGCCTGCAGGCCGCTGGTCATGGGCAACTCACGCACTTCGGCGCCGCGTGCGCGCAAGGCTTCCACCGTGGCCGGCGCAAAGCGGTTTTCTTCCAGCAGCGTCGGGCCGTTCAGCGACGCGAAGTTGGGCAGGTCAATCGCCTGCTGCGGCATCAGGCCCCAGTTCAGCACGCCGTAAATCGTCTTGGCGGTGAAGTGGATGATCAGCGCGCCGCCGGGGCTGCCGCCGCTCATGACGAGCTGGTTGGTGTTTTTGTCGAACACCAGCGTCGGCGCCATCGACGAGCGCGGCCGCTTGCCGGCCTGCACGCGGTTGGCGGCCGGCTTGCCCTCGGCGTCCACCGGCGCAAAGCTGAAATCGGTCAGCTCGTTGTTCAGCAAAAAGCCCCCCGCCTTGCCTGTGCCGCCGTCGCTCATCAGGCGCGAGCCGAACTGGTCTTCAATCGTCGTGGTCATGGCAATGGCGTTGCCAAAACTGTCCACGATGCTGATGTGCGAGGTGCCGTGTTCAATCTGCTCGGGCATGGGTGCGTAGGCTGTCTTGACCAAGCCCGGAACGCCGGGCTGGGCGGTCTTCATGCTCGGGCCGGTGGCCTGGATCAGCCTGGCGCGCTCGCTCAGGTAGCCGGGCGCCAAGAGGCTCATCCAGCTCCCGCCGGGCGGCTGCACGAAGTCCGGGTCGCCCAGGTACTGGCCCCGGTCGGCAAAGGCCAGCCGCGAGGCTTCGGTGTACAGGTGCAGCCAGTCGGCCGACGGCGTGGGGCTTTCGGTACCTGGCACACCGCCCATGCCGCTGACAAGCCCCAGCGTGGCGGCCGGTGTGTGGTTCAGAATCCCCAGAATCTGCCCGATGGCAATGGCGCCCGAGCTGGGCGGCGGCATGCCGCACAGGCGGTAGGTCCGGGTGCTGACGCTGTAGTCGGAGCAGACCGGCTCGCGTTTTTTAGCCTGGTAATTGGCCAGATCGCTCAGGGCCAGCTTGCCCGGATTGCCGGCGTGGCCCTGCACCTTGCTAACGATGGCCTGCGCGACCGGGCCGGTCAGCAGCGCGTTCGATCCCTTGCTGGCGATTTGCCGCAGCACCTCGGCCAGCGCCGGGTTGCGCAGGGTGGTTCCCGCATCGACCGGCGTGCCGTCGGCCTTGTAGAAGTAGGTTGCCGCCGTGGCGTCGTTCTTCAGGTATTTTTCGTCCTTGAGCAGCGTGGCCAGCCGGGTGCTGACCTTGAAGCCGTTGTCGGCCAGTTCGATGGCCGGTGCAAAAAGCTGTGCCCACGGCAGCTTGCCGTATTGCCGGTGCGCCATTTCCAGCATGCGCACCGTGCCCGGCGTGCCAACCGAGCGGCCACCGACCACGCCTTCATAAAACGGCATCGGCTTGCCGTCCACGCCCAGGAACAGTTTTTCATCGGCCGCCGCCGGGGCGGTCTCGCGGCCATCGAAGGCTTCCACTTTGCTGCCATTGGAATGCAGCAGGAAGGCGCCGCCGCCAATCCCGCTGGACTGCGGCTCGACCAGCGTCAGCACCATTTGCACGGCAATCGCCGCATCAATCGCCGAGCCGCCGGCCTTCAGGACCTGGTAGCCCGCATCGGTTGCCAGCGGATTGGCGGCTGCCACGGCGAACTGGGTCGCGGCCCAGCCAGGCTTGGTCGTAAAGCCCGACGAACCTTCAGGCTGCTGGGTGGGCGCGGTGTACGCAAACGGGCTGGTCGGAGAACTGGCGCAGGCCGCCAGCAAGGCAGCCAGGGCAACGGAAGTCAGCAGGCGTTTCATGCAATCTCCCCGGGAAGTCAAGAGGAGCCATGGTACGTGAGGCCGGGCTGTCTGGAAAGGGAGGGACTTGCTGTTTATGAGTCATTTTGGCTGCCTGCGCACGAAGGACGGTAAGCGCTCCACGAACCCCAGACTTTCAAAGATACGATGAATTGAAATCGGCATGCTTGGGCCATCTAACTTCAGATGGAAAGCGGACATGAGCAAGACAGCAACCGAGCAATACTATGGGCTATCCATTTAGCTCCACAAGACTGACAATGGTCGCAGGATCCTAAATCCGGCAGTTACCCAACCAACCCGAGCGGGTCAGGTGGAGACCAAGGCGGCAGCGGTCGGGTGATTTTCGCCACCACATAGTCCACAAATGCCTTCCAGCGGTTGGCCTTGGGCAACTGCTCCGCAACTGACCTCACATGACCGAGAGCCGCACGGATATGGGTGATGAGCGCCGCCAGCTTGTCCACGGCTGCATGCATCGGCGTCAAGTGCAGCGTGGTCTGCCTCAATTCATCTTTGAAAGTCTGGGGGGGCGTGGAGCGATTGCTCCGCTTTAACCGCCGCTCGTCACGCTCCCGTGGAATGCTGTCTGTGACCTACGCCAACATACGGGATAACCAGCACCTGCCGCCATCCGCCTCTTTGGAGACCAACCTTGTGGCGCTAAATGGATAGCCCATTTCTACCTGAAGGTGCTCAAGGACTTCTCCGTCGACCAGAAGCGAGTCATGGTGGGCAACTCGAAGCGTCGCTTGGCCCAGTTCGCAGCGGACCATGGCGTCGATGAGGAAGCCGCGGAACTGCTGTCTGCCCAGGAGGAGATGGCCAGAATGGCCACCATCGGGAAGTGGGGCGACCGCTGGTTCCGGCACCCCATCTCTGATATGCGGGAGCCTGAAAAATCAGTTTGTTGGCTCACCGATATCGACCCGGCAAAGAGCGACCCTGTGAAGCTGAAGCATCAACGAGACCACCACGCGCTGCTGCACCTGAAGGCCACCGTTACCGCGGTGGACCGCTTCTTCAGCTTCTTCATGCGGGTACGTCGGGGCCTTACGCTCGCGGAGCGGGGCATCGTGAGCGCCAGCGCTGAGCGTCGGCTGTGGTTCGGCAAGAACGCCTACCACCCCGCAGTGCTGGTCAAGGTGCTCAGTATTTTCCGGACGTACTTCAACTACTGCGAGGTTGGTCAGGACGGTAAGACGCCGGCGATGCGGCTGGGTTTGGCGAAGGGCCCATCGCTCTGGAGGACATTGTGTACTTCAGCCCAGAGCAGCCGGCTCGACGCCGAGCGCGTCAGGCGGCTCCTGTGGTGAGCGACTCAGGTGGGAGCGTTCGCGCTTGCACCTCAAACAAAAGCCCCTCGCTGCCGAAGCAGGAGGGGCTTGAATCACAGCAGCAAAGCGCTTAGCAACTCTTTACGAGAACGGCTAGCCCCGAAGGATGGCTTGCATGCAGTGAGGGACTTTAGCTCGACAGCGCCTTGAAGGCCCTTTCAGTGATTTCATCTACGCTGCCCGTGCCGCTGATGGTGCGGTATTTTGGGGCTTCAGCGGGCGCGGCCTTGGCCCAGCTGGAGTAGTACTCGACCAGTGGACGGGTCTGGGCGCTGTACACCTCCAGCCGTTTGGCAACGGTTTCTTCCTTGTCGTCTTCGCGCTGGATCAGCGGCTCGCCGGTCACGTCGTCCTTGTCTGCGACCTTGGGCGGGTTGTACTTGACGTGGTAGGTGCGGCCCGAAACGCTGTGCGAGCGGCGTCCGCTCATGCGCTCGATGATGGCTTCAAAAGGCACATCGATCTCCAGCACGTAATCGATTTTCACGCCGGCTGCCTTCATGGCGTCAGCCTGGGGGATGGTGCGTGGAAAACCATCGAACAGAAAACCCTGCGCGCAGTCGGGCTGGGCAATGCGTTCCTTCACCAGGTTGATGATCAGGTCGTCGCTGACCAGGCCACCCGCGTCCATGACTTTTTTAGCTTCGATGCCGAGCGGCGTTCCGGCTTTTACGGCAGCGCGAAGCATGTCGCCGGTGGAAATTTGCGGAATGCCGTATTTTTGGCAAATGAACGTGGCTTGTGTCCCTTTGCCCGCGCCAGGCGCGCCCAACAAAATAAGTCTCATGAATGTCCTTGGATTATTATGGATTCTGGAAGTCAGGCGGAAGGTTTGCCGGGCCGATTGACCCATTCCCGCTTGACGTGTCGTTCGGCGGTTGGCTCTGGCTGCAAGCCGCTGACCTTTCTGTCAAGGATATCATGCACAGCCTTGGCGGCAGCTTAAACAGGGGCTGCCAAATGCGCATCATCAGCCGTAAGGCGGCGGACACGTTCCAGGTCTTCGGGCGTGTCCACGCCAGAACCCGGGGCATGGGTGGTGATATGCACGGCAATCCGGTAGCCATGCCACAGGGCGCGCAGTTGCTCCAGCGATTCGAGTTGTTCGAGTGGCGCTTGCGGCAATTGGGGAAACTGGCGCAAAAATCCGACGCGGTAGGCATAGATGCCCACATGGCGCAGCGGTTTGGGCAGATTGCAGAATTCCCACCAGGCCAGGCCGGCATGGTCGCGTGCGGCGGGAATGGGCGCGCGGCTGAAATAAAGGGCCGTCTGGCGCGCATCAAGCACCACCTTGACCACGTTGGGGTTCAGAAAATCAGCCAGTTCGTCGATTGAATGAGCGGCCGTGCTCATGGCGCAGTCCGGGCGCGCTTCGAGCTGGCGGGCTACGGCGTCGATCAGCGCGGGATCGATCAGCGGCTCGTCGCCCTGCACATTCACCACGATGTCGTCGTCAAGCAGGCCCAGCAGGTCGCAGGCTTCGGCCAGCCGGTCGCTGCCGCTGGGGTGGTCGGTGCGGGTCAGAATTGCCTGGATGCCGAAGGCCGTGCATTGTTCGATGATTTCCGCGCTGTCGGCGGCCACCACGCTGCGCAGCGCGCTGCTTTGCAAGGCACGCTGCGCCACGCGCACGACCATGGGCGCGCCATGGATGTCGGCCAGCGGCTTGTTCGGCAGGCGGCTGGAGGCCAGGCGGGCCGGGATCAGGACGGTAAAGCTCATACCCGTGTCACAGGCCAAGCTCTTCGTCGGTCATTGGCCGGGCTTCGTTTTCCAGCATCACGGGGATGCCGTCACGCACCGGATAGGCCAGGCGGGCGCTGCGGGAGATCAATTCCTGTTTTTCGCGGTTGTATTCGAGATGGCCCTTGGTCACGGGGCAGACCAGCAGTTCAATAAGTTTGGTGTCCATGGCTTGATGGTAATTGAGAAAGCAGCGGCGCCAGCCGTGCATCCAGGGCGGTAAAGAAAGCCGTTTCGGGCGAGAATTCCAGTGGAACGGCCAGCAGTTTGAGCTCGGAATGACCCGGCAGGGGAAACAGCTTGACGGCATCCTTTTCGGTACACAGCACGGTCTGGCCTGTCAGTGCGTTCAGGTCGTCAGTCGTGAAATTATGATGATCGGGCAGGGCGAGCGTTTTTTGCAGCGTCAGGCCGCGCGCCCTGAGCATGCCAAAAAATGCCTCGGGGCTGGCAATGCCCGCCAGCGCTACGAGGGGCTGATGCGCAAGGGCGCTCAATGCCAGCCGCGTGCCATCGGCCGCTATCGCATGTTCAGCCAGTTGCCGGCGGGAGGTGTAGCCTTCAAAGGCAGGCTTCTGGCCGGTGTGCAGCACCAGGTCAATTCCCTGGCGCAGGCGTTCGGGCCAGGGTTCGCGCAAGGGTCCGGCAGGCAGTAGCCAGCCGTTGCCAACGCCTCGGTCGTCAAACACGGCAATTTCGATATCGCGCTGCAAGGCGTAGTGCTGCAGGCCGTCATCGCACACCACGACGGCCGTTGCCGGGTAGGCCGCCAGCAGGTCACGCAGGGCTTGCGCTCGTCTGCGTGCTACAAAAACAGGAGCACCTGTGGCATGCTGGATAAGCGCAGGCTCGTCACCAGACGCATAAACCGGGGTTTCCGGCCGGATTTCGAGGCTTTCATGGCCCGAGCGCCCGTAGCCGCGCGAAATCACGCCCACCGGCAAGCCTTGCGCCTGAAAATGCCTGACCAGCGCCATGACCAGCGGTGTTTTTCCTGCACCGCCCGCCACGACATTGCCAACCACGATGACCGGCACGCCGAAGCGCTCGGAAGCCATCAGCCCGCGCCGGTACAAGGTCTGGCGCAATCGCACCAGCAGACCGTGGAGTTGCGCCACCGGCCAAAGCAGGCAGGCCAGCCAGCCCCGCGTGCGCCAGGCTTTCAGCAAAACTTGTTTCAAACGGCTGGCCTGTTGCGCTGAATGGTTGATGGCCGAAGGCTTACTTCGCGCCTGCCTGTGCCGTGCTTTGGGTGGCGAAGGTGATTTGCGTCAGGCCCTGGCGCCGCGCGGCCTCCATCACGGTGATGACCGCCTGGTGCGTGGCGCTGGCGTCGGCGCTGATGATGATGACGCTGTCCTTGCCGGCCTTGGCTGCCAGGGTGAGCGCGGCGCCCAGTGCCTCGATTCCCCGCCCATCGACCAGGGCTTTATTGACCATGTAGCGGCCATCGCTGCTGACGGCAACGATCACTTCCCTGGGATAGTCGCGCTGCGGCTCAGCATCGGCGGTCGGCAGCCTGACCTGAAGCTCGGTAAATTTGCTGTAGGTGGTTGAAAGCATCAAGAAGATGAGCACCACCAGCAGCACATCGATGAATGGAATCAGGTTGATTTCCGGCTCGACGCGCGCATGAGGACGAAAGTTCATTTGCGCAGCTTGTTGAGGTGGCGCACAAATTGTTCAGCCGCCAGTTCCATCGTCAGCAGGTAGCCGTCCACCCGGGCACGAAAATAGCGCCAGAAAATCAGTGCCGGTATGGCCACCATCAGGCCAAACGCGGTGTTGTACAGGGCCATCGAAATACCTTGTGCCAGCTGCGCCGGGTTGCCGTTGCCCGCACTGCCCGTCTGGGCACCAAAAATCTCGATCATGCCGATCACGGTGCCCAGCAGGCCGAGCAGGGGCGCCGCCGAGGCAATCGTGGCCAGCGCGGCCAGGTAGCGTTCCAGTTTATGCGCCGCCTGGCGGCCGGCGCCTTCCAGCGTGGAGCGCAGGTCGGCTTCGCTGATGCGTGGATTGGCGCCAAGCGCCCGCAAGCCGCTGGCCAGCACTTCGCCGAGCAGGGAATTTTGTTCCAGCTTCAGCACGACATCGGGCGACGGAAGGGTGGTTCGCGAAACAATCATCGCTTCGCCCAGCAGTTTGGGCGGTGCAACCTTCTGTGTTTTCAGGCTTGAAAAACGCTCAATGATCAGTGCCAGCGCCACTATGGAACACGCCAGCAGAGGCCAGATTGGCCAGCCTGCGGCTTGTATGATCGAAAACAATGCACATCTCCAGACAGATATTGGTGCTGGATTATGGCGCACCGAAAGCGCGTGAACAGCCCTTTCGGCTGCCTTGGGCTGAATGTTTCCAGCACTGGGTTCAAGCAAATTTAACGCACAAAATCTGTGGATAACTTTGTGGGCAAGTCTGTGCGGAGCAGGCGCAAAGCCGCGCCAACTCGTCGTTTTAACAAAACGATGAAAATTTAAGCAGTAATATTTTCTTTAAAATCAATGGCTTATACCAATTCATCAGGCTGTCAGAAGGCTGTAAGCGCCTCTATAGCTCCTATTTCGGGCTCTGTGGAGTACTACTTTTTCAAATCCCCGGGAGGCCGCCGTGGCTGATGCTTTTTCGTCCCGTGAAAGGCCCGCTGCCGCCTCCCGTGAAGGCGGCGTGCGCGTCTGGCCGGTGGGCTCGTTGCTGCGTGCGATTGCCGACAGTCTGGAGGCTGGATTCAACCCTGTCGCGGTCCAGGGGGAGCTTGCTGGCTTTTCGCGTGCCTCCAGCGGCCACTGCTACTTCTCGCTCAAGGACGGTCAGGGGCAGGTTCGCTGCGCCATGTTTCGCCGGGCGGCCGGCCTGCTGGATTTTTCCCCGCGTGATGGCCAACTGGTGGAATTGCGTGGCCGGCTGGGCGTGTACGAGCCGCGTGGTGAGTTGCAACTGGTGGTCGAATCCATGCAGCAGGCCGGCCAAGGCACCTTGTTTGAGCAATTTTTGCAGCTCAAGGCCAGGCTTGAGCAGGAGGGGCTTTTTGAAGCCTCCCGAAAGCGCCCGCTGCCGGTGATGCCGCGTGCCATTGGCGTGGTGACTTCCCTGGGAGCGGCAGCGCTGCATGATGTCGTGACGGCCCTGCAGCGCCGCGCGCCGCATATCCCGGTGGTGATCTATCCGGCCAGCGTGCAGGGTGCGCAGGCCGCTGGAGAATTGCGGGCGGCATTGCTCAAGGCGGGCGAGCGGCGGGACGCGGACCAGGTCGATGTGCTGCTGCTGGTGCGTGGTGGCGGTGCCATGGAGGATTTGTGGGCCTTCAACGATGAGGCGCTGGCCCGGGCCATCGTCGCCTCGTCCATGCCCGTGGTCTGCGGCGTCGGGCATGAGACGGATTTCACCATTGCCGACTTTTGTGCCGATGTGCGTGCTCCCACACCCACGGCGGCGGCAGAGTTGTGCGCGCAACCGCAGACTACCTGGCTGAGCGCACTGGCGCTGGTTTTTTCGCGCCTTCAAAACGGCGTGGACCGGCAGGTGCAGTCTCACAACCAGCGACTCGACTGGGCCGCGTCGCGGGTCAGTCAACCCTCGCATCTGGTGACGCGGCAGCAGGCGCGGCTGGCCGGCATCGCGCAAAGTCTCAACCATGCCATGCGCTCGACCTTGCAGCATGAACAGCTCAGGCTGCAGACGCTTGGCAGCGACTTTCCGAGGGAAATCGCGGCCACCTTGCAGCGCAGCCGCCATCAACTCGAACGCGCGAAGCTGCGGCTTGAACTGCTGGACCCGAAACTGGTGTTGCAGCGGGGTTATGCCTGGCTGGAAGACCTGCAGGGCCAGCCCATCACCGCTGCGGAAATGACCCATATCGGCCAGCCCGTGCGCGCTACCCTTGCGGATGGGGAGGTCGATTTGACGGTCTCTGCACGCCGGCTGATTTAGTTTTTACAATGCCCTTGGAATGTCAAAGGGCATCTCATCAACCACCACGAGGAAAATCATGGAACACACTCTCCCACCGCTTCCGTATGCAATTGACGCACTGGCCCCGCAGTACAGCCAGGAAACCCTTGAGTACCATCACGGCAAGCACCACAATGCCTATGTGGTGAACCTGAACAACCTGCAAAAAGGGACCGAGTTCGAGTCCATGACGCTCGAAGAAATCGTCAAGAAGTCCAGCGGCGGGGTGTACAACAACGCCGCCCAGATATGGAACCACACCTTTTTCTGGAATTGCATGAAACCAGCCGGCGGCGGCGAGCCCAGCGGTGCGCTGGCCGAAGCCATCAATGCCAAATTTGGTTCCTACGCAGCCTTCAAGGAAGCCTTTGTCAAATCCGCAGTCGGCAATTTCGGCTCAGGCTGGACCTGGCTGGTTAAAAAGGCTGACGGCACGGTAGATATTGTCAATACCGGCGCAGCAGGAACACCGCTGACGACGGCCGACAAGGCCCTGCTGACGGTGGACGTGTGGGAACATGCCTATTACATCGACTACCGCAACCTGCGTCCCAAGTATGTCGAGACTTTCCTGTCCAGCCTGGTGAACTGGGAGTTTGCCGAGGCCAATTTCGCCTGACGCCTGAAAGTCATCCTTTCGTAAAAAAGCCGATGTCATGTCGGCTTTTTCCTGCCTGGCTTTTCAGGCTCAGCGCTGTGCTTCAAAAACCGGCCCGGACAGCTTGTTGCCCGGCTTGATGCCTTTTTTGGTAAACCAGCCCTTGTTCATTTCCAGGACATAACGAACCGGCTTGGCCGAGCAGTGTGAGTCGGTGGTTTCAGGCTTCATGTCCGCCATGTTCACAATCGTGCCGTCATCGGCCACGAAAGCGGCGGTCAAGGGAAGCAGCGTGTTTTTCATCCAGAAGCATTGCTCGCTGGCTTGCTCAAAAACAAAGAGCATGCCTTCATGCTGGGGCATGTCCTTGCGCAGCATCAGGCCGGTCTGGCGTTGCTCGGGTGTCAAGGCTACCTGCGCATCAATCACATACATGCCGGCGTTCAGCTTGACATGCTGCAGGTTCAGCTGCGGGGCTTGCTGCGCCGATGCCCAGCCAGGAAGGAGCAGCGCTGCAAAGGCCACGATTGCCAGACCGAGTCGGGACGCGCTGCCAAGCTTGAGAGAACATTTTTTGAGCGACATACACGCACCGGATTGAAGTTGATGGGTCAGCATAAACGGGCACCCATGAAAAAGCCCGCACTAGGCGGGCATTTTGACTGAATCGAAGGGATTAATTAACGGCTTCAGCTTTTCTTGGCAGCAGCTTCTGCTTTCTTTGCGGCGGCTTCAGCCTTCTTGGCGGCTGCTGCATCGGCTTTTGCCTTTTTGGCAGCCGCTGCCTTTTCTTTCTTGGCCGCTTTTGCGGCTGCTTTTTCTTCAGCGGTCATGGCTGCTGGCTTGGCTTTTGCCGTGGCTGCGGAAGCAGCAGGCGTGGCTGCCACGGCAGGGGCTGCGGCAACCGCAGCGGTTGCTGGCTTGGCAGGCGCAGCAACGGGCGCTTGTGCGTAGGCACCTGCAGCAAAAAGGCCGGCGATCAGGGTGGCGAGGATCTTGTTCATCTGGAATTCCTTGGGAAGTTGGTAAGGTAATTTGTGATTTAAAAACACCCCGAACCTTTCGGAGGCATCACCATAACGAGGCAGTTTTCCAATGCGTTGACAGCTATTCAAAATATCTTTTGCAAAAGTTTTGGCGCTAGAATTTGAACGGCTTTACCTCAACTGCCTGACGTGGCGTATCTATTCAGGAGCGCTGCCGGGCCTAACGGAGACTTCTGCACATGTACCAGCACATCAAGGTGCCCACCCAGGGCGAGAAAATCACTGTCAATGCCGACAATTCATTGAATGTGCCCGACGAGCCCATTATTCCGTTCATCGAGGGTGACGGTACGGGTGTTGATATTTCACCGGTGATGCTGAAAGTCGTTGATGCTGCGGTTGCCAAGGCTTACGGCGGCAAGAAGAAAATTCACTGGATGGAAGTGTTTGCGGGCGAAAAATCCACCAAGGTCTATGGCCCTGATGTGTGGTTGCCTGAAGAAACCCTGTCTGCGGTCAAGGACTATGTGGTTTCCATCAAGGGTCCGTTGACAACGCCCGTGGGCGGCGGCATCCGCAGCCTGAACGTTGCGCTGCGCCAGGAGCTTGACCTGTATGTCTGCCTGCGTCCCATCCAGTATTTTGCCGGCGTGCCTTCGCCGGTCAAGGAGCCCCAGAAGACCAACATGGTGATTTTCCGTGAAAATTCGGAAGACATTTATGCGGGCATCGAATTCGAGTCAGGCAGCGACAAGGCGAAAAAGCTTATCAAGTTCCTGCAGGAAGAGCTTGGCGTCAAGAAAATCCGTTTTCCCGAGACTTCGGGTATCGGCATCAAGCCGGTTTCCAGTGAGGGTACCGAGCGCCTGATGCGCAAGGCTATCCAGTACGCCATCGACAACGACAATTCCAGCGTGACCATCGTGCACAAGGGCAACATCATGAAGTTCACCGAAGGTGGCTTTCGTGACTGGTCTTATGCCCTGGCACAAAACGAATTCGGTGCCGAACTGATTGACGGCGGCCCATGGTGCCAGTTCAAGAATCCAAAGACCGGCAAGGACATCATCATCAAGGACGTGATTGCCGACGCCTTCCTGCAACAGATTCTGCTGCGCCCTGCCGAGTACAGCGTGATTGCCACGCTGAACCTGAACGGCGACTATATTTCCGACGCGCTGGCTGCCCAGGTCGGCGGCATCGGCATTGCGCCGGGTGCCAACCTGAGCGATACCATCGCCATGTTTGAGGCCACCCATGGCACGGCACCCAAATACGCCGGCAAAGATTATGTGAACCCCGGTTCCCTGATCCTCTCAGCCGAAATGATGCTGCGCCACATGGGCTGGACAGAGGCGGCCGACCTCATCATCAGTTCGATGGAAAATTCGATTATCTCCAAGAAAGTCACCTATGACTTCGCCCGTCTCATGGACGGCGCTACGCAAGTGAGCTGCTCAGGTTTTGGCCAGGTGATGATCGACCACATGTAAAGTGATATTTTGATGCACCATGCGGTTCCAAAAATGAACCCTGCCCCTCTGAAGGCGGGGTTTTTTTATTCCAGAATGTCCCATTGTGCTTCATGCAGTTTCATCGTAATGGCTCCATAATAAGTTCCAAGATGGCTCCATGCAGCAATGGTGGAGACGAACCTCATGGAGCCATTGCAAAAATGTCAACACAGTGACACGTTAACTATACACCCTGCGTCCAGCAGCCATCAATGCCGCCAAGGCCCAAGACAAGCCCTATGTCCTGACCGATGGAGGTGGGCTTTACATCGAGGTGCTGCCCGGCGGCTCGAAGGTCTGGCGCTACACCTACCGGCTGGATGGCAAGCGCCCCAAGCTGACCATCGGGCCATACCCACAGATCGGGATTGCCCAGGCGCGCGACCTGCATGAGCAAATGCGGGCACTGGTCGGGCAGGGGGTTGACCCGTCAGAGCAGCGCAAGGAGAGCATCAAGCATGCGCAGGTGAAAGAGCAGCGCAGCGTGACGTTCAGAGATTTTTCAAAGATTTGGGTCCATGAGACATTGGCGCACCTGTCGGAACGCTACCGGATGCAGTCAATCCGGTTTCTTGACAGCTATATCTACCCTGGAATCGGAGATATGCGCATGGGCGATGTGCTGCCTAGGGATGTTCTGGCGATTCTGGAGACATATAAGCACATCCCGACGACGGCCGACCGCTGCCGCTCGCTGATCCAGCAGGTGTACAACTTTGCCATCCGCAAGCTGCTGGTAGACACGAATCCTGCCACACCATTGCGCGGCGTGATACGTGTTCCTCCAAAAAAACACCATCGGCACCTGAACGAGAAGGAATTGGCGGCATTTGGCGAGAGCTGGACATGCAGCGCAACGCGATGGTCATTACTGTTTATGCGGCCAAGCTGCTGATGCTGACCATGGTGCGCAAATCGGAGCTGAGACTGTCGAAGTGGGTGGAGTTTGATTTAGACGAGGGCCGGTGGGATATTCCCGCTGCACGAATGAAGATGCGCCTGCCGCACCGGGTCTGGCTTTCGCGCCAGGCAGTGGAATTGCTGCGCTACCTGCGCAAGATTACCGGGCATGGGGATTATGTGTTCCCGACGCGGTTTGCCGGCGGCAATGGCCGGCCCATCGGGGATGTAACGCTGAACCACCTGTTCGGACGGCTGGATTTTGGGGTGCCGGAGTTTTCGCCACACGGAACGCGATCCACGGCGGCCACGCTGCTGCGAGAGCATGGCTTTCAAAAGGATGTTGTGGAGCTGCTGCTTGCGCACGCAGAGCGGAACCAGTCGGCGGCGGCCTACAGCCATATGGAACTGATGAGCGAGCGCCGCCGAGCACTGCAGTTCCTGGCGGACAAAATTGATGAACTCACTTTGGCGCCGGTTCCGGTGCCATTGCCAACGCCCGCACCTGCTCAATAGGCCAGACCGGGGTTCCCAGCAGCTTGCGTGGGGCTGGCGCGGTTCCGTCGCTGACCCAGCGGTTCCAGGTGCTGCGCGAGATTGGCAGGATGCCAGAATGGCCGCGCTTGTGGTCGCGGCAAATGTCCGAAATGCGGACTAGTGCGCCTGGCGGGTAGGTATTCATTTTAATCTTTCGCTATGATTTTAATAGCTTCTTGTGTACGGCTGGCGTGCGCAAGTGCCTGTTTTATTTGTTATTTCGGGAATCCGTTGTGCTTGATGCCGTCCAGCGTGCGGCCGGCGAGTTTCTTGCCGGTGCGGCGCACCGTGGCGCCATCGGGGAAGTAGTGGTGGGCGCCAGGGCCTCCATGTTGTGGTTGATGGCAATATCCACCGGCCGAATGCTGCCTCAAGGCCAGTGCTGGTGCCGCCGCCGCCCGCGAAGTTGTCAATGATCAGCTCGTTATGGAAGTCGATGGGTGGGGTGAAGTTATCGTGCTTCATTGGTGAGTGCTTGGGTAAAAATTAAAGGATTCAAGCACTGAGTTGAACCAATCGCACAGCTCGGGCGCGGGCCTTTGATTTCTTGTCGCTGTTGCCCTGGCCACCGTAGCCAAAGAACTGGTAGACGGCGCTGGAAGCCGAAAACTGCGTGCCGGTCCAGTTCCAGTATTCTTTTTCAAGCTTGTCATGCAGGTTGGCGTACAGCAGGGCGGACTCGAAGCGGGTGGGCAGGCGGGCGCCGTTGCCCAGGCCTTCGGCCCACTTCACGGCATTTTCCCAGCTCAGGTTGGTCGCTGGAATGGCTTCGAGCAGCACGATATGGGCGTCAGGCTGTCCGTCCTCGCCGCGCGACACTCCGCAGTAGATGCCGCCATGGCCGGGCCAGTACTCGCCGATGGGCGGTGGGTTGGCGATGGGGCCAGTTGCTGGCGCTGGTGGCGCTGGCTGGCTGCCCGGTTCACGCAGGTCGGCACCGCGCAGCAGGGCCGAGGTGACTGCTTGCAGCATTGCTGATGGGCTGCTGCCGATATTGATGATGACGTTTTCAATGTGCATGGTTGGCTCGTAGGGAGTTAAAGGATTGAGTTGAATCAAGCGGACAGCTCGGGCGCGGGCCTTGAACTTCTTATCAAGGTCATTCTGAAAGCCGTTGCTGAAGTACTGATAGAAGGCGCTGGAAACCGAAATCCGCGTCGATGATGCGCTGGCGCGGATGCTGGGCGAAGGCGCTGTCCTCACCACGGGCGCGGGTGATGCGCTGCGCATCATCAAGTCGGTGCGCGGCATTGAGCGCGGCGCACAAGGCGGGCGTGAACTGTCGGCCATGCGCATCACGGCCATGCTGGACGCCTGCCACAAGGCGGCTTTCGTGCGCAGCCGGGCCATCATCAAGGAAAGCGCTGCGCTGTCAGCCATCTACCGTGCGGCCGGCGCCACGATTCAAGCAGTCGATGCTGATTTCCCAGTGCCCCGATTCAGCTGTCTCATCGGCGGCACTCCCAGTTTTCACATTGCCCGGGTGCTGCAGGAAGAGGGGGGCGTCGTGCACTGGAAGGCGGGCAAGCTCAAGTTCATGCGGCTGGGCGACCTGTTCAAGCAAAAGGCCGCAGCCAATCTGCCCAACAACGCCTCGGACGATGTGGAAAGCGGCTTTCTGGAGCGCCACGAAATCCCGTCATTCTTTTCGCTGGCGGCCGGTGGCGGCTTTGTCATGGGCGACTTGAGCAAGCCGCGCGAAATGCGCTTTGCCCCACACACCAACGTGCAGCGCCTGCGCAATATGTCGCAATGCCTGGTGCAGCGCAAGGTGATGAAGATCGACTACGCCAGCCAGCTCTGCGCGGGCGACCTGATCGAGTTCGTGGGCAGCGTGCCCTTGTGCATCATCACGGCGGCCCACGTCTTTGAAAATGGCGAGGACGGCAGCAACCAATACACCCGGCTCTGGCTGGGCGCGCTGCAATGAGCGAATACGGCGCCATGCCTGGCCGCTACCCGGCCATCGTCAAAACGTACAACGCGGCGCGGCGAACCTGCCGTGTGGAGATACCCGGCCTGACCGAGGGCGGCGACGTGCTGCCCGAAGCAGAACTGGAATATCCCTTGCCTATCCGGTTGATTGCCAAAGCTGTACTGCGATGCTAAATTTCGAGCATGGACCCGCGCGGTTTTCCAACGACGCTTCCCGAGTTTCAGCGGGTATTCCCCGATGAAGTGGCCTGCGCGAAATACCTTGAGCATTTGCGATGGCCGCACGGGTTTACCTGCATGAAGTGCGGGCATAGCGGTGAGCCCTACCGGTTTGCCAAGCGTACATCGGTCGTCTTGAGATGCCGAGTCTGCAAGGCCAATGTGTCGCTCATGGCAGACACTGTCATAAAGGACAGCCATACGCCGTTGTCTGTATGGTTCTGGGGTGCTTACCTCGTGGCGACGCAGACACCCGGCCAGTCCGCGCTCCAGTTTCAGCGCCAGCTTGGACTGTCGCGCTACGAGACAGCGTTTCAGATGCTCCACAAGCTGCGTGCAGGTATGGTGCGGCCCGAGCGAGACTCGATCGGATCGCAGCATCCGGTCGAAGTCGATGAGACGCTTGTGGGCGGTCGTACGAGGGGCGAAGGGCGTGGTGTCCACCATAAGGCGACGGTCGTCGGGGCCATCGAGGTGCGCACCAGAATGCCTGTCGAGAAAAGCAAGAAGCACAAGAGAGTTGTCTACGCCGGCAGATTGCGGCTGCGCCTCGTGCCTGGCCGTGGAGCCAAGGAACTCACAGAATTCGTGCAAGACAATGTCGCCCAGGGAGCTGTTGTGCGCACCGATGGATGGCGCGGCTACGATGATTTGGCGAAATTGGGCTACACGCACAAACCCCTGGTGCTTGATGGCGACCCTGAAAGAACCGATGCCCACCTGCCGATGATCCACATTGCATTCTCCAACCTGAAGACCTGGCTGCTTGGTACGCATCACGGAGTTAGTCAGCAACATTTACAGGCGTACCTCAACGAATTTGTGTTTCGCTTCAACCGGCGCTTCGTAACCGTCCGCCCAGTACCCATATTGAAATTCAAGACTCTGTCTGGTAGAGCCACTGGTTAATTTCGGCCACGTCAAAT
>JAECRO010000036.1 GCA_016000195.1 Burkholderiales bacterium | reverse complement strand
AAATAGCAATCAGAGCACTACTCTTGCAAGCCAGGGCGATTTCGCTCTAGCGGACGATTTTTCCGTCCGGCGTGATGCTGACAAGATCAATGGCGCGAACCGATTCGTATTTTTTCGGCCGCAGGTTGACACGAAAGCCGCCCACGTCGTAATCCGTCATGGAATGAAAGGCTTTTTGCAGCCCCGCATGATCAGGCTTGCCACCGCCCGCAATGCTGAGGCGCACGCCCTCGGCAAAACAACCGGCCGCGACATAGCCTTCGACACTTTCACAACTGGGCGTCTGGTCGGTCTGGTCGGTCTGGTCGGTCTGGTCGGTCTGGTCGGTCTGGTCGGTCTGGTCGGTCTGGTTCAGCGCACTCAGGTATTCCTTGATGAGCGGCATGACGGTGCTGCGCGGCGAGGGCGCCACCTGGGAAATAACGATGCCGCTAATTTCCTTGCCCAGCGCGCTGAACAGGGCAGCCGAATCAGAAGGCGCTCGGGCGCGCATTGGAAGGCAAAACTCAAACCGGGAAAATCGCGTGTCCCTTGAGCCGCTCGTGCTCTTTGGCGGCAAAGCGGTCCGTCATGCCGGCGATGTAGTCGGCCACCACGCGCTCATGCCTTGCGCCAGTGGCGTCCCGGCTGCCACTGCCTCCGAAGCGGTCAATGTGCGCCTGCGGCATCTGCGCCGGGTCGGCCATGTAGGTCTCGAACAGATCATGCACCACCTGCCGGGCGGCTTGCGTGGTTTGCACCACTTGCCGGTGGCGATATAGATTTTGTAGCAGGAAGCGCTTTAGCGACGCGGACTGCAAGGCCATTTGATCTGAAAAACAGACCAGTGCGGCATGCTGTCGAACAGCCTGGACATCGGCCGGGGCGGCCTTCTGAAGCGCCAGCCGGGTGGCATCGATCACATCGTAAACCTGCGCGCTGAGCATGCGCCGTATGGTTTCAAACAGCAGCCGCCGGCCCTGCAAACGCGGATACACGCCCAGCGTTTCACGCCGGTACTGGCTGAACAGCGGCACATCCTCCAGTTGCTCCAGGCTCAGCAAACCCGAGCGCACGCCGTCGTCCATATCGTGCGCGTTGTAGGCAATTTCATCGGCCAGATTGGCCAGTTGCGCCTCCAAACCGGGTTGCCGCCAGACCGGGCCATGCGTTGGCTGATCAACAAACCGGTGCGCCACGCCGCCGGGTTCGCGGGCTTCAATATGGCGCGCATTGCGTCTGGAGCAATGCTTCAAGATGCCTTCGCGCGTTTCAAAGGTCAGGTTCAGGCCGTCATAGGCCGGATAACGCTCTTCCAGTGCATCGACGACGCGCAGGCTTTGCAGGTTGTGCTCGAAGCCGGCACTTTCGGGATTGTGGAGTTGAAGGCAGGCGTTCAACGCATCCTGGCCGGCATGGCCGAAGGGCGTATGGCCCAGGTCGTGCGCCAGCGCAATCGCCTCCACCAGGTCTTCATTGAGCTGCAGGGTGCGGGCGATGGACCGCCCCAGTTGCGCAACTTCGAGTGAATGCGTCAGCCGGGTGCGAAACAGGTCGCCTTCATGGTTCAAAAAAACCTGAGTCTTGTAAACCAGACGGCGAAATGCGGTGGAATGCACGATCCGGTCGCGGTCGCGCTGAAAATCCGACCGCGTCGGTGCGACCGGCTCGGGAATGCGGCGGCCGCGCGACAGGAGAGAATCGCAGGCGTAGGCAGCCAGGGTCATGTTTTATGCATCAAAAAGGCCTTTTGCGCAATGAATACGGGCGCAAGCAGCTATTAATTTCATAGTGAATAGGATTGTCGGCTGTTCAGGCACAGCACAGGTCGATGACTTCACGCACCAGGGCATCGGGCACGGCGCACACGGCAGCCTTGCCCGGTCCGTCAATCACCACAAAGCGAATCTCGCCGGCTTCGGATTTCTTGTCAATCCGCATCAGGTCGAGGTAGCGGCCGGCATTGTCGGTGCCTGAGAGCACCGGGGCCTTCACCGGCAGCCCGGCGCGCCGGACCAGCGTGGTCAGGCGCTGGACAAAGGCCATGTCAACCCGGCCCAGCCGCTGCGACAGATGCGCGGCCATCACCATGCCGCAGCCCACGCCCTCGCCATGCAGCCATTCGCCATAGCCCAGCCCGGACTCAATCGCATGGCCAAAGGTGTGGCCGAAATTCAAAATCGCCCGCAAGCCTGATTCGCGCTCGTCCTGCCCCACCACCCAGGCCTTGATTTCACAGCTGCGCTGGATGGCGTGCGCCAGCGCGGCGGGCTCCTTGGCCAGCAGCGCATCAAGATTGGTTTCAATCCATTCGAGGAACGCCATGTCGGCAATCGGCCCGTATTTGATGACTTCGGCCAAGCCCGCGCTCAGTTCACGCTCGGGCAGCGTCTTCAGCACCTCCAGGTCGCAGACCACCTGCCGGGGCTGGTAGAACGCGCCAATCATGTTTTTGCCCAGCGGGTGATTGATCGCGGTCTTGCCGCCGACCGACGAGTCCACCTGCGCCAGCAGCGTCGTGGGAAGCTGCACAAACGGCACGCCGCGCATGTAGCTGGCGGCCGCAAAGCCGGTCATGTCGCCCACCACGCCGCCGCCGAGGGCAAAAAGCACGGTCTTGCGGTCGCAGCCGTTTTCGAGCAGCGCATCAAAAATCAACTGCAGGGTCGGCCAGTCCTTGTGGACTTCGCCATCAGGCAGGGTCAACAGCACCACCTTGCCATAGTGCGCCTGCAGCGCTTGCGTCAACTGCGCCGCATAGAGCGGCGCCACGGTCGTGTTGGACACCACGAGCGCCGTTGCGGCTTTGGGCAGATGCTGGTAAGTGAGTGGATCGGCCAGCAGTGAAGTGCCAATCAGGATGGGGTAGCTGCGTTCGGCCAGATTGATTTGGACCTGCGCCGTTGCGAGAGAAGGAGAATTTGCTTGCATCACCGAAGTGTAGAGGCACTTTCAGCATGGCTGGGCAGGCCGGGCTTTTACGCTACCCGGAGGCTCAATGCAGGTGTGGCCTGCGCTATGACCCCGGAACGATGCCCGCCAGTTCCAGCTGCATGGTGATCATGTTGACCAGCGTGGCGACCGAGGGACGGCCGGTTTCAATGATGAAGTGGGCCGTTTCCCGGTACAGCGGGTCGCGCTGGGCATACAGATCGCGCAGACGGCCCAGCGGATCGGGCACTTGCAGCAACGGACGATTGACATCGTGACGCAGGCGTCGAAAGAGTTCTTCGGGAGAAGACCGGAGGTACACCACATGACCACGTTCGCGCAGGCGCTGGCGGTTGGCCGGGCGCAGCACCGACCCGCCACCGGTCGAAAGCACGCCTCTTGCCATTCCGGTCAGCTCGTCAATCACCGCTTCCTCGACATCGCGAAAGCTGGCCTCCCCTTCACGCTCGAAGTAGTCACGGATGGAGCAGCCGAGGCGCTCCTCGATGACATGGTCAGAGTCGAGAAATGGAAGCTGCAGCCGCCGGGCGAGTTGCCGCCCGACGGTGGATTTACCGGAGCCGGGAAGGCCGATTAATGCAATACTCAATTCGAATTAGTACAGGAAGTAGACGAACCAAAGGGACTTGTAACGCCCGCAGGCGGTGTTTCAGCCGTGAAGTCTGGAGCAGAGCCCACCAGATCATACAAAATGGATTGTCGGGATTCGGTTCCCGCGACAGATGCACGCGCAGTAATACGTACCGTTACCCAAGGTGCAAATTGCTCGCCATACTGGATAGCGAAGGTTGCACGACCAGCAGCATCAGTGACTACATTACCAGGCGCTGCAACTGCGACATTTCCGGGGGTCAATTGCCGATTCTGGCTGATATCTTCACCAGCATCCAAAATACCATTCAAATTAAGGTCTTCGTTAGCGCATACCGTAGGTGGAGACGAATATGACCAAGGACTACAGGTGATTGCTGTGGCTCCAGAAGCAGTGGTAGTAGAAAAACAATAACTTAACGTACCCTTCCTGTACTCAGTAGGTATTACCGATAAACTGATGAGTTGATTACCAACGGCTACTCCATTCGCATCTGTGACATAGACAGAAAAATCTTTGCTGTAGGTCGTTTCATCAACACTGCCAATAGTGTTACCAAAAGCCATGGTAATGAAAAGAGCCTTTCCATTCACTGTTAAAGACGTTGTTGATTTAAT
The DNA here is from genome assembly GCA_016000195.1 of Burkholderiales bacterium. GTDB lineage: Bacteria > Pseudomonadota > Gammaproteobacteria > Burkholderiales > Burkholderiaceae_C > Polaromonas. Next base: position 27,593 of record JAECRO010000036.1, on the reverse strand, counting down.
CGTGGTGGAAGCAACTTCAGCTTGAATGATGACCCCATTTGCGGCGGTAGAGGATGCACCGGGAATAAACTGCACTTGGGCACGTCCGTTTGAATCAGTAGTGGCAATACCGGGAGATAGTGTTCCATTGCTGAGGTCCTGCAATGTTGTGAAGTTGACTTGCCTGTTAGCTACTGCATTTCCATTGGCATCCCTTACGATAGCTTCAATTGTGCTTTGATTAACAGTTGTTCCCGAGGTATTAGGAAAAATCCCTCCTGGATTGGCTTGAACGACGATACTGCTCGGTGTAGTGGCGACAAATTGCACAGGCAGATTGACTGATCCCACGCCGGTAATCTGAGCAACTACAACAGCCGGACCAGCCGTACTTGAGGACAAATTCGCCAACGCCTCACCATTGGCGTCAGTCGTGGTTGTGGCTACGGCAAAAGTTCCTCTGGTAGTACTGAAAGCTACTGTCTGCCCTGGAACAGCGACACCAGAAAGCTTGTATTTGACTCGAATCGACTGCAAAGCACCAATAGGAATTGAAGTATTGCTGGCAGGACTGAGTACAACAAAATCTATTGCATTGACAACAACAGTCGTGTTTGCACTGGTACCAAGTCCGGAAATAGCCAACGAATCTGACCCTGCATTATTAGGCGTATAAAGAAGCGTGGCGTTACCCGTCGAGTCGGTGGTCAAGGAAGCCGCACTAAGCGAATTGCCTAAAGCTGAACTTACAGTGATTTTGGCTCCACCGATTGCGATGCCAGACGAATCAATTGCACGAACCACGTACTGAGACGCAGGCCCTCCCGCTTGTAGCGACCCGCTTCCAGCAATAGAAACACGAGTTCCAGAAACGGGAACGGTCACGCTACCAGAAGCAGCCCCGGCAGTTACCTTTACATTAATGTCCCGGATAGACTTGTCACTGCCTGCAATTAATTTCGCAGTCACGGCCCCCGAAGAGTCTGTAACAACTGAAGGTCCCTGAAGAGTCCCTGATGAGGCAGAAAATGTAACCGACTGCCCCGACACGCCTACATTCGCAGCATTCTTCACAAACGCAGTTATTTCTACGCTAGAACCGCTGGTAGAAGGTAATGTATTCGCCGACGTCAGCACTTCTACGGTAGCAGGTTGCTCAGCAGGAGGTGTTACGACTGGCGGAGTTGACCCCGAGGTACCCGCACTCCCACCTCCCCCACCGCAAGCCACCAAAGCGATAGCCAAAGCACTGGCCGATAAATATTTCAAAAACTTCATTGCACTCTTTCCATTCTTCAGAGAATAAATTCAACTTACCGCGCAGCAGCCCGGTCTGTAATCATCTTTGGCGTAATAAACACCAGCAGTTCCTTTTTGCTCGATGTGCGTTCGCGGCTCTTGAAAAGGTTGCCCAGGTAGGGCACATCGCCCAGCAAAGGCACCTTGGTTTCATTGTTGGTTTCTTCGAGTGTGAAGATGCCGCCAATCACGACCGTGCCGCCATTTTCAACCAGCACCTGGGTCTGGATGTGTTTGGTGTCGATGGCAATGCCGGCTGCGGTAGTTTCACCTCGGCTGTCCTTGTTCACGTCCAGGTCAAGAATGATGTTGCCCTCTGGCGTGATTTGCGGCGTCACTTCGAGTTTCAGGTTGGCCTTGCGGAATGCCAGGGACGTGGCGCCGCTGGAGGTGGCGGTCTGGTACGGAAACTCGGTGCCCTGCTCAATCAGCGCCTTGGTCTGGTCGGCCGTCACAACACGCGGGCTGGAAACAATCTTGCCCTTGCCGTCTGCTTCCAGTGCGGATAACTCCAGATTAAGAAAGCGGTTCGCCGATGAATTGAAAATCGACACCGCGAATGAAGCGGCAGTATTGGCAACGCCCAGGGTTGAAGCGGGGAAGCTGACAAAATTACCACTGGTATCCGCAGCCGTTGCACCATAACTGGTACCTAATGAGACATTGGTATTACCACTTGTCAAGGCTCCGGCTGCGCCAATCGTCCCGCCGCCCAATCTCACACCCAAGGACCGGCCAAAAGTGTCTGAGGCTTCCACAATACGCGCCTCAATCAGCACCTGCCGCACCGCAATATCAAGCTTGGCAATAAAACTTTGCACCTGTTCCAGCCTGGAAGGAATATCGGTGACAAAAAGCTGATTGGTGCGCGGCTCGGCAATGACGCTGCCGCGACTGGACAATATCCGGGCAGTGGTCGCGCCGGTACCGCTGGCGGATATCTGCGCTGCAATTTCACTGGCCTTGGCATAGTTGATCTGGAATGATTGCGTTCGAACCGCTTCAAGATTCTGTATTGCAGCGCGAGACTCCAGTTCCTGCTTGTCCTTGGCAGCCAGCTCGTCTTTGGGGGCGATCAGCAAAACATTGCCCGTCTTGCGCATTCCCAAGCCCTTGGCCTGCAAAATAATATCCAATGCCTGGTCCCACGGAACATCTTTGAGGCGCAACGTTACCGACCCGGTCACCGTATCCGACGTGACGACATTGAAATTGGTGAAGTCGGCAATGACCTGCAGCAGCGAGCGAATTTCAATGTTCTGGAAATTCAGTGAAAGCTTTTCGCCGTTGAAACCGATGCCCTGCGTCAACTTGCTGGAATCCACTTTTTGCGCACGTACTTCCAGTACAAACTGATTGTCACTCTGGTAGGCACTTTGCTCCCACTGGCCGATGGGTTCGACCACCATGCGAACCTTGTCGCCGACCTGGGAGGTCGTCACGGTTTGCACCGGTGTGCCGAAATCAGTGACATCCAGTCGGCGGCGCAGTCCTTCGGGCAGCGCCGTTTTAAGGAACTCCACCACCACGGTTTTGCCCTGCTGGCGAATATCAACGCCGACTTCATTGTTGGGCAAGGCCACCACAATGCGGCCCGAGTTGTCGGGGCCACGGCGAAAATCGATGTCTTTCAATGGAAGCGTGTCACGGTTTCGGCTCTCGGCAAATACGGGCGCCGCTGCCACGGAAGGTACTGCTACCGCCTGGGAATCCAGAATGATCAGCAACGACTTGCCCTGTATCTCGGCCTTGTAGGCGGCAGGTGTTTTCAGATTGAGCACCACCCGGGTGCGCTCACCAGCCTGAATCACATTGGCTGAACGCATGTTGCCCAGGTTGATCTCAATGGCTGACCGACCCAGCGAATTGCTGATACCCTGAAAATCAAGTGCGATACGGGCAGGTGACTGAATGCTGAAACCTGTTGGAACTTCAGCCAAAGGTTCGGCCAGTTCGATGCGAATCACTTCCGAGCCGCCCTGTACCGATCCGGAAACGGCCTGGATAGAATTTTCGGCCTTTGCCAGCAAGGGCATGGCACTGGCCACGACCATCACACTGACTAATGCATGTCGCAACACACGTCCAAGCAAACGCGGCAGACTCTCTTGCACTCTCACCTCCGCTGCCAATTCCGCTATCTGCTTGTTCATTTCGTTTCCTCTAAAAGCTGTAAAGTCGCCGGCCGCTCTGTCCATTCGCCTGCTGCGTCCTGCACGATTTCACGCAATACAACGCTGGCCTCCGTCACGGCGGTGATGCGGCCATAGTTCTGGCCCAGATAATTGCCTACCCTGACTTGGTAGACCAGGTTGTCAACCCGTACCAGCGCGACGGGCTGGCCGGCTTTTGTCAGGCTGCCAACCATGGCCACGGTATCCAGCGGAGTTGCTTCCAGCGGTTCCTTGCGCCGGCTCAGTTCTGGCGTGATAAGGGCTGCGTTGGCCGTGGCCTGGCTGGAATCCCGTTTCAGCGCCTGCACCAGTTTTTGCTTGCTGAAAGGCTCGACTGAACCTTCCTGACCATAGGTTTGCGGCGTGAATTTGGTGGGCGCCTGCAAGGGTGCAATTTTGGGCCGGGTTGCATTGCGCTGGGCGGTCATCCATTGCTGCAACTCCTCCTGATCGGATGAACCGCAGCCCGTCAGTACGAACAGGGTGGCAAGGGTCAGACCAAGGGCGAGGGCTTGTTGAGTGCACCTCATTTTTTTGCCCCACTGGACGAAGCATTCTTGCGCTGCAAGGCGACTTCTTCATCGTCCAGATAGCGAAAGGTTTTTGCCGTGGCTTCCATGAGCAGATTGCCATCCTTTGCAGGTGTAATCGAAATATTGTTCAGCGTCACAATGCGTGAGAGATTGGCAACATCAGCGGCAAAAGCACCCATGTCGTGGTAGCCGCCCGTCACACTTAGTGCAATAGGCAACTCGGCGTAGTAGTCCTTGACAAGAACCTGGCCTGGCCGGAACAGCTCAAACTGAAGACTGCGGCCCAGGCCTGCCTGGTTAATGTCAGACAGCAATGCATCCATTTCGGCTTTGCTGGGCAACTGTTTTTCAAGCTGCGTCACATACTGCTGGACTTGCTCACGCTGCTTCTTCAAGGCCTCCAGATTGACCGCTTGCGTCAGCTTGCTGGTGTAGTCTTGCCTGAGCTGGACTTCCTTGGCTTTTTCTGCCGTCAATTCTTCATTGGAAGCACTCAACCACACAAACCAGAGCGCAACCACAACCGCGACGGTCACGACGGCGCACAGCAGATAACGCGGGAAAGCTGGCCAGGACGCCGGATCATTTGGATCCAGGCCAGTGAATTGGCTCTGGATGCGCCCTTGAAGGGCCGAAAAATCGATAGCGGGTCTGGAAATTTTTACCATGATCAGTTCATTCGCGCCACATCAAACCTTGGCTGCAGCAGAAGCAGAAGACGCTGCCTCTTTTTGACCACTGGCCCGCTTTATCTCCACGCGCATCGAAAAATTGGAAACACGCCGCTGGTCGCGCGGGCTCAATGTCACCGTGCCAGCCGTAATTTCCACCAGTTCAGGTTTGGCCAACCAAGGGCTGTTGTTTGAAAAATTACGAAGCAACTCTGAAACACGTTCGTTTGATTGGGCAATGCCAGTGATCAGGACCGTTTGGTTCTCCTGCTTCAGGCTGTTGATATAAACGCCGTCAGGTAACTGCTTGACCAGCTCGCTCAGTAAATACACCGGGAGATTGCGGTTCCCCTGCAAATCCTCGACAGCTGTCTGGCGCGCCTTGAGCGATGTAATTTCCGCCTGCAAGGTCGCAATATCCTTGATTTGCTCATCCAGTCGGGTAATTTCCGATTGCAGGAAGGTATTTCTTCCGCGCTGACTTTCAATTTGGGTCAGGTACCAGGAATACATGGCGCTACAGATCAGGACACCGGCCAGTGCCGCCAGGCCAAGAGTTGCAAAAAAGATTTCACGCCGGCGTTTTCGCGCAGCTTCGCGGTGCGGGAGCAGGTTGATCAGAATCACCGTACAAACCTTCGCAACGCCAGGCCACAGGCAGTCAGATAACAGGAGGCTTCACGCCGCATTCTTTTTTCCATGACACCGCTGCCAATTTCCATTCCATCAAAAGGGTTCACCAGCAGGCAGGCAAAAGCTGTCTGCTTCGTTACCGACTCCGTCAGTCCGTGCAATGACGATGAACCGCCCGCCAGCATCACGTAATCGACCCGGTTATGCGGCGTGCTGGTAAAAAAGAACTGCAGCGCACGGCCAATTTCCTGGGTCAGGCTTTCAACAAACGGTTTCAAGACACCCGACTCATAATCTTCAGGTAACTCGTCGCCGCGCTTTTTGGTTTCCGCCTCCTCAAGCGAGAAGCCATACTGCCTGACGATCAACTGGGTCAACTGGGCGCCGCCAAAGGCCTGATCGCGCTCATACAGGACTTCATCATTCCTGATGACCTGCATGCTGGTAGTGAGAGAGCCGATCTCAAACAACGCAACCATGGTGTCCACACCCTTGTTCGGCATGTTCTCGATCAGCCGCGCCGTGGCAAACCGCGAAGCATATGACTCGACATCCACCACAATCGGCTTGAGGCCGGCAGCTTCGGCCAGGCCCTGCCTGTCCTGAACCTTCTCTTTTCGTGAAGCAGCAATCAATACTTCAACATCGCCACTGGATGTTGCGCTGGGGCCCAGTACGCAAAAATCCAGGCTGACCTCGTCGAGTGAAAAGGGTATGTATTTATTCGCTTCGGATTCAACCTGGATTTCCAGCTCGGCCTCACTGAGGCCGCCTGGCAGGATGATTTTTTTACTGATGACCGCCGAGGGTGGCAGCGCCATGGCCACGTTCTTGGTACGCGTGCCACTCTTTTTGACCACGCGGCGAAGCACTTCAGCGACCTCGTCGAATTTTTCGATGTTGCCGTCGGTGACCCATCCAGTCTCCAGAGGTTCGATGGCGCAGCGGTCAAGAACCAGGTTGCCGGCCTTGTCGCGGCTCACCTCGACCAGCATGACACTGGACGAGCTGATATCCACACCCAGCAAAGGGGGTTGTTGACGGTTGAATAACGATCCCAGTGAGATCAAAGGGTGCCCCAAAATGACGGCTACTATGTAACCAGCTTGCTTAAAAATCTCATGAATGTTAGCAGCAAGGCCATCAAGGAGTAGTCATTTCTCCTTAACAAAACAAGATGTACGTTGTCAAAAGCATACGGTTTTCAGGGATATTACCCATGTAAAAGCTTGCTTTCTGATGTAACAGTGTAAATCCCATGCGCCTGCCTGATACGCGTCTGTTTCAGGAATTTTTATAATGCTGATGCGACTTTACGATTGACCTTGATGCCCTCTTCTGCTCAGACACCCGACTCCCGATCCAAATCCAGCCCTGCAAAACGGCCATCTTCCTGGTCGCGTTCCCTTGTGAAGTTCTTTTTAGGCAGCATTGGCCTGGTGCTCGCGGGCCTTGTTGGCCTGGCGATTTTCCTGGCGGTTGCGCTGGCAGTGGCTTATCCCAACCTGCCTGATATTTCGGCCCTGTCAGACTACCGCCCCAAGCAGCCGCTGCGGGTTTACACGTCGGATGGCGTGATCATTGGAGAGTTCGGCGAAGAGCGCCGCAGACTCACGCCGATTGATGAAATTCCGCAGATCATGAAAGATGCGGTGCTGGCCATTGAGGATGCACGCTTTTTCTCCCATGGCGGAGTGGACTATCTGGGCGTTGTCCGGGCGGCTCTTGCCAATCTGGGGCGGGCCAAAAGCCAGGGGGCGTCAACCATTACCATGCAGGTCGCCCGCAATGTCTACCTCACAGCCGAGAAAAGTTACACCCGCAAGATTTATGAAATTCTGCTGACTTTCAAGCTGGAGCATTCCCTGACGAAGAATCAGATTCTTGAGATTTACATGAACCAGATCTTTCTGGGAAATCGCTCTTATGGCTTTGCCGCCGCCTCGGAAACCTATTTCGGCAAGCCGCTCAAAGATGTAAGCATTGCGGAAGCCGCCATGCTGGCCGGTCTGCCCAAAGCGCCTTCAACCTACAACCCCATCGCCAACCCCACCCGCGCCAAAACGCGTCAGCTCTACATCATTGAGCGCATGGAACAAAACGGTTTCATCACCGCCCAGCAGGCCAAAACAGCCAGGGAAGAAGAACTTCACATCAGGACAGGACGGGATGCGGGGCGCGTGCATGCTGAATATGTGGCTGAAACCGTGCGGCAACTGGTGTTCAGCCAGTACGGCGAAGAAACCTATACCCGAGGACTGAATGTCTACACCACCCTGAAGTCCACAGATCAGAGCGTGGCCTACAAGGCCTTGCGCAAGGGCATCATGGATTACGAGCGCCGGCAAATTTACCGGGGTCCCGAAAAATTCATCGACCTGCCGTCCAACCCCCAGGAAACCGAAGATGCGATTGACGAGGCACTGGCCGACAGCCCGGACAACGGCGACATCATGTCTGCCGTGGTGCTGGAGGCCAGCCCCAAGCGGATTCTGGCGATGCGCCTGAACAGTGAAAAAGTGACCATCACCGGAGAAGGACTGCGGCCAGCACAGTCGGGCCTGGCCGACAAGGCAGGCCCGAACATCAAAATCCGCCCCGGCGCCCTGATACGGGTGGCTAAAACGCCCAAAGATACCTGGGAAATTACCCAATTACCCGAAGTGGAAGGCGCTTTCGTGGCAATGGACCCCAGGGACGGGGCCGTCCGCGCACTGATTGGTGGATTTGATTTTGGGAAAAACAAGTTCAATCACGTCACCCAGGCCTGGCGCCAGCCCGGCTCCAGCTTCAAGCCTTTTATTTATTCGGCAGCACTGGAAAAAGGCTTTACCCCAGCCACGGTGGTGAATGACGCACCGCTGTTTTTCGATGCCGGCGTAACGGGTGGTCAGCCGTGGGAACCCAAGAATTATGACGGTGGCTTCGAAGGTCCGATGAGCTTGCGCACGGCACTGAAAAAATCAAAAAATCTGGTTTCAATCCGCATCCTGCAGTCAATTGGCGCCAAATATGGCCAGGAATGGGTTACACGTTTCGGTTTCGATGCTGACAAGCATCCTGCTTACCTGACCATGGCGCTCGGCGCCGGATCGGTTACGCCGATGCAGATGGTCACGGGCTACTCGGTTTTTGCCAATGGCGGCTATCGTGTCAATCCTTACCTGATCGCGAAAATCACTGACCAGCGCGGCAAGGTGCTGCTCGAAAGCACTCCGCCAGCGCTGAACGAGTCGATGCGCGGCATCGATGCCCGAAATGCCTTTGTCATGGACAGCCTGCTGCAGGAAGTGGCCCGATCGGGCACCGCCGCCAAGGCCCAGGCCGTGCTCAAGCGGCCCGACATTTTCGGCAAGACCGGTACGACCAACGATTCGATTGATACCTGGTTTGTGGGCTTTCAGCCGACTTTGGCAGCAGCCGTCTGGATGGGCTACGACACACCCAAAAAACTCGGCGACCGTGAAACCGGCGGCGGCTTGAGCCTGCCGATCTGGATCAACTTCATGGAATATGCACTCAAGGGCGTGCCCGTCACTGAATACCAGCCGCCCGAAGGCGTTGTGAACCTGAATGGCGAGTGGTACTACGACGAATATGCCAAAGGCGCAGGAATCAGCAGCGTAGGCATGCTGCCAGAAGGCGCTTCCAGCGCGGAAACAAACCCGCCGCCCGATCCGGGCGGCGCCATTCAGGTGCTGCCGCCGTCTGACGAGAAAAAACGGATTCTGGATCTGTTCAAGAACTGATCGGCAACCTGAACCATGCCCGGACGGAAAAGCGGACTTTTTTCATGGCCCGCTTTTGCCGGGCTTTCCGGTGATCAGGCAGCGGCGGTAAACATCAGCGGCTGACCCGCCTGTTCACTGGCGTAGCGCGACAAATTGGCAAAAAACTCGGTGGAGTCCTTGGTATCAGTCCACTGTTCGCCATTGAATTTATAGTGAAATCCGCCCGCCCTGGCCGCCATCCAGATTTCCTGCAGCGGTTTTTGCAGATTGATGATGACCTGGCTGCGGTTGGAAAAGGTCAGGGTGATCATTCCGCCAGTACGCTGGTTGTCGATGTCCACATCGCTCTCGTCGTTGAGCCGGTCGCATGCCCTCTCGATGGCTTTGAGCACACTCTCGGCCTGGTTCTGGTATTCAAGGTCGGTCATTACAATCCTCTTATGGTTTTTTCACCTCGAATTCTAGGCCGGCTTTATGCGGTTGTTTGCAGGCATGGTTTTGTTGCCGCCGTGGCGGGTGCTGCGGCGCTGTCCGGCTGTGGGCAGAAAGGCCCGCTTTTCCTTCCTGTGCCGCCTCAAGCCCCGCCGCCTCTGATGCAGTCGCCCAGCCTTTTACAAGCGCCTCCTGCAATGAGCGAGCCCATTCCTCCGGCCTCTGCTGCACGATAGCTGCGACGCCCGCACTGAGGCCGCCTTCGTCCCTTCGTTGAGCCGGCCACTACTGCGGCAGGGCTTTGGCTTTGCTGCGGGGCCAGCGCCCAGACTCCTTAATCGCCACCTTAGAACAGCCCCATGACATTGCCAGTCCTTCCCGGTCATCCCCATTTTGCGTACCGTGACAACGCGCTGTTTGCCGAAGATGTGCGCGTCAGCGAACTGGCCGCCACCTATGGAACACCCCTGTTCATCTATTCAAAAACCGCCATGCTGGCGGCGCTGGCGTCTTACCAGCGCGGCTTTGAAGGCCGGGATGCGCAGATTTGCTATGCCATGAAGGCAAATTCCTCACTGGCCGTGCTGCAGGTGTTTGCCCGCGCAGGCTGCGGCTTTGACATCGTGTCAGGCGGCGAGCTGGAACGGGTTCAGGCTGCGGGCGGTGATTTGAAGAAGGTTATTTTTTCAGGCGTTGGCAAAACGCGCGCCGAAATGCGCCAGGCGCTGGCGGCAGGCATTGGCTGCTTCAATGTTGAAAGCGAAGCCGAACTGGATGTGCTGTCGGCAGTGGCTGCTGGAATGAAGCTGCGCGCACCGGTCAGCATTCGGGTCAATCCGAATGTTGACCCGAAAACCCATCCCTATATTTCAACCGGACTGAAGGGCAACAAGTTCGGCGTCGCGCATGAAGATGCCCTGCGCATTTACCAGCATGCCGCGTCGCTTGAAGGACTGAAGGTTGTCGGCATCGACTGCCATATCGGCTCGCAGATCACCGAGGTCACGCCCTACCTGGATGCGATGGACCGGGTGCTTGACCTGGTCGCTGCAATCGAAGCGGCCGGCATCCCGCTGGCGCACATCGATTTTGGCGGCGGACTGGGCATCAACTACAACGACGACGACATGCCGCCTGAAGCGGATGCGCTGTGGCGGCAACTGCTGGCCAAGCTGGATGCGCGCGGCTATGGCGACAGGAAACTGATGGTCGAACCGGGTCGTTCGCTGGTCGGCAATGCCGGCATCTGCATTACCGAAGTGCTGTACCTCAAGCCCGGCGAGCAAAAGAACTTCTGCATCATCGACGCGGCCATGAACGACCTGCCCCGTCCGGCCATGTACCAGGCTTTCCACGCCATCGTTCCCGTCGAACGGGCTGCAAGCGAAAGCGCCGGGGTCGTTTATGACGTGGTCGGCCCGGTCTGCGAAAGCGGCGACTGGATTGGCCGTGACCGCGCTTTGCATGTGGCGGCCGGCGACCAATTGGCCGTCATGTCGGCCGGGGCCTATTGCATGAGCATGGCCAGCAACTACAACACCCGGGGCCGCGCCGCCGAACTGCTGGTCGAGGGCGACCTGGCCCGGCTGATTCGTGCGCGCGAGTCGGCTGCGGACACGTTCCGGGGCGAACTGTTGATGCCTTGACGGCGCAATGGGCGTCATCAGGGCATTTTCAGCATGAAATATGGCCTCTGCGCATGGTAGACGGGCGCAGTCAGCTATATTTTTTATAGCATCAGGAGATCAGCGAACGCCGACCGCCGCGTTGTTGGAAACCCGCCGCCGTGCCTTGGCCCAGCGGTTCCAGACCCGCCAGCCCAGCAGCAGGGCCACGATGGCGGCATAGACAAAGACTTCGTTGAAGTTGTTTTTTCCGGCGCGCATCCAGAAGAAATGCAAAAGTCCCAGCCCGGCAATCAGATAGATCAGCTTGTGCAGCAACTGCCAGCGCTTCGCGCCCATGGCCTTGATGGCCGCGTTGAACGAGGTGGCCGCCAGCGGCGTGAGCAGCACAAAGGCAGAAAACCCGACCAAAATGAAGGGCCGCCTGGCGATGTCTTTGGCAATATCGGCAACGTCAAACCCCATGTCGAACCAGCTGTAGCTGAACAGGTGAAGCAGCACATAAAAATACGCGAACAGGCCCAGCATGCGGCGAAAACGGGCCAGCGCCGGCGTGCTGGTGATGACGCGCAAGGGCGTCACGGCCAGCACGATGCAGACAAAGCGCAGCGTCCAGTCGCCCGTGGCACGAATCAGGGCCTCGGCCGGATTGGCCCCCAGCTGGTTGTTCAGCGCTGCGTAGAAAAGCCACGCAAACGGCAACAGGCAAGCCATGAAAACCAGCGGTTTTGCCGCCAGGTGCAGCAGCCATTTTTGCCGCCCCGCCATCTGGCCAGCCATCAGAAATTCTTCTTGAGGTCCATGCCCGCATACAGCTGGCCAACCTGCGCTTCATAGCCGTTGAACATCAGCGTCTTGCGCTTCTTGGCGAACAGCCCGTCCTCGCCAATGCGCCGCTCGGTGGCCTGGCTCCAGCGCGGATGGTCCACCAGCGGGTTCACGTTCGAATAAAAGCCGTACTCCTGGGCGGCTGCCTTGTTCCAGGCGGTGCGCGGCTCCTTGTCGGTAAAGCGGATCTTGACAATGCTCTTGGCGCTTTTAAAACCGTATTTCCAGGGCACGACCATGCGCACCGGCGCGCCATTCTGGTTGGGCAACACTTCGCCGTACATGCCAAACGTCAGCAGCGCCAGCGGATGCATGGCTTCGTCCAGGCGCAAGGCTTCAACATAAGGCCACTCCAGCACGCGCGAGCCGACAAAAGGCATGGTCTTGGGGTCGGCCAGCGTGACGAACTCGACGTATCTGGCGCTGCCCAGCGGCTCGACCTTTTTGATCAGCTCGGACAGCGAATAGCCGACCCAGGGAATCACCATCGACCAGCCTTCGACGCAGCGCAGGCGGTAAATGCGCTCTTCCTGCGGACTGAGCTTGAGCAACTCTTCAAGCGTGAAGGTTTTTGGATTCTTGACCAGCCCTTCGACCGCGACCGACCAGGGCTTGACCGGCAGCGTCGAGGCATTCCTGGCCGGATCGGCCTTGTCGGTGCCGAACTCGTAGAAGTTGTTGTAGCTGGTCGCGTCTTTGTAATCGGTGACTTTTTCCATCGTCACCGCGCCGGCGGCAGCAGATTTTGCGCCAGCCAGCGCCGCCAGCTTGCCCGGTTTTTGCACGGCTTGCGCCAGCGCCTCACGGCCGGCCCAGCTGGCCAGCGCGGCGCCCGCCGTTCCGGTGGCCATGAGCCTGATCAGGTCGCGCCGGCCCTGGTAAATGCCTTGCGGGGTAATTTCGCTGGAAGCCGGATGCTGAAATCCGCTGGAGTTTGTCTTGATGAGCATGGTGAGTCCTTTAAATCCGGCAATGGATGGCTGTAATACGCAGCGAGTCCTGCAAAGGACTCAATCCACCGACTCACATCAAGGCTACAAGGTTCCGTAACTGTGCAGGCCCGACAGGAACATGTTGACGCCCAGGAAGGCAAAGGTCGTGACCAGCAGTCCGACCAGCGCCCACCAGGCGGCCACGGTGCCGCGCAAACCCTTCATGAGGCGCATGTGCAGCCAGGCGGCATAGTTGAGCCAGACAATCAGCGCCCAGGTTTCCTTCGGGTCCCAGCTCCAGTAGCCGCCCCAGGCCTCGGCGGCCCAGAGCGCGCCCAGCACGGTCGCAATCGTGAAAAAGGCAAAACCGACGGCGATTGCCTTGTACATCACGTCGTCCAGCACGTCCAGGCTCGGCAGGCGCGCGGCAATGTGCTTGCGGCCCAGCAGGATGCCGCCAGCGATCAGGCCGGCCACCAGCAGGTAGCCGATCCAGTAATGGCTGCCGCCGGCTTCCAGCGGCGACTTGCGGAACACAATCGGCACGAAGCACAGCACCACGCCCAGCAGCCACAGGGGCGTGAGTTTGTACCAGCGGGTTTCATGGGCCTGCTGCTTGACGTGGTAGGACAGCGCCACCATGGCCGCCAGCGAGAACATGCCGTAGCCGATGAAGTTGGCCGGCACGTGCAGCTTCATCCACCAGCTTTTCAGGGCCGGCACCAGCGGCTGGATTTCATGGGCTTCGCGAACCACGGTGTACCAGAGCAAAAAACCGACCGCGCCGCTGACCACCAGCATGACGAAGGCGCCCAGCGCGCGGGTCTTGTATTCGGCCTCAAAGTAGAGGTAGAACGCCGTCGTCATCCAGCAAAACAGCACAAATACTTCATACAGGTTGCTGACCGGGATATGCCCGATGTCGGTGCCTATCAGGTAGCTTTCATACCAGCGCACCAGCGTGCCGATGAGCGCCATGCCAACGCCGACCCAGGCGATTCTGGAGCCGAGCGATTCCAGCGTGGCGCTGTGGCTGGCACCGGTGCTGGTCGGCGTGTTGCCGGCGAACATGCCGAGCCAGTAAAAAATCGTGCTCATGAAAAACAGCACGCTCATCCACAAAATGGCCGACTGGCTGGACAGGAAATACTTGAGCCAGAAGACCTGCTCGGCCCGCGCCAGGTCGCCCTGGTAGGACGCGATGCCCAGCAGCGCAAAGCCCGCAACCATGGCCATGAGCAGTCGCAAGGGCCGCCAGAACCAGCCCATGGCAATGGTGGCCGGAATGGCCGCGAACAAAATGCCTTTTTCATAGACATCCATGTAGGCGCTGTAACGGGCAAAGGCATACAGAAAGCCGCCTGCCACCAGTACGGCAAAGACCCAGTCCAGCGCATTGCGGCGCGCAAAGTAACCTTCGCTCAGGCTTGGCGTGCGGTTGCCGCGTCCCGCTGACAGCGTGGTTGTGGTGTTGATGCTCGTCGTGGTGTTCATAGGGGCGCCTGCAGCAGTTTTGTTTTCAACATCTCGAACTCCTTGTCGCCATCCATGGTTTTTCGGTTGGTGGACAAGGCCATGGTGGCCTGGCTTTTTTCGGCAGATTCTGGCACTGAATGCCCGGCATCGGTGGTGCGTCCGGAATCGTCATTGCTGTTGGCAGGGGCAGGCGTTTGCGGTGCCAGCCAGACCCAGAGCCGGCGCTCGCGGATGTAGAGCATGCCAAAGACACCCAGGATCAGGAAGGCACAGCCCAGATAGACAATCTTCTTGCCGGGCGCGCGCGCCACCTGGAAAACGCTGGCCTGGACCTGCTTGAAGTCCTTGAGTTCAAAGGCCATGGGCGCCGGATAGTGGGGTGCGTCCGACAGGCTCAGCACCATCTGCGACATGAAGGCCTGGGTTTTCCCGTCCTGCGGCAGGGGCTTGAGGCCGGCCTGCTCGCGCGCCATGGCGGTCAGCTCAAACAGGGTGCCATTGAGGATGCGGATCAGCACTTCACCCGCCCGGTTGCGTTCCGCCTCGGGGACGTTGGCCTCCATGAAATCGGAAATGGCCTGCAAGCCGGAAGCGGGTTTCGCCTTGTCGGCAGACGCACCGGCAGCAGCGTCCGTTCCGGCGAACAGGGCCAGCGCACGCGACGCCGACTCGGTCAGCTGCTCGGCCAGTTCAGGGCGGTCCGTGCCGATGGCCAGGCGGGCATAGCGCCCGACGGCCAGCGCACGCTGCGCCGGGTCGGCCAGCGCGGCGCGCAGGCGCACAAAGGTAGCGGTGCTGCTTTCCGGATCGGCCGGAATGCGCAGATACTGAAAAGCATCCGCCGGATTTTCCCGCACGCCCATCAGGAACATGGCCGGGCTGTCGGCGCTGTCATCCATCTTGACGGGCAGCATGTAATTCTGGAACTCCCGCGCCTGGCCTGCGGCATCGCGCAGCTTGTAGCGGACGCTGGGGCCGACATTGCGCAGCTTTTTCTGGGTCGTGGTCTTGTTGGCCGCGCCGAGCCGCGTTTCAATCGCCTGGTGCAGATCCACCTTGCGCACATCCGCGCCGGAGCCCGAAACGCTCCCGTTACTGCCCGCGAAATTCTCCACATTGATCAAGCGCAGCGCGGTGTATTCAAGCGTGATCTGCTCGGCGCCGGCGCCCTGACCATGGGTCAGCACGCTGGAGCCGCCAATCGTTCCCTGGATCTCGAAGGGCTTGCTGGCAGCGGACATCGGGATCGCCTTGAGCGTGACGCTGGAGCCGCCATCGTCAAAGCTGGACTGGTAAATCTCGACGCCCTTGTAGTTCGCCGGATGGTTGACCTCGACCCGCGCCGGCGTCTTTTCGCCCGTGGCCTTGTCATGGATGATGATGTCGCTGGCAAACAGCTTGGGCATGCCGGTGGAGTAGTACTCGACGCTGAATTTCTTCAGCTCCACGGCAAAAGGCAGCTCCTGCAGCAGCACGCCGCCCGGCTGGTTCAGTATCGCGGTGCTCGACTGCGTGCCTTCGGCCACCAGAAGATTGGCGCGAAAGGTCGGGTTGCGCTCGCTCAGGCGGTGCGCGGCGGGCACGTCGGAGATCAGTCCGCCGCCGGTATAGGTTGACTTGCCATTGAGCAGCATCTGCGCCCGCACCATCATGTCGCCGTCGAGCAGGCCGCCCACGCAGATCAGCACGATGGCGCTGTGCGCGGCGATATAGCCGAGCTTGTTGGCCGAGCCCTTCTTGGCCGCCACCATCCAGCCGGCACTGCGCTGCTGGAGCTTGACCTTCCAGCCGCTTTGCACCAGGGTCTGACCAATGCGGCGCGCCGCCGCTTCGGGCGGCTCGGCCAGGGCTGCCTGCGCGCGGTGGCCGAAGGCCTTGAGGCTTTGCTCGCGCACGTCTTCCTTGATCTGGCTGAAGTCGGCCAGTATCTTGGGCGTGTTGCGCGCAATGCACAGGGAAGTGGAGACCATCAGGAATGCCAGGATCAGCAGGAACCACCAGGCGCTGTACACGGTGTTGAGGCTGGCCAGGCTGAACACCTGCGCCCAGAACGGCCCGAACTGGTTGACGTAATTGCCCAGGGGCTCTTGCTGCTTGAGCACCGTTCCAATCGCCGAGGCGATGCAGATGACGGTCAGCAGCGAAATCGAAAAGCGCATCGACGACAGCAACTCCACGGACGCGCGCAGGGTGCGCGAGCCCCAGTTGACTTTCATACCTTCGGTGGAAACTGTCATACGTGGAATTGAGAAGCCGAAGGCTTTTTGTGGATGGCGTGAGAAAAACCGGTAAAAACAAAAAAAGGTGGGGCTTTCTTCAGAAAGACCCGCCTTGATGTGATTGATTATTGCGGTTTCGGTTCAATGCCTGCCAAAGATTTCTGGAAGGCACCGACAAAAGGAAAGTTTGCCTTGATCCATGGCAAACCCGCAGCTCCCGCGGATTAACGCAGTCCGGCAATGTAGTCGGAGACGGCGCGGATCTCCTTGTCATTGAGCTTGGCGGCAACCTGGGTCATCTGAAGGCTGTTGGCGCGCACGCCGTCGCGGAAGGCGGTCAGCTGCGCAACGGCGTATTCGGAATGCTGGCCGCTCAGGCGCGGGTATTGCGACGGAATGCCGGCGCCAGTCGGGCTGTGGCAGCCGGCGCAGGCTGGAACCTGGCGGTCTGAAATACCGCCGCGGTAAATGCGCTCACCCACGGTGACGGTTTCCTTGTCCCTGGAAAACCCGGGTTTTGCCTTTTTGGACGTTGCCCAGTAAGCGACATTCTTCATGTCGTCGTCGGAAAGCGTGGCGGCAAAGCCCTGCATGATGGCGTTTTTGCGCTTGCCGGACTTGAATTCCTGCAACTGCTTGACCAGGTATTCGGGGTGCTGCTGCGACAGCTTGGGGTAGGCGGGCGTTCCGGAATTGCCGTCGGCGCCGTGGCAGGCTGCGCAGACTGCCGTGAAGGTGGCTTCCCCCTTGACCAGGTCAGGCTTTGCCGCCATGGCCGGCGCTGCTGCTGGTGCGGCATGCGCCTGGGCTGCGTCTGCAGGTGCGGCTTCACCTGCGGCAAATGAAGACATGGCGGGCAAGGCCAGCAAGACGGCCAGTAGGGAAGTAGCGAACAGCTTCATATCGGGGCTTTTAGTGGGTTGGCGCACAGAACTTGGAGAACTTGGAGAACTTGGCAATGCGGGATTTTACAATGGCTTGACGCCAGGCCCTATTATCGGGATTTGGGAAACGGCGCTGGCGTGCGCTGCCAGCCTGCGCCTGCCGCTTCAATCCTTTATTTTCTCCGCCTGCCCTGCCATGGCAGCGCAGCCACTGCCCTTCAGGGATTGCCCCACCATGACTTCTCCAGACGCTTCCGCTTCCCTACCCTCTTCTTCTGCCGCCGCAACCGCGCCCGATCCAAAAATCGCCATGGGCTGGCTGCACACCGCCAAATTCCTGACAACCGCGCCCGAGCTCAAGCACCTGCCCCGGATTGAAGTCCCCGAAATTGCCTTCGTGGGCCGCTCCAACGCCGGCAAATCCACCTGCATCAACACCTTGACGCAGCAGCACCGGCTGGCCTTTGCCTCCAAGACACCGGGCCGCACGCAGAGCATCAACCTGTTTTCGCTGGGCAAGCAGGGCGTGACCGACGCCGTGCTGGCCGACCTGCCGGGCTACGGCTATGCAGCCGTGCCCAAGGAGGCCAAATACCGCTGGCAGCAGGTGATGGGCAACTACCTGCAGACGCGCGACAACCTCCAGGCCATCGTATTGCTGTGCGACCCGCGCCTGGGCCTGACGGAACTCGATGAAGTGCTGCTCGACGTGATCCGGCCGCGTGTCGAGGCCGGGCTGAAGTTCCTGGTGCTGCTGACCAAATCCGACAAGCTCAACAAGACCGAGGCGGCCAAGGCGCTGCAAATCGCCCGGCTGCAGGCCGGCGGCGGCGATGTCAAGCTGTTTTCTTCGCTCAAGCGCCAGGGCGTTGAAGAAGTCGCCCAGCATTTGTGGGACTGGGCGCACCCGAAGGAAAAGCCGGTCAAGGCGCCCAAAGTGCTTCCTGAAGCTGAAGTTGACACTGACGCATCGCCACCACAGACACCTGAACAGCCCTGAACGCCCGGCGGGTGCTGAAAAAAGCAAAATTTAAGCAAAAAATGGCTGTAGCGCACAGCCCATCAGCGTAAACAGCTATTAAAAATATAGCATAAAGACGGCGTAACCAGGCTCAGTACAGCGAAGCCTCGCCCTCGGGCCGGGTCTTGAAGCGTTTGTGAACCCAGTAATACTGCGCCGGCATGGTGGCGATGTAGTCCTGCAGCCGGGCATTCATGCGCGCCGTGTCGGCCACCGGGTCGCTGCCGGGGAAATCAGTCCAGGCGGGCAGCACCTGCACCTCGTAACCCTTGGCCGTGAGGCGCGGCAGCAAGGGCACGACCTTGGCCCGGCCCAGGCGGGCAAAGCGCGACAGCGACGGCACGGTGGCGGTGGAGACGCCGTAAAACGGCACGAACACCGATTCATCCGGGCCAAAGTCCATGTCGGGCAGCAAATACAGCGGCTGGCCTTCGCGCAGCGCCGCCACGATGGGCTTGACGCCCTCGATGCGCCCGAACAGCCGCAGGTGGCCAAAGCGCTGGCGGCCCTGCAATATCCATTGATCGACCAGCTGGTTCGACTGGTCGGTGTAAATCGTGGTCGAGGGCCGGGGCATCGCCAGCGCCATGCCCGCCCAGGCCGCATCCAGGCCGACAAAATGCGGCAGGAAAATCACCGTCGGCGCCGTTCCGGCCAGTTCCTCGACCGCGCCGGTCAGCCGCACCCGCCGCTGCACCCATGCCTTGGGCGCATGCCACAGCCAGGCGCGGTCCAGCCAGGCTTGCGAGAAATAGACGAAGGTCTGCAAGGCAAGCTTGCGCCGCTCAGCCGCTGAAAGCGCCGGAAAGCAGACCCGGAAATTGGCATGCACCACACGCCGGCGCGCGCCGACCAAACCATACAGCACCCAGCCCAGCCCCGTTCCCAGGGCGCGCACCAGCGGCAGCGGCAGCCAGGCCAGCGCTTTCATGAAGGCAATGCCGCCCTCGGTCGCAAGATGGCCGACCCACTGGCCAGGGCTTTTCAAGAAACTTCCTTGCGCGGTGCCTTGTAGCGCGCGTAGCCCCACAAATACTGACCCGGCTGGCTGAGCACGATGGCTTCGATGGCCTGGTTGATCCGGGTGACGGCCTGCAGCATGTCCGCCGTTTCGCGGGTTTCCACGCCCGCTACTGCCGGCCAGATCTTCAGGAAATAGCCCCGGCCCCAAGGCAGGCGCTCGCAGCTGACCGGCAGCAGCGCCGCGCCGCTTTGCAAGGCCAGCCGGGCCGCCAGCGTCATGGTGTAGGCGGGCCGGCCAAAAAACGGCGCCCAGATTCCCAGGCCTTCGGGCGGCACCTGGTCGGTCAGCATGGCCACCGCCTGGTTGGCCTTGAGGGTTTTGTGCATCAGCCGGATGCCGCTCAGGCTGGCGGGCACCACGGTCAGGTTCTGGCGGTCGCGGGCGAAGCTTTCGAGCCGGGCCAGCCAGGCCTTGCGGGCAGGCCGGTAAATCGCGGTGATCGGCCCGTAAAGCTCGGCCAGCGCCTGCGGCCCGAGCTCGAAACTGCCGCAGTGCGGGCCGAAGAAAATCACGCCCTTGCCGTGCGCAAACGCCTGCGCCGCATGGTCCTGGCCCTGCACCCGGACATTGCCCAGGCACGACTGCGCGCGCGGCCGCATCCACAGCCGGGGCAGCTCGCCGACAAAACGCCCGGCCTCGGCAATTGCCGGCCGGGCCGCTTCAAACGGCAGGCCCGCCTGCGCCACATTGGCGCGAAACTGGGCACGGTAACGCGCGCTGGCCAGCCAGACCAGCCAGCCCAGCCCGGCACCCAGCGCGTGCAGCACGGCCAGCGGCCAATGAGAGAGAAGACGGAATAACCAGAGCATGGAAAGGGTGCTAAAGGGCTAATGAAGCCAAAACGAGGGCGTCCTATAATTGACGCCTGTCGCCGAGTTACTGAACAACTTGCAGGGCGACATTAAACCAAACTGCTAAAGCGTTCGCCAAAGCACTTCCTGCTGGCAACGCGCCAACAAAACTTCATGGAGTGTACGCAATGGCGAACGATTTTCTCTTTACTTCCGAATCCGTCTCCGAAGGCCATCCCGACAAGGTGGCCGACCAGATCTCCGACGCCATCCTTGATGCCGTCTTCAAGCAGGATCCTCACGCCCGCGTGGCCGCCGAAACCCTGACCAACACCGGCCTGGTCGTGCTGGCCGGCGAAATCACCGCGCGCGCCGAAGTCAATGTCGATTACATCCAGGTGGCGCGCGACACGCTCAAGCGCATCGGCTACGACAACACCGAATACGGCATTGACTACAAGGGCTGCGCGGTCATGGTCTGCTACGACAAGCAGAGCAAGGACATCGCCCAGGGCGTTGACCACGCCAGCGACGACCACCTGAACACCGGCGCGGGCGACCAGGGCCTGATGTTCGGCTATGCCTGCGACGAAACGCCCGAACTGATGCCCGCGCCGATTTACTACGCCCACCGCCTGGTCGAGCGCCAGGCCCAGCTGCGCAAGGACGGCCGCCTGCCGTTTTTGCGTCCCGACGCGAAAAGCCAGGTGACGATGCGCTATGTCGATGGCAAGCCGCACAGCATCGACACCGTGGTGCTGTCGACCCAGCACAGCCCGGACCAGAGCGAAACGCCGCACAAGATGAAGGCCTCGTTCATTGAAGCCGTGATTGAAGAGATCATCAAGCCGGTGCTGCCCCGGGAGTGGCTGCAGAACACCCGCTACCTGATCAACCCGACCGGCCGCTTTGTGATTGGCGGCCCGCAGGGTGACTGCGGCCTGACCGGGCGCAAGATCATCGTCGATACCTACGGCGGCGCCTGCCCGCACGGCGGCGGCGCGTTCAGCGGAAAAGACCCGAGCAAGGTGGACCGCTCGGCGGCCTACGCAGCGCGTTATGTCGCCAAAAACGTGGTGGCCGCCGGCCTGGCCCGGCAGTGCCAGATCCAGGTCGCCTATGCCATCGGCGTGGCCAAGCCGATGAATGTGACGGTCTATACCGAAGGCAGCGGCGTGATTCCGGACAGCCAGATCGCCGAGCTGATCAACCAGCATTTCGACCTGCGCCCGAACGGCATCATCCAGATGCTCGACCTGCTGCGCCCCATCTACGAAAAGACCGCCGCCTATGGCCACTTTGGCCGGGACGAGCCGGAGTTCACCTGGGAAAAGACGGACAAGGCGGCCCTTCTCAGGGCTGCGGCCGGCTTCTGACGCCATGACCCGGCCAGACCATCACGGGTCTGGCTGGGCGGCGTCAGTCCCGCCGCCGGGGCCTGGTTGGCGACTCGTTCATTGGCTTTTGCCCTTGTCTGGCCCCTGCCCCGCAGGCCGGTGCCGCCCACCGGCGCGCCGGCGCAGACGCCGGATACCGTAGCGCAGTGAACGCCGCAGCGTCGTGGCCCGCGCGAGTCGCGCGCCATGGCGGGCCGGGAATTCACGCCCCACGGCGGCCTCGAAGACCTGAAAGCGCTTGAGATAGGCCTCGATCTCCTGGCGCCGCAGGCGCCAGGCGTCTATCCGGCCGTACTCGTCCACGAGTTGGGTAAACAGCACCCGCATGCGCCGCGCCCCCCGGTCTTGCAGCACCTCGTCGGCTCGCTCGGTGGCGATGCGCGCCAGCGCCAGGCTGCGCTCCAGCAGGCGCCGGATGTCCTGTGCGCCGTCAAGCTCACCCAGGCGCCCGATCTCCCGCAGAGGCCGTCTGGCCTGGGCCGCCAGCAAGCGCCGCAGGTCGGCCGCCAGGGCGCCGGACAGGCTGCGCTGCACGCGGCTGAAGTGTGCCGCATCGTCGGCCAGGACGTCCGCCCCGTGGCCGCGCAGGTCCTCAAAATAAAGCTGGTGGTCGCCGAAATAACCGGTCAGCTGTTTGGTCGCGGCCGCTTCGAGCGGCTCCCGCGGCGCCTCGCGCAGCGCCCGCGCCACCGAGCGCAGCGGTTGCCCGAGCGACAGCGGAAAACGCGAAAAGCGATAGGCCGCGTGGGCGCCCGGCACCTGCCGGTAGGCCACCAGTTCCATGCGCAGGGAGGCGTCTTCCTCGCAAACCTGCCGGGCTTCTTCGAAAATGTCGAGCGGCATGACCGGCAGCCACTGCCGCGCCAGCGGTGGCGAGCGCTCATAGCCGCCTGCGTGCAGGATGCGCACCACCACATCGGCGCAATTGAACTCGCTGCGGTCCCACAGCAGGCGGCCTTGCCGAAACGCCGCCTCGATCCGGTGCGCCTCGGCAACCATGGCCGCCTTGCGCTCTGCCGCCACGCCCGCCACCCGCAAGCCAAGCGTTTCGCGGCCATAGGCCATGCCGTAGGTGTTGGTATGCACCTGCGACGGCGACGGCGGCTGCACGCCGTACAGGTAGTCGGCCAGCGTCACATGCTGCAGCAGGTTCGGGTCGTGTCCCGGCACGGCCACATAGTTGGCGCTGTAGACGGTGTCGTCCACGCGGATGGCAATGTGCCCGAAGGGATTTTCCAGCACCACGCGCTGCGGTGTTTTGGCGGTCGAGTAGGACAGCAGCAGTTCGATGTCGCAGGGCACCTCGGCCTGGAGCCGCGCCAGCGCCGCGTCGATGTCGGCGACGGCGCTGCCGTGCTCGGCACCGAAGTCCACAGGCAGACCCGGCGCAGGCAGGGCCGGGTCGAGCGCGAAGCGGGCGATGCGCCCGAGGCCGGCACGGTCGTGAAAGTCGAGCTGGGCGCGGCGCATTGCCGCCTGCCGCTGCGGGCTGGCCAGCACAGCGGCCGCCAACTCGCCTGCCTGCGCCAGGGTGTCGGCCAGATCGGCCACCCCCAGCCGCACGAACAAGGCGGCGTTTTCCCGCTCATGGCCGCTCACCACATCGAGCAAGAGGGTGGGGATGCCTATGGCAAAGGCCTCGGCCGGCGTCATGCCCCCGGCCTTGGTTATCAACAGGTCCGCCGCGCCCATCCAGGCCAGCAGGTCGGCGTGCGGCACCAGGCCGCAGACCTTCAGCACCACCGGCCCGGGCAGGCGCTTTTGCAGTGCCGTGAGCAGCGCCTGCTGCCGGGCGTTGGCGCCGCAGACGGCAATGATCTGCAGCGGGCCCGGGTGGTGGCGGGCGAGGCGCTCCACCACGAGCGCGTAGTCGCCGATGCCCTCCTTGCCGGAGGTGATGAGAACGGTGGGCGCATCCGGGGCCAGACCCAGCGCCATGAGCGCCATCTCCCGGGTTGCGCCGTCGGCGGCCGGGGCGCGCACCGGCATGCCGCTGGTGGTGACCTTGTCGGGCGGAACACCCGCCGCCAGCCAGCGCGATTCCAGCTCGGGGTGGGCGAGAAAAGTGCGGTCGATGCGTTTCGAGATGCGCGGAAAATAGCCCTCGAAGAAGTCCGTGTGCAGCCAGCCGATGTTCACCTGCGTCAGCAGCCCGCGCTCGCGCAGGGTCCCGAGCACCTGCGCCGATCCGTAGTGCGTGGCGAGCACCGTGTCGGGTGCCTGGGCTTCCAGGAAGCTGCGCACCTTGTCTTCCGGGTAATCGTTGGGCAGCCATGCCAGCGAAGGCACCCGCTTGCCGCGCGCCTGCAGGGCATGGAACAGCGCGTCGAAGCTTTCCGGGAGATTGCCGGCGATGAACCAGTAGAGCCGCTCGTCCACCCAGCGCCAGAGCGGGTGCATGAACTCGCGGATGTCCTGCAGCACCACGCGCGCGTCCGGCGCCAGGCGGCCGATTTCCTGCTCGATGGCCTGCGCGGCGCTGATGTGGCCGTGGCCAATGGACGAGTAAAAAATGACGATCTTTCGGGGTGGGGCGGTCCCGGCATCGCCCGCCGCCTGCGGGTGCGCAGCCCGCTGCCGCACCCGCTTGCGTCGCCGCACCAGCGCCCGCCATGCCAGGGCAGCCAGCAGGGTGAATGCAACCACCAGCGCCAGCGCGATGAGCGGGTCCACGCCCCAGGTCTGCGGTCCGCTCATTCCTTGCCCCCGCTGCGCCAGATCGACAGCAGCCAGATACATCCACCGTCGGGTGAGAAAACGTCGCCAGAGCGCATGTCGTTCACCCGCCCCGCCCACTCATGTGGACGGGTGTACTTGTACTTGCCAAGAACGACTTGTCGATGGGATCTTTGGCCATGCCGGCCATTTCCGTCAACGCATCCAGTTCTGCATCGCATCCAGTGCTTTGTCGGCAGCTTCCCTGGTGGCGGCGACTGCTTTCTGGGCTGCATCTCTGGCGGCTTCTGCCGCATGCCTGGTTGCTTCCTTGCTGGACTCGACCGCTTTTTTGACCGATTCCTCGGCCTTCTGCGCCGTTTCCGCAGCGGCTTCTGCTGCATGCTGAGCCGCGTCCGACGTTTTTTGCAGCGCGTCCCGGAGGTCTTGCCTGGTTTTGTCGACGTCCGTGACCGCGAACTCGGCAAGCCGGCTTGGGGCCGCCTTCAGGTTTGTCTGCAGGCGGGTGCGCAAGTCGGCGATCTTCTCGCTGGCTTGATCGGTGGTGGCCTGCAAAAGCGCCTCGGCATCGGCAACAATCTGCTTCATGTCGGCGATCAGTTTGTCTTTGCTTATAGAACCGGACTTGTTGGATTCAGACATGGAAAACCTCCATCAGTGATTAAGAAAAAATATCGGTGGAACAATTTTTCAGGCTGGTGAGCACGCTCACGGCGGCCTGGCCCGTTCGAAGCAATCCGCCTGCCAAGGCTTACTTCGTCACGGCATCTTTGACGTCTTTGACCGTTTCCTTGGTCGCCTCAAGCGCTTTGTCGGCAGCCTCCCGGGTGACTTGCATGGCTTTCTGTGCGGCGTCTCTGGCGGCTTCGGCCGCTTTCTGCGCAGCCTCTTTGCCAGATATAGCCGCCTTTTTCGCCGCTTCCCCGGCCTTCTGAGCGGCTTCCTTGGTCGCTACGGCGGCCTTTTTGGCGGCTTCCTCGGCCTGCTGTGCGGCCTGCTTGGTCGCTGTGGTCGCTTTGCGGGTGGCTTGTGCCGTCTTGCGGACTGCCAATTTGGCAGCTTCATCAGCATCTCGCGCGGCCTGATGGGCTGCTTCGGCGGCTTTCTGCGAGGCTTCACTGACGGCTTGTTCGGCCTTCTCTGCAGCCCGCTTGGCGGCCTCTGCGGCCTTCTGCGTCGCTTCCCTGGCTTCCTCGGCCGCTTTCTTCGCGCCTTCCTCAGCCTTCTGCAGCATGGACACCTTGGGCGTCTCAACCGGCTTTGCTGCGGGTTCTTCCGCGGCCTGTGCAGTTGCGCCGATTACCAGTGCCGACAGGATCAACCATTTTTTCAGTTTCATCACTTCTTCCTCTTGCAGTCATGAAGCAGGGTACGTCTGCTCCGCACGTTTGCCCAGGACGGGGCGTTGTTGTTATTTTTCCTTATTGGCTCCACCAAGACCGTTGCGCATCAAGCCGACGACATGCCGCGCAATGGCCTTGGGGTCTTCATGTTGTAGCTGGTAGCCCGGCAGGAAACGTCGCACCGACTGGGTTTCAAAAGGATAGATCACCAGACCGATCACTGAAATGACGAGCGGCTGGGGGTCATGGCCCGGAGCGATCTCACCGGCGAGATGACGCAGTGCGTTGAACAGGTCTCGAAAGACTTGATCAGCCAGCCTTTGCAGGCGCTGCTCATCGCTGTCCAGCAATACCCACTGAATCAGGCGTCTAAAGTTCTCTTCCTTGGCGAGCATGCGCGTGAGCTGGGCAACGAAGGATTCAAGCCGGTCCCAAGGATTTCCTCCGCCGTCAAGAAGGGCCTTCAAGGGCCCCATCTTTTCTTCAAAGGCATAGCCGACCGCATCCAGACAGAGTTGCGTCTTGTCTGAAAAATGATAGTAGAGGGCGGCAGGCGTCACGCCCACGGCAGCCGCGATATCCCGCATTGAAACCCCGTCAAATCCGCGCGTTGCGAATAGCGACGCCGAAAAGCCGAGTATCTCTTCCCGCGTATTCGTGAAAACTGGCTTCGCCATTGAGTGCTACCTAACGAATAAACCTACTTAACGAACGTTAATTAAACATCGATTCTCGTTATTTTGCAACTGGCACATCACTCCTGGCCCACTGCTGTATCAGTACGTTCATCGCGTCTTCTGGCGTTTGTCGCGTGAGATTGGTCTGCGGTGCCCTGGCGATCGTGCGTGCATGACTTCCGGCATCGGTTCGCCATTCGCACGCTGTTGGGCTGGCATCGCGAAGGCATCGACATCGAGAAGAAGCTCTCTTCGCTTTCCACCTATCGCGTAGCGGCGCTCCTGCTGGCCAGCCAGCCTTACGGCGACTGGCACTGACTGACAGCGTCAGCCCAGATCACCACCGGCCACCGGCAGCGTCACGCCGGTGATATAGCTGGCATCGTCCGAAGCCAGAAACAAAATGGCCGCTGCCTGTTCGTCGGGCGTGCCGTAGCGTTTCATGAAGGAGGCATCGAGGGTCTGGTCGATGATGGCCTGGTACCAGCTGCGTTCCTGCTCCGACATGGACTCGTCATTGCGGGGAATGCGCCGGGGCCCGACATCGGTGCCACCCGGAGCAACGGCATTGACGCGGATGCCCTGCTGCGAATATTCGAACGCCAGACAGACCGTGAGTGCATTGACCCCGCCCTTGGCCGCCGAGTAGGGCACCCGGTGGATGCCGCGCGTGGCGGTCGAAGAAACATTCACGATGCTGCCGCCGCCTTGCGCCAGCATGTGGGGCAGCACCGCGTGACAGCACCACAGCGTGGGAAACAACGAACGATTGATCTCGGCGCTGATCTGCTCCTCGCTGTAATGTTCAAAAGGCTTGACCCAGATCGTGCCGCCGACATTGTTCACCAGGACGTCAATGCGTCCGTCCAGCGACTGCGCCTCGGTTATCGCCTGTTTGCAGTCTTCGTATTTTTCAACGTCGGCGAGCAAGGCCGTCGCCCGGTGACCGGCGGCCAGCAATTCGTCGCGCACTTCCAGCACGATCTTCGAACGATCGACCAGCACGACATGGGCGCCCTCCCCGGCCATGGCCAGCGCCACGGCACGGCCAATGCCCTGCGCCGCGCCGGTAATGACGGCGGTCTTGCCGGTAAAGCGCAAGCGGCTTGGCTGGGGGTCAGCCCGGGTTGTGGTCTTTGTCACGGTGTTTTTTTCTGTCTTTTGGGTTGTGGCCATGGCCCCTCCGTGAATCGCGTCAAACGCTGTAAATGTCAAGCACCGTATCGATCAGGTCGTTGAGCACGAGTA
>JAECRO010000035.1 GCA_016000195.1 Burkholderiales bacterium | reverse complement strand
AAAGACAGGGAAAACCACGGCTATTTCGCTAAAACAGCGCCATTGGCGCTGTTTTTAAGTAATTCTGACCAACTTTTACCCTAACTTCGACAGGCTCCTAGCAGAGCTTTCATGATTCTTGAACTTGTCGACATCCGCATTCAACCCGGCCAGCAGGCCGCTTTTGACGAAGCCATTGAGCGCGGCGTTCGCACCGTCATTGCCCACGCCAAGGGTTTTCAGGGCCTTGACATTCACCGGAACCGACACCTTCACCGAAAGCCCGTTCACGCTGCACCGCCTGGAAGACTTTGTGCCGGCCGACCATCCGCTGCGCGTGATACGCCAGATGGTCAACGAGGCGCTGGCAAAGATGGATGCGCTGTTTGCCGGGATGTACGAGGCGCCCAGCAAAGGCGGGCGGCCCAGCATTGCGCCCGGGAAACTGCTGCGCGCCATGCTTCTCCAGGTGTTCTACAGCATCCGCTCGGAACGCCAGCTCATGGAGCAGGTGCAGTACAACCTGCTCTACCGCTGGTTCATCGGCCTGGCCATGGAGGATGCGGTGTGGGTGCCCACGGTGTTAACGAAGAACCGCGAGCGCTTGCTGGCGCACGATGCGGTCATCGAGTTGTTCAACCATGTGGTGCAAAGCGCCGACGAGCACGGCTGGCTCTCGGGCGAACACTTCAGCGTGGACGGCACGCTCATTCAGGCCTGGGCGGGCCACAAGAGCTTTGTGCGCAAGGACGGCAGCGATGAGCCCGGCAGCGGCGGCAGTTTCAAGGGGCAGCCGCGCTCGAACGAGACGCACGAATCAAGCACTGATGCCGATGCCAGGCTGTACCGCAAGGGCAGGCGCTCGGCGGTGCCTGATGCGATTGCCCAAAGCGAGGGTTATGCCGTCTCGCAGCAAAAGAGAAAGCTCATCGAGCAGGGTTTTGGCTGGGCCAAAACGGTGGGCGGGATTCGCCAGGTGATGGTGCGCGGTTTGGAACGCGTGGACCAGATGTTTGTGCTGACGATGGCTGCGTACAACCTCACGCGCATGCGCACCTTGGGACAAATCCGTCTGCAGGGGCAATAAAGGGATAAAAAAGGCGACAAGAGCGATTCAGGTCGCCAGCAGTAACTTAAAAAGGCACGATGATTTCAATATATGAAAAATAATCGGAAAAACAAACCACTTCAAGCCAGTTGTTGCGCCCGCGCAGTCAGTATTTCAGCAGCCTGCTAAAGCAGGTTTTCAGAGGGAAAACAAAAAAGCCGCACGTCCATGGAACTGTGCGGCCTTGTGTATGGTGCCCGGGGCCGGAATCGAACCGGCACGCCTTTCGGCGGGGGATTTTGAGTCCCCTGCGTCTACCAATTTCACCACCCGGGCTAACTGAAGCGAAGCTCCAAATTATGGCACAGTGTGGGCTATGAAATTCCAAACCATTGAAGACGCAGTCGGAAAAACACCGCTGGTCGCCCTGCAGCGAATCGCCGCAGTCGAAAACGCCGCGCGCGGCAATGTCCTTCTGGGCAAGCTCGAAGGCAACAACCCGGCCGGCTCGGTCAAGGACAGACCGGCGCTGTCCATGATCCGGCGTGCCGAGGAGCGCGGCGACATCAAGCCGGGCGACACGCTGATCGAAGCGACCTCGGGCAACACCGGCATTGCGCTGGCGATGGCCGCCGCCATCAAGGGCTACCGCATGATCCTGATCATGCCGGAGGACTTGAGCATCGAGCGTGCCCAGACCATGAAAGCCTTTGGCGCCGAGCTGATCCTGACGCCCAAAAGCGCCGGCATGGAGTATTGCCGCGACCTGGCCGACCGGATGCAGCAAGAAGGCAAGGGCAGGGTGCTGGACCAGTTCGCCAATCCCGACAATCCGCGCATCCACTATGAAACCACCGGCCCTGAGATATGGACCGATACGGCCGGCACGGTGACGCATTTCGTGAGCGCCATGGGCACCACCGGAACAATTACCGGCGTGTCGCGCTACCTGAAAGAGAAAAACCCGGCCATCCAGATCATCGGCGCGCAGCCCAGCGAAGGCTCGCGTATTCCGGGCATCCGCAAATGGCCCGAAGCCTACCTGCCGAAGATTTACGACGCCAGCGCGGTTGACCAGCTGGTGCTTGTCGGCCAGCTTGACGCCGAAGACATGTGCCGCCGGCTGGCGCGCGAGGAAGGCATTTTTGCCGGTATCTCTGCCGCCGGCGCCTGCTGGGTGGCGCAGGAGATTGCCAAAACGGTGAAAGATGCCGTGATTGTGTTCGTCGTCTGCGACCGGGGCGACCGCTACCTGTCCACCGGCGTGTTTCCAGCGTGAATCCAGCATTTTCATGATTAAATTGGCCGTATGCGCATGCTGTGCGGGCACGTGCAGCTATAAAAATAATAGCGATTAGTCGCAGCTACCCATGACCCAGGAATTCAGGTTTTGCCCGAACTGCGCGACGCCGCTGGCCATGCGCTCGGAAATGGAAGACAGCGGCGAGAAATCGCGCCTGCGCTGCCCGGCGTGCGACTTTACCCACTGGAACAACCCGACGCCGGTGCTGGCGGCGGTAGTCGAATACCAGGGCCGGATTCTGCTGGCGCGCAACGCGGCGTGGGGCGGCCGGATGTTTGCCCTCATTACCGGCTTCATGGAGTCGGGCGAAACCCCGCAGGGCGGCATTGAGCGCGAAATCAAGGAAGAAACCAACCTGGACACGGCATCGCTGGACCTGATCGGCGTGTATGACTTCCAGCGCATGAACCAGGTCATCATTGCCTACCATGCGGTCTGCACCGGAGAGGTCATGCTGTCGCCTGAACTGGCGGAATTCAGGCTGTATGACTTTGACAAGCTCAAATGCTGGCCGGCTGGAACCGGCTACGCGCTGGCGGACTGGCTGCGCGCGCGTGGTTATGCCCCGGAATTCATGCCGTGGGGCGAGAACCCGCACTGAACGGGCTTGCGGCCAGGCCCGCGTGACGCGGTGGATGGCTGCCTAAAATAACGGCAATTCCCAAGGAAACCCATGAACATCGACAAAGAACTCGACACCCGCGGCCTGAACTGCCCGCTGCCTATCCTGAAGGCCAAAAAGGCGCTGGCCGCCATGGAGAGCGGCCAGCTTTTGCGCGTGGTTTCGACCGATGCCGGTTCGGCCCGCGACTTTCAGGCATTTGCCAAACAGACTGGCAATGATCTGGTGGACCAGCAAACCGTGGGCAACGAGTTCATCCATGTGCTCAAGCGCCGCTGACGCGCTGCCGGGTTTCAGTCGAGTTTGAGGCCCTTGAGGTAAGCGCGGAAATGTTCGCCGACTTCAGGATGCTGCAGCGCCAGCTCCACGGTCGCTTCCAGAAAACCTTCCTTGCTGCCGCAGTCGTAGCGCTTGCCCTGGTACTGAAAGGCGTAAACACTTTCGTGGCGCATCAGTCCGGCAATGCCATCCGTGAGCTGGATTTCGCCGCCCACGCCCTTGGCCTGGTTGCGGATCTGCTCAAAAACGCCTGGCGTCAGGATGTAGCGGCCCGCCACACCCATGCGCGAGGGCGCGGCTTCCGGGGCCGGTTTTTCGACGATGCTGCTGACTTTCATCAGGCGCTCACTGACCATTGCGCCCGCCGCGATGCCGTAGCGCCGGGTCTGTTCGGCGGGCACCTCCTGCACGGCAATCACGGATTGCTGAAGCTCCTGGAACAGCTCGGCCATCTGCGCCATGACGGACAGCCCGCCCGCCGGCCCCACCATCAAATCGTCGGCCAGCAGCACGGCAAACGGCTCGTTGCCGACCAGGTGTTCGGCGCACAGCACCGCATGGCCCAGGCCCAGCGAGCGCGGCTGGCGGGTAAATGCGCAGTTCATGTCGTCAGGCTGAACCGAGCGCACCAGCGCCAGCAGCGCGTGTTTTTCAGCTTTTTCCAGTTCGCTTTCCAGCTCGTAAGCGGTGTCGAAATGGTCCTCGATGGCCCGCTTGCTGCGCCCGGTCACGAAAATCATGTGGCGTATGCCGGCTGAATAGGCTTCTTCCACCGCGTACTGGATCAGCGGCTTGTCCACGATGGGCAGCATTTCCTTGGGGCTGGCCTTGGTGGCGGGCAAAAAGCGGGTGCCCAGGCCGGCGACGGGGAAGACTGCTTTTTTCAGGGTGATTTTCTGCATGGACTTTTCTCAAAAATAAAGATCATTGTCATGTTGCTGACGCATGGCCGGCGTCAGACTGCAACCCGATCCGGCCTGCGGCAATAGCCCGCTGGCCGTCTCCCCGAGTGGCTGGCTGGCCTTATTTCAGGCGTGCCAGCTGTTCCCGGATTTTCTCCAGCGTTGCCGTGAACTCGGCCAGCCGCTTGCGTTCCTGCTCCAGCACGGCGGGCGGCACCTTGGCGACGAAGGTCTCGTTGGCCAGCTTGGCCTGCACCTTGACCAGCTCGCCTTCAAGCCGCGTGGCTTCCTTGCCCAGGCGGGCTTTTTCGGCCGCCACATCGACTTCCATGTACAGGCAGACGCGCGCATCGCCGACCACGGCCACGGGCGCGGCTTCGGCCGCCAGCACCCATTCAGCTTCGGTGGCAAACAGCTTGACCTCGCTGAGCTTGGCGAGCGACTTGAGCACCGGCGCTACGGCGTTGATGAAGTCATCGTCGCCAACCACCAGCAGCGGCAGCTTTGTCGCCGGCGAGACTTTCATCTCGCCGCGCAGGTTGCGGCAGGCATCGACCAGCGTCTTGAGCTTGGCGACATGCGCTTCGGCTTGCGGGGCTATCTTTTCGGGCTGGCTTTGCGGATACGCCGCCATGCCGATGAAGGGGCCAGCCTTGCCGGCCACGGGCGCGACCTTTTGCCAGAGTTCTTCGGTGATGAACGGAATCAAGGGATGCGCCAGCCGCAAAATGCCCTCCAGCGTGCGGATCAGCGTGCGGCGGGTGGCGCGTTTTTGCGCGTCGCTGCCTTGCTGGATCTGCACCTTGGCGATTTCCAGGTACCAGTCGCAGAACTCGTCCCAGATGAACTGGTAGATGTGGCTGGCCACGTTGTCGAGCCGGTAGTCGGCAAAGCCCTTGGCCACGTCCGCCTCGACGCGCTGCATGGTCGAGGCAATCCAGCGGTCGGCCTGCGAGAAGCTCAGGTAGTCTGCAAACTCGCCGCCGGGCGCGCATTGTTCCTTGCTGTGTTCATTGAGGCCGCAGTCCTGGCCCTCGCAGTTCATCAGCGTGAAGCGCGTGGCGTTCCAGAGCTTGTTGCAGAAGTTGCGGTAGCCTTCGCAGCGCTTGCTGTCAAAGTTGATGCTGCGGCCCAGGCTGGCCAATGACGCAAACGTGAAACGCAGGGCATCGGCGCCGTAGCCGGGAATGCCGGCGGGGAATTCCTTTTCGGTGTTCTTGCGCACCTGCGGCGCGGTTTCCGGTTTGCGCAGGCCCTGCGAGCGCTTCTCTAACAGCGGCGCGAGTTCGATGCCGTCGATCAAATCGACCGGGTCGAGCACATTGCCTTCGGATTTGCTCATCTTCTTGCCCTGCGCATCCTTCACCAGGCCGTGAATATAGACATGCCTGAACGGCACCTGACCGGTGAAATGCGTGGTCATCATGACCATCCGGGCGACCCAGAAAAAGATGATGTCGTAGCCCGTGACCAGCACGCTGGAAGGCAGGAACAGGTCCAGCTCCTTGGTCTTTTCAGGCCAGCCGAGCGACGAGAAGGGCACCAGCGCCGACGAATACCAGGTGTCGAGCACGTCTTCGTCGCGGCGCAATGTTTTGCCGGGCGCCTGGGCCTGCGCGGCGGCTTCGTCGGCGGCGACATAGACCTGGCCGTCTTCGTCGTACCACGCCGGAATCTGGTGGCCCCACCAGAGCTGGCGCGAAATGCACCAGTCCTGGATGTTGCCCATCCACTGGTTGTAGGTGTTGACCCACTGTTCGGGAACGAACCTGACCGCGCCGCTGTCCACCGCGTCAATCGCTTTTTGCGCGATGGATTTGCCGGTCGGGTCTTGCGCTGACACCTTGTTCACGGCGACAAACCACTGGTCGGTCAGCATCGGCTCGATCACCTGGCTGGTGCGGGTGCAGCGCGGCACCATCAGCTTGTGCTTTTTCACCTCGACCAGAAAACCCTGCGCTTCCAGGTCGGCCACGACGGCCTTGCGGGCGACGAAGCGGTCCAGGCCCCGGTATTTTTCGGGCGCGTTGTCGTTGATCGCGGCAGCCAAAGTCAGCACGCCGATGATCGGCAGCTGGTGGCGCTGGCCAACCGCATAGTCGTTGGCATCATGTGCGGGCGTGACCTTGACCACGCCGGTGCCGAATTCCTTGTCCACGTAGTCGTCGGCAATCACCGGGATGCGGCGGCCGCACAGCGGCAAGACAACTTCCTGGCCGATCAACTGCAGGTAGCGTTCGTCTTCAGGATGCACCATCACCGCCACGTCGCCCAGCATGGTTTCAGGGCGGGTCGTGGCGACGGTAATCGAGCCCGAGCCGTCAGCCAGCGGGTAGCGGATGTGCCACATGAAACCGTCTTCTTCCTCGCTCTCGACTTCGAGGTCGGACACGGCGGATTGCAGGATCGGATCCCAGTTGACCAGCCGCTTGCCCCGGTAGATCAGGCCCTGTTCATACAACTGAACGAACGTTGACGTGACCACCCTGGACATCTTCGGGTCCATGGTGAAGTATTCATGCTTCCACGACACCGAGTCGCCCATGCGGCGCATCTGGCGCGTGATGGTCGATCCCGACTCTTCCTTCCATTCCCAGACCTTGGCGACGAAGTTCTGGCGGCCCAGGTCGTGGCGGGTCTGGCCTTCACCCTGCAGCTTGCGCTCGACGACGATTTGCGTCGCGATGCCGGCGTGGTCGGTGCCCGGAACCCACAGCGTGTTGTCGCCCTTCATGCGGTGGTAGCGCGTAAGGCTGTCCATGATGGTCTGGTTGAACGCGTGGCCCATGTGCAGCGTGCCGGTGACGTTGGGCGGCGGCAGCTGGATGCAGAACGACGGCTTTGATTCGTCCAGCGTCGGCTCGTACTGGCCGCTTTGCTCCCACAGCGGACCCCAGTGGCGCTCGATGTCGGCCGGCTCGAACGACTTGGCCAGGCTGTCCAGCCCCGGCGTGGAAGGAAATACCTTGACCGCATCGGGCGTGGGGGTTGCAGGGGGGGGAGTGGCAGCTTCAGTCATGAGGGCAATGAAAAACGGCATCGCACAGATGCCGCATGGGGTTGGAAGGGTGAAGGGTGAAGGGTGGCGAGTGTGGACCGATTTTATTCGACGGCGTTGCCTGCTCTGTCGTGCATCACGATGCCGCAGCCGGCATGCACCAGCGGCTGGTTCAGCCACTGTTTCCATGGTGCCCAGTCGGCGCCGCTGTGGGTGCGCAGCTGCAGTTCGGGGTTCAGCACGTAGTAGCCGTTCTGGGTGCGCAGCCAGAGCTGGCGGCTGGGCTGGTAGCTGCTGTGGACTTCGGCCCGCGCCAGCACGCCGTTGAAATAGGTGCGCCGGCGCCGCTCGGGGCGCAGCACGCTCTCGGGCACACGCTCGACGTGGCGCATCAGGTGGTCGGCGCAAAAGCCCTTCAGGTTGCGATAAACCTGCGGATTCGGCACGATTTGCGAATAGAGCTTTTTGTAGCTCGCCAGCATCACGCCGAGCAGCCAGTATTCGCCCTGATGGCGCTCCAGCCGGATCAGCCGGCCCGCCGTTTGCACGTCCAGCACCGGCGGCGACAGCAGGGGGAACAGCGCGTCCAGGTGGTGCTGGGTGTGCGCCGCATCGTCCAGGAAACGCTCCAGCGCATAGTCCCAGGCGCTCTGGCCGTAGTGGTCGCGCAGCAGCGGGTCGGCGCCGCGCGCCAGCAGGGCTTCGACCAGCGCCACGTTGCCGCATTGCGCGGCCATCATCAGCGGCGTGGCGTTGAAGTAGCTGCGGTGGTCCACGCCAAACTGGTCGCACTGGCGCAGCACGTCCTTGAAAGCCCGCCCGGCGTAGGGCTGGCGCTGGCGCTCGGCCACCACTTCGACTTTTTTGGCGATGAATTTCGCCGCATCCATCGGCGCTGCCGCCAGGGGATACAAATGGTGATGGCTGGCGGCCTGTAGCGCCTGCGCGATCTGCAGGGCGGGCTCGAAGCGGCTGGCCTTCGCCAGGTCATGAATCCAGCCGCTCTGGCCATGCCACAGCGCATAGTCCAGCAGCGCCTGGCGCGGCTTGTTGGAGATTTGCCCCGGTTGCAAGGCCTTGGGCAGCAGCTCCTGCAAGGCGGCTTCGTCCCACACCGGCCAGTTGGGTTTTTGCGTTTTCAGCACATTCTGGCGAATCGCGTCGGCCTGCTCCTGCTTGCCCTGCAGCTCCAGGCGGCGCGCTTCCTGCGCCCATTCCTGCTGGCTGGAGGTCTGCTGCGCCAGGCTGATGGCGTCGCTGGTGCGCAAATCCAGCAGCTGCAGCAGCGGGTGGCCGGTGTCGCTTTCAACCAGCAGCAGCTGGTCCACGGCGCGGGTCAGGGCCACGTACAGGGCGTTGACGTAGAACTTGAACAGCTCCAGTGAGCGGTCGGTCTTGTCGCGGGCGCGGCTGTAGTCCAGTGTGTCGCCTTCCAGGTCCTGCGGCTTGACGCCGCTGGCAATCTCGGCAAAGGCCTGGCGCTGGCTGGACACCATATCGACCAGGATCACATTGGCGTATTCGAGCCCCTTGGCCTCATGCACCGAGAACACCAGCGGCGTCTGGAACCGGGCGCGCACGGCGGCCTTGTCTTCGTCGCGCAGGACGATCACTGCGAACTGGGTCGAGCCCCGGGTCTTGGCGTTGAGTTCGCGCCGGGTGCTGTCCTTGTCCGCCAGCAGCTGCACCGAGCCGGTGGTCTGCGCCGTGGCCTGCACCAGGAAGTTGGTTTCCCGGTCAATCGAGCCGAAGCGGGCATGCTTGATCTTGAGCAGACGGTTGGCCAGTTGCGTCACGGCCTGGGCGTTGCGAAAGTTGGCGCGCAGCACCGAGATGGTTTGCGACCGGGCCAGCGTTTCGTCCTGCCAGAACAGGGTCTTGACGGCCGCCCATGAAAAAAAGTTGGGGTGCACGATCTGGTTGGAGTCGCCGCACAGCAGGAATTGCCCCGGTTTGGCCAGCGTCTTGAGCAGCAGCGCCAGCTGCACGCTGGTCAAGTCCTGCACCTCGTCAACCACCATGAAGTCGTAGGTCGGCCTGGCCAGGGCCAGCCAGTCGTGGGCCACCAGGTTCAGGTCAAAGTGGCTAGATGCGGCCAGCCAGGCGCGGTATTTCTCGAACAGGTCAAACACCGCCGCGCGCTGCTCCGCTGCCAGCAGCGACTGGCGCACGCCCAGCGCCAGATAGGCCGCGCGCTCAAGCACGCCGTCGGCCCGGCTGGAGATCACGCCGCGAAACTCCTCGAACAGCGCGTGGGCGTCGAGCCCGCCGGTGGCTTGCTTCGCCGCGCTGCGGTAGCGCTCGAACCAGCCGGTGAAGGCGGTGAAATCGAGTTCGCGGCCGGCCGGCACATGCAGGGTTTCAATGAATTCGCGGTAGCTCAGGAATTCGGGCTCCTGGCCTTCGGCCTCAAAGCCGTGCGCAAAGTACATGGCCTGTGCGCTTTGCGCCAGAAACGCCGACTGCGTGACGTACAGCACCCGGCCGCGCGCCAGCCGGAGCTTTTCCAGCGTCAGCGCGGTCTTGCCCGAACCGGCCGAGCCCACCAGGATCAGCGGCGCCGGGGCGTCATACACGGCTTGCTGTGCGTCGTCAAAGCTCAGCACCTTGTCGAGCACATGGATCTCGCCGCGCTCGGGGTGAACATAACGCAGCGCCGGGGCTTGCGCGTTCAATTCGTCCGCGCCGGGCGCGGGCGCGTCGTCCAGATCGAGCTGGTCCCAGTGCAGCGAGGCGCCGCGCAGGAAGCGCGAATTGGCGTAGTCGTGGTTGTGAATCACCTCCAGCGCCAGGCACACGGTTTCGCTGCCGTGGCGCGCAAACTGCACCAGCAGCCGGTTGGTGTGATCGAGCTTGAAGCGCCAGTAGGGCGTGGGCGAGAGCTTTTTGAGATTCGGGCTCTTGAAGTCGTCGCGGGCCACGGCCTGCTGCAGCTTGGCAAACTGGGCGCGCACGCGGTGGGTGTCGAGTTGGTGGTGGGTCAGCAGGCGCATGGCATCAGGTGGTCGGTCAGCAAATGGATGATGAGCGTATCCGATAATCCGGCGCAAAGGATGTCCCGCCCATGCTGTTTATTCTGTCCCCTGCCAAAGCCCTTGACTACGACACGCCAGCGGGCCACGTGCCGCACACCCAGCCGCTGTTTGCCAGGCAAGCCGCCGAACTGGTCGCGGTGATGCGCGAGAAGTCGCCGCAGCAGATCGCCAGCCTGATGAAGCTGTCGGATGCGCTGGCCGGCCTGAACGTGGCGCGTTATGAAGCCTGGTCGCCCAAATTCACCGCCAAAAATTCAAAGCAGGCCGCGCTCGCCTTCAATGGCGATGCCTATCAGGGGCTGGACGCGAAAACCCTGGGCGATTCGCAACTGGCCTGGGCTCAGGACCACCTGTGCATCCTGAGCGGCCTGTACGGCGTGCTGCGCCCGCTCGACTGGATGCAGCCTTACCGGCTGGAAATGGGCACGGCGCTGGCAACAGGGCACGGCAAAAACCTCTACCAGTTCTGGGGCGCGCAGATTGCCGACTACCTGAACGAACGCGCGGCAGCCGATGTGTCGCCGGTCATCGTCAACCTGGCCAGCGAAGAGTATTTCAAGGCGGTCAACCGCAAGGCGCTCAAGGCCCGCGTCGTGAGCTGCGTGTTCGAGGAGTGGCGGGGCGACCGGTACAAGATCATCAGCTTCATGGCCAAGCGCGCACGCGGCCTGATGGTGCGCTACGCTATTGAAAACAAGCTGGCAACGGTTGAAAAGCTGAAAGGCTTTGACGCTGAAGGCTACGGCTTTGATGCTGGCGCTTCGACGCTGGACCGGCTGGTGTTCCGGCGCGGGCAGGGCGGCTGACGGGTCAGGCCACGGCGTCCTGCGATGGCGGCTTGCTTCGCAAGAAGTCCCGGACAATCGTCAAATTAGTAACAAAAAAGCCTTCTTGCGCAATATCCACCTACACAGGCAGCTATGAAAACAAGAGCAAACGGAATTGACATCGAGGTCGAGGACAGCGGCGCCGCCTTTGATGCGCAGGGCCAGCCCCGACGCTGGTGGTGCATGGCAAGGCCGACCCCTTGGTGCCGTTTGCCTGCGGCGAGGACACCGCCCGCCGCATTCCGGGCGCCCAACTGGCCGGCATCGAAGGCATGGGCCATGACCTGCCGCCCGGCGTGGTCGAGCGCCTGCTGGCCTTGCTGATTCCGCACTTCGCGGCGGCTGCGCCCAGGCAATGAAATTGGAACTGAAAAAATGAACACGCCTGAACATTCCGAACTCGGCAAATCGTCCGCCTATGTCGATCAGTACGACGCGTCGCTGCTGTTTCCGATTCCGCGCCTGGCCAAGCGGCTGGAGATCGGCGCGGGCGCAGCGCCGCCTTTTTTCGGCGCCGACCTGTGGACCGCGTTCGAGCTGAGCTGGCTCAACCTGCGCGGCAAGCCGCAGGTGGCGCTGGCGCAGTTCATCGTGCCCTGCGAGACACCCGGCATCATTGAAAGCAAGTCCTTCAAGCTCTACCTGAACAGCTTCAACAACACCCGTTTTGCGGATGCCGCCGAAGTGCAGGCGCGGCTTCGGGCCGACATCAGCGAAGCCGCCTGGCGCGGCGCGGCGCAGGCCTCGACCGTGGGCGTCCGGCTGCTGCTGCCCGAGATGTTCGACCGCGAGGAGGTGGCCGAACTCGACGGCCTGAGCCTGGACCGGCTGGATGTGGAATGCAGCCGCTACACGCCCGCGCCCGAGCTGCTGAGCGCCGTGTGGGGCGAGCCGCCGGTGACTGAAGTGCTGACCAGCAACCTGCTGAAAAGCAACTGCCTGGTGACGGGCCAGCCCGACTGGGGCAGCGTGCGCATCAGCTACAGCGGCCCGCAGATCAACCAGGAAGGCCTGCTGCAATACATCGTCAGCTTTCGCAACCACAACGAGTTCCACGAGCAATGCGTCGAGCGCATCTTCATGGATATCTGGACGCGCTGCAAGCCGGTCAAGCTGACGGTGTACGCCCGCTACACGCGCCGTGGCGGGCTCGACATCAGCCCGTTTCGCACCAGCCATCCGCAGGCCATGCCGGCTGCGGTGCGCACCGCGCGGCAATGATTGCTATTGAATAGATAGCTGCTCGCGCAGGCGGGCCGTGCGCTACAGCCCGATTCAGAATGACGCCGGACTCAGGGCGCCACGCAGGGCGTGCCCAGGCTGAAGTAAAAAACCGCCCCCGCGCCCGGCGCGGATTCGGCGGACACCACGCCGCCATGGCGGGTCACGATCCGATGCACGGTGGCCAGCCCGACCCCGGTGCCGGGGAACTCGTCTTCCGAATGAAAGCGCTGGAAGGCGTCAAACAGGCGGCTGGCGTTTTTCATGTCAAAGCCTGCGCCGTTGTCGCGGACAAAAAACCGGGCGTCGGCGACGCCGCCCGGCTCGCGGCCGAAATGCACGCGGGCGCCCGGGGTTGTGGACGAGTATTTCAGCGCGTTGCCCAGCAGGTTCTGCAGCACCGAATGCAGCAGCAACGGGTCGCCCCATGCCATCAGGCCGGGTTCGATGTGTACCTGGGCGTCGAGTTCGGGCGATGAGGTGTGCGACGTGGCAATCACTTCCCGCGCCATCCGGGAGAGGTCGCACAGGCCGACATTGAGCGCCCTGGCGGTGGACTGCGCCAGCGCCAGCATGGCCTCGATCAGCTGCCCCATGCGGTCGGCATTGGCCTCGATGCGCGCCAGGTAGTGCGCCGAACGGCTGTCCTGCGGCAGGTCGGCGGACTTCTTCAGCATCGTGCAAAAGCCCTTGATGGATGCCAGCGGCGCGCGCAGGTCGTGCGACGCCGAGGAGGAAAACGCACGCAGGCTGTCGTTGGTCTGCTTCAGCTCTTCGCCGCGCAGGGACAGCGCACGGTTAAGCGCCGTGATGGCCTGCGCGCCATTCTCGCGTTCGGTCACATCGTGCTGGATGCCGACGTAGTGCGTCAGCGCACCGCTTTCGTTCAGCACCGGCGACACCGTGAGTTCGTTCCAGAACTCGGTGCCGTCCTTGCGAAAGTTGCGCAGCAGCACGGTGGCCTCCGCCCCCTGCGCCAGCGCGCACCTGAGGGTCTGCAGTCCGGGCTGCTCCTTGTGGCCCTGCTGGAGAAAGCGGCAGTCCTGTCCGATCACTTCGCCAGGCGCAAAGCCGGTCAGGCGGTAAAACGCCGGGTTGGCATAGATCAGCGGAAACTGGCCATTGAGGGCGCGGCCAATGGTGATGCCGTTCTTGCTGGAGGTAATCGCGCGCTGGAGCAGCAATCGCTCGGAATGCTCGCTTTCGCTTGCAGGCGGTTCGCTTTCCCAGATGCTTTTCATGTTCATTCCTTGATCGTATAGTTCGAATGCCCGCAAGCTCCCCCTGCCCACTCTACCGCAGCACCATCGGCGTTCGGTGCGATGCATGCCCGGGCCCCGGCACGCCAGAAAAATCAAATTAACGCATTAAAAAGGCCGATTGCGCAATAGGAACGGGCTTTGAGAGCTATGAATAACATAGCGCCTTCGGGTGATTTCTGACGCGCGTTCGGGCCCCGGCAGCGCCCGCCCGGCTTTCCCGAAAATCGCCATGGGCTGCCGGGATTCCGGCCGTCCGCCTGTACGCCTGCGCCTTGCCGGCCGGCGCGGCGGCCCATGCCTTCCTGCCGGACGGGCGGTTTTTACCAGGATTCGAAGAGCGGGTAGCTTGCTATTGATTCAGTAGCTGCTGGTGCATGCCCTGCCTGCGCGGAAGGCTTGTTTTGTTCATGAACCGGCGCTTCGCCGGCCCTGACCAGGGCGCTGGCGCGCACCCCCAGCAGGCGCAGCCTCTGGTCCAGCGGCACGCGCTTGAGGCACTGTCCGGCAATTTTGCGGATGGCTTGCGCATCGGCGGTGTGGGCCTGCACGGTCTGGTCGCGCGTCGCAACCCTGAAATCGTCATAGCGCAGCTTGATGCCGATGGTCCTGGCGACGTAGCCCTTGCGCTGCAGGTCGGCGGCCACCTGCTCGCACAGCCGGGTAAAGATCGCGCCGAGTTCGGCCTTGTCGCGCACCGCATGCAGGTCGCGCTCGAAGGTGGTTTCGCGGCTCATGCTGACCGGCTCGCTCTCCAGCGCCAGCGGGCTGTCGTCGCGGCCCCAGGCGACCTCGTGCATCCAGGCGCCGCTGGCCTTGCCGAAGTTCGCCATCAAAAACTGCCGCTCCAGCGCCGCCAGCTCGCCGATGGTCTGCACGCCCAGGCGCGCCAGCTTTTCGCCCGCCTTGGGGCCGATGCCGTTGATCTTGCGCACGTTGAGCGGCCAGATCAGGGTTTGCAGATCGGCCTCGTACACAATCGAAATGCCGTTGGGCTTGCTGAACTCGCTGGCCATCTTGGCCAGCAGCTTGTTGGGCGCCACGCCAATGGAGCAGGTCAGCCCGGTTTTCTCGAAAATCGCCCGCTGGATCAGCCGGGCCAGCGACCGCCCGCCTTCGCGCTGGCCGCCGGGCACGTCGGTGAAGTCGATGTACACCTCGTCGATGCCCCGGTCCTGGACCCGCGGCGCGACCTCGGCAATCGTGCTCTTGAACAGGCGCGAGAAGCGGCGGATCTCGTCGAAATCCACCGGCAGCACGATGGCCTGCGGGCACAATCTGGCGGCCTTCATCATGCCCATGGCCGAGCCGACGCCGAATTGCCGTGCCGCATAGGTCGCGGTGGTGATGACGCCCCGGCCGACGTAATCTTTCAGCAGCGGAAACTCGGCCACCGGGATGAAGCGCAGCGCCCGCTCGCCATGCGCGGCCAGCAGCGCCTCATCGACCGTGCGCCGCCCGCCGCCGATCACCACCGGCAGGCCCTTGAGCTGCGGATAGCGCAGCAGCTCGACCGACGCGAAAAACGCATCCATGTCGAGATGGGCAATGCGCCGGGGCAGGGCGCTTGCCACTGCAGCGGATGCAGCGGGCAGGGTGGAGAGTGCGGGCTCGGGCGTCACATCCGGGATTGTGCCGCCAGATTTGTTCAATTCGCGCGGCGCCACGGCGTCAAGCCCGATGGCCGTCCGGTGTTCATCATGCCCGGCGAAGACTACCGCTTCACCGAGGAAGACCTTGGCGCGCTGGTGGCGTATGCCAAAAGCCTGCCGCCGGCCAAAGGGGGCGCGGCGGTGCTGGCGCTGTCGCTGCCGGTCAGGCTGATGTATGGCTATGACGCCCTTCAGGATGCGGCGCAGCCGCAGTATTTCAGAGCACCGCAGGACGGCAAGATCAATGATCGACCTGTGCCAGGCACGGCTGGCTTGGCTGTAGCCAGCGACAAGCCTGCACAAGGCACTTTTTCGGCCCCATCGTATTCAGAGAAGCTCTGTCATATAAATCTGCTAGCACAAAATAACGGATAAGAATACAATTTTTGATTGTTAAACTGAAATTAATTCATGATTTTTCAGAAAGTGGATTACATTAGTTACAAGTAATTACGTCATTGGCCCTCTTTATAACGGCACGTTTTTTTGATGGTTAAAAGCCATACATAAAAGTGTGAAAAGTGAAGAGTGAAGAGTAAAGAGTGGAGCTTGTGCCGCTTGTGTCTTCAACGGCTTGATACAGCTCATCACCTGGTAACAACATGCTGCAACACGACATCGAAAGCATTCTTATGACTGGCCTGACATCTCTGCGCAAAGGAAAAATCGTCTGTCCGCAGTGTGGCGACACCGCCACCCGCGTCAGACGAAGACTGCGCGACCGTCTCGTCAGCCTCATCAGGCCCGTCAAGCGTTATCGCTGTGATTTTTGCGACTGGACGGACGTTCTGCCGCTTGACGATAGCAAGGCATCCTGAGCGTCCGGCAGCGCTGCCCCGCTGGTTTTCTGCATCTGGCGCACCCCGGCGCCGCGAACTTCCAGCCGGATCTCGTCAGCCACCTTGCCGCTGGCATCAAGCAGCTGCACCGCATGCCGGCCCGGCCAGGGCAGCCACTGGACCGTGCTGCCGCGCCCGAACTCCCTGCCGTCCATCCGCCAGCGCAGGCTTTGCCCTTCGGCGCTG
Source organism: Burkholderiales bacterium (assembly GCA_016000195.1). Taxonomy (GTDB): domain Bacteria; phylum Pseudomonadota; class Gammaproteobacteria; order Burkholderiales; family Burkholderiaceae_C; genus Polaromonas. Next base: position 15,589 of record JAECRO010000035.1, on the reverse strand, counting down.
AATGCCAGGCGTTGATGCGCCGGTGGAATGTCCGGGTCCAGCGCAATGATGGTGCCCGAAGCCGGGGCGGTGATGCGCGGCGGCGCTGCGGTTTGCAATGCCGTATTTTTTATGCTTTTCAGGCCTTTTGCGCTTGCCGGGCGGGTGTTTACAGCTCCTGAATCCATAGCAAATACGGGCTGCTCGGTGCCCCGGATGAACCATTCGCTGCGCGCCGCTTCAAGCTGGTTGCCAAACTCCACGCGGCTTTGCACCACGCCCGGCGGCGGCAAGGGTGCGCGGCTCGGTTCGGTCTGGTGCAGCTGCTTCATCAGCGCAGCCCACACGGGCGCCGCGCCGCTGGTGCCGCTCACGTCCCACATCGGCGCGCCGCTGGCGTTGCCGACCCACACGCCGACGGTGTAGCGCTGTGAAAAACCCAGCGCCCAGTTGTCGCGCATGTCCTTGCTGGTGCCGGTTTTTACCGCCGTCCAGAAGCGCGTCGCCAGGATGCTGTCGGTGCCGAAGGTGCGGGCGCGCGCCAGCGGGTCGGCCAGGATGTCGGCGGTGATGAAGGCGGCGCGCGGGTCCAGGGCGGGCAGGGGCCGGACAGCCGCCCCGACCCCGAACTGGACCTCGCTGAAGCGCCCGCCGTTGGCCAGCGTGCGGTAGGCATTCGCCAGCGACAGCAGCGACACCTCGGCGCTGCCCAGCGCCAGGCTGTAGCCGTAGTAGTCGCCCGATTCCTTCAGCGGCAAACCGACTGCCCGCAGCTGCCGGTGAAAGGCGTCGGGCGAAACCATTACCAGCGTGCGCACGGCCGGCACGTTGAGCGAGGCACCCAGCGCGGTGCGGCTGGACACCAGGCCCTTGAACCGGCGGTCGTAGTTTTGCGGAATATAGAGGCCGCCTGCCGTCTGGATTTGCGCCGCCGAGTCTTCGAGCAGCGAGGCGGCGGTGATGCGCCGCTCGGCAATCGCCTGCGCATACAAAAAAGGCTTGAGGGTCGAGCCGGGCTGGCGCAGGGCCAGCACGCCATCGACCTCGGCGGCGGCGCTCAAGCCGCCTGAGGAGCCGACCCAGGCCAGCACCTCGCCGCTGGCGTTGTCCAGCACGACCACGGCGCCGTCCTCGACGTGGCGGCCGCGCAGCTCGCGCAACTGCTGTTGAAGGGTTTGCACGGCAAAGCGCTGGAGCGGGGCGCGCAGGGTGGAGTGGATGGTCTGCTTGTTTGGGTTTGGGTTCGGGGGTGGGGGCTGAGCCCGCATGAAAAGCCGGCGCGCCAGATGCGGCGCAATGCCTTCGCTGGCCTCGAAAGCCCGGCGCTGCAGCGCGCCCGTGGCGAACAGGTCCAGCCCGTCGCAGTCGATCTTTACGCCCGGCCGCATCAGCTTCATCACGCCGCAGGCGCGCTGGGCGACCTGCGCGGCTTTGGCGTTCGGCGCGCGCACCAGCGCGCTAGCGACGGCAGCTTCGCGTTCGTCCAGCCCGTGCGCCGCCTTGCCAAACAGCGTGCGGCTAAGTGCGTCGATGCCGACCAGCTCGCCGCGAAACGGCACCAGGTTGAGGTAAGCCTCCAGGATCTGGTCCTTGCGCCAGCGCGCTTCCAGCACCTGCGCCGAGACGGTCTGGCCGATTTTCTGGCTCAGGCTGCGGCCCCTGGCGCCGGCCCGCAAATCCGCGTCGAGCAAGCCGGCCAGCTGCATGCTGAGCGTGGACGCGCCACGGGTCCGGGTGTTCCACAGGTTGCCCCAGGCGGCGCTGGACACGGCGCGCCAGTCCACGCCGCTGTGCTCGTAAAAGCGCTTGTCCTCGCTGAGCACCAGCGCCGTGCGCAGGGCCGGCGAGATGTCGGCCAGCGCCACCCATTGGCCGCGCCGCACGCTGGCATTGCTGCGCAGGCGCTGGATGATTTCACCGTCGCGGTCCAGCAGCAGCGTGTCGGACGGCCTGAAATCGCGCTTTATTTGATCAAATGTGCTGTTTGCGCAGGCGGGCTGTGCGCAGGCAGCTATCAATAAAAGAGTAAGTATCTGGCGCATGACAACTTTCCGTCCGTCATTCCCGCGAAGGCGGGAATCCAGCAACACGGGCTGAAACGCTCAAACGAGTCTGGATACCCGCCTTCGCGGGTATGACGCAGGAAGTTATTGCTGAGCGCAGCCTAAAACCGCGCAAACCAGCGTCTTGCCGCAATCGCTTGAAAAACACGGTTTCAGGCGGCGGGTTGAAGGGATTCCCGGCGGCTAGTCGGCAGCCGAGAGTTCGCTGACCACCGCCGCCACCGAGCCGGCATCGGGCAGGTGCGACAAGGCGCCGACCAGGTCGTCGCGCACCTGCGCCAGATGGGCTTCAAAGCGCGCCGCATCCAGCCCGAGCGCCGTCGCCAGCGTTTGCACATGCTCGCGTTCGGCCGGGCTCAGGTGGCCGTCGGCGTAGGCCGTCATCAGGCACATCAGCACCACGGTGTCGGCAAATTCCGCCGGGCTGCCGGCCAGCGCGGCGGCGTCAAAAAGCTGCGCCTGCGGGTCCGCCAGGAAGGTCGCGGTGGCCGGCATGTCGGCGCTGCGCGAGCTTTCGTAGAACTGGCCGATCAGCGCGGCTTCGGCCGTCTGGATGCCGTCCACGGCGGCGACCGACAGCATGGCGCGGGTGAGCTGGGCGACCTGCGCCGGGCTGAGGTTCTGGTCTGGCATGGTGTGCATGAAAAACTCCTGGGAAAAATGAAGAGGAAGGAATCAGAATCTGGCAAATCACAACTTCCCGTCCGTCATTCCCGCGAAGGCGGGAATCCAGCAACACGGGCTGAAACGCTCAAACGAGTCTGGATACCCGCCTTCGCGGGTATGACGCAGGAAGTTATTGCTGACTGCATCCTTAGCGCGCCAGGGCCAGCCGCCTGGCTGCCATCAGCTTGCTTTGAATGTCGCTGAGCGCCATGCCCTGGTAGCGCTTGGGCAGCAGGGAACGGCGGGAGGTTTCCGACACCGCCAGCAGCTCCATGAATTCGATCATGGCGCGCTCCTGCGGCGGCATGAAGTCGTCGGCCGCCAGCGTCAGGGCCTGCGCGTCCAGCGGCCCGGAGCGGCTGCGGGCGAACTCGACGGCCAGCAGCGCCAGCGCCTCCAGGTCGGCATTCGAGTAGCCCGTCAGCCGGTCGCACAGCGTGAGCAGTTGTTCGGCGGTCGCCACGCAGGTCTCGTGGTAGCGGGCCAGCACGGCCTGCAGCACCTGCACCCGCTCGGCGGCCGAGTCGCAGTAGAAAAAGGGAATCTTGCGGTCGAGCCGGCCGGGGCGCTTGATGTCGCTGTCGAGCTTGTCGGGCCGGTTGGTCATCATGACGAACAGTACCTGGCCCCGGTTTTCCGGGTCGGCCATGAATTCTTTCAGCCGCGCAATCACCCGCGAGCTGGTGCCGCCGTCGCTGTCCTCGCCGCCGCCCGAGCCAAAGCTGCGGTCGCCTTCGTCGATGATGACGGCAATCGGCCCCATCGCCTTGACGGTGGCCAGCACGCGCTCCAGGTTGGCCTCGGTCGAGCCGACCCATTTCGAGCGGAAGTTCTTCAGCGCCACAGCCGACAGCCCGGCTTCCTTCAAAAAAGCCTTGATGACGAAGGTCTTGCCCGAGCCCATCGGGCCGACGGCCAGCAGGCCCATCGGCGTCAGGGTGGTTTCGCCGGCGCGCAGGTTGTGGGCAATTGCCAGCAGTTCGTGCTTGATGTGCTCGTGGCCGCCGACCGCCTCCAGGCCGTAGCTGGGTTCGATGAACTCGATCAGCCCGGCGCATTCCTTTTCGATCATTTCGCGCTTGCGCGCATGGATGACCTTCAGCACTTCCGCGTTCGCGTCGCTGGCAGGCAGGGCCTTGCCGGGCTCGATCAGCCGGGTGATTTCGGCCGGCGTCATGCCCGCCGTGATGGTGGCCAGCGTGCCGGCGCGCGCTTCGGCGTCGGGCGTGCCGTGCAGCAGTTCCAGAATCAGCGTGCGGCGCTGGGTTTCGCTCAGGCCGTGGCCTTCGGAGCCGGCCATGATGCTGGCCAGCTGCACGGTGCGCAGGCCGCCGGTGCGCTCGGAAAACAGGCTCAGTTGCTGCTCGGTCAGCCGGGGCGCCAGAAAAGCGATGACCCGCCTGCGCAGCGCAAGGTCCGGCATCGGAATCTCAATGGCCGCCACCTTGGGGTTCGACAGCAGGCCGGGGTTGATCGCGTTGAGCGACTCGGCCACCAGAATCGTGATGTTGTCGCCGCGCGTCAGCGTCTGGTCCAGCGACCAGCGGTGAAAGGCGAGGTAAACCTGCCGGTCCTGGTGCGCCATGAAGCTCGGGTCGCCGGCCGGCAGCAGCGCATCGGCGTAGGGCACGATGACGGCGGTCGATTGCTCGGCGCGCATCTGCTTTTCCAAAGCATGCAGCGATTGCAGCAGCGTGGAGCCGTCGGCGTTTTCGCCTTCCGCCGTTCCCATGGCGGCGTCGGCCTTGCCGATCAGCACCTGGATGCCGCGCTCCAGGCTGACCTCGCAGACATGCTTCTTGGTGTCCCTGAACAGCTCGGCGACCAGGAAGGACTGCAGGTTGTGCAGCGTCTCGCCGACCAGGAAGTTGTCGAACACATTGCGGTACAGCACAAAGGTCGAGGCTTCGCCGGCCAGGTATTTCTGGCGCAGGGTTTCGGCCCAGCGCGGCAGCGCATTGCGCGTGGTGGCGGGCAGCGTCGCGGGCGTCGTCACGGGTTCAGCCCGCTGTCAAAGGTTCTTGACCGAAGCCTGGGCGCTGGCCGCGCGCGCCTGCTTCATGGCTTCGAGCTGGGCCTTGGCGGTCACGCTGCCGCTGCTCTGGCGCAATTTCGCCAGCCGCACGTCGAGGTCGGAGTTGTGCAGCTCGGAGCCCAGGCTGGCCTGCGCCACCTGGCCCTTGATGTGCTCGCGCACCGCGCCCAGCGCCTGCACCTCGGCATCGACCGACAGGCCGTCGAGCTGGCCCTGGATCTTGATCCGCGCCTGCGCGCTGTGCATCTGCGCCAGCATGCGGTCTTTTTCGGCCTTGAGCTTGTCGATCTCGGTCTTCACCTGCATCAGCGAATCCTTGGCGTTGTCGGCGTCGGTGGTGGCCTGTTCGGCGTCGGCGCGCAGTTCGGTGATGGACGCATCGAGCGCATTCTTCTTTTGGATCAGCACCACAGCGAGGTCGTCCTGGCCGGTGGCCAGCGCGGCTTCGAGGTCGTTGCTGATGCCGGCCAGCTCGCGCTCGTGGCTGGACAGGCGGACGGTGATTTCCTGGCGCCGGGCAATGATGGCGCCGGTGGCCGACTTGAGCTGCGTGTACTTCTGGATCATCGACGCGATGGCGTTCTGGTAGGCGATTTCGGGGTGCTCTTTTTCAATGTCGGACACCCAGAGCGAGATGAATCCGGTCCACAGGTTGGACAGGCGGGCGAAGATTGCGTTGTTGGCCATGGGTTGCTCCTGGTTGAATGGAAATGCGGGGAACGGGTTGAGAGGTTTAAGGATGTGGCTGTAAATAACTTCCCGTCCGTCATTCCCGCGAAGGCGGGAATCCAGCGACACGGGCTGAAACGCTCAAACGAGTCTGGATACCCGCCTTCGCGGGTATGACGCAGGGAAGTTATTGCTGACAGGGTCCTTAGCCGCATTTGGCTGCGGCCTGCATGAATTGAAAACGCTTCAGGCGGCCTGGCGGTCGTTCTCGCCCAGGCGAATCACCAGGACCGGCACCGGCGCCAGCCGCAGGATCTGCTCGGCGCCGCTGCCCAGCAGCATGCGCCCGACGCCGCGCCGGCCATGGGTGCCGACGACCACCAGGTCGGCTTTCCATTCCCTGGCGGCATTCGCCACCACCTCGGCAAGCCGCTCGCCAAGCTCGTCATACAGCATGCTGTCAGCCGCGACGCCGGCCGCCTGGGCAATGGCCATGGCGTCATTGATCACCTTGGTTCCGTTTTCGCGCATGGCGGTGATCAGCTCGCCCGAATAGCCGCCGTACTGCTCATAGCCGGTCAGGTAGGCCAGCTCCTCAACCACATGGATCAGCCGCACCCGGCCACCCGACTCCCTGGCCATTTGCAGCGCGGCGACCAAGGCCTTGTTGGAGGTTTCGCTTCCGTCAACCGGAACAAGTATTCGCTGGTACATGAGTCACTCCTTGATTCAAATCTGACGCATGAGTGTGGCCGGCGGCCAGGCAGATTGTGTTGACCTGTATCAACGGCCGGGTAAGGACCGCCTGGCCCGGCTGACTCCTGCCCGCACCCGGGAGGCTGCCGTGGGGCTGCTTGACCTTGGTCAAGACGCGCCGGGCTGCGAGCTTATAAGGTTGGGGACTCGAAACTTGCTGACGGAGTCCGCCATGAACGCTTCCCTTGCACAGCTACTGGTACATCTGGATGCGTCGCCGCAGGCGGTTCAGCGCCTGGAGGCGGCGCGCCAGCTAGGGCAGGCGCTGGGCGCCGCCGTGACGGCGCTGTACGCCGTCACGCCGCGTTTCGTCGAGTTGCCGTTCGCGCCGGAAATCGGTCCCGGCATTGCGGTGGCCCTGCGTGAAATCGACGATGAACTGAAGCAGCGCGCGCACGCTGCGTTCGATCAGTTGCTGGCGACGCCTGGCATCGGCATGGCATGGGCCGAGATTCCCGATGATCCGATCATGGCGGCGTTCGCGCAGCAGGCGCTCTATGCCGACTTGCTGGTGCTGGGCCAGTATGGCCCTTCCAGCGCGTCATCGTCCGGCGTTCCGTCTGACTTTGCCGAGAACGTGATGGCCCTGAGCGGCAAGCCGGCGCTGATCCTGCCCTATGCCGGCCTGCCGCCCGGCGCGATTGGCGCGATTGGCGAGACGGTTGTGATTGCCTGGAAACCTGCCCGCGAAGCGGCCCACGCCGTGAGCGCGGCCATGCCTTTGCTCAAGCGCGCGAAGCGCGTCGTCATTCTTTCGTGGTCAGGCGCCGACGAGCGGATCGAAGGCAGCCGGCTGGACCTGAACGGCTACCTCGGCCTGCATGGCGTCGAGGCGACCTGGCAGCCACAAGGCGAGGAGCCCGAGGCGCTGGGCGAATTGCTGCTTTCGCGTGCGAGCGACATCGGGGCCGATCTGCTGGTGATGGGCTGCTATGGCCACAGCCGGGTGCGCGAGTGGGTGCTGGGCGGCACCTCGCGCACGGTGCTGCAGTCCATGACCCTGCCGGTGCTGATGGCGCATTGAGGCCATCCACTGAAGCGCTTGGTTGACGCGGCTGACTCACGCGCCAGGCGCTGACTGCCGCCGCCGCGCGCCAGCGCGGCCCGATCCGCAACGCCGGTTTGCCCGGCCGCCGCGCATCGGGCCTTGCGGTACGCGCCGCCTTATTGCACGGTGATTTTCTTGGACTCCAGCGATGCTTTTTTAGGCAGCTCCAGCGTCAGCACGCCATCGGCGTACTTGGCGACCACCTTGGTGTCGTCCACGTCCTGGCTCAAGCTGAACGTGCGCGAGATATTGCCCCAGTAGCGCTCGCTGCGCAGCACCTTGCCACCCTTGTCCTTGGATTCCTTTTCGCGGTTCACCTCGGCGTCGATCTGCACCACGTTGCCGTCGATGCGCACGTTGATGTCTTCCTTCTTGACGCCGGGAATGTCGGCCTTGACTTCATAAGCATTGTCTTTTTCAGAGACATCGACACGCATTTTCAGCGTCGGGGCTTCGGTTTCCAGCGTCATGGGGGCAAAGAAGCGGCGCAGGGCGGTGTTGAAGGAGTCGCTGATGTCGGAGTCGATTAAGCGCAAGTTGCTCATGATGAATTTCCTTGAGAGTTGATGAAACAAAAGAACGAAGAAAAATAGCCGGCATCCCTTAGACGCCGACCCTGAGCTTGTCCACGACGCGCGAAACGCCTTGCGCCGAGAACGCTGCGCCAACGGCCGCTTCGCGCTCCGCCAGCGAATGCACTGTGCCTTTGAGCGTCACCACGCCGCCCTCGACCGCAACGTCGATATGCCTGGCTTCCCGCATGGCCTGGCGCGTCAGGGCGGCGGTGATTTGCTCGCCGATGTCCTTGCCGCTGGCACGGGGCGTGATGGTGATGTGGTTGTCCACCCCAAGCACGCCGGCCAGCGGCCAGATGCACTGCTCGGCACTTGCCCGCTGGTAGCTCCAGTCCACCTCGCCGCTCAGCGTGACCCAGCCGCCCTCGACCGTGACCTTGAGCTTGCCGTCAGGCACCAGGCTGTGAAGCTGCAGCGCTGTGGCTGCTGCCTGCGCGATTTCTGAATCGCTGCGCTTGTGTTCGGCGGACAGCTTCACGTCCAGTTCCAGCGCAATGCCGCGCGCGCCTTCGACGCGCTGGACGGCGCTTTCGACCGCATGTTTTTCGGCAAAACTGTTCAGGTGGCCGGTGAGCGTCACCACGCCATCCGTGACCATGACGCCGATGCCGGTGGAGTTGATGGCCGGGTCCCATGCCAGTTCGTCGGTGACATCGGCCTTGAGTTGACTATCGGTTTTCATGCGTGAGGCTCCTTTTCGTGAACGAGTCGGGTTTCAGAAATTGTGGGGATTGGGCTTCAGGTTTTCAATATACGGGCCTTGTTCCGCAGCCGATTGATATTTCGCAAGCCAGTTTGCCGCAGGAGAAATGACCGCCCGGCGCTTGATCTGGCGCAAGTGGCCCTGCCTTGGCGTTCAGGGAACCAGCACCGCCGCTCCATTGACCGTGCTGTCGCGCAAGGCCTGCACGGCGGCGTTGGCGTCCTGCAGGGCAAAGGCCTGTACATGGGTCTGGACCGGGAAGTCGTCGATCAGCCTGAAAAAGGCATCGCCGTCCTCGCGCGTGAGGTTGGCGACCGACTTCAGGACACGTTCGCCCCAGAGCAGCCGGTATTCAAAGGCCGGAATGGTGCTCATGTGGATGCCTGCGCAAACCACCGTGCCGCCCTTGCGGGTTGCCGCCAGGGCCGCCGGCACCAAGGCGCCCACCGGCGCAAAAATCAGCGCCGCGTCCAGCGGCAGGGGCGCTGCCTCGTCCGAGCCGCCGGCCCAGGCGGCGCCCAGGCTGCGGGCAAAGCGCTGCCCGGCCAGGTCGCCTTTCTGGGTGAAGGCATACACCTCCTGACTCTGGCTGACAGCGATCTGGCAAATGATGTGGGCCGCGGCGCCGAATCCGTACAGGCCCAGCCGGCGCGGCGCGGATTCGCCCGCCAGGCGCCAGGCGCGAAAGCCGATCAGGCCGGCGCACAGCAGCGGCGCGGCATGGCAGTCGTCATAGCGTTCGGGCAGGGCAAAGCAAAAGCGTTCATCGGCGGCGGCGTATTCGGCGAATCCGCCGTCGCGGTCATAGCCGGTGAAGACCGGGTAGTCGCAGAGATTTTCGCGCTTCATGGCGCAAAAGGCGCAGCCGCCGCAGGTGCCGCCCAGCCACGGAATGCCGACCCGCTGGCCGATGGCAAAGCGCGTAGCCTGCGCGCCCCGGGCCACGATTTGCCCGACCACTTCATGCCCCGGCACCACGCCGGCCCGGTGCGGCGGCAAGTCGCCGTCAAGGATGTGCAGGTCGGTGCGGCACACGCCGCAGGCCAGCACCCGCACCACCACGTCACGGTCCGTGGCCTGCGGCACAGGTTTGAACGTGCCCAGCAGCTTGTGCCCCACCGAATCGACCGTCATCGAAAACATGGATGTCGTCAACATGGGGGCATGGTACGCAAATGGCTTGTGGCCGGTATGAATTTCGGGCATGTTGTTGACCTTGCGCAAATGCCATAAGCCGCAGAGGCCGAAAGATGACTGCTTCAACTCAGGAAAAACCATGTCCAGCTACCACCAGATTCTCATGCCGGTTGACGGCAGCCCCACCTCCGAAAAAGCGCTTGATGAAGCGATCCGGCTGGCCCGGCTGAGCGGCGCCCGCCTGCGGCTGCTTCATGTCGTGGATGAACTCGACTACGTCAACGGTTTCGAGCCGGCCATGAACTATCTCAACGAAATCATCCCGCTCATGCAGGGGGCAGGCGAAAAGCTGCTGGCGCACGACCGGCAAAAAGCGCTCGACCAGGGCGTGGAGGTGGACAGCGTGCTGATCGACGAGGGAAAGGGTGGCCGTATCTGTGACCATGTGGCCGAGCAGGCCAGGCGCGTAAAGGCCGACCTGATCGTCGTCGGCTCGCATGGCCGGCGCGGCATTGGCCGCGTGCTGCTGGGCAGCGATGCCGAGCAGATTGTGCGGCATGCGCCGGTGCCCGTGCTGGTGGTGCGGGCGCCTGAAGAAGGGCTGGCGCCCTGATTCTTTAAATGGTGTTGCAACCCGGCGCGGCGCCGCTCGTACACATGGGTGGCATTGGCCGCCATCGGGCTGTTGAGGTAGACCGGCAGGTCGGGGATGACGCCCTGCGATTTGGCTTGATATGCATCAAGGGCGCGGGCCGTGCCAATGGCAGCGCGGACAGCGCAGGCAGGCGGTTCGAGTCAACAACTTGAATATTCCACTGGCGAACACAGCTAAAGGTGTTCGCTCTGGCGGCCCGATATTCGGCCGGCATTGAACCCAAACAACAATACAAATACCCATGACCACCCTTCTCAAAATCGATGTATGGCCTGCTGCGGTCTGCAGGCCGCTTTTTTAAACCCGCCCACGCCTACGTTCTCACTGAAAGGCAGAGCATGACTTACGAGCTTTATTACTGGCCCACGATCCAGGGGCGCGGCGAATTTGTGCGGCTGGCGCTCGAAGCCGCCGGCGCGCCCTATACCGACGTGGCGCGCGGTGACGAGGCGGTGGGGCAGGGCGTTGCGGCCATGATGGAATTCATGGAGGGTTCCGTGGCCGGGGTTGCATGCCCGCCGTTTGCACCGCCGTTTCTGGTCGATGGCAAGGTCATCGTGGCGCAAACGGCCGCCATCCTGCTCTACCTCGGCCCGCGCCTGGGGCTGGTCAGCAAGAACAAAACCCGGCGCCTGTGGACGCACCAGCTGCAGCTCACCATTGCCGACATGGTGGCCGAAGTTCACGACACGCACCATCCCATCGCCGGCAGCCTGTATTACGCCGACCAGAAACCGGAGGCGGCCAGACGCGCCAGGGATTTTCGCCAGAACCGCCTGCCCAAGTACCTGGACTGGTTTGAAAACGTGCTGGCGCGCAATCCCAAGGGCCGCACGAACCTGGTCGGCAAGCGGCTGAGCTATGCCGACCTGTCGCTGTTTCAGCTGGTCGATGGCCTGCTGTACGCGTTTCCAAAAAGCACCCGCCGCGCGCTGGAAAAAGCGCCGCTGGTGGCCGCGCTGCACGACCGCGTGGCGCAGCACAAGCGCATCGCGCGCTACCTGGCGAGCGAGCGGCGCCTTGCCTTCAATGAAGACGGCATCTTTCGAAACTACCCGGAACTCGACGCCTGAGCGGCAGGTCGCTATATTTTTCATAGCACCTTGCGCATGCCGGGCCTGCGCAACAAGCCGATTTGGCATTGAAAGCAGCCGCAGCCATGCCTGCATGGCCGCGCTCGCGGCTGGATTTCGTCTGGAGCGGCTGGACGGTTTTCTCCTACAGCGCTGCCTGTGCTTGCCTGACCGATAGCGCATTTCATCTGGGTGACGATGGAGTCCGTGCTGGCCAGCCGCGCCGCCTGGGACCGTGTGGCGTCGCAGACCGGCAGCTACGGCGGCCTGCAGGGAACTTTTTTCAACACCATCAGCGGAGCAAACACCATGACAAAAGACAACGACGAAGTGATCGACACCCTCAATGACTTGCTTGAATCCTGCCGCGACGGCGAATACGGCTTTAACAGCGCTGCCGAACATACCCAGACGGCAGACCTGAAAACGATGCTGGCGCGCCATGCGCAGGAATGCCGCACGGCCGGCCAGGAATTGCAGGCGCTCATCAGGCAACTGGGCGGCGAACCCGACGAGGGCGGCACCGTGGCGGGCGCACTGCACCGTGGATGGGTTTCGGTGCGCGGCACGCTGACCGGCCACAGCGACGTGGCCATGCTGGACGAATGCGAACGCGGCGAAGACACCGCCGTGGCGCGCTACCGCAAGGCCCTGAAGCAAAACCTGCCGCCGGCCATCCGCAGCGTGGTGGAACGCCAGGCCGAGGGCGCCCAGCGCAACCACGACCAGGTCAAGGCCATGCGGGACGCGCTGAAAGCGAAGAGCTGAAGCCGAAGAAATGGCAGTCAGTTTTATTGCCGGCATCGCTTGATGCGGCAAACGGGGACAGGAGTGGCTACACGGCTGCTGCTGTCCCTCTTTTTTTCAATAGCGCGGCATCAATTGCCCACGCTGCCAGGGCATCTGACCTGGGCATCGAACTGCCTGCCTGGCGTGAATAGTCGCTGTCGGTCACTGCGCAGCCCGACGCTTTCTCGACCGCCTGCTGCAGCGCCATGCGGGACGAGCCGGGCGAGCCATAAAGTAACGTGTTCTCGGCCTTGGGCTCTGGCACTTTGGGTGCAGGCGTTGGCAGCTTGGCATCAGGGCAGGCGGACAGCAGCAGGGCTGCGCAGGCCAGTGATGACACTAGAAAAAGGCGTTTCATCGAAGTCTCCAGGCGCAGACGGCCTGCGCCCGCAAATCATAGGCGCCGAAAAGACGCCATTCATGGGGAATATGAGCCGACTTTGCGGCGTCGTTTGCCTGCCGCGTGTCGGCCGCGCCGGACCGCTGGCGTAGGAGAAAGGCGTAAGTGCAGCGCTTTCGCGCCGGCAGCGTAGGCGGCGCGCTGTATCGGGTTTATCCTGGCGGCGCCCCCCGATTGCCGGCCGACAATCTTTTTTTTTACCCATCAGGAGCTCTCATGACCACACGTCGCCAAGCCAGCCGTATTTGCCTTGCCGCCCTTGCCATGGTGGCTGGCGCTGCCATCACCGGCTGCGGCATGATGCCGCCGCCAGCGCCCGCGTCCAACATGGTGGCCCTGACCACCCAGTTGCGCGCCGCCAATGAAGTTCCCCCCAATGCCAGCCAGGGCAGCGGCTCGGTCGATGCGGTGTTCAACAAGGACACCAGCCTGCTGCGCTGGAAGGCCAGCTACTCCGGCCTGAGCGGCCCGGCCACGGCGGCGCACTTTCATGGCCCGGCGGCCATCGGCGCCAATGCCGGCGTGGTCCTGCCCTGGCCAGGCCCCATCACCAGCCCGATGGAAGGACGGGCCACGCTGACCCCGGCCCAGGCGGCAGACCTGATGGCCGGCCGCTGGTACGCCAACATCCACACCGCAGCCAATCCGGGCGGAGAAGTTCGCGGCCAGATGACGGTGCGCAACTGAGCCTGAGTCCGAACGCGTCCGGCGCAGTCTGCTATTGAATAAATAGCAGCTTGCGCAGATGCAGCATGCGCCAGAGGATGACCTGGCCGCGCGAGTGCCGGATTTTCCCGTTGAGCCTGGGAATTGCTAGCTTTTTAATAGCTGCTTATGCCCGTCCTTGTTGCGCAAGAAGCCTTTTTCATTGCGAAACAGGTCTTGCGGAAGGTTGCGGAACGCTCCGGGCCTGCTTCATTGCGCTGACAGGCTTTTGCATGGGCTTTTACTTCAGAGGTTGATGCGCCGACAGGGGTGCGCCCATGGCGTTAAAACCTTAAAATCGCGGGTTAACCCAAAATCGCAGGCCTTGCCGTTCGGCAGTCCCTGCGGTTTTACAAGAGAACCGCTCCCATGAACGCCCCAGTTGACGTCTCCTTCTTCACCCGCGCCGCCAAGCCCCTGACCAGTTACCGAAAATACTGGGCAGCCCGCTTTGGCACCGCCAAATTCCTGCCCACCAGCCGGGCCGAAATGGATGCGCTGGGCTGGGACAGCTGCGACATCATCCTCGTCACCGGCGACGCCTATGTCGATCACCCGAGCTTCGGCATGGCGGTGATTGGCCGCGTGCTGGAAGCGCAGGGCTTTCGCGTCGGCATCATCGCCCAGCCCGACTGGCACAGCGCCGAGGTCTTCAAGGCGCTGGGCAAGCCCAACCTGTTCTGGGGCGTGACCGCCGGCAACATGGATTCGATGATCAACCGCTACACGGCTGACCGCAAGATCCGCAGCGACGACGCCTACACCCCCGGCGACATCGGCGGCAAGCGGCCCGACCGCGCCGCCATCGTCTACAGCCAGCGCTGCCGCGAAGCCTATAAAGACGTGCCCATCATCCTGGGCGGCATCGAAGGCAGCCTGCGCCGCATTGCGCATTACGACTACTGGAGCGACAAGGTGCGCCGCTCCATCGTCGTCGATGCCAAGAGCGATTTGCTGCTCTACGGCAACGCCGAGCGCGCGCTGGTCGAGATTGCCCACCGCCTGGCCGCGCGCGAACCCGTGCAGAGCATCACCGACGTGCGCGGCACGGCGTTTGTCCGCCGGCAGGACGACGAGTCGGGCAAGGGCTGGTTCGAGATCGACTCCACGCAGGTCGATGAGCCGGGCCGCGTCGAGTCGCACATCAACCCCTACATGACCACCAGCGAGCAGGCGGCGGAGCAGGGCAGCACGTGCGCCAAGGAAGATGGCGCGAAGGCTGCTACTGAAACAATAGCTGCTGGCGCACTGCCAGCAAGCGCTACAGGCCAATCCGGCTTGAAAAACGAGGTGAATCCGGCGATCAGGCCGCTGACCTTCTTCCCGAATCCCGCGCTCTACGGCAAGGGCAGTGTCAAGGTGCCGCCGCGCGACCGCACCGTCATCCGCCTGCCGAGCTACGAGCAGATCAAGGCCGACCCGGTGCTGTATGCCCATGCCAACCGCGTGCTGCATCTGGAAACCAACCCCGGCAACGCCAGGGCGCTGGTGCAGGCGCACGGCGAAGGCACGACCGCGCGCGATGTCTGGATCACGCCGCCGCCCATCCCGCTGACCACCGCCGAGATGGACTACGTGTTCGACTTGCCCTACGCACGCGGCCCGCACCCCAGCTACGCCGACGAAAACGGCCGCCACGACGGCGCGACCAGGATTCCGGCCTGGGAAATGATCCGCTTTTCGGTCAACATCATGCGCGGCTGCTTCGGCGGCTGCACGTTTTGCTCGATCACCGAGCACGAAGGCCGCATCATCCAGAGCCGCTCGGAGGAATCCATCATCCATGAGATCGAGGACATCCGCGACAAGGTCGAAGGCTTCACCGGCACGATTTCCGACCTGGGCGGCCCGACGGCCAACATGTACCGCCTCGGCTGCAAGAGCCCGGAAATCGAAGCCGCCTGCCGCAAGCCAAGCTGCGTCTATCCCGGCATCTGCCAGAACCTGACCACCGACCACGGCCCGCTGATCAAGATCTACAAGCGCGGCCGCGCGCTCAGGGGCATCAAGAAAATCCTGATTGGCTCGGGCCTGCGCTACGACCTGGCCGTGAAAAGCCCCGAATACGTGAAGGAACTGGTCACGCACCATGTCGGCGGCTACCTCAAAATCGCGCCCGAGCATACCGAGCAGGGCCCGCTGACCAAGATGATGAAGCCCGGCATCGGCAGTTACGACAAGTTCAAGACGCTGTTCGACAAGTTCAGTTTAGAGGCCGGCAAGAAGCAGTTTTTGATTCCCTACTTCATCGCCGCCCACCCCGGCACCAGCGACGAAGACATGATGAACCTGGCGATCTGGCTGAAAAAGAACGGCTTTCGCGCCGACCAGGTGCA
>JAECRO010000034.1 GCA_016000195.1 Burkholderiales bacterium | reverse complement strand
GTCCTTGATCTGGCTGTAGAGCTTGCCGTCCGAGAAGGTGCCGGCGCCGCCTTCGCCGAACTGCACGTTGGATTCGGGATTCAGCACGTTCTTGCGCCACAGGCCCCAGGTGTCTTTGGTGCGTTCGCGCACGGTCTTGCCGCGCTCCAGCACGATGGGCCTGAAGCCCATTTGCGCCAGCACCAGCGCCGCGAACATGCCGCACGGGCCGAAACCGACGACGACCGGGCGCAGCGGCAAACTGGCCGGGGCCGTGCCAACCGGGTGATACACCATGTCGGGCGTGGGGAAAATGTGCGGGTTGCCGGCATGGCGAGCCAGCAGCCCGGCTTCGAGTGTGGCATCGGCCAGTGTCACATCCAGAATATAGACCTGCATGATCTCGGCCTTGCGGGCATCGAAACTGCGCTTGAAGACCGTGAAGCCGGCCAGATCGGCGGGCGCGAGGTGCAGGGTCTGGAGCAGGGCGTCGTGCAGCGCGTTGTCGGCGTGCCCGAGCGAGAGTTTGATTTCGGTCAGTCTGAGCATGGATCGTCCGGTTCGTGGCTTGTGGTTATCAAGCAGGAGCGGGGGATTTTAAGGGCTTGTGCGTCGCCTGCCGCCGGGCACTCAACCCGGTGGCAGGAAGCGGGCCGATGGATTTCAGGCCGGGAAAAAGCCTTCGACCGACAGGTAGCGCTCGCCAGTGTCGTAGTTGAAGCCCAGCACCTTTGCGCCGGCCGGCAGTTCCGGCAGCTTCTGCGCAATCGCTGCCAGCGTGGCGCCTGACGAAATGCCGACCAGCATGCCTTCTTCGCTGGCGCTGCGCCTGGCCATCTCGCGGGCCGGTTCGGCATCGACCTGGATCACGCCGTCCAGCAGGCTGACATCCAGATTTTTCGGAATGAAGCCGGCACCAATGCCCTGGATCGGGTGCGGGGCCGGAGCGCCGCCCGAGATGACTGGTGAGGCCGTGGGCTCCACCGCAAATACCTTGAGTTGCGGCCAGGCGGCTTTCAGTACCCGGGCGCAACCCGTCAGGTGGCCGCCGGTGCCCACGCCGGTAATCAATACGTCCAGTCCGCCGGGAAAGTCGGCCAGGATTTCCTGCGCCGTGGTGCGAACGTGGATGTCGATGTTGGCCGGGTTCTCGAACTGCTGCGGCATCCAGCTGCCGGGCGTGGCGGCTATCAGTTCCTGGGCGCGGGCAATCGCCGCTTTCATGCCGCCAGCGCGCGGCGTCAGGTCAAAACTCGCGCCGTAGGCCAGCATCAGCCGGCGGCGCTCGACGCTCATGCTGTCGGGCATGACGAGAATCAGCTTGTAGCCCTTGACCGCCGCGACCATCGCCAGGCCGATGCCGGTGTTGCCCGAGGTCGGCTCGATGATGGTTCCGCCGGGCTGCAATGCGCCCGATTTTTCGGCATCCTCGACCATGGACAGCGCAATGCGGTCCTTGATGGAGCCGCCCGGGTTGGCGCGCTCGGACTTGATCCACACCTGGGCATCGGGGCCAAACAGGCGGTTGATGCGGACGTGGGGCGTGTTGCCAATGGTGGCGAGGATGCTGTCGGCTTTCATGGTGCTCCTTTGCGTTTGTGGTTGACAAAAACGCATTGTGGCGCACTGCCATAATAGAGGTGTGAAGCCTGCCAGACCGCCGCTGGTGCCGTATGGGAAACCTGGCACTGGAGGAACGTCCGGACTGCATAGGACAGCGTAGGAGGTAATACCTCTCCACCGTGAGGTGAGGATCAGAGCAACAGAGACGAGCCGCTTCAGTGCGGGTGAAACGGGCAATCTCTACGCGCAGCAACACCAAATAGGCCAGCATTGATGTGGTTCCGCAGAGCTGGCGGGTAGGTGGCACCGAGCCGGGCAGGCGACTCCCGGCCCAGATTAATGGCGGTCACACCGGGCAACCGAAAGGAAGCCAGGCGCACAAAATCCGGCTTATCGGCGGGCTTCACACTTTATCCTTGAATCCGGGCGCCTTATGCGCTCAGCGGCTGCCCAGCAGCGAACGGCCCAAGGCAAATACCGAGTTGGGCGCCGTGGTGCAGGCCGGTTTAGGCTTGGGCGCGGTGTACACGCCGCGTTTGGCCTGACGGACCTCGATTTTCACGCCCTTGGCGCGCTGTTCGCTGGCCAGGTGGCGCAGGCTGATGGACTGCATGTGTTCGACCATCTTGGCGTTCAGCGTCGCCCACAGTTCCTGCGTCATCCATTCGCCAGAGCCTTGCTGCTCCTGAAAAACCTTTTCTTCCTTGCCCGGCTTGTCGGCATGGGCCTCGATGGCGCCAATGATGTCGGCCACTGAAATGCTCTCGCTGGCCCGGCTCAGCGAATAGCCGCCGCCAGGGCCTCGGGTGCTTTCGACCAGTCCGCTCTGGCGCAACCGGCTGAACAGCTGCTCAAGATAGGACACTGAAATCTTGTGACGCATGCCGATATCGGCCAGCGAAATCGGGCCGGCGTTGCCCTGGATGGCAATATCGATCATGGCAGTCACCGCAAAACGGCTTTTGGTGCTCAGGCGCATGGGGTTCTCCTTTAACCATCAAAAAAATGATGTGATGCGGTTCACTATAGAAATGTTTTTACTTCGTGTAAATTCGTATTTAGAACGATTTCATTTCGGAAATTACGAACTGTTTGAAAGCTTTTAATGGGGACGCCGCCGTGAATTTCAAGCACCTGTATTATTTTTGGGTCACTGCCAAGGCCGGTGGCATTGTGCGTGCGGGCGAGCAGCTGCACACCACGCCGCAGACGCTTTCGGGGCAGATCAAGCTGCTGGAGGCCTGGCTGGGGCGCCAGCTGTTTCGCAAGAGCGGGCGCCAGCTGGAGCTGACCGACGAGGGCCGGCTGGCGCTGGGCTATGCCGACCAGATATTCGCCCTCGGCGCTGAAATGGAAACGGCGCTGCGCCAGGCCAGCGGTGGCCAGAAAACGCTGGACTTTCGGGTTGGCGTGGCCGATTCGGTGGCCAAGTCGGTGGTTTACCGCTTGCTGGAGCCGGCCCTGTCGATCCGCGAGCCGGTGCGCCTGATCTGCAGCGAAGGCAAGTTTCCCGATTTGCTGGCCCAGCTGGCGCTGCACCGGCTGGACCTGGTGATGGCTGACGAGCCGATGTCGGGCCGCGTCAGCATCAAGGCCTTCAACCACCCGCTGGGCAGCACGCCCATGAGTTTTTTCTGCACGCCAGCGCTCAAAACCGCGCTCAAGGGCGATTTTCCGCAGTGCCTGAACGATGCGCCGCTGCTGATCCAGGGCACGGCTTCATCGGTGCGCAAGCAGCTCGACAGCTGGTTCATCAAGCACCAGATTCATCCCCGCATCATTGGCGAGTTTGACGATGGCGCGCTGATGAAGGCCTTTGGCCGCGAGGGGCGGGGCATTTTCATGTCGGCCAGCGTGCTGGAGGCCGAGACTACCGCGCAGTATGGGGTTGAGGTGATCGGCCATACCGACGAGATGGTCGAGGATTTTTTCGCGGTCACGGTGGAGCGGCGCATCACGCATCCGTGCGTGGCGGCCATCACCCAGTCGGCGCGCGGGCAGCTGCTTCACGGCCTGAGCCGCAGAAGCGCCTGATGTGCGGCGCATCGCCCGTGTCGGGCAGATGCGCTTGCGTCCTTTCTGGCTTTACTTGGATGCGGCGGGAGCCGCGCCGAAATACTGGGTGTAAATCCTGGTGTAGGTGCCGTCTTCGCGGATGCCGGCCAGGCCCTTGTTGATTTTTTCCAGCAATTCGGCATTGCCTTTCTTGACCGCGATGCCGTATTGCTCGGAGGCAAAGCTGCTGTCGGCGATGGTCTTGAATTTCGAATCCGGGTTGTTGTTGACGTAGTGGACCACCACGCCGTTGTCGGCCACCACGGCATCGACGCCGCCGCCTTCCATTTCCTTCAGCGCCAGCGGCGTGGACTCGAAACGCTTGATGTTGGGGCTTTCCTTGCCTTGCAGCTTGGTGATGACTTCGTCGCCGGTGGTGCCGTTTTGCACGCCGACCTTGAGCTTTTTCAGGTCGTCGAACCTGGCGATCTTCGAGTCGCTTTTCACCGCGATCAGTTGCTGCGCATCGAAATAGGGCGTTGAAAAATCCAGTGTCTGCTGGCGCTCGGGCGTGATCGTGATGGCCGAGACCAGCAGGTCTCGGTCGCCCTGCGCGACCGAGTTGAAGATGCCTTCCCAGGGCGTGTTCAGGAACTTGACTTCGATGCCGGCCTTCCGGGCGGCTGCCTTGACCACGTCAATGTCGAAGCCGACGATTTCGCCTTTTTCGTTTTGCGATTCAAACGGCGCATAGGCGGCGTCGGTGCCGACCACATAGACCTTGGCGGCGGCAACCGGGGGCGTTGCTGCGGGCGCGGTGGCGGCGGGGGCTGCCGGCTCCTGTTTGCCGCAGGCTGCCAATATCAGTCCGGCCAGCACGATGCCGGTGGTTTGAAGAAAGTGTCGCGTCGTGATCGTTGACATGGGGCATCCAGTGGAATAAGTTGAATAAAGATCGTCAAATCGGCCCGTGCCTTTTGGATACGGGACGATGCGCAAAAGTATAAGGCTGGGTCGGTAACAGCTTGTTGCCGCAGGCTGCGCTTCATGCCTTACGCAACACGCTGCAGCGCCTTGATCCGGTCCACATGCGCCTGCAGCGAGCGCAGGGCGATGGGCCAGAGGCGCGGGTCGGTGTCGTCATAGGCCAGCGCGACCCAGTCCTGCGGCGTGCCGCCGGGCCGGGCTTGCATGGCCGCCGCTACTTTGGCCTCGCGCTTGAGGCGGTGCGCCCTGAGCTGCGCAATTGCCTGCGGGGCCTCGCCCAGCACATGGCCGTGCGCCGGCAGGATGAAGTCGATCTCGTGCTCGTCGCAGGCGCGGCTCAGCCGGTCCAGCGAATCGAGGTAGGCGCTCATCTCGCCGTCGGGCGGGTTGATGATGGTGGTGCTGCCGTTCAGGATGTGGTCGCCCGAAAACAGCAGGCCGTCCTCGACCAGCACCAGGCACACATGGTTGGCGGCATGGCCGGGGGTGAAAATCACCTTCAAAGTGTGCTTTTCCGCTTGATACGTAAGCGTGAGCAGCTCCTGATTTAATAGCGTTCGGTCGGGGACGAACTGGGAATCGGCGCGCGCGGTGGCGGCCGACGGCAGGCCCAGGATGGGCGGGCGGTGTTTGCACAGCGCCTGCAGCGGCCTGGCGCCCGGTGAATGGTCGGGGTGCGAATGCGTGCAGACGATGGCCTCGATGCGGCCGCCGGTCGCTTCAAACAGGCGCTGGATGTGCGCTGCATCGCTTGGTCCCGGGTCAATCACGATATAGCCGGTGGCTTCTGTGCCGACGAGGTAGCTGTTGGTGCCCGGGCCGGTCATGACGCCGGGGTTGGGCGCGGTCAGGCGCCTGACGTTTTTCAGCAGCGCCACGGCTTGTTCAGATTGCCAGTCGAGCGAATGCACGATCTGGCCGTCGGGGCTGGTCAGCGCCAGCTCGCCGTAGGGCGAGTCGTGTTCCATGTAGCGCGCATCCTGGCCGCCCAGCAGGCCGGCGCGCGGGCAGGAAATCCACAGCGGCTTTTCATGCGCGCAGGCGTTCAGCACCGCCTCCACGCTGGCGTATTTCTGGAGCCGCTCCAGCGTGCGCAGGGTCGGGAAGATCATGAAAAAATTGCCCGCCTCGTGCCGCGCCAGCGCATGCTCCGGGCGTACCCAGACGGGCTCGAACTGCTCGCTTTCGTCGGCCACGGGCGTCTGGCCTTCAGGCATGCGGGCGACCAGAAACGGCACGTCGAAGCGGCGCGGCAGGTCGCGGTCGGTGATCCAGTGGGCCAGCGTGAAGACATCCGCGCCAGCCAGCATGAGGCCACGCGCCCGGCACTGCGCGGCGAACGGGGCCTGGCGGTCCAGTGCAGCAATGTCGTCGGTGGTGACATGGCTGCCATCGGCATGGCGCGCCAGCAGCACGCCGAGTTCTTCAAAACTTTCGCGGATGGCGGCGATGGCCTGGGTCAGCTGCAGATCGCCTTGGCCGGCCCGGCGCGTGGACTGCGCATGGGCTTGCGCGTCGGCCGCGTCAATGCCGCCGCCGGGAAAGACGAAGGCGCCGGGCGCAAAGCTGGCACTCATGGAGCGCCGCGTCATCAGCACTTCAATGCCCTGCGGCGTGTCGCGCAGCAGCAGCACGGTGGCGGCGGGGCGGGTGGGCGCGGGGTCGCGCTGGGGGTAGAGGAGTTGGGTGGGTCTGACCATGGGGAATTATGGCGTTGGGCGCCGGATTTTGCTGCTGGCTGGCAGGGCCTGGCGCACCCGCCGGCCAAACCGCCACCGCCGGCAACGCAGATAATCCCCTGCATGCGAATCCGATTTACCAAAATGCAGGGGGCAGGCAACGATTTCGTGATGCTCGACGAAACCCGGGGCCCGCTGGGCCTGAGCACCGCGCACTACCGTTTCCTGGCCGACCGCCACTTTGGCGTCGGCGCCGACCAGATCCTGACGGTGCGGCCTGCGCCGGCCGAAGGCATCGACTTTGAATACGTCATTCACAACGCCGACGGCGGTGAGGTCGAGCAGTGCGGCAACGGCGCGCGCTGCTTTGTGCGCTTTGTGCGCGAACAGGGCCTGACCACCAAGGACGCGGTGAAGGTCAAGACCCTGGGCGGCATCATCGAGCCGCGCATGCAGCCCGACGGCCGCGTCACGGTCAACATGGGCGCGCCGGTGTTTGAACTGGCCCGCATTCCATTTAACCCCGCCGGTTTGACGCCCGTGCCCGCCGGATCATGGCAAAAATGGCCTCTGGTGCTTGATGGGTATGCGCAAGAAGCTCCTGTTTTAATAGCAGTCGTGTCGATGGGCAATCCGCACGCCGTGCAACTGGTGGACGATGTCGATGCCGCGCCCGTGCTGCAGACCGGCCCGCTGATCGAGCACCATGCCAGCTTTCCGAAGCGCGTGAACGCCGGTTTCATGCAGGTTGTCTCGCGCAGCCAGATTCGCCTGCGCGTGTACGAGCGCGGCGCCGGCGAGACGCTGGCCTGCGGCACCGGTGCCTGCGCGGCCGTGGTGGCGGGCATCCGGCTGGGCCTGCTCGGCCACCGGGTCGATGTGCTGACGCGCGGCGGCCAGCTCACGATTGAGTGGACGGGCATGCTTGATGCTTCGGTGATGATGACCGGACCGGCCACCACCGTGTTTGAATCCGAGATTGAAATTCCCGACTGGCCCTGATTCGTCGCGGGCCTGGTTCAAGGGGAGTGCCACCTAAAAAAAATGGAGACAACGTGAACATGAACATGAATCCCGTCCCGCACCCGATCACCGAACACGGCATGGTCGATTTCCTGCTCAATACGCCGGATTTCTTCGAGCGCCATGCCGAGTTGCTGGCTTCCGTGCAGCTCTCCAGCGGCCACGGCAGCCGCGCCATCAGCCTGCAGGAGCGCCAGGCCAGCCTGCTGCGCGACAAGATCAAGGGCCTGGAAACGCGGGTGGCCGGGATGATCCGCAACGGCCAGGACAACCTGGTGATGGCCGGCAAGCTGCAGTCCTGGACGCGCAGGCTGCTGCAGACGGTGCAGGCGCGCGACCTGCCCGACGCCATCGTGCAGGGACTGGTCGGCGAGTTCCAGATTCCGCAAGCCGCCCTCAAGGTCTGGGGCGTGGATGACGCTTACGCGAGCGAGCGCTTTGCGACCGGCGCCAGCGGCGATGCGCAGGTTTTCGCGGCGTCCCTGAGCGTGCCTTATTGCGGCGCCAATGCCGGGTTTGAAGCCGCCGGCTGGCTGCCCGAAGCCGCGCAGGCGCAGTCGCTGGCGCTGATTCCCCTGCGCGCCGGCACGGATGCCCCGGTGAGGGGCCTGCTGGTGCTGGCCTCGCCCGATGCCCAGCGCTTTCACAGCGGCATGGGCACTGAATTTCTGGAACGCCTGGGCGAACTGGCCGGCGCGGCACTGTCGCGCCTGCGTGCGCCGCCTGCGTTGCCGCCAGCCGAACACGCCTGATGACATCCTTGCCGCCGCCGCCGCCAGACGCAGCGCCCGAAGACACGGACCCGCTGGTCACGCGTTATCTCGCCTACGTCCGGGTTGAAAAGCGGCTGGCCCAGCGCACGGTGGAGTTGTACACGGCCGACCTGCACAAGCTGCAGGCGAATGCGCGCAAGGCCGGCGTGGCGCTGACGGACGTGAAGCACACGCACCTGCGGCGCTGGGTGGCGCAGATGCACAGCCGTGGGCGCAGCGGGCGCGGCATTGCCTTGATTCTGTCGGGCTGGCGCGGGTTTTACACCTGGCTGGGCCGCGAAGGCCTGGTGCCCGGCAACCCGGTGCAGGACGTGCGCTCGCCCAAGGTCGCCAAGCCGCTGCCCAAGGCCCTGAGCGTCGATGAAGCCGTGCAGCTGGCCAGCTTCGAGGCTGAAGCCAGCGCCGGCGACCCCTTCCTGGAAGCGCGCGACCAGTGCATCACCGAGCTGCTCTACGGCTGCGGACTGCGCATCGGCGAGCTGGTCGGCCTGGACGCGCAGGCCAGCGCCAAGGCGCGCGGCTGGATCGACCTGGACGGCGGCGACGCGCATGTGCTCGGCAAGGGCGAAAAGCGGCGCAGCGTGCCGGTCGGCGCTCCGGCGCTGCAGTCGCTGCAGAAGTGGCTGGCGATTCGCAGCCTGTGGGCGCGGCCGGGCGCTCCCGGCGGCGAGGCGCTGTTCATCAACCAGCACGGCGGCCGGCTCACGCCGCAGCACATCCGCGTGCGCCTGAAGCAGCGTTCGCAGCAGGCCGGGCTGGCCACGCCGGTGCATCCGCACATGCTGCGCCATTCGTTCGCCAGCCATGTGCTGCAGTCCAGCGGCGACCTGCGCGCGGTGCAGGAACTGCTGGGCCACGCCAGCATCACGACCACGCAGGCCTACACGCGGCTCGATTTCCAGCACCTGGCGAAGATTTACGATGCCGCGCATCCGAGGGCGATATCCGATGGCGCGGGGGGCAAGGCTGAGGCGCCGCCGGTGCTTTCGAACCCTCGCAGCCCCAAGTAGCCGGGCCGGCAGCCGCGACAATAGCGCCATGAACATCATTCGACTGAAAGACGGCAGGGAACGCTCCTTGCTGCGCCGCCACCCCTGGGTTTTTGACGGTGCCATCGCCAGCGGCGGCGGGGATTCCGGCGAGACCGTGCGCATTGAAAGCCATGCCGGCCAGTTTCTGGGCTGGGCCGCGTTCAGCCCGAGTTCCAAGATCCGCGCCCGGGTCTGGAGCTTCAACGAGGCGCAGCGCATTGATGCTCCGTTTTTCATAGCGCGTATTGCACAGTCCATCAGCGCAAGAAGCCTTTTTGACATCAAAAGCGACGGACTGCGGCTGATTCACGGCGAATCCGACGGCCTGCCCGGCCTGGTCGTTGACCGCTACGGCGACACGCTGGTCGCGCAGTTCTCCAGCTGCGGCACGGAGAAATGGAAAAGCGTGATCGTTGACGCGCTCTTGGCGCAAACCGGCTTGACGCGCCTGTACGAACGCTCGGACGCCAGCGTGCGCACGCTCGAAGGCCTGCCAGAGGCCACCGGCTGGCTGGCCGGATCGGGCGCTACCTCCATCACCATCACCGAGCACGACTGGACACTGAGCCTGGATGTCGCCGAAGGCCACAAGACCGGCTTTTACCTGGACCAGCGTGACAGCCGCCAGAAGTTTGCCGCCTACGCGCGCCGGCGGCAATTCAAGGACGTGCTGAACTGCTATTGCTACACCGGCGGCTTCACGGTGGCGGCGCTGGCCGGCGGCGCGCAACACGTCACGTCGATTGACTCGTCCGGCCCGGCCATCGAGCGCGCCAGGGCCAATGTCGCGCTGAACGGTTTTGACGCCGGCCGCACCACGATGCTCGATGCCGACGTGAACGCCTCGCTGCGCCAGTACGTGAAGGAAGGCCGCACCTTTGACGCCATCGTGCTTGATCCGCCCAAGTTCGCGCCGACCATCACGCACGCCGAGCGCGCCGCCCGCGCCTACAAGGACATCAACCGCCTGGCGCTGTCCCTCCTGGCGCCCGACGGCGTGCTGTTCACCTACTCGTGCTCGGGCGGCATCAGCGCCGATTTGTTCCACAAGATCGTCGCGTCCGCAGGGACCGACGCAGGCGTGGACGCCTTCATCTGCGAGCGCATGGGCGGCGCGCCCGACCACCCGATGACGGTGGCTTTTCCGGAAGGCGAATACCTCAAGGGGCTGGTGCTGGTCAAACGGCCGGTGAACTAGACTTTTAATGATCAAATCGGCTGCTTGCGCACAGCGGGCGCGCGCAAGCAGCTATTTAAATGATAGTAAATGAGAGTAAAAATTCAAGGCCGCCCGTTGCCTGACCGGCCTCTTGCGGGGGCTTGAAGGGCGGGCTAAAGTCCCCACTTTGCTTCTTTGGCCTGGCGCGCAGTTCCTTGCCTATTTCTCCAGTGCCCTGTTTTTTAGGTAAACACCATGAGCTTGATTCCCGTCACCATCCTTACCGGCTTTCTCGGCTCGGGCAAAACCACGCTCCTGAAGCGCATCCTGACCGAGGCCCACGGCCAGAAGATCGCCGTCATCGAGAACGAGTTCGGCGAGGAAAACATCGACAACGACATCCTGGTCAATGACACGCAGGAAAACATCATCCAGATGAACAACGGCTGCATCTGCTGCTCGATTCGCGAAGACCTGCGCGAAACGCTGCAACTGCTGGCCGCCAAGAAGCGCAAGGGCCTGCTGGCGTTTGACCGCGTGGTGATTGAAACCACTGGCCTGGCCGACCCCGGCCCGGTGGCGCAGACCTTTTTCATGGACGAGGAAATCGCCGAGCAGTATTTGCTCGACTCCATCCTGACGCTGGTCGATGCCAAGCATGCGCAAACCCAGCTCGACGACCGCCAGGAAGCGCGCCGCCAGATCGGTTTTGCCGACCAGATATTCATCAGCAAGACGGACCTGGTGGCTGCCGATGAAGTGCAGGCGCTGATGCATCGCCTGACGCACATGAACCCGCGCGCGCCGCAAAAAACCGTGCATTTCGGCGAAGTCGCGATTGCCGACGTGTTTGACCTGCGCGGCTTCAACCTCAATGCCAAGCTCGACATCGACCCCGATTTCCTCAAGGCCGACGAGCCGCACGACCATGAACACGGCGAGCATTGCGACCATCCTTCGCATGCGGCGGAGCAGGGCAGCCACCATCACCATGACGACGATGTCAAAAGCTTCGTATTCCGCTCCGACAAGCCGTTCAGCCCCGCCAAGCTGGAGGATTTCCTGGGCGCGGTGGTCAATATCTACGGTCCGCGCATGCTGCGCTACAAGGGTGTGCTGAACATGGAAGGCACCGAGCGCAAGGTGATTTTCCAGGGCGTGCATCAGCTCATGGGCAGCGACCTCGGGCCTGAGTGGGCCGCCGGCGAGGTCAAAACCAGCAAAATGGTCTTTATCGGCATTGACCTGCCGAAAGATATTTTCATCCAGGGCCTGGAGCAGTGTCTGGTTTAAGGCAGGCTGACGGGCTGTGGCGGCCTGTATAAAAGCGGAAAGAATGAAAAGAGCGAATGAACGTGTCGATTTTCCGGGATTGTTTTTAATTCAATGCACCGCTCCGGCGAGCCGTTACAATCGCGCGCCGACCAAAATACCCGGAAAATCGAATCGGGAGGCCAGCCAGAGAAAAACCGGCCCATTCAACGGGCTGAAAGCCGCGTTAAAGTGGCCTCATGGGCTGGACCGGCGCAGACACACCAGATCATCTGGCACCAGACAGGGCCTGAATGCCAGAAGGCCATCAGGCAAAGAAGCGGTTTGGAAGCTTATTCCGGGCCGCTTCCCAGAGGAGAGATTCAGTGAGCACCCCAGACAAGAAAATCAAGACGACTGCACAGGCCATCCCGGCCAGGCCGGCAACCCGTCCTGTCGCCAAACCGGCTGCAAAAGACGGCAAGATCGTCAAGGCTGTCGTCACGGCACCGGCTGCCGCACCTGTGCGCATGGACTCCGCGCCCTTGAAGCCCGGCCGCAGAAGTTCGGCCCGCACCGCCATCCAGACCCCCACGCCTGCACCAATGGTGCCAACCCATGCGCCCGACGCAGCCAAAGCCAGCTACTCCACCATGACCGAACGCGTAATCGCGCCGCCCGTTCACGCGGCCGCTCCCAAGGATCCGCAACTTGCCAATAATTGGAAAACCAAGCCAGCCAGCCAGTTGACCGATCAGGAAATCAAGGCGATGCCCGATTCCGAGTACATGAACGAAGTCCAGCTGGCTTTCTTTCGCCACCGGCTGTCGGTGCTCAAGCAGGAAATCCACAACAGCGCCGGCCAGACCACGGAACACCTGCGCGAAGACGCCGCCATCGTGCCCGACCCGGCAGATCGCGCCACCATTGAGGAAGAGCATGCGCTTGAGTTGCGTACCCGCGACCGCGAACGCAAGCTGCTCAAGAAAATCGAGCAGTCGATTGCCCGCATCGATTCGGGCGACTACGGCTACTGCGACGAAACCGGCGAGGCCATCGGTGTCGGCCGCCTGATTGCCCGCCCAACGGCCAATCTGTCGCTTGAAGCGCAGCAGCGCCGCGAACTCAAGCAAAAAATGTTCGGCGACTGACGCCGCAATCGCCGCGTCATCTTTTTACACTCCAGCATGTCCAAAGACGATACCGCTCCAGGCCTGTTGTCGAAACTGGTCAAGTTTGTCCGCAATCCGGCCACCAACTGGACGGAACTCGACTCCATTGACGGCGACAAGGATGACTCCGTCAACAAGCAGCTGCTCAACGAAATGATCGAGCGCAAAAGGCGTAACGACTTTGTGCGCAAGCGTGAATTCGACATGCTGCGAAAGCTGCGCAAGCTCGAAGCGCTGGCTGAGACTTCGCCAGATCCGGGCAGCCGTCCCTCCTTTTTCCAAAGCAGCATCACTTCCCATATCGATGACCGTGCAACCACGCTCAAGAAGATCGACGAGATCGAAGCGCAGATGTCGATGCAGTGGTGGAAAACCAAAAATCAGACGGCGTCCGGCGTCAGGACCGAGCCAGCGCCGCTGCACATCCCGCAAGAGGAAGTCAAACAAGCTCCTGCGGATAGTCTGTCGCCTATGGCGTACCAACCGACGATGCCGGCCGGAATGGATTCGGTTCACCCGGAAGTTGCCTCGGCGCACGCGCCCCTGCTGGGCGACCTTCTGCAAGGGCTGCCTCAACAACGTCCTGTCCAGGTCGAGGCGCCCCACCGTGACAGATCCTGGGACAGCGGCGCGCTGGCCCTGATGCCTTCCATGGATTCCGGGCTGGCACCAATTCTGGAGCACGAAGCCGTCGTGCATGATGCCGAGCTCGAAGAAGCCGCCATTTTGTTTGCCAATGGCGATGATGCGGGGGCCGAAGCCGGTTTGCTCGAAATCCTGGCGCCCGGCGCCCTTCGCGCCAATCATGCCTATACCTGGCTGACACTGTTTGACCTCTACCGAGCGACCGGGGAGCAGGACAAGTTCGAAGCGGCGGCTGTCGAATTCGCTGAACGCTTCAGCCGCTCGGCACCGCAGTGGTTTTCTCTGCCCGAGATGGTCAAGGCGCTCGCCCAGCCCACTGACAAGGCGCCTCAGGACGGTACGGCTGCCGACTGGATTTGCCCTTCGTCGCTGGGAATGCAGTCGGTAGGCGTTCTCAACGCGGCCATGGCCCGCTCGGCCATGCCCTGGCGCCTGGACTGGAGCAACCTCAAGACGATAGATGCTTCTGCCCTTGACTCCTTGCAAAAAGTATTCAGCGGCTGGGCAACCCAGCCTGTGCAGTTGCGTTTCATGGGCGATGCACAGCTGCAGGAAGTGCTGCTCAAGGCAACGCCTTCCGGTGTGCGTGATACTGATCAGAAATGGTGGCTGTTGCGCATGGAGTTGTTGCGCGTCATTCATCGACCCGATGATTTTGAACTCACGGCGCTTGATTTCTGCATTACCTACGAGGTGTCGCCACCGGCATGGGAGATTGCCCGGTGTGAGTACAAGTCACTCGATGAATATGGCGATGCCATGGGCCGGGCCACCATCATTGGAGCCCCTTCAAGCGAAACCGTCTATTCCAGCCTGCTGCAATTGGAGGGCGATTCCGGTCTGGATTTTCAGTCCGGCAGCCAGCCCATCCGCTTTATGTCAGTTGACCTCTCGGGCCAGATTCAAGGCGATGCTGTTGCCGTTCTGGACAGGCTGGAGGCCAGCCTCGTAGGTGCAGACAGGATGCAGATTTGCTGCGGCAAGCTGATCCGCGTCGATTTTTCCGCTGCAGGCATGCTGCTCAATTGGGTCGCCGCTCGGCAGGCAGAAAATCGCGTGGTCGAGTTTTCTGAAGTCAATCGCCTGGTTGCCGCTTTTTTCAATGTGATTGGAATCATCGAGTACGCGAAGGTTGTAGCGCGCAACGATTGAGATGGCCGGGTTGTCCTGGCAAACCATCTCTAGTTTGAGTTCATTTTGTGCATGACAGGCGCCAAAAATTGTTGCTCACTCGTTACAATTAAAACAGTTTGTGGTGATTTTGGCTGTAAAACTCCTTTCTTGTATTCATGCAAATGCTGGCCCATGCCTTGAAAACAAGAGAACAGGTTTTGCAGATTGACGGCAAGTCTAAAAACCTGTTCAGGCTGGCTGCTGCTGCCCGCATGCTATATTTTTGCTAGCTCTTGACGCTGCTGGCCAAAGGGCGCTAACAGGTTGTTCGAGCAGATTGCGGTACTGCCGTCAGCACCGTGAAGCAGAAACGACCGCGCAGGCGCAAAAAGCGCCAAAAACCCGTCCATATGGCCTTTGGCCACCGCCTTCAGTGCGCAGCATTCTTCATGCTTAACTTTAAGTATTCACTTCAAGTGATTCATTTAAAACAGCTTTAGAGCGCTTAACAGCATTCATATACCCTCTAAGTTATTGATTTCATTGAAAGGATTTGTGTCAGATTCCGGGGTGATACCAGGTTCCCTGATACAGTGGGAAAATGTGCAGTTTGGTGGTGAAAAGTGTCTGATAGAGGGTTTCAAGAGTGTTTCAAGGTGCATCATTTCTGGCTCTTGATGCAAAAGGCCGGCTTTCAGTTCCTGCTCGTCACCGGGAAGCGCTGGGCGCGGGTCATTGCGGCAAGTTCACCATCACCAAACACCCGCACGGCTGCCTCATGATTTTTCCTTTGAGTGACTGGGAGAAATTTCGTGAGCGTATCGCTTCACTGCCCATGCAGGCGCAATGGTGGAAACGGATTTTTTTGGGAAACGCCATGGATGTCGAGATGGACGCGACTGGCCGCGTTCTGGTTTCTCCTGAACTGCGCAAGGCGGCTGGCATCAGCAAGGATGCTGTTTTGCTGGGTATGGGCAATTATTTCGAGCTCTGGGACGCTGCAACCTATGCAGCGCAGGAAGCTGAGCAGATGAAGGGCGAAATGCCCGATGTCTTTAAAGATTTTTCTTTTTGAAAGTAGATGGTGAAGGGCACATGGACACACCGAACCGTCCTGTTGAACGAAGCCATCGCGGCGCTTCAGGTCAACCCGGACGGTCATTACATCGATGCGACTTTTGGCCGCGGCGGACATTCGCGCCTGCTGCTGTCGCAACTGTCGGCGCTTGGCCGCCTGACGGCTTTTGACAAGGACCTTGATGCCATTGCGGAAGCGCAATCCATAGCCGACCCGAGGTTTTCAATCCGCCATCAGGGTTTCATGCATCTCGACCAGCTGCCAGAGGCCAGCGCAGCGGGCGTGCTGATGGACCTGGGCGTGAGCTCACCCCAGATCGACAATCCTGAACGCGGGTTTTCCTTCCGCAATGAAGGTCCCCTGGACATGCGCATGGACACCACACGCGGCCAGAGTGT
The DNA here is from genome assembly GCA_016000195.1 of Burkholderiales bacterium. Classification (GTDB taxonomy): domain Bacteria; phylum Pseudomonadota; class Gammaproteobacteria; order Burkholderiales; family Burkholderiaceae_C; genus Polaromonas. Next base: position 15,965 of record JAECRO010000034.1, on the reverse strand, counting down.
GGCCGAGTGGCTACAGGATGCTTCCATCGACGCCATGACGGAGGTTATTCGCGACTATGGCGAGGAGCGCTTTGCCGGTCTGGTGGCCAGGGCGATTGACCGGCACCGGCAAGAGCACGGTCCGCTTAAGACCACCGCTGAACTGGCTGACGTCGTGGCCAGCGCGGTCAAGACGCGCGAGCCGGGCAAGGATCCGGCAACGCGCACTTTCCAGGCGCTGCGGATTTTCATCAACGCGGAACTTGAGGAGCTGCAGCAGGCGCTGCAGGCTTCGCTCAAGGTGCTGCAGCCCGGGGGCCGTCTGGTGGTGATCAGTTTTCATTCGCTTGAAGACCGCATCGTCAAGCAATTTATCGCAACGCATTCGCGCGAGGTGTATGACCGGCGCGCGCCCTTTGCCGCACCCAAAGTCATGCAGCTCAATGCCCTGGGCCGCACCAGGCCGAGTGAGGAAGAAGTTGCCGGCAATCCGCGCTCGCGCAGCGCCGTGATGCGTGTCGCCGAGCGGACTGGAGACGCCGCATGAACCGCTTGAGGCTTTGGGTTGCGGACGGGAACATTTTTTTTGCAGTCATTTGCCAGAGCAGGCCATGGGTCGCCTGAATTTTGCGCTGTTGCTGGCCGTGCTGGTCAGCGCGCTGTATCTGGTGCAGACCCAGTATGAGTCACGGCGTCTTTATGTGGAGCTTGAAAAAGCTGCCGCGCAGAGCCGGAAAATAGAAACCGAGAGCGAGCGGCTGCAGGTGGAAAAGCGTGCCGAAGCCACGCCTTTGAAAGTCGAAAAACTCGCCAGGGACCGTCTGCAGATGCGTACGACCACTCCGGCCATTACCGAGTACGTCAAGTACAAGTCCGCAGCCGGTGTGGCGTCGGCTGCCGGCCGGAAGGCGCAGCATGAGTAGCAAAAGCGTTCTCTACACCTCAAGCCCCTTGCTGGCCAGCAAGACACCGGTCTGGCGCAGCAAGCTCATCGTGGCCTTGATTGCACTGGCGTTTGCGGGCCTGGCCGTCAGGGCCGCCTACATTCAGGTGTATGCCAACGCATTTTTTCAGCGGCAGGGCCAGGTGCGGTTTGCACGGACCCTGGAGTTGCCTGCCAACCGGGGCCGCATCCTGGACCGCAATGGGCTGATTCTGGCCTCCAGCGTCCCGGCCTCCAGCATCTGGGCCATCCCTGAAGATGTCAAGGCCAGTCCCGCGCAGCTTGCCGAACTGGCCAGACTGCTTGAAATGCCGCCGGCCGAGCTGAGCAAGAAGTTCAGCGACGAGGACAAGACCTTTGTCTGGGTCAAGCGCCAACTGGACGAGCCGGTGGCCCAAAAAATCCATGCACTGGGCATTCCGGGCATTTACCAGCGCAAGGAATACAAGCGCAAATACCCCGAAGGTGAAACCATTGCGCACATCGTCGGTTTCACCAATGTGGAAGACAAGGGACAGGAAGGCATTGAGTTGACTTTCAACCAGGCCCTTTCGGGCAAGGCCGGTTCACGGCGTGTCATCAAGGACCGGCTGGGCCGTGTGGTTGAAGGTGTCGGCGAGCAGGTGCCGCCGGTTGATGGCAAGGACATCCAGCTCAGCGTTGACAGCAAGGTGCAGTTTTTTGCCTATCAGAAGCTGCGTGATGCAGTGATTGCGCGCAAGGCCAAGGCCGGCAGCGTGGTGGTGCTCGACACGATCACCGGCGAGGTGCTGGCGCTGGCCAACTATCCGAGTTACATACCCGACAAGCGCCAGAACCTGACGGGCGAACAATTGCGCAACCGGGCGGTGACCGACACCTTCGAGCCCGGTTCGACGATGAAGCCCATCACCGTGGCCATGGCGCTGGAGGCTGGCCGCATCAAGCCGCAGACGCTGATTGAAACTGCCCCCGGCCGCTTCAGCATCGGCGGCTTCACCATCAGCGACACCCACAACTACGGCACACTGACCGTCGAGGGCGTGATCCAGAAGTCCAGCAATGTCGGCGCGCTGAAAATCGCGCAGAAAATGACGCCCCACGAGATGTGGGATACCTATGTGGCCCTCGGCTACGGCCAGAAACCCAAGATCGAGTTTCCGGGTGCCGTGTCGGGCCGGCTGCGGCCCTGGAAAACCTGGCGGCCGGTAGAGCAGGCCACCATGGCTTATGGCTACGGACTGTCGGCGTCGCTGTTCCAGATGGCGCATTCCTACACTTCTTTTGCGCATGATGGTGAAATCATTCCGGTCACGATGCTCAAGACCGGCGTGCCGGCCGTCGGCGTCAAGGTCTTTTCTGCCGAAAACGCACGCGCTGTTCGCCGCATGCTGCAAATGGCCGCAGGACCTGGCGGCACTGGGCCGCTGGCGCAGACGGTCGGCTATTCGGTCGGTGGCAAGTCGGGTACTGCGCACAAGCAGGTTGGCAAAGGCTATGCCAGCAATAAATACCGTGCCTGGTTTACCGGCATGGCGCCTATCGAATCACCGCGCATCATTGTCGGGGTCATGATCGACGAGCCGAGCGATGGCAAATATTTTGGCGGTATTGCGGCCGCCCCGGTGTTCAGCGAAGTGGTTCAGCAGACGCTGCGCATGATGGGCGTGCAGCCCGACATGAGCGTGAAGCCGCAAATCATCACGCAGACCGTGGAGGAGTCGTTCTGATGGTCATCCAACTCCACACCCCTGAACAAGCGGCCCGCTGGCTGCAGGCGCGCGTTGCCGGCACGCTCTCGGCCGACAGCCGCAGGGTCGGCAAGGGCGATGGCTTTATCGCCTGGCCGGGTGCGGCCACGGATGGCCGCAAGTATGTCAGTGCCGCTCTGGCTGCCGGGGCCGCTGCCTGTCTGGTTGAGCATGCGGGCGCGCAGGCTTACGGTTTCCGTGACGACCGGGTGGCGACTTATGAAGGGCTCAAGGCTGCGACCGGCCCGATGGCGAGTGCTTATTTTGATGCGCCCAGCGAGCAGTTGCAGGTCGTGGCCATCACCGGCACCAACGGCAAGACCTCCACCGCCTGGTGGCTGGCGCAGGCCCTCGGCCGGGTGGGCCGCAAGTGCGGCATTGTCGGAACGCTGGGGATTGGCGAGCCCGGTGCCATGGTTTCCAACGGGCTGACCACGCCTGACCCTGTGCTGCTACAGCAGCAGTTGCGGCGTTTTGCGGATGAAGGCTTTGCGGCCTGTGCCCTGGAGGCTTCCTCGATTGGCCTTGAAGAGGGGCGTCTGGATGGAACACGCATACCCATTGCTGTCTTCACCAACTTCACCCAGGACCATCTCGACTACCACGCGTCCATGGACGGCTACTGGCAGGCCAAAAAAATGCTGTTCAGCTGGCCAGGCCTGCAGGCGGCCGTCATCAACATCGACGATGGCAAGGGCCATGAGTTGAGCGCCGCGCTGGCAGGCACTTCGCTGGACATCTGGACCTTGTCGTGCACCGGTCCTGCGCGGCTTCAGGCGCAGGCCATTTGTCAGGGTGCGCATGACTTGAGCTTTGAGGTGGTTGAAGGCAGCGAGCGGCACAAAATTTCAATCCCCATGGTCGGCCTCTACAACGTGTCGAATTTGCTGGGCGTCATGGCCAGCCTGCGGGCAATGGAGGTGTCGCTGGCCGACGCCGTGGCGGCCTGTACTGACCTGTTACCCGTGCCTGGCCGGACCGAAACGCTGGCGGTGCCCGGTCGGCCCTTGGTTGTCATCGACTATGCACACACGCCCGATGCACTCGAAAAAGTGCTGACGGCGCTCAAGCCGGTGGCACAGGGCCGGGGTGGCCGGCTCTGGTGTGTTTGTGGCTGCGGCGGTGATCGTGATGCCGGCAAGCGCCCCCTGATGGCCGCGGCGGCGGAAAAGCAGGCCGATCAGCTGGTGCTCACCAGCGACAACCCGCGCAGCGAAGACCCACTGACGATCATTGAGCAGATGCTCAAGGGCTTGAATCGGCCACAGGCGGTGCATGTGCAGCAAGACCGGCGTGCCGCCATTGCGCAGGCGCTGCAACTGGCGCAGCCGCAGGATGTCGTCCTGCTGGCAGGCAAAGGACATGAAAACTATCAGGAGGTCAAGGGCGTGAAGTTTGTATTTTCTGACCGGGACCAGGCGCAAGCCATCCTGGACAGCCTGGCGGCAACGCGCCAGGCGGAGGAGTCGGCATGATGAACCTGCAGCAAGCCCTGGACTGGCTGCCATCGGCACGGCTGGCCGGTGATGGCCTTGTCGCGCCCCTGCGCGTGCATACCGATACGCGCAGCCTGCAGCCCGGCGACCTGTTCGTGGCGCTCAAGGGCGAGCATTTCGATGCGCATGAATTTCTCCTGCAAGCCAGGGCGCAGGGCGCCGTGGCTGCCATCGCCCAGCATGGTTTGCTGGAGGCCGGGTTGCCCGGTCTCGAAGTCGCGGACACCCGGCTGGCGTTGGGCCAGCTGGCCGCCGGCTGGCGTTCGCAGTTCAGCCTGCCGCTGATTGCCGTTACCGGAAGCAACGGGAAAACCACGGTCACGCAGATGATCGCGGCCATTTTGCGGGCCTGGAAACCGGACGCGGCCTTGGCGACCGAGGGCAACCTCAACAATGACATCGGCGTGCCGCTGACGCTGCTGCGCCTGCGCGCTTCGCACCAGGTCGGCGTGATCGAGCTGGGCATGAACCACCCCGGCGAAATCGCCTATCTGGCCAATTTGGCCAGGCCCACGGTGGCGCTGGTCAACAACGCCCAGCGGGAACACCTTGAGTTCATGGCAACGGTGGAAGCGGTCGCCCAGGAAAACGGTTCCGTGCTGGCGTCGCTGGATGCGGACGGGATTGCAGTTTTTCCGGCGGACGACGTTTACACCGCTGTCTGGCGGCGTCTGGCGGGAGCGCGTCAGGGGCTGACTTTTGCGCTCGCTGCGCCGGCCGATGTGACTGCCAGCGCGCGCTGGGAAGGCGATGGCTGGCGGGTAAACGCCCAAACCCCGTCGGGTCCGCTTGAGTTCTTGCTGCATATCGCAGGCCGGCACAACGTCAAAAACGCATTGGCCGCAACCGCCTGCGCACTGGCCGCCGGCGTGCCGCTGGCTTTCATTGCCGCCGGCCTGTCGGAATTCGTGCCGGTCAAGGGCCGTTCGCGCGCCCTGTCGGTCGCGCTGCAGAACCGCATCCTGACGGTGATTGACGACACCTACAACGCCAATCCCGACTCCATGCACGCTGCCATCCAGGTTCTGGCCGAGTTGCCCGGCCCGCGCCTGCTGGTCATGGGCGACATGGGTGAGGTTGGCAGCCAGGGGCCGCAGTTTCATGACGAAGCCGGCCGTAATGCCCGTGCGCTGAAGATTGAAAAACTTTTCACGCTGGGCGAGCAGTCGCAAGGCGCAAGCGCCGCTTTTGGCGAAGGCCGCCATTTCAGCGACAGCGCGCAACTGATGGCGGCCATCGCGGCAGAACTTCCTCATACCGCCAGCATTTTGGTGAAAGGCTCGCGATTCATGAAGATGGAACGCATCGTCCAGGCCGTGATGGCCGCCGGCAGCGATTTACAACAACAAGACAAGAAAGAGCCTCATGCTGCTTAGCCTGGCCCAGTGGCTCCAGACCCTCTCGCCTGATCTGGGATTCCTTCGGGTATTTCAGTACCTGACCCTGCGCGCCGTCATGGCCGCCATGACCGCGCTGCTGATCGGCCTGCTGGCCGGCCCGTTCGTGATTCGCCGGTTGACTGCACTCAAGATTGGCCAGCCGATCCGCGAATACGCCATGCAGACGCACCTGAGCAAAAGCGGAACGCCGACCATGGGCGGCGTGCTGATCCTGCTGGCCATCGGCATCTCGACCCTGCTGTGGTCCGATCTGTCCAACCGTTTTGTCTGGATTGTGCTGCTTGTGACCCTGGGTTTTGGCGCCATTGGCTGGGCCGATGACTGGCGCAAGGTGGTGCTTAAAGACCCCGAAGGCATGCGTTCACGCGACAAACTCTTCTGGCAATCCGTCGTCGGATTGATTGCTGCGCTGTACCTGGTGTTCAGCATTTCCGAAAGTTCCAACCTGCGGGTGCTGGAGCTGTTCATGAACTGGGTACGCTCGGGCTTTGATGTCAACCTGCCGCCCAAGGCCGGCTTGCTGGTTCCCTTCATGAAGGAAGTCAGCTATCCGCTGGGGGTGTTCGGCTTTGTGATCCTGACTTACCTGGTGATTGTGGGCTCCAGCAATGCCGTCAACCTGACCGATGGGCTTGATGGGCTGGCCATCATGCCGGTGGTCATGGTCGGTTCGTCGCTGGGCGTGTTTGCCTATGTCACCGGCAGTTCGGTTTATTCCAAATACCTGCTTTTTCCGCACATTCCGGGCTCTGGCGAACTGCTGATCTTTTGTGCCGCCATGGCGGGCGCCGGGCTGGCGTTTTTGTGGTTCAACACCCATCCGGCGCAGGTTTTCATGGGCGACGTGGGCGCGCTGGCGCTGGGCGCGGCGCTGGGCACCATCGCCGTCATCGTGCGTCAGGAAATCGTGCTGGCCATCATGGGCGGAATTTTTGTTGTCGAGGCGCTGTCGGTCATGCTGCAGGTGAGCTGGTTCAAATACACCAAACGGCGCTACGGCCAGGGGCGGCGGCTGCTGCAGATGGCGCCGCTGCATCACCATTTTGAAAAATGCGGCTGGAAGGAAACCCAGGTCGTCGTCCGTTTCTGGATCATCACCATGCTGCTGTGTCTGGTGGGCCTTTCAACGCTCAAGCTCAGATGAAAAACCTGGCGCATCAAAACATTCTTGTCCTGGGGCTGGGTGCTTCGGGCCTGGCGCTGGCGCGCTGGTGCGCCCGCTGCGGCGCGCATGTCACCGTGGCCGACACACGGCCTGCGCCGCCGCAACTGGCGGCTTTGCAGCATAGCGTGCCGGCGGCAAAATTTGTGACTGCAGCGATGGACGAGGCGCTGCTGGCCGGCGCGGGCTTTGACCTGGTGCTGAAAAGCCCGGGACTGTCGCCAGCCGCCATCGGCGGCGTGGTCGAGGCGGCCCGGGCGCAAGGCATTCCCTGCGGCAATGAACTCAGCCTGTTCGCGCAGGCCCTGGCCGACTTGAAAGAAGACCGGGCTTATGCGCCCAAGGTGGTCGGCATCACCGGCACCAACGGCAAGACCACGGTGACTTCGCTGACCGGCCAGCTCATTGAACGCGCTGGAAAATCCGTGGCGGTCGCCGGCAACATCGGCCCGACGCTGCTGGACACCCTGGCCGGCAAGCTCGACGAGCAGGCCGGCGAGCAGGCCGGCGAGCAGGCGGTGGTGCTGCCTGAATTCTGGGTGCTGGAACTGTCCAGTTTCCAGCTGGACGGGGTGACGAACTTCGAGCCTGACGTGGCAACGGTGCTGAACATCACCCAGGATCACCTGGACTGGCATGAAACCCTGCCGGCCTATATTGCCGCCAAGGCAAATGTTTATGGCAGCGGCGGACTGATGCTGCTGAACCGGGATGATCCGCTGGTGATGGCGGCACTGCCTGCGCTGGTCAAGGGCAGGCAAACCCGCAACTACCTGACATTTGGCGGCGACGAGCCCAAACGTCCCGGTGACTACGGCATTCAGACCGTCAACGGCATGGCCTGGCTGGTGCGCGCGGCCGAGGCCGATGAAACCATCAAGCGCCGCAAGGCTGAAGAGCTGGTGCTGCACATCCAGCGCCTGATGCCGCTGGAAGCCCTGCGGATTCGCGGCCGCCACAACGCCACCAATGCGCTGGCCGCGCTCGGCCTGGCGGTGGCCGTGGGTTGCCCGCTGGCGCCCATGCTGCATGGCCTGCGCGAATACCGGGGCGAGCCGCATCGTGTGGAGTCAGTCGCCGTGCTGGAGGGGATTGAGTATTTCGACGACAGCAAGGGCACCAACGTCGGCGCCACGGTCGCGGCGCTGGCCGGCCTGGGCAGCGAGCGCAAGCTGGTGCTGATCTTGGGCGGCGAAGGCAAGGGTCAGGATTTCTCGCCGCTGGCCGATCCGGTGGCGCGTCATGCCCGCGCCGTGGTGCTGATAGGCCGCGATGCGCCGCTCATCCGGGCCGCACTGCAAGGCAGCCGGGTCGAACTGCTGGATGCCGCTTCCATGCAGGAAGCCGTTGGTCTGGCAGCCGGGCAGGCCCGGCCGGGCGACGCGGTCCTGATGTCGCCAGCCTGCGCCAGTTTTGACATGTTCGACAACTACGAGCACCGCGCCCGGGTCTTTTGCGATGCGGTGCAGGAACTGGCCGTGGAACAGGGGGCCGTGCTGTGACTGCCAAAACACGTTCTTCCAACGGGACATCCGGCTGGTTTTCAGGTTTTGGCAAGGTGGCTTCGGACGCCTTGCCGGTGCGCCTGGGCGGTCGCAGCCTTCCCGTCAAGCTGGCAACGCCGGTTCGCCTGGCAGGACTGGACTGGGCGCTGCTCTGGGTCACGGTGGCCTTGCTGCTGTCGGGCCTGATCATGGTCTATTCGGCCTCGGTGGCCATGCCTGACAACCCCAAGTTCGCACGTTATGCCCACACTTTTTTCCTGACGCGGCACCTGCTTTCGCTGGGGATTGCTTCGCTCGCGGCCTACCTGGCATTTCAGATTCCCATGTCAACCTGGGAAAAGTACGCCCCTTGGCTGTTCATGGCTTCCCTGGTGCTGCTGGGGCTGGTGCTGGTTCCCTTTATCGGCAAGGGGGTCAATGGCGCGCGGCGCTGGATTCCTCTGGGGTTCATGAACTTTCAGCCTTCGGAACTGGCGAAGTTCGCCGTGTTGATGTATGCCGCCAACTACATGGTGCGCAAGATGGACGTGAAGGAGCGCTTCTTTCGCGCCGTGCTGCCAATGGCCTTTGCGGTCGGCATCGTCGGCGTGCTGCTGCTGGCCGAGCCCGACATGGGCGCCTTCATGGTGATTTCGGTGATTGCCATGGGCATTCTCTTTCTGGGCGGCGTCAATGCCCGCATGTTTCTGGTCATCACGACCGTGGTGGTGGTGGCTTTCGGCATGATGGTGATGTTCAGCGAATGGCGGCGCGAGCGGATTTTTGCCTACATGGACCCGTGGAACGACAAATACTCCATGGGCAAGGGCTACCAGCTTTCGCACTCGCTGATTGCCTTTGGCCGGGGCGAAGTCTTTGGCGTCGGCCTGGGCGGCAGCATCGAAAAACTGCACTGGCTGCCTGAAGCGCACACCGACTTCCTGATGGCCGTGATTGGCGAGGAGTTTGGCCTCATCGGCGTGCTGGTGGTGATTGCCTTGTTTCTGTGGATGATCCGCCGCATCATCCACATCGGCCGCCAGTCCATCGCGCTTGACCGGCTGTTTTCCGGGCTGGTGGCGCAGGGCGTCGGCATCTGGATGGGCTTTCAGACCTTCATCAACATCGGCGTGAACCTGGGCGCCTTGCCCACCAAGGGCCTGACGCTGCCGCTGATGAGCTACGGCGGCTCGGCCATCGTGATGAACCTGATTGCGTTGGGTATCGTGCTCAGGATTGACTACGAGAACCGCGTTCTGATGCGCGGAGGCCGTGTATGAAGCCGCAAGACATGCGCGGTGAAGGGCCGCCCCAAGCAGGCACAGCCCCCTCGGGGGGCAGCGCAGCACGCGAAGCGGCACGCGCGGGGGCGCGCGTGGCCCTGGTGATGGCTGGCGGGACCGGCGGCCATATCTTTCCCGGCCTGGCCGTGGCCGAAGCCTTGCGCGCGCGCGGCTGGCGCGTGCATTGGCTGGGCGGCAAGGGCAGCGCAGACCGCCCCAGCATGGAAAGCCAGCTGGTGCCGCCGCGCGGCTTTGCGTTCGAGTCGATTGATTTTTCCGGCGTGCGCGGCAAGGGGCCGGCCACGCTGGCGTTGCTGCCGCTGCGCCTGCTCAAGGCCTTCTGGCAAAGCGTGCAGGTCATCCGGCGCGTCAAGCCCGATGTGGTGGTGGGACTGGGCGGCTACATCAGCTTTCCGGCCGGCATGATGAGCGTGCTGTGCGCCAAGCCGCTGGTGCTGCATGAGCAAAATTCCGTGGCCGGCATGGTCAACAAACTGCTGGCCCGCGTGGCCGACCGCGTTTTTACCGCCTTTCCCGGCGTGCTTGAAAAAGCCGAGTGGGTGGGCAATCCGCTTCGCCCGGCCTTCACCCGGCAGCCTGACCCGGCGGTCCGCTTTGCCGAGAGGCGCGGGCCGCTCAAGCTGCTGGTCGTTGGCGGCAGCCTGGGCGCCACCGCCCTGAACGAGCTGGTTCCCAAGGCCCTGGCCTTGATTCCGGCAGCAAGCCGTCCCCAGGTCACGCATCAAAGCGGCGCGCGCCAGCTTGACGTGCTGCGCGCCAACTACCTGGCCGCCGGCGTACAGGCCGAACTCACGCCTTTCATCGAAGACACCGCCCAGGCCTTTGCCGATGCCGACCTCATCATCTGCCGCGCAGGCGCCAGCACGGTGACAGAGATCGCCGCCGTCGGTGCTGCCGCGCTGTTTGTTCCCTTTCCCTCTGCTGTGGATGACCACCAGACCGCCAATGCGAAATTCCTGGTGACGCATGGCGCTGGCTGGCTGGTGCAGCAGCGTGACCTTACTCCTTCAATCCTTGCCATAATGCTACAAAAAACAGAGCGCCTTGCGCTTGTCCAGTCTGCGCTACAAGCCAAAACCATGCAAAAAGTTGATGCCACGGCCCATCTTGTCGCCGCCTGCGAGGAGCTTGCGCGATGAAACACGCCATCAAGCACATCCACTTTATCGGCCTGGGCGGCGCCGGCATGTCGGGCATTGCCGAAGTCCTGCACAACCTGGGCTATGTCATTTCCGGCTCTGACCTGTCCGACAGCGCCACGCTGCAGCGCCTGGCCAGTCTGGGCATCAAGACCTTTGTCGGCCATGCCAGCGCCAACCTGGCCGATGTCGATGCGGTGGTGACTTCCACGGCGGTGCATGCCGACAACCCCGAAGTGCTGGCGGCGCGCGAAAAACACATCCCGGTGGTGCCGCGCGCGCTGATGCTGGCCGAGCTGATGCGCTTCAAGCAGGGCATTGCCATTGCCGGCACCCATGGCAAAACCACCACCACCAGCCTGGTGGCCAGCGTGCTGGCCGCGGGCGGGCTGGACCCGACCTTTGTGATCGGCGGCCGCCTCAACAGCGCCGGCGCCAACGCCAAGCTGGGCTCGGGCGACTACATCGTGGTCGAGGCCGATGAGTCGGACGCTTCTTTTCTCAACCTGCTGCCCGTCATGGCGGTCGTCACCAATATCGACGCCGACCACATGGAAACCTATGGGCACGACTTTGGCAACCTGAAAAAAGCCTTTGTCGATTTCCTGCACCGCATGCCTTTCTACGGCACGGCGATCTTGTGTACCGATGACCCGGTGGTGCGCCAGATTGTTCCCGAGATGTCCTGCCCCATCACCAGCTACGGCCTGAACGAAGATGCCCAGGTGCGCGCCATCAATGTGCGTGCCGTCGGGCCGCAAATGCATTTCACCGCGCAGCGCCGCAATGGCGTCAAGCTGCCTGACCTGGACGTGGTGCTTAACCTCGCCGGGCAGCACAACGTGCTCAATGCCCTGGCCGCCATCGCCATTGCGGTGGAACTGAACGTGCCGGACACCGCCGTGCAAAAGGCGCTTTCCGATTTCACCGGCGTGGGCCGGCGTTTCCAGAGCTACGGCGAACTGCCGGCCCGGGATGGCGGGCATTTCACGGTAATTGAAGATTACGGCCATCACCCGGTCGAAGTCGCGGCCACGCTGTCGGCGGCGCGTGGCGCCTTTCCGGGGCGGCGCATCGTGCTGGCTTTCCAGCCGCACCGCTACAGCCGCACCCGCGACTGTTTCGAGGATTTCGTCAAGGTCATCAGCAGCCATGCCGATGTGGTCCTGCTGGCCGAGGTGTATGCCGCCGGCGAGGCGCCCATCGTCGCCGCCGACGGCCGTTCGCTGGCGCGCGCCCTGCGCGTGGCCGGCAAGCTGGAGCCGGTGTTCGTGGACAGCATCCATGACATGCCCCAGGCCATCCTGAATGCGGCGCGGGATGGCGACATCGTCATGTGCATGGGCGCCGGCTCCATCGGCCAGGTGCCGGCCAAGGTCGTTGCCATGCTGCAGTTTCAGGAAGTGAATGTGCTGGAAGGACAATGCGCATGAGCCCGAATCCTTCGAGTTTCGGCAAGGTCGCCGTCCTCATGGGAGGACGCTCCGCCGAGCGTGAGATTTCGCTGATGTCAGGAAGCGGCGTGGTGCAGGCGCTGCGCTCGCAGGGCATTGATGCCCATGCCTTCGATCCGGCCGAGCGCGACCTGGGCGAGTTGAAAACGGGCGGCTTTGCGCGCTGCTTCATCGCGCTGCATGGCCGATTCGGTGAAGACGGCACGGTGCAGGGCGCGCTGGAACTGCTCGGCATTCCCTACACCGGCTCGGGCGTCATGGCGTCGAGCATGGCGATTGACAAGGTCATGACCAAGCGCCTGCTGCTGTCGGAAAACCTGCCCACGCCGCGTTACCTGCTGCTGCGCCGGGGCGGCTACAGCGCCGCGCAAGTCGAGGCCGTTGTCGATGCGCTGGGCTTGCCGCTGATCGTCAAGCCCGCGCGCGAAGGCTCCTCGCTGGGCTTGAGCAAGGTTCTTGAGCGCGCCGGCATGGCCCGGGCCGTGGTGCTGGCTGAAAAGATGGATGCCGATATCCTTTGCGAGCAGTTCATCAGCGGCGACGAAGTGACCTGCCCGGTGCTGGGCACCGGCGAGCAGGCGCGGGCGCTGCCGGTCATCCGCATCGTGGCGCCCGAGGGCAACTACGACTACCAGAACAAATACTTCACCGACACCACGCAGTACCTGGTGCCGTGCGGCTTGCCCGCCGGCGAGGAAGCGGCTATCCAGCAACTGGTGCTGCAGGCCTTTCGCACCCTCAATTGCCGGGGCTGGGCACGCGCCGACGTGATGATCGACCAGGCCACGCGCAAGCCTTACCTGCTGGAGATCAACACCTCGCCCGGCATGACCGGGCATTCGCTGGTGCCGATGTCCGCCCGGGCGGCCGGCATTTCCTATGAAGCGCTGTGCGTTGAAGTGCTGAAAACCGCCGTGCTCGACCACCCGCCCCGGGACGGAACCCTGCCGTGAGCCGCGCCATGCCACTGCCAGCCCCCCTGCCGCCGGATGTCAGGCTCATGAACACCGTGTCGGTGCTTCTGTGCCTGGGTTTTGCCGGCATGGTGCTGTCCCTGGGCATGGCCTGGCTGGCGCGCCAGCCGGTGTTCAACCTGAGCGCCATCCGCGTCGGCGGCGACCTGACGCACAACAACGCCGTCACCCTGCGCGCCAATGTGGCGCCCAAACTGGCGGGCAATTTCCTCACGGTCGATCTGGAAACCACGCGCGCCGCCTTCGAGACCGTGCCCTGGGTGCGGCGGGCCGTGGTGCAGCGCGAATTTCCAAATCGCCTGAAGGTCGTGCTGTACGAGCACAAGGCGGTGGCCTACTGGGGCCCCGAAGGCGATGCCCGGCTGCTCAACAACCAGGGCGAAGTGTTTGAAGCCAACCCGGGCGATGTCGAAACCGAGGAGCTGCCCATGCTGGGCGGCCCCAAAGGCCAGGCGCCGCAGGTGTTGCAGGCTTATCAGACGCTTTTACCGCTGTTTGAAGCGATGGACACAGTGCTGGAGCAGTTGCAGCTGAGCGAGCTGGGCAACTGGCGCGCGCGGCTCGACAGCGGGGGCGTGATTGAACTGGGGCATGGCTCGCTGGCGGAAGTCCAGGCGCGCACACAGCGGTTTATTGACACAGTGGTGCAGGTGTCGGCGGGGTTTGGGCGGGGTGTGGAGTCTGCCGACCTGCGCTACGCCAACGGTTATGCACTCAAGCTCAGGGGTGTCACCACGGGCGAGGTCGGTGACAAAGACGCGCAAAAAAAGAAAAGGTAGATAAATGGCCAAAGAATACAAAGATCTCGTGGTGGGGCTGGATATAGGAACCAGCAAGATCATGGTCGTGGTCGCCGAAGTCATGCCCGGCGGCCAGCTCAAGCTGGCCGGTTTGGGCATTGCCGCCAGCCAGGGCCTCAAGCGCGGCGTGGTCGTCAACATCGACGCCACCGTGCACAGCATCCAGCAGGCGCTCAAGGAGGCCGAACTCATGGCCGACTGCAAGATCGGCCGCGTCTTCACCGGCATCACCGGCAGCCATATCCGGGGCATCAATTCCAGCGGCATGGTGGCCGTCAAGGACAAGGAAGTCACCCAGGCCGATGTGACGCGGGTGATTGAAACCGCCAAGGCCATCAACATCTCGACCGACCAGCGCCTGCTGCTGGTCGAGCCGCAGGAGTTCGTGATTGACGGCCAGGATGTGCGCGAACCCATCGGCATGAGCGGGCTGCGCCTGGAGGCCAAGGTGCATATCGTGACCGGCGCCCAAAGCGCGGCCGAGAACATCATCAAGTGCGTGCGCCGCTGCGGCCTGGAAGTGGACCAGCTGATGCTCAACCCGCTGGCCTCCAGCCTGTCGGTGCTGACGCAGGACGAGCAGGAGCTGGGCGTGGCGATGGTCGATATTGGTGCCGGCACCACCGACGTGGCCATTTTCACCGGCGGCGCCATCCGGCACACCGCCGTGATCCCGATTGCCGGCGACCTGATCACCAGCGACATTGCCATGGCGCTGCGCACGCCGACCAAGGACGCCGAGGACATCAAGGTTGAAAACGGCTGCGCCAAGCAACTGCTGGCCGACCCCGACACCCAGGTCGAGGTGCCCGGGCTGGGCGACCGCAGCCCGCGCATGCTGAGCAAGCAGGCGCTGGCCGGCGTGATCGAGCCGCGCGTCGAGGAAATCTACCTGCTGGTGCAGCAGGTGATCCGCGAATCCGGCTATGAAGAGGTGCTGTCCTCGGGCATCGTAATTACCGGCGGCAGCGCGATGATGCCCGGCATGATCGAGCTCGGCGAAGACATTTTCCTCAAGCCGGTGCGGCGCGGCCTGCCGCGCTACTCCGGCACGCTGTCGGACATGGTCGCCCAGACCCGGGCCGCCACCGTGATGGGCCTGCTTGAGGAGGCACGGCTGGCCCGCATGCGCGGCTTCAAGGTGGCGCAGAAGGCCGGCAGCATGCACAGCGCCTTTGGCCGCGTCAAGGACTGGTTCGTGGGGAACTTCTGATGACCGGAATATCCAGCTTTTTCGGCCGCCCCTGGCGCCGAACCCATTCAGGAGGAGCCGATCCACCGGCCTGACAAGCCATGTTTCGCGAAAGAATTTTGAAATCCATTTATCAACCCGATTTATCTAAACAAGAGGCTCATCATGAGTATCGAAATGATTGAAATCCAGGAATTCAACCAAGGCACGCAAATCAAGGTGATTGGTGTCGGCGGCGGCGGCGGCAACGCGGTCGGCCACATGATCCACTGCGGCGTGCAGGGCGTTGAATTCATCTGCGCCAACACCGACGCGCAGGCACTGAACCGCGGCAGCGCGCACAAGAACATCCAGCTGGGCTCCAGCGGGCTGGGCGCCGGCAGCAAGCCTGAAAAAGGGCGTGACGCGGCCGAGCTGGCGGTCGAGGACATCCGCAGCGCCATCAGCGGCGCGCACATGCTGTTCATCACCGCCGGCATGGGCGGCGGCACCGGCACCGGCGCGGCCCCGGTGATTGCGCGCGTGGCCAAGGAAATGGGCATCCTGACGGTCGGCGTCGTGACCAA
Source organism: Burkholderiales bacterium (assembly GCA_016000195.1). Taxonomy (GTDB): domain Bacteria; phylum Pseudomonadota; class Gammaproteobacteria; order Burkholderiales; family Burkholderiaceae_C; genus Polaromonas. Next base: position 342 of record JAECRO010000034.1, on the reverse strand, counting down.
GCCGTTTGACTTTGAGGGCGGCCGCCGCATGACCAATGCCGACATCGGCCTGGCCGAACTCGAAGCCAACGTCGATTCGCTGATCGTGGTGCTGAACGAAAAGCTGCTCGAAGTGCTGGGCGACGACGTGACGCAGGACGAAGCCTTTGCCCACGCCAACGACGTGCTGAAAAACGCCGTCGGCGGCATTGCCGAAATCATCAATGTGCCGGGCCATGTCAACGTTGACTTTGAAGACGTGCGCACCGTCATGGGTGAGCCCGGCAAGGCCATGATGGGAACGGCCCGCGCCAGCGGCCCCGACCGCGCCCGCATCGCCGCCGAGCAGGCCGTGGCCTGCCC
>JAECRO010000033.1 GCA_016000195.1 Burkholderiales bacterium | reverse complement strand
TAAAACTATTTTTTGACTTTTTTCTACTTTCTGACTTTCAGGCCGCTTTTCAGCAGCGCCTCCTCGTCTTCAGCATAGCCGCAAATCATACCACCCCTGCTTACGTCTTGCGGAAAGATTCTGCAAAAATCATGCTTTTCGCTTACCGCTCATGCCGATGCGTCGGATATCCATTCGCAAGCTCGCCAACATCACGCGATTCGATCCCAGTGTCCAGACGCGCGCTCACATCTTCTGATCTCCAGAAAAAACTGCGCCTGGCTCCCGCACCGGGATAATCACTCTCTATATGGCACTCATTACACTTTTAGACGCTCAACTTGCTTTTGGGCACGTCGCACTGCTGGATCATGCAGATTTTTCCCTGGAAACCAACCAGCGCATTGGCCTGATTGGCCGCAATGGCACAGGCAAGTCGTCTTTGCTCAAGATACTTGCTGGACTTGAAAAACCGGACGATGGCACGCTACAGTTGCAGCAGAACCTACGGATTGCCTATGTGCCACAGGAGCCCAGCCTTGATCCGCACGCTACGGTTTTCATAGCTGCAAGTACAGGTTTGGCGCGCACAAAGCATGTCGTGGAACTCTACCTCGCAGCCGACGAACACACCGACCTGGACGCGCTGCAATCTGAAATCGAAGCGCTGGACGGCTGGACATGGGAGCAGCGCGTTGAAGAAACCCTGCACCGCCTGCACCTGGACAAGGACGCCATCGTTGGCTCGCTGTCGGGCGGCACCAAAAAACGCGTGGCGCTGGCCCAGGCACTGGTCGCCAAGCCTGACGTGCTGCTGCTCGACGAACCCACCAACCACCTGGACCTCGACTCCATCGCCTGGCTGGAGGAACTACTGGTCAATTTCAATGGCAGCATCATCACCATTACCCATGACCGGGCCTTTCTGGATCAGGTGGCGAATGTCATCGTCGAGCTGGATCGCGGCAAGCTGCGCAGCTACCCCGGCAATTTTGCCCAGTACCTGATCCAGAAGGAAGACCAGATGGCGCAGGAAGCCGTCATCTTCGCCAAGGCGGACAAGCTGCTGGCGCAGGAAGAGGTCTGGATTCGAAAAGGCGTGGAAGCGCGCCGCACGCGCAGCACAGCCCGCATTGGCCGGCTTGAGGCATTGCGAGACAACCGCGCCGCCCGCCGCGACGCGGTCGGCCGGGTCAACCTGGACGTTTCCAGCGGCGACAAGAGCGGCAAGATCGTGGCTGAACTCACCGACGTGTCCAAGAGCTTCGGCCATCCGGGGGCCGAAAAAATCATCGTCAGCCATTTCAGCGCCACCTTGCTGCGCGGCGATAAAGTTGGCCTGCTGGGACCCAACGGCGCCGGCAAAAGCACCTTGCTCAAGCTCATCCTGGGTGAGTTGCAGCCCGACGTCACCAGCCCGCCGGGCAAGATCCGCCTGGGAGCGAATCTGCAGGTGGCCTATTTTGACCAGATGCGCGACGCGCTGGACCTGGACGCGACGCTGGAAGACTTCATCAGCCCGGGCAGCGAATGGGTCGAGATCAACGGCCAGAAGAAGCACGTCAAGAGCTACCTGACCGACTTTTTGTTCTCGCCCTCGCGCGCCAACTCACCGGTGCGCACGCTGTCGGGCGGCGAGCGCAACCGCCTGCTGCTGGCGCGCCTGTTTGCACGGCCCGCCAATGTGCTGGTGCTCGACGAGCCGACCAACGACCTGGACATCGACACGCTGGAGCTGCTGGAAGACCTGCTGCAAAACTACGAAGGCACGGTGTTCCTGGTCAGCCATGACCGGCGCTTCCTGGACAACGTGGTGACCAGCACCATCGCCTACGAAGGCACGCCGGACAATCCCGGTTTCTGGCGTGAATACGAAGGCGGCGTGACGGACTGGCTCACGCAGTCGAAACGCGCGGCGCAAATTACCGGCAGCAACAAGACCCCGACCGCTTCCAGTGCGAAAAATACAAGCAAAAGTGCTGTGACACCCAATAAGGACGAGCGCGAGCAGCTATCAAAAAAGAAGCTGAGCTACAAGGAACAGCGTGAACTCGATGGCTTGCCGGCGCTGATTCAGCAACTCGAATCGCAGCAAAAAGCGATTGGGCAGGAGCTCTACGACGGCACGCTCTACACCAGCAATGCCAAACGGGCGGCAGAACTGACGGCGCGCAACGCCAAGCTGGAGGAAGAACTCATGGAAGCCCTGCAGCGCTGGGAAACGCTCTCCGCCTGAGCCCGTTGGCAGCCCGCGGGCTGTTGCCGTGAAAGGTTCAGCGGGCGGCAACACCTCTGCGCTGGCACGCCGTCACGCGGGCCGCCTACACAAAGAAGAGCCAGAACCGCCCGCCCGGCAGAGTCGAGCACCAAGGGCTTGCGCTAGAGTAGCCAGCATCATGCAAACTCCTGCCGCGCTGCATCCCAGCCCCGCCCTGACCGCGCCAACACATCGTCGTCACCGTGCCCGGCAGTGGCTGTGCCTGGTTTTTTTGAGCTTCTGGGTGACTGGATGTGCCTCCTTGCCAAGCGCCGTGGATCGTCCGGTTTCAATGGCGCTGGCCAACCCGATGGAAACCCGGCTGGGCCAGTTGGTGCAGGCCCGTGCAGACAAGGCCGGCACCCGCAACGACTCCGGCTTTGCCCTGGTGGGCAATGCCGAGCTGGCCTTTACCAGCCGCATGACGCTGATCAAGGCGGCGCAGAAAACGCTGGACATCCAGTATTACGCGATTTTTGCCGACGACACCACCGAACGCATGTTTGACGCGCTGCGCGAAGCGGCCGGGCGCGGCGTGCGTATCCGCATCCTGCTGGACGACTTCAATACCTCGGGCAAGAACGCGCAGGTCTTGACGCTGGCCTTTGAAAAGAATTTTGAGCTGCGCCTGTTCAACCCGCTGCCGGGCGGGCGCGGCTCCATGATGTTGCGAATCCTGAGCAACCTCAAGGACGTGGCGCGCATGCAGCGGCGCATGCACAACAAGATTTTTGTCGCCGACAACGCGGTCGCGATCACAGGCGGGCGCAACCTGGGCGAAACCTATTTCGGCCAGAGCGAAGGCACAAACTTTGTGGACATTGACGTGCTGGCAGCCGGACGCATTGCCCGCGACCTGTCGCGCAGCTTTGACCAGTACTGGAACAATCCACTCGCCTATCCCGTGCAGTCGCTGATGACCGCCAGGGAAATTGAACTGCTCAAGCCGAAACCGGCAGCCGCCAGTCCCGAAGCGCCTTCAGGCGCCCCACCCCCAGCGGGATCAGATAGGCCAATACCAGCCAAAAACCCGACACCGGCGCCCAATAACGCCACCGCCCTGCCCGACTCGACCGACCTGAGCCTGCTGACCTGGACCTGGGCGCCGTCTGTCTTGCTGGTGGACCAGCCGTCCAAGATTGCTGCTGACGCCGACGATGTGGCAGAAGCGCAGGAAACGGCGGTGGATGGGCTGCTGCAACTCATGTCCCAGGCAAAAACCGATTTGCTGATCGTTTCGCCTTATTTTGTTCCGGGCGAAGTCATGATGGGGCAGTTTGCCGAGCTGCGGCGGCGTGGCGTGCGGGCTCGGGTGCTGACGAACTCGCTAGCCTCCAACGATGCACCCGCCGCGCACGCAGGCTATACCCGCTATCGTGAAGCGCTGCTGGCGATGGGCATTGAAATTTATGAAATGCGCGCCGACCAGGAAAGCACCGTCAGAAGCTTTAGCTGGGGCGCAGGCTCTACGGGAGGATCAAAAGGCAGCTCGCGCGCCAGCCTTCATGCCAAGGTGGTGGTGGTGGATGGCCGTCTGCTGGTAGTCGGTTCGATGAACCTGGATCTGCGTTCTAAACTGCAAAATAGCGAGGTGGCCATCATCATCCGAAACCGCGTTCTGGCGCTGGAAGCCACCCGAATGATCGAGCCCGCACTGACGAGCGGCGCCTACCATGTGGAACGGGTCAATGGAAAACTGGTATGGCGCGCGCCGCAAGGATCCGGCCTCAAGGACGCGACAACTGAACCGGATGTCAGCATGACGCTAAGGCTGCTGCTCAAGCTGATCGGGCCTTTGGCGCCTGACGAAATGCTGTAGCGGATTGAGTCGGAAATTTATAGCAATTTCAAGCCATTTCCGCTTGCTCCGCTTTCACCATGGGCATGAATAGCTACTAAATTTATAGCGCCAAGTGCCTGCCGTTCCCCAGGATTTCCTGCCTCGGGGAAGCCCGGCGCGCACAGCGCCATGTGCTTGATTCGATCACAACGCTGCGCCTGCTTGCGCTTGCCTGGTGGCGGAGGCGCCTGACGGGAAGTCCGCGTCAATCCGGATGACCGAAGAGCGACAATCGACCCCCACATCCAAGGCACCCTCGCCCCATCTGAAGAGCAACACCATGACCGAAGACCTGAACCGAAAGAACGAACTGAAAAAGATGGAGCTGTGCGATTCGTGCGCCGGCATCCAGCGCAACTGGCGCAAGGCGCCCGGGCATCCCGAACTGGTGCAGGGCGCCAACCGCCAGGAAAAGCGCGGTTCCGCGCCAGTCACCATCACCAGCTACCGCTGCGACCGCTGCGGCACGGCGTGGGAATACGAGAACAACAAGGCCAACCAGCAAGCGGGCTGGTCGGTGGTGGGCCGATAGGCCGCACTCACGGCGTTTGCCGGCATTTTCCTGCGTTTGCCGGCCCTTGCGATGGCGGGCGGGCATTTTTCCGGGCGTCATCTGCCCCACGGGCGGCTTGGCAAGGGCAGCTGCCGTTCGGCCCGGCGCCCGCCTTTCGATGCTATTTTTTTAATAGCTATCAGCGCTTGCCAATCCTGCGCAAGCAGCACTTTTAATAAAATTTTCAATTGCCATGCAAGCTTGTTAAGCTGTACGGCGCCGGAGCGCGCCAGCGCAGGGGCGGCGTTCAGCCGTACAAGCCTGGCGCCGCGAAACGGCTAAGCTAAAGCGATTTTTCACTGTCACTTTTATTTTCCTTTTCCCCATGAAGCTCAAAGCTGCCTGCTCCATCAGCATTACCGCCGTGTCGGATTGCCCCATGATCGCCATGCTGCGTCCGCGCAGCGGCCTGACGCAGTGGGTGGTCAGCGAGCGCTACGACCTGCAACCGTGGGTGCCGGTGGACGAATACGTGGACAACTACGGCAACCTCTGCCAGCGCCTGATCGTGCCGCAGGGCCAGATGCACATCAGGGTCGAGGTGACGATGGAGGTCGAAGACCATATCGCGGTCGCGCACGACGCGCCGCACACCCCCATCACCGATCTGCCGGCCGAGGTGCTGCATTACCTGCTGCAAAGCCGCTACTGCCCGTCGGACAAGATGCTGCAAAAAGCGCTGGCGGTGGTGGGCACCACGCCGCCGGGCTATGCCCAGGTGGAAACGATACGGGCCTGGATTCACCAGAACCTTCAATACCGCTACGGCGTCAGCTCGGCCACCACCGATGCGCTGGACACGCTGGACCACGGTGCGGGCGTATGCCGCGACTTTGCGCATGTGGGCATTGCGCTGTGCCGCAGCCTGCAGATTCCGGCGCGCATGGTGGTGGGCTACCTGCACGGGCTCAAGCCGATGGACCTGCATGCCTGGTTTGAAGCCTTCGTGGGCGGGCGCTGGTATGCCTTTGACGCCACGCAGGACGAGCCGCGCGGCGGCCGCATCGTGCTGGCCTACGGCCATGATGCGGCGGATGTGGCCTTTATTTCAGACTACGGCCTGCAGCCGCTGCAAATGGACGACATGCGCGTCGAGGTGACGGCGGTCGATGCAGCGCCGCCCGAGTCGGAGCCGTTCGAAAAGCACGACAAGGCGCACTGAACCCAGAAAAAGCAGTTGACTGAGCACCGAAATGCTTGAAACCCAATATCCATGCGGGTTACACCGGTTTTTCAGTATCTGCGGAGCAGTACCAAATGGGTGAAACGCTCCACCGTGGCCTGGGCCACCGGCTTCAGGCTCGCGCCGCCCAGCGCCAGGGTGACGCCATCCAGGCCGGCCTTGCCGTAGGCATCGTTCTGGTGGAACACGGCGATTTTTTTCAGCCCATGTTGGTCAGCTGCTTCACGATGAGCGCGGTTTCATCGTTGTACGAGGCACGAATATGAAAGGCGTAACGGTTGAACGGTTCGCGCAATGCCATGGCCCCGGTAAACGGCGCAATGAAGGGAATCTTCTCCCGGGTGGCCATCGGCAGCGCCACAGCGCTGGTCGGGGTGCCGATGTAGCCAAACAGCGCGAACACATCGTTCGCCATCAGTTTTTGGGTGTTTTCAGCACAGCGGGCAGGCTCATAGCCATCGTCGAGCCTGAGGATTTCAATTTGCTGCCGGCCCATGCCGCCCTGGGCATTGGCACGGTCAAAGTACAGCTTGGCGCCCTGGTAGAACTGGATGCCCAGCTGCGCGGCCGGCCCGGTGAAGGCAGCCGACTGCCCCAGGATGATCTTGCCGTCAGACTGGGCGCGGGCGGTCGTGAAGCCCGCCAGCAGGGCAGCGCCGGAACTGATTGAAAATGTTCTGCGGGTAAGAGTCATGGCTTCGTTTCGCAAGTTGTATTTCAATATCGGCCACTGTAACAAAAAAGAACTTGCGGGTTTTCCATGACACCAGTGTTTGCGGGCCAGGACTGCCGGCCCCCGGACGCCTCGCAGGCCGCCCGCTGCCAATGCCATTCGCTATAGAGTTCACCCATGAACACCTCACTGAAAACACGTCCCGCCGCCACCGCCGCCGGGCCAGCGGCCATGATTTCCCTGCAGGTGCTGGAGATGCATGCGCAGGATGCCGCCGCGCGCGGCATCGCCTGCGGCAGCATCGTCAGGGTATTCAACCTGCGCGGCGACTACCGGGTCAAGGCGCAGGCGGCCTGACAGGAGCACGCGCAATGGCCTTGACACGATTCAGGCGCGCAATGGCCGCTGGCGTGGCCGCCGCCAGCCTGGCCGGCTGCGCCGACATGGGCTACTACTGGCAGTCGGTCAGCGGCCACCTGACGGTGCTCAATGCGGCGCGTCCGGTGGATGAGTGGCTGGGCGACAGCCAGACCCCGGCGCCGCTGAAAAGCCGGCTGGTGCTGGCGCAGCGCATCCGCCGCTTTGCCGTCACCGAACTCAGCCTGCCCGACAACCCGAGCTACCACCGCTATGCCGACCTGCAGCGCAGCGCCGTGGTCTGGAACGTGGTGGCCGCGCCCGAGTTCTCGCTGACGCTGAAGACCTGGTGTTTTCCGCTGGCCGGCTGCGTCGGCTACCGGGGCTACTTCAGCGAACCCGAAGCCCGGGCCGAGGCCGCGCGGCTCGCCGCCCAGGGGCTGGAGACCAGCGTCCATGGCGTGCCGGCCTACTCCACACTGGGCTGGATGAACTGGGCCGGCGGCGACCCGCTGCTGAGCACCTTCATCCGCTACCCGGAAGGCGAACTGGCGCGGCTGGTGTTTCACGAACTTGCGCACCAGGTGGTTTATGCGCCCGGCGACACGGTGTTCAACGAATCATTCGCAACGGCCGTCGAGCGGCTGGGCGTGCAGCGCTGGCTGGCGGCGCAGCCCCGCCAGGGCCGCGATGAAGCGCTCGAAGCCTATCTGCGCTTTGACGGCCGGCGCCAGCAGTTCCGGGCGCTGACGCTGGCCACGCGCCAGGAACTGAATGCCATTTATGAACCAAACAAGGCTCCAGCGCACGCCCCACCTGCACAAGCAGCTCTCAAAAACATAGCAATGCAGAATTTCAGGGCGCGCTATGCCCAGCTCAAGGCTTCGTGGGACGGCTATGCGGGCTACGACCCGTGGGTGGCGCACGCCAACAATGCATCCTTTGGCGCGCAGGCGGCCTATGACGAGCTGGCGCCCGGCTTTGAAGCCCTGTTTGAGCGCCAGGGGCGCGACTGGCCGCAGTTCTACGCTGCCGTCAAACGGCTGGCCGGCCTGCCCCGGGACGAGCGGCATGCGCTGCTGAACCGCAGCCTTCTGCCCACAAATGCCGGGCTGGCGGCAGAAGACAGCCGGCCTTGATCAGGCGACAAGCGTCTGCCGGGGAAGCGTGAAGAAAAAAGTCGCCCCGCGCCCGGGCGCAGCCTCGGCCCAGACCTTGCCGCCGTGCCGCCCGATCACGCGGCTGACGGTGGCCAGCCCGACCCCGGTTCCGGCAAACTCCGACACCGCATGCAGCCGCTCAAACGGAAGGAACAGCTTTTCGGCATACACCATGTCAAAGCCGGCCCCGTTGTCACGCACAAAAAATACCGGCAACCCGGCGACATCGAATTGATGGCCGACGCTGATGCAGGCCTGCGCCTGCTGCGCGCTGAACTTCCAGGCGTTGCCCAGCAGGTTTTCCATCGCCACCCGGAGCAGCCGCTCGTCGCCATGGACTTGCAGCCCATGCTCAATCTGCACACGCACCTCGCGCTGCGGCTGGCGGGCCTGCCACTCGTCCAGGATGCTGCGCGCCATGCCCGACAAATCGACCGGCACGCTGCGCAACTGCGCGCGCGCCACCTGCGCCAGTGACAGCAGGTCTTCAATCATCTGGCCCATTTGCGCCACGCCTTGCTGGATGCGGGCCAGGTAGTGCCTGACCTTTTCGTTGCCATCGCCGCCCAGCTGCCTGGCCAGCAGGCTGCCAAAGCCGTTGATGGTGTTGAGCGGCGCGCGCAGGTCGTGGGACACCGAATACGAGAAGGCTTCGAGCTCCTGGTTGGACAGGCGCAAGGCGGCCTCGATGCGCTTGATCTCGGTCACATCGGCATCAATGCCGACCCAGAAGGTCGCCACGCCCTGCTCGTCGCGCACGGGCGAAGCCCGGTAGGCCATGGTGTGGACGCTGCCATCCTTGCACAGGAGGCGCCTGAGGCCCGAGAAAGGCTGCTGGCTTGCCTGGGCAAGCAGCCAGTTCGCCTTGATGCCGGGCAAGTCTTCAGGATGAACGGCGGCAAACCATTGCTTGCCGGTCCAGTCCCGCAGACTGCCGCCCACCAGGTCAAACCAGGCCCGGTTGAAATAGTTCACGTCTCCGTTCTGGTCCAGCGTCCAGATGACTTGCGGCGCCTGATCGGCCAGCGCGCGGAACAGGTCTTCCTGGCGCACCAGCGCCAGCGTGCGCTCGGCCACTTTTTTCTCCAGCCCGACATTGAGCTGGCTGACCTCCTGCAGCAGGCTGACGTTTTCTATCGCGATGAACGCCAGCTGCGCCAGTTCTGTCGCGACATACTCGTCCTGCTGGGTGAACTCGCCCTCGTATTTGTCGGACAGCTGCAGCAGCCCGATCTGCTGGCCATCCCGTCCCGTCAGCGGTACCGCCAGCCAGCCGCGCAGCATGCGGTCCCTCCCGGCAGGGCTGCCAACAGCCTGCCAGGCCGGATGCGCCTGCAACCCGGCCTGCGTCATGCGCGCCGGGCGGGTGCCGTGGCCGCTGTTTGCATAAATGGCCGGGCCGTGGGCCAGGGGCGTCAGGGCGCGGTACGGCTCATACTCGCCGGACAGCGACAGCGACAGCGGATGAACGCCGTGCGCCGGGTCGCCGTGCGCGGTCAGCGTGACGGCCGCCTGATGCGCGCCAATCACGCCGCGCGCCTGTTCGGCCAGCTCCTGCGTCATGCCTTCGAGCGTCAGGTGCTGCGTGATGGCCTGGGTTGCATCGGCGGCGCGCTGCAGGGTGAACAGGTAATCCTGCACCTCCTTTTCGGCCCTGGCCTGGGCCGTCATGTCCAGCGCCACCACGAAACACGCTGGCCGTCCGGCGTATTGAATCGGCCGGGCCACGACATCGGCGAAAAAAAGCGAGCCGTCCTTGCGCCGGTGCTGGCACGACCCCTGCCGCTGCTGCACGTCACCGGCCAGGTCAGGCGGCCAGAAGCCGTGTCCTGCGTCGGCGTGAATCTCGGGCATGCCCATCGACAGGAACTCCGCCGCCGAATAACCGTAGTCCTCGATGGCCACCTGGTTCACGGTCAGGAATTTCCGGCTTGCCCAGTCGAACACCCACATCGGCACCGGCGCCGATGCAAACAGCGCCGCATAGCGCTGCTCGCTGTCAACCAGCGCCTGCTCGGCGAGCTTGCGCTCGCTAATGTCGCGCTGCACCGACATCCAGTGGGTAAACCAGCCCCTGGCATCGGCAATCGGCACGATGTCGATTTCGGCCCAGAACGCCTGCCCGGCCTTGGTGTAGTTGACCAGCTCGGCCCGAACCGGCTGCCACGCGCTGAGGGCGGCCCCGATCCGGTCGAGTTCCAGCCGCTGCGTCAGCGGGCCTTGCAAAAAGCGCGGGGACCGGCCCATCACTTCCTGGCAGCTGTAGCCGGTGTGGCGCTCAAACGCGGCGTTGACAAACACGATTCTCGGCCCCGGCTCGCTGCGCGGCTCGGCTTCGGTGATGAGCACCATGTCGTTCAGGTGGGAAACGCCGGTTTCAAGCAGTTTTAATTGCGCCCGCGCCGCCTGCTGCCCGGTGATGTCCCACACCATGGCGGTAAACAGCTTGCCCTCGGGCGTGTCCACCTGCGAGATCGAGACGTCAATCGGAAACTCCTGCCCGTTGGCGCGCAGCCCGTAAATCATGACGCCGGACTTCGCCATGCCGCGTGCCGTGGCGCCCGTGACGCCGAACTGTTCAAGCCGCCGTCCATGGCCGGGGCGAAAGCGCGCGGGGATCAGCTTTTCAAGCGGCTGCTGCATGACCTCCTGCCGGGGCCAGCCGAACATCTTTTCAGCCGCACGGTTGAACAGGACGATTTTTTGCTGCTGGTTGACGGTGATGACCGCATCCATCACCGACTCCAGCACGCTGGCCAGAAGCAAGGCGGACATGGAGGTCTCCATGGGCTTGTCGTCAGGCGTCATGGCCAGTTGTCGAGGCGGGTGCGCGCATCAGCCTCACGGCCTGAAGGCTGGCGGTGCGTTGACGACATGCGCGGGGGTGTGGAGCCATCTAAACCCGGAAATTGGTTAAAAACGTTACCAAAATTATAAGTTTTTACAGATTTACCGATTTTTAACTTTAGGCAAACTGTTTTTTCCGCGCTCCGCCCATGCCCGGCGGCCCCGGGCGGCCCCGGGCAGCCGCAGGCGCATCAAGGGTTTTATGATGCAGTCCGACGGCTCGCCCGCCCCCCTGAACCCCCACAAACTGGAAACTCCCCATGGCTGACATCCACCTTGAACGCGAACATGACCTGGGCCTGCCGCAGGCACGCAAAATCGCCTTCAAATGGGCCGAACAGGCCGAAGCGGAATTCGGCATGGAATGCACCTACGAGGAAGGCCATGCCAGCGACCTCGTGCGCTTTAGCCGCAGCGGCGTTCATGGCACCCTGGCCGTGACGAAAAACAGTTTTGAGGTCAACGCCAAGCTCGGTTTCCTGGTGGGCGCCTTCAAGGACAGGATTGAGGCCGAGCTTGTCAAAAACCTCGATGCGCTGATCGGAGAAAAGCCCGCCCACCCCAAGGCGCCGGCCCAAAAAACCACCCAGCACAAGAAAACCGCCTGACCCCCTCGGGCCTGGCGCCGTGAGCGACAACCTTGCCCGGTTTGACCTGGTGTCCATCCGCCTGGCGGTGGCCACTCCTTTGGGCCAGCGTGATGCCGGCATCGCAGCGCTGATCGATTTCCTGGTCCAGCCTTCGCAAAATGCGAACGCTCCAGCGCCAAAGCAGAGTCACCAGCGAGGAAAGGGTCGATCCGAACCGCAGGCAGCGCGGCAAGCCAGCCAGCCAGCAAAACCCATCAGCTATCAATTAAATAGCTGCAACCGCATACCTTCTCTGCGCCAGAAGCCTTTTTAAGGCTCAAACCCCGGTTGGCTTAACCGGCCGCGCCCAGTTGGCAATGTTCACCTGCCGGCCCCGCGCCACGCTCAAGGCTCCGGCCGGAACGTCTGCGGTGATGGTCGAGCCGCCGCCCACCGTGGCGCCCGTGCCAATCGTCACCGGCGCGACCAGCACGCAGTTGCTGCCGACATGCACATCGGCCTCGATCACCGTGCGGTGCTTGCTGGCGCCGTCGTAGTTGGCGGTGATGCTGCCGGCGCCGTAGTTGACGCGCTCGCCCACCGTGGCGTCGCCCAGGTAGGCCAGGTGATTGGCCTTGGCGCCTTTGGCCAGGGTGGAATTCTTGACCTCGACAAAGTTGCCGATATGCACCTCGGCGCCCAGATGGGCGCCGGGCCGCAGGCGGGCGAACGGGCCGACCAGCGCGCCCTCGCCGACCTGCACGCCGAGCTTTTCGCCGTCGATGTGGGTGAACGGATGAATCACCGCGCCCGCCGCAATCACGGCATTGGCAATCACGCAGTTGGCGCCCACGCACACGCCCTGCCCCAGGCTCACACGCCCTTCAAACACGCAGTTCACGTCAATCTCGACATCCTGCCCGCAGGTCAGCAGGCCGCGCACGTCCAGCCGCGCCGGGTCGGCCAGGCGCACGCCCTGCTCCATCAGCGCAGTGGCCAGGCGCTGCTGGTAGACGCGCTCCAGCTCGGCCAGCTGCACCGGGCTGTTGACGCCGGCCACCTGCGCGGCGTCGCTGATCTGGTGCGCCACCACGGCCACGCCATCTTGCACCGCGAACTTCACGATGTCGGTCAGGTAATACTCGTTTTGCGCGTTTTTATTGTCCAGCCGGGCCAGCCAGCCGCGCAGCAGCCGCGTCGGCACGGCCATGATGCCGCTGTAGATTTCATGAATGGCGCGCTCGGCCTCGCTGGCGTCCTTGTGCTCGACGATGGCGCGCACCTGGGCGCTGGCCTGCGCACCAGCGCGAACGATGCGGCCGTAGCCGGTCGGGTCGTCCATGCGGAGGGTCAGCAGCGCCAGCCGCTGGCCGTCGCACTCGGCCAGCAGCGCCTGCAGCGTGGCGGCCTGCGTCAGCGGCACGTCGCCCGACAGCACCAGCGTGATGCCGTCGTCAGGCAGCGCGGGCAGCGCCTGCTGCACCGCATGGCCGGTTCCCAGCTGCGGCTCCTGGCGCACGAATTTCAGGCTTAAATCGGCTGCAGCGCCCGTCCTGCCTGCGCAGGCTGCTTCTACTTCTGTAGCACCATGGCCGCTAATCACCACCGCCTGGCGGGCCGACAACTGACCAGCGCAGTCCATCACATGCACCAGCAAGGCCCGGCCGCCCAGCCGGTGCAAGACCTTGGGCAGGCTGCTTTTCATCCGCGTGCCTTTGCCGGCGGCCATGATGACGACGTCGAGGGGATGCATTGCCATGAAATTTCCTGTGAAAGGTTGAGTGTTAAATAGACGGTGGAGTGCGGCCCGCGCGGCGCCTGCCGCGGATCGGGATGCGCTGGGATTATCAGGCGCTGGCAGGGGTACCCTGCAGGCTATAAAAGCGGCGCCTTGCGCAGCGGCGCGTCGTAGCAATCGGCCAGCCGCTGCAGCGCCCTGGGGTTGAGCCGCCACAGCCGCCCGCTGCGGATTTCATGCAGCCCCAACAGCTGCAGGCGCCGCATGGTCTTGTTGGTGTGGACCAGCGACAGCCCCCAGCGTGTCGGCAATGTGCTGCTGGTTGAGGGGAAACGCCACCGAGCCATCCTGCATCAGCCCGAGCCGCTCCAGCCGGCGGTACAGGTGCATCAGCAGCATGGCGACGCGCGCGGCGGCGGTGCGCCGCCGTGAAAGCACCGGTTTTCCGCAGCCGGCAGTCCTCACATTTTGGTGGACCGGAAGCCGTGACAGGCTGAAGAAGCTGCATCCCTACCCCCTGATGAAAATAACGGAAAACTGTGTCTTTTGACATTGCCCGGGCCAGCACTGCCCGCTACATTCTCGCCTACCCATGCACACCACCACCGGCCTCCAGGAAATCATTTATGTCAGCACCCTCGCCGCTGACGCACCCATTCGCGTAGTCGCGGACATTGCCGTGAAGGCGCGCAGCAACAACCAGCAGCGGGACATTACGGGCTTGCGGGTCTTCGACGGCATGCATTTTTGCCAGCAACTGGAGGGCTGCGCGCAGGAAGTGGCGGCCCTGATGGCGCGAATCCGCGCAGACCCGCGCCGCTTCAGGCGTTTCAGCCTGGGCTACACGTCCGTGGAAGACATCGAACGGCTGGAGCGGCTGCAGCAGTTGCAGGGGCAGGCGGCGGGGGCGGCCGCCCAGGTGAAGGAACGCATCACGATTCGGCTGGCTCCCGATGTGCTGGCCGCGTTCAGGGCCACGGGCCGGGGCTGGCAAAATCCTTGAAGCAGAGTTGTCTGATATTTTTCAAAGATTTGGCAGTGTTTATAAATTTAAAAAGCGAGAGAGCGAACCCCGCTCACACCGGCCAGGCCACGCCCTTGTCATTGAGCAGCACATCAAGCGGAACGTCGTGCGGCTCGGGCTCCATGTCGGGCAGCCAGCCGTGGCTGAAGCCCAGGCCGACGGTGAACGGACGCGGCGACAGCGTGGCCAGCGTGCGGTCGTAAAAACCGCCGCCGTAACCCAGCCGGTAGCCACCCGGCCCGTAGCCGACGCAGGGCACGAACAGCAGCGTGGGCACGATGATCTCGGTGTCTTTCGGCTTGGGAATGCCGTAGGCGTCGTCTTCCATCGGGCAGCCCGGATACCAGGCATGAAACGTCAGCGTCTTGTGCAGCTTGTTGACCACCGGCAGGCCAATCTTGCGCGGCGACCGGCCTGCTATGCTTTCTGTAGCTAACTGTGCTTGCACTGCCTGCGCAAGAGGCGTATTTTCCTGAAATTCCGGGCTCAGCACGGCGTCCTCCTGCCAGCGGTAGAGCGCCGGCAGCGGATCGAATTCGCCCTTGATCGGCCAGTACGCGCCAATCACCTCATGGGGCGAGCCGACCAGCCAGATGCGCATGACCCGCTGCAGCAGATCGGCCCGGGCAAGTCGGTCGGGCATGTCGAGGCGCGATTGCACCAGGGCTTTTCGTGTGCTTAATTTGTCCATAATGCGTCAATGCTATACAAATTTCTTTGCAGCGCGGCAGTTTTAGCCGCGCTGGTTGCGCCAGCCCTGGCGCAAAGCCCTTCCGCCGCCCTGCTGCCGGGCGCCAACGCCGCCGGCGACAGCGTGATCGTGGAGATGAACAAAGCCTTCAAGCGCGGCGACAAAAGCCGGCTGACGCAGCTGCTGCCGCAGGCCCGGGGCCATGCGCTGGAGCCGTGGGCGGCGTACTGGGAACTCAAGGCTAGATTAGGCGAGGCCAGCCCGCAGGAAGTGCAGGATTTCCTGGCGCGCTATGCCGGCAGCTACCAGGAAGACCGCCTGCGCAACGACTGGCTGCTGCTGCTGGGCCAGCGCCGGGACTGGACCAGCTTTGCCGCCGAGCACCCGAACTACCGCATGAACGACGACCGCGAGGTGCGCTGCTACGCGCTGCTGGTCGAGCACCTGAAAAACCCGACGATTGACGCACGCCTGTCCGACGAGGTGCGCAAGAACTGGTACGCCCAGTCGGGCACCGACGACGGCTGCACCGCCGCCGCCGAGCGGCTGGTGGGCAGCAAAAACCTCACGCCGCTCGATGTCTGGCAAAAAGCGCGGCTGGCGCTCGAAGCCAACCGGCCGAACAGTGCCAGCAACGCCGTGGCCATTGTTGCGCCCGAGGCGCTGGGCATGGTGGCCGAGCTGAACAGCAGCCCGATCAGGTTTTTGTCCGGCAAATACCTGGCGCTGCGCACGCTGCGCAAGGAAATCATCACGCTGGCGCTGGTCAAGCTGGCGGTCAGCGACTCCGAGGGCGCGGCCTTCCAGCTCGACGGCAAATGGGCGCTGCAGCTTACCGCCGAGGAACGCAACTGGCTCTGGGGCCTGATCGGCAAGCAGACCGCCAGCCGCATGGGCACACAGCCGGCCGGCGACGCGCTGCAGTATTACGCCCGCGTCACCAAGGACACCGACCTGACCGACGACATGCTGGCCTGGAAGGCGCGCGCCGCCCTGCGCGCCGGCAACCAGCCGAACTGGCAGCTGGTCCTCAAGGCCATCAACGCCATGAGCGACGATGGCCGCAAGGATCCGGCCTGGACTTACTGGAAGGCGCGCGCGCTGCTGGCCACGGCGCCGCCCGACGTGGCCAGCGCCGCCATGCCACCGCAACGCGCCGAGGCGCTGACGCTGCTGCAGTCGATGGCCTCGGTGCGCGGCTTTTACGAGCAGCTGGCGCTTGAAGAGCTGGGCCTGAAGATCTCCGTGCCGCCCCGGCCGGCAGCACTCACGGCCGAAGAAAAAGAGGCCGCGCGGCTCAACCCCGCACTGAACCGCGCCGCCTACGCCATCATGATCGGCCTGCGCTCCGAAGGCGTGCGCGAGTGGAACTACGCCACCAACCTGCACCAGAAAAGCGGCATGGGCGAGCGCGAACTGCTGGCCGCCGCCCAGTTCGCCTGCGACCGCCAGATCTGGGACCGCTGCATCAACACCAGCGAGCGCACCATCACCGTGGCCGACTTCGAGCAGCGCTTTCCGATGCCGTTTCAGGGCGCCGTGGTCAGGCACAGCCAGGCCATCAGCCTCGACCCGGCCTATGTCTATGGCCTGATCCGCCAGGAAAGCCGCTTCATCATGGACGCCCGCTCCGGCGTGGGCGCCTCCGGCCTGATGCAGGTCATGCCCGCCACGGCACGCTGGACCGCCAAGAAAATCGGCCTGAACAGCTTCACGCCCGACCAGCTCAACGACCGGGACACCAACATCACGATTGGCACGGCCTACCTCAAGCTCGCCCTTGACGACCTGGGCGGCTCCATGCCCATGGCCGCCGCCGCCTACAACGCCGGGCCGGGCCGCCCGCGCACCTGGCGCGGCCAGATCGGCAGCCCGGTGCTCGACGCCGCCATCTGGGCCGAAAACGTGCCCTTCGCCGAAACCCGCGACTACGTGAAGAAAGTGCTGTCCAACACCACCAGCTACGCCGCCATCCTGACGGGGCAGCCGCAGTCGCTCAAAAGCCGGCTCGGCACGGTCGGCCCGCGCGATGCGGCCGTGCCCGAGCCGAACAAAGACCTGCCCTGAATGACTGGCTGACTGGCTGGCTGGCTGGCGGCATGTCACGCGAATTCATTCCTGCCGCTGCAATCAGTCGCAAAACCGGGCATTCGCCTACAGGCAAACGGCAGGGGTTCTGCTATGGTTTTCGGATGTCCATGCAATCTGAAAACCTTCCCGGCCTCACGCCGGACACGGCGCTGTTTCTTGACTTTGACGGAACACTGGTCGCACTGGCCACGCAGCCCGAACTGGTCGAAGTCCCTCTGGGCCTGACCAGCACGCTGGCGGCACTGCACCGGCAGCTCAATGGCGCGCTGGCGCTGGTGTCGGGGCGCCGGCTGCTGGACCTGGATGAATTCCTGGCGCCCCTGCTGCTGCCGGCGGCCGGCGAGCACGGCGCGCAGCGCCGCACCGCCGACGGCCTGCTCATCAGCGCGCCGCTGGTGGACATGCGGCAGGCACTGCAGGCGGCCGAGGGCCTGGTGGCACGCCATCCCGGCCTGCGGCTGGAACGAAAAAACCTGGCGCTGAGCCTGCATTACCGGCACGCGCCCGCGCTTGAAGGCCTGTGCCTGGAAGTCATGCGCGAAGCGCTGCAAGGCAGCGACGACATCGAGCTGATGCAGGGCAAATGCGTGATTGACCTGAAACCGGCGGGCTTCAGCAAAGGCACGGCGATTGCGTCCTTCATGACCGAAGCCCCGTTTTCCGGCCGCATCCCGCTGTTTGCCGGCGACGACGTGACCGACGAAGCCGGCTTTGAGCAGGTGCTGCGCATGGGCGGCCAGACCATCAAGGTCGGCCCGGGGCCGACAGTGGCCGAGTACCGCTGCGCCAGCGTGGACCAGCTGGCCGCGTGGCTGCAATCGGCCAGCGGGGTTTCCCCCGATGCCGGCGGCCTCTCCAGCCGCCCGGGGCATCCGGCATGAGCGCCGCCGCCCTGGCGCCCAACTTTGCGCCGCCCGCGCCGCCGTCGCTGTCGCTGGGCGTGATTGGCAACTGCGCCTTCAGCGCGCTGGTCGATGCGCGCGGACGCATCGTCTGGTGCTGCCTGCCGCGCTTCGATGGCGACCCGGTGTTCGATGCCTTGCTCGACAACAGCGACAAGGGCAGCGCCTTTGCCATCGAGATCGAGAACTTTTCGCATTCCAGACAATGGTACGACCCGAACACCGCCGTGCTGCGCACCCAGCTGTTCGACAAAAGCGACCAGGCGATTGAAATCACCGACTTCGCGCCGCGTTTTTACAACCGCTCGCGGTTTTTCAAGCCGATGACGCTGGTGCGCCGGGTGCGCCCCATCAAGGGCGCGCCGCGCATTCGGGTGCAGCTCGACGTGCGCTTCGACTGGGGCCGCTGCGAGCCGGTGATCACCCAGGGCAGCAACCACCTGCGCTATGTCGGCGATGCGCTGACGCTGCGCCTGAACACCGACGCGCCGCTGTCGCACCTGCTGGCCAGGCGGCCTTTCGTGCTGACGCGCGAATACAACTTCCTGTTCGGCTCCGACGAGTCGCTGGCCGATGGCATTGCCGACACCGCGCGCCTCTTTGAGCAGGAAACGCTGACCTACTGGCGCAAGTGGAGCCAGCGCCTGCACATTCCGCTCGAATGGCAGGAAGCCGTGATCCGCGCGGCCATCACGCTCAAGCTGTCGCTGTTCGAGGACACCGGCGCGATTGTCGCGGCCATGACCACCAGCATTCCCGAGGCGCCCAACAGCGGACGCACCTGGGACTACCGCTTTTGCTGGCTGCGCGATGCGTTTTTTGTGGTTCGGGCGCTCAACAGCCTGTCCGAGGTCGGCACCATGGAGGACTACCTGCGCTGGCTGGGCAATGTCGTGGTGCAGGCCGACGGCGGGCATATCCAGCCGCTGTTCGGCATTGGCCTGGAGCTTGAGCTGCCCGAGGCGGTGCATGGGCACCTGGGCGGCTACCGGGGCATGGGGCCGGTGCGCGTCGGCAACCAGGCGCAGGAGCATTTCCAGCACGATGTCTATGGCAACGTGGTGCTGGGCGCGGCACAGGCCTTTCACGACCACCGGCTGCTGCACCGGGCAGGCAGCGCCGAGTTCCTGCGCCTCGAAGCGGTGGGCGAGCAGGCGGTGCGCAGCTACGACAAGCCCGATGCCGGCATGTGGGAGCTGCGCACGCGCGCCCGGGTGCATACCTCGTCGGCGCTGATGTGCTGGGCCGCCTGCGACCGGCTGGGCAAGATCGCGGCCGTGCTGAAGCAGCCGGATCGCGCCAGCTACTGGGGCAACCATGCGCAGGTCATGCGCGAGCGCATCCTGCGCGAATCCTGGAGCGAGGAGCGGCGCGCCTTTGCCGAGAGCTTTGGCGGGCGCGACCTGGACGCCAGCGTGCTCCTGATGATCGAAGTCGGCTTCATAGCCCCGAAAGACCCGCGCTTCGTGGCCACGGTGGACGCGCTGGAAAAGTATTTGTGCGACGGCCCCTACATGCGCCGCTACGAGGCGCCCGACGACTTCGGCAAGCCCGAGACGGCCTTCAACATCTGCACCTTCTGGCGCATCGACGCGCTGGCGCGCATCGGCCGCAAGGACGAGGCGCGGGCGATTTTCGAGACCATGCTGGCCGCCCGCAACCACGTCGGCCTGCTGTCCGAGGACACCCATCCGGTCACGGGCGAGATGTGGGGAAACTTTCCGCAAACCTATTCGATGGTCGGCATCATCAACGCCGCCGTGCGCCTGTCAGCCCCCTGGGATAGTCAAGTATGAATGTGGCCCCCACGCTCCCCACTGTGTGTGGTTCGCTGCCCTTGCAGGGCGCCACACTGCCACAGGCGGCGCATCTTCAAGCTGTCCAAGCCCGCGCAGGCGGGCTCGTAGCCGCAGCTTTCAGCCCCGGGGGGCCGCCCCGCCTGCGGCCCGGCGAAGCCGGTTCCGCGGCCGGAACTGGCACTGGCTTGCCCTGGCGTTGCGGCGCGCCTCGTTCCTTTCCTTTCCTTTCCTTTCATCTCCACCACCAGCAGAACACCTATGGCCAGACTAGTCGTCGTTTCCAACCGCGTGGCCGACCCGCGCAAATCGGCCGGGGCCGGCGGCCTGGCGGTGGCACTGGGCGATGCGCTGTCGGCCAACGGCGGCCTGTGGTTTGGCTGGAGCGGCACGATTGTCGAAGGCGGCACGCCGGGCGAGGGCGAGCTGCACACCCAGCATGCCGGCAACGTGACCCTGACCACCGTGGACCTGTGCCGCGAGGACCACGACAGCTACTACCTCGGCTACAGCAACGGCGTGCTCTGGCCGGTGTTCCATTACCGGCTCGACCTGGCCGACTTCGATGCCGGCTATATCGGCGGCTACCGGCGCGTCAACCATCTGATGGCGCGCAAGCTGCTGCCGCTGCTCAAGCCTGACGACCTCATCTGGGTCCACGACTACCACCTGATCCCGATGGCGGCCGAGCTGCGCGCCATGGGCTGCAAGAACCGCATCGGCTTCTTCTTGCACATTCCGCTGCCGCCGCCCCTGATTCTGGCCGCCGTGCCGCAGCACGAATGGCTGATCCGCTCGCTGTTTGCCTACGACCTGGTGGGTTTTCAGAGCCAGGCAGACGTGGAGCATTTTTCCGGCTACGTCGGCCACGAGGTCGGCGCCGAGGCGCTCGACAAGCACCAGTTCCGCGCCTTCGGGCGCAAGGTGCAGGCGCAGGCCTTTCCCATCGGCATCGACGTGGACGAATTCGCCGCCCTGACGCATGCCAAGGAAGGGCGCGACATGTTCGAGCGCATGAAAAACGAATACTCGCGCCGCCGCCTGCTGCTGGGGGTGGAGCGGCTGGACTATTCCAAGGGCCTGCCGCAACGCCTCAAGGCCTTCCGGGAGCTGCTGAAGAACTACCCGGAAAACATCCGCAGCGCCACCCTGATCCAGATCGCCTCACCGAGCCGCGAGGCGCTCGACACCTACGCCGGCCTGCGCCAGGAGCTGGAGAGCCTGTGCGGCGCGATCAACGGCGACTATGGCGAGCTGGACTGGATGCCGGTGCGCTACATCCACCGCAACGTATCGCGCAAGCGCCTGCCGGGGCTGTACCGGGTGGCCGATGTGGCGCTGGTGACGCCGCTGCGCGACGGCATGAACCTGGTCGCCAAGGAGTTCATCGCCGCGCAGGATCCGGCCGACCCGGGCGTGCTGGTGCTGTCGCGTTTTGCCGGCGCGGCCGAGCAGCTCAAGGAAGCCATCCTGGTCAACCCGTATGACGTTCACGGCACGGCCCAGAGCATCCAGCTGGCGCTGCAGATGCCGCTGATCGAGCGTCAGCGCCGGCACCAGCAGCTGCTCGAACGCGTGCGCAGCCAGGATGTGCACTGGTGGCGCCGGACCTACCTGGACGCGCTGTCGGCCTGCGAGCCGGAATGACGCACAAAGCCGCCAGCGGTGCCCGTGCCGGGCGGCGTCAGGCCACCAGCGCCAGCGCCAGCGCCGCATAGTCGCCGACGCCATCGCCCAGGCCGGCGGGCACCAGCGCGCAGCCGCCGGTCAGCGCGGGCAGCTTGCCGGTGATGTGGGCCTGCAGGCGCGGCAGCAGGTAGTCGCGGTGGTGCCAGAAGACGCTGCCGCCCAGGCTGATGCGCTGCAGGTCGAGCGTCACGACCAGGTTGTACAGCGCCCGGCCCATGACCCGGCATATCTCATCAATAATGGCTTCCGCGCTTATGTCGCCTGCACGGGCAGCTATCAAAATACTAGCAGCATCAGGCCAGGCCGAAAACCGTCGCGGCAGCGCATTGCCCGCCACCAGCGCCTCGACATCGCCGATGTTGCCGCAGCCGCACAGCGCATCGAAGTTGTCGCTGACGAACATGTGGCCGGCATGGCCGGCGTTGCCGTTCTTGCCCCTGAGCACCCGGCCATCGACGCACAGGCCGACGCCGACGCCGGTGCTCCACGTCACGTAGGCGCAGTGCTCCATGCCTTGCAGCGCGCCCCAGCGGCGTTCGGCCTGCAGCGCGGCAATGCCGTCGTTTTCCACCCGCACCCGGGCAAAAGCCTGGCGCAGCGGCGCTTCCAGCAAGGCCGAGGTCCAGTCGTTGGGCAGGCCGCGCCCGCTGCCGGCCAGGCCGCCGCAAATATTGGGCGATGCCAGCTCGACCAGCCCCGCATTCAGCACAAACGGGCCGCAGGACGCCACCCCGACCGCCGCGATGTCGCGCACGTCGATCCGCGCGGCCTGGGCGCTGGCGCCAATCATGCGCAGCACCTGCCGCGCCAGCGCATCCGGCGCGCCCTGCTTCGCCGTCGGCTCGACCCGCCGGCCATGGCTGCCGCGCGCATCCACCAGGTTGACGGCCACCTTGGTCCCGCCAATATCGACGCAGGCCACGGGCGCCGCCCCGTCCGGCAGGCGAAGTTCGGGCGGCGTGGCTTGGGCATTCATGAAACGGTGTTCCTTCAGATCAGCTGGCTGACCAGGCTGGCGACAAAACTCAGCAAGATCGTGGTGGTCACGGGAATAAACCACTCACGCCCAAAAAGGCGAAAGCGCAAGTCGCCCGGCAGTTTGCCAAAGCCGAGTTTTTGCAGCAGCGGCGACACCCAGCCGATGCACACCAGCACAAGAAAAATGACGATGAACCAGCGGATCATGGCGTGCAGGTTACAGCGTATGCGTGCGGTCGCCTGCCGAAAAGCCCAAAGGGCGCCACTCGGGACTGTTTTTTGCCCCAAACGCCATCACCTTGAACAGCTCGCCCATCTCGTGCTCCTGTACCAGCTTTTGCACCCTGCTGCGCTCGGACAGGCTGGCGTTTTCCAGCCCGTCGAGCAGCCCGCAGTTCAGCAAAAACCGCCCCTGGCTGGTGTAGCCCAGCACCTCCAGCCCCGCCTCCTGCCCGGCCAGCGCAATGCCGGTGAAGTTGACGTGCGCCGTGATGTCTTTTTCGCCCACATCGGCCAGCGCGTCGGCATCGACCCGGTGCGCGCGGTGGCACATCACCGTGCCCATGCTGCGCTGCGGGTGGTAATACTCGTGCTCGGGGAAACCGTAATCGAGCAAGAACACCGCGCCCGCCTCCAGCCGGTCGGCCAGCGTGCGCACAAAACCTTCGGCCTGTGGATGAATCTCGGTGACGTAGTCGTGATGGCCCGGAACTTCAAGCGGCGGGCGCAATTCGGTCGGCGTGTCGGCGTAGGTGAAACGCCCTTCGTGCAGCACCACGCCGCGCTCGTGCCACGCGCCGTTCAGCCGCGCCAGCAGCTTGACCGGCATGGCATCGAGCACTTCGTTGCCCAGCACCACGCCGCGCATCCGCGCCGGCAGCCCGGTTGCCCACGCCACCTTTGCGGCATGGGCGGCCAGCCGTTCGCCCTGGCGTTCGCGCAAGGAGCTGGAGAGATCGACAATCGTGTAGCGCGCAACCTGCTCCCCGAGCGTGTCCAGCACCTGTTGCGCCAGCGCACCGGAGCCGGCGCCAAACTCCCAGACTTCGGTGGTGCCGGTGGCCTGCAGCGCCTGCGCCGCCTGGCGCGCCAGCGTCTGGCCAAAATGCGGCGACAGCTCGGGCGCGGTGACGAAATCGCTGCCGCCCCCCTTGAAGCCATTGACGCCCGCAGGCATCAGGCCGAATTTCGGCGAAGCGTTGGCGTAGTAGCCCAGGCCGGGCTGGTAGAGCGCCAGCGCCATGAAGGCATCAAAACCCAGCCAGCCGCCGGCTGATTCGATGGCCGTGCTTATTTTGGCCTGCAGGGCGCTCGTTAAAATGGAGGAATTAGTCATGTTGATCACCTAACATGATTGTCTGCGATTCCCTTTGGCCCTTTGGCCACCGACTTCACCGCTTCACCGCCCCCGACCTGATGACCCGCGCACCGTCCCGACCCCTTGTTTTCGTGACCGGCGCCACCCCGAACCATGCAAGCGTCGGCAATGGCTGACAGACCCCCTACTTCACTTACTACAGACTGTCATCATGCTCAACATCCGGGGAACCCGAATCCTCCACCTGACCGGCCTGCGCTTTGACGCCAACCTGGGCATCCTGGAGCACGAAAAAACCGCGCCGCAGCCGATCCAGGTCGATGCCGAACTGAACCTGGGCACGCAGCCGCTGCTGCCGCACGACGACGACATCCACCATGTGCTGGACTACCGCAAGGTGCGCCAGATCATCATCACCGAATGCACCGCCGAGCATGCCAATTTGCTGGAAAGCCTGATCGGCAAGCTGGCGCACCGGCTGATGCTGCTGCCCGGCGTGCTGGGCGTGCGGGTAAAAATAGCCAAACTTGAAATTTTTGACGACTGCGAAGTAGCCATTCGCATCGAGACAGGACAGTGGTAAGGATTTACCGGCTACCAGGAAAATTATGCTGATTACCCATCTTGCTCTCAAAAACTGGCGCAATTTCCGTAGCCTTGACGTGCCCTTGCGCGAGGTGTCGTTTTTGTTAGGCCCCAATGCCTCGGGAAAGTCCAACATTCTTGATGTGTTCCGGTTCCTGCGCGACGTCAGCAAAACCCAGGGCGGCGGCTTGCAAAAAGCCGTTGCAGATCGTGGCGGCATCACCAAAGTGCGCTGTCTTCACGCCCGCCAGAATCCAGGTGTCCAGATTGAAGTGAGTCTGGCGGACACTGCGGACGCGCCACCCTTGTGGCGCTATGTACTCGGTTTTGAAGGCAAGGGCGCGCAACGCATCCTGATTTCCAAAGAGCAGGTGTGGAACGGTGATGAACTGGTGCTTGATCGCCCTACCCCGCAGGACAAAGCAGATCCCATGCTGCTGACACAGACTCATCTGGAGCAGATACAGATGAATGGCAAGTTTCGTGAACTGGTCGAGTTTTTCGGTGCCACAACCTACCTTCATCTGGTGCCACAACTGTTGAAATTTGCCGACAAGATAGGCGGCCAACGGCTGGAAGACGACCCATTCGGACAAGGGTTTCTGGAGCGCCTGGCAAAAACACCTGAAAAAACCAGAGAGGCCCGGCTCCGGAAAATTGAAACAGCCCTGGCCATGGCGGTGCCACAGTTCAAACAGCTCGACTTTAAAACCGATGCCCTGGGTCATCCTCATCTGCATGCGCGCTACGAGCATCATCGCCCGAATGCGGGCTGGCAGTCAGAAGAACACTTCTCGGACGGGACGCTGCGGTTGCTAGGTTTACTCTGGACGCTGCAGGACGGCAACTCGCTGCTGCTGCTGGAAGAGCCCGAGATTTCTCTGAATGACGCCATCGTCAGGCAAATTCCGCTGATGTTGAGCCGGCTTCAGCGCCATAAAAAAGTCAGGCGCCAGATTATTCTGAGCACCCACAGCGAAGCCCTGCTGAGCAATCCCGGCATTGATGGGCGCGGTGTCATCCTCCTTGAAACCAGCGCGGAAGGCTCAACGGCACGGACGGTCAACGAAGATGAGTCGCTGGACATTCAGGCCGGGCTGAGCGTGGCCGAAGTTATCCTGCCCAAGACCAGCCCCTCGACGGTCAACCAGCTCGGACTGTGGCAATGAGCCTGCTGGCGCTGGGTATCGAGGATGAGTTGAGCGAGGCTATCGGCATGCGGCTCTTGAAGGATGCCGGTTACGACTTGCAGCCCTCGCCCTTCCTGCGAAGAAACGGATTTGGCTATTTGCGCTCCAAAATGGACAGCTGGTGCGAGATGGCAGCGCGAAAACCCGTCATCTTGCTGACAGACCTTGACAGGGTGGCCTGCCCGCTTGAACTTCGCAAAGACTGGATGGGCACCCGAAAAATGCCTGAGAATCTGGTTCTGCGTATTGTTGTGCGCGAGATAGAGGCTTGGGTTCTGGCCGATCATGAAGCGCTTAGAACTCTGGTGGGAAATCGCGGCACCTTGCCACCGAATCCCGACTTGCTGCCTGATCCCAAGCAATATCTGCTTCGGCTGATTGCCAGGCAGGCGCGCCGCACGATCCAGGAAGAATTGGTCGCCGAAAAAGGGGCGATTGCCAGCCAGGGAATCGGCTACAACGCACATCTTGGCGAATGGGTCAGAACCGCATGGAGTCCTGAGCGCGCCGCACTTCGCTCCAGCAGCCTGCAACGCGCCAGGCTTCGAATCGGCGAGTTGATTCGCAGGCTACAACAACATCAGGATTAAAAATATGAGCGCAATCTGGATAGACGAACAAACCGAATCTTCAGCCCGGGTGCAGAACTCGATGAAGATCGAGCGCGAGGACCACAAGCTCGAAAAACGCCTGTGCCGCGAGGTTGGCCGCGCCATCGTCGATTTCAACATGATCGAGGAAGGCGACAAGGTGATGGTCTGCGTCTCGGGCGGCAAGGACAGCTACGCCATGCTGGACATTTTGCTCAAGCTGCAAAAGCGCGCCCCCATCAATTTCGAGCTGATCGCCGTCAACCTCGACCAGAAGCAGCCCGGCTTTCCCGAGCATGTGCTGCCCGAGTACCTGGCCAGGCTCGGCGTGCCCTACCACATCGAGAACCAGGACACCTACAGCATCGTCACGCGCGTGATTCCCGAGGGCAAGACGCTGTGCTCGCTGTGCTCGCGGCTGCGGCGCGGCATTTTGTACCGCGTGGCGGGCGAACTCGGCTGCACCAAGATCGCGCTGGGCCACCACCGCGACGACATGCTGCAGACTTTCTTTTTAAACATGTTCTTTGCCGCCAAGCTCAAGGGCATGCCGCCCAAGCTGGTCAGCGACGACGGCAAGAACATCGTCATCCGGCCCATGGCCTACGTGACCGAGAAAGACCTGACGCGCTGGGCCCAGGTGCAGGACTTCCCCATCATTCCGTGCACGCTGTGCGGCAGCCAGGAAAACCTGCAGCGCAAGCAGGTTGGCAACATGCTGCGCGAATGGCAGAAACAGTATCCGGGCCGGATTGAAAACATGTTCGCCGCGCTGCAAAACATCGTGCCCTCGCACCTGATGGACAGCAAGCGCCACGACTTCAAGGGCATCAAGACCACCGGCGTCGCCGACCCGGAAGGCGACAAGGCGTTTGATGCCGATGAATTCACGGCGGCCGCGCTGCCGGGCCGCACGGTCATCGGCATCAGCCCGCTGACATCCGGCTGAATCGTTGCGTCCGCATCAAACAACTCAGGAGGCCTTATGTTTCAATCCACGCCCCTTTCGGGGCGAATTTGGAAGAGGTTCCCCCTCTTCCAAATGAGTTCTATCCCCCTGAAAGGGGAGGTTTCAAACCGGAGTTTGTTTTTGATGAAACGTGTGCTTGCAGCTGTTGTTTCAGTAGCAGTCATGGGATTTTTCATGGCCGGCTGCGCCGGTCTGCGCGTGGTTGAAAGCGATGTCACCGCGTTTTACAACTGGAGCGCAGCGCCTCCGGCGCCAGGCACGGCTTACCGCTTCGAGCGCCTGCCCTCGCAGCAGATCGTCGGCGCCCGGCAGGACACGCTTGAAGGGCTGGCGCGCACCGCGCTGGCCAAGATCGGCATGGAACTGAACCCGGCCGCGCCGCGCTACAGCGTGCAGGTGCGCGTGACCACCCTGGTGATTGAACGCCCGCCTTATGACGGCCCCGGCTACGATGGTTTCGGCTTTGCCACGCCCGGCGTTTTTATGGCTGGCAGCAACCAGGGCGCGGCGTTCGGACTGTCGTTTCCAATGCGGTTTTCAGACCCCTATTACCAGCGTGAATTGACACTGCTGGTACGTGACCTGACGACCAGCCAGGTCGTCTTTGAAACCCGAGCCCTGAACGACGGCGTTCAAAAAGAGACGCTCGCCGTGTTGTCCGCCATGCTGGACGCGGCCTTGCAGGGCTTCCCGCAGCCGCCTCCGGGACCGCGCCGGATCACCGTCCAGATTCCCCATTAACCCGGCCAGGCCTCCCTGTCAACCTTCACCGCCCTTCGCGCTGCCTTTTCATGATTGAACCGACCCGCATCATTGCCATTCGCCATGGCGAAACCACCTGGAACGTGGACACCCGCATCCAGGGCCAACTGGACATTCCGCTGAACGCCACCGGCCGCCTGCAGGCCGCGCGCATGGCGCTGGCGCTGAAGGAAGAACCCATCACGGCGGTGTATGCCAGCGACCTGGTGCGCGCCTGGGAAACCGCGCAATACCTGGGGCGCGCGCGCGGCCTGCCGGTCCACCCTGAAACCGGCCTGCGCGAACGCTGCTTTGGCGACTTCGAAGGCAAGACCTTCGCCGAAATCGAAGCCCTGCTGCCCGACCAGTCAATGCGCTGGCGCAAGCGCGATCCGGCCTTCGCGCCCGCCGGCGGCGAGTCCCTGCTGGCGCTGAACCAGCGCGTCGTCGAGGCCGCCGAGCGGATCGCCGCCAGGCACCCGGGCGAGCTGATCGCGCTGGTCGGCCACGGCGGCGTGATGGACGTGCTGTACCGCGCCGCCACGCGCCTGAACATCCAGGCGCCGCGCACCTGGGCGCTGGGCAACACGGCCATCAACCGGCTGCTCTGGACGCCCCAGGGCTTTACGCTGGTCGGCTGGGCCGACACCCAGCACCTGGACGACGAATCACTCGACGACGGCCTGTTTCCCGCCGGACCGAATCCTGCTGCCGCCAATCCCTGACCCTTTCACCTGTTCCAAAATTCCTGATGAATAATTTGCCCGCGCGCCTGTCCGAACTGATCGGCAAACCTGTCCACGACATCGACACCCCGGCCCTGGTGATTGACCTCGATGCCATGAAACGCAACCTGGTCCGAATGGCTGAATTCACCAAAAAGCATCAGATCCGCTGGCGCCCGCATGCCAAGCTGCACAAAAGTGTCGTGCTCGCCAAAATGCAGATCAAGGCCGGCGCCGTCGGGGTGTGCGTGCAAAAAACCGCCGAGGCCGAAATCATGGTGGCCGGCGGCGTTTACAACGTGTACATCAGCAACCAGGTGATTGCCCCGGCCAAGCTGGCGCGCGTGGCGGCCCTGACCCAGGCGGTGGCGTCCCACGGCGGCCAGATCGCCCTTGCGGTGGACAGCCTGGAAGGCGTGAAGCGGCTGGCGCTGGCCATGACCGAGGCCCGCACCAGCGCCCGCAGCGGCACGGCCAGCGCCGCCAGCACGGCAACGGTGATTGACGTGTTTGTCGAGATCGATGTCGGCCAGGGGCGCTGCGGCGTGGCGCCCGGCGAGGCCGCCGTCACGCTGGCGCTGGAAATCCGCAAGCATCCGGCGCTGCGCTTTGCCGGGCTGCAGGCCTACCACGGCAAGGCCCAGCACTTGCGCAGCGCCGTCGAGCGGCGCATGGCCTCCGCCAGCGCCATGAAGGCCGTGGAAATGACCTGCCAGCTGCTCAAGGCGCAAGGCATCGCGGCCAAGCTGGTGACGGGCGCGGGAACGGGCAGCTTCGCGCTGGAAGCCGCCAGCGGCATTTACGGCGAGCTGCAGGCCGGCTCCTTCATGTTCATGGACGTGGACTATGCCCAGAACGAGCGCGACCCGGCGCAGCCGCAATTCGAGCATGCCCTGTTCGTCAAGACACAGGTCATCAGCACCCACGACAGCCATTCGGTGTGCGACGCCGGCCACAAAAGCCACGCCATCGATTCGGGCCTGCCCAAGGTGCATGCCTTTGACAGCAAAAGCGGACTGGACTACTTCAACGGCGGCGACGAGCACGGCATCCTGCGGCCAGCGGCCGACAGCACCCGCCTGCCCGGACTCGGCCAGCTCCTGTGGCTGATTCCCGGCCACTGCGACCCGACAGTGAACCTGCACGACGTGATGATCGGCGTGAGCGGCGGCCTGCGGGGCGGCGTGGTCGAGCGCCTCATCCGCGTCGATGCGCGCGGCGCGATGACTTGAAAAAACATTTGCGCAGCGCCAAAAACTTCCCCATTGGGTACAATCAAGGGCTTCGAGAGACAAAAGTCGGCTTCAAGTCGTGTGGTGATTGGGTTCACCCTATATTTCTCGATGCTTATCTCAAACACCCGCTCGGCTCTTCAGGCTCAGCGGGTGTTTTTCATTGAATTCCACCCCGGCATGCGCTGGTTTGCCTTTGGTCTTGGGCACGTCATCCTTGGCATGAAAAAAACAGCGCGGTCTTGCCAGCGGCCACCTGCATGAAAGGCACCGAGTTCAGCAGCGGATCACTCAGCAATTCCGCCCGCAACGCGGCAATATCGGCCGCCAGTGCTTCAACGTCCGGCACCTCCAGCCGCGCCACCATGAAAAAGCGCGACACCATCTCGGTGCCCACCATGACTTTGCCATGGCGGCCAAACAAAGTGGTGTCGCCCGCTTCGTCAACGAAATAATTGACAGAACTCATCGCACCGTCCTGGCTTTGCGGTAGCGAGCACTGGCAGCCCGCCCCTGAATCTCCACCTGTCCGGCACGCACCAGCGCGCGCATGAGCTTCCAGACCGTTTCCTCAATTTTTGGCCCGGTGCGCGCAAAACCCAGCGCCCGTGCAAAGCGGACCGGCACCTCTGCCGTGCCGCGCCATGCCCGGCCCACCACGCCCAGCAAATGCTGCTTGAGAAAATCCCGGTCATAGCCTTCGATGGACTTGACTTCCAGGCTCAGCAGGCCGTCGGCTTGCGCCGCAATGCCGCGTCGCACCGCCCGCCCAATAGCCTTTTCCAGCACCGCCCGAAGCGGCGCAGCGGTGCGGGCAAAACCCAGCCTGCGGGCCGTCTGGCGGATCAGGTCGTTTGGTGCCAGCGCGCCAGACTCCGCCAGCACGGCGCGCAACGCACACATCAGTTGATCGTCGGTGAGGTCTTCTGCCCGAGGCGTAGCTGAAGAAGTTTTGCCGCCCGCTGCCTTGGCAGGGGCGGCCTCAGATTTTGGGCGCGGGGGCGCTCCTGCTGCTGTGGCCATCTCGTCCAGGTCGGAATCTGAATCAAACAGGCCCTCAGTCCAGCCTGTACCTGCGTCTCTAGCTACTTTTTTAATAGCGGCTTTCTTGTGCGCCTTGAGTTGCTCTTTTTGCGCCGCCTGCTCAACGGCCAGCGTGGCGGCATCGGGCGGCGGATGGTTCTGGCTGAAGGCGCCGGGCCAGCCGCCGTGGGCGTCAATCGCCTCGTCCACCTGCTGCATCAGCGCTTGCGTGGCTTCGAGCGCCGCATAAACACGCAGCCAATGGGTGATGTCGTCCTGGCTCAGGCTGCGGCCGGCCTTGCGCCGGTCGTCCAGCCACTTGTGCAGCACCTGGTAGCCGCCAATGGTGTGCTGCCACGTCGCCAGACGCACGTTGGCAAAGCCGCTGGTGGCGTTGATGAACACCTTGCCGACATCGCCCGACAGCTCCGCCAGGGTTTTGCCCGTCTCGGCCACCTTCTGCAAGCTTAAATCAGTGCCAAAAAAGGCTGTAGCGCTTTCTGGATATTCGCTACCAGCTACTATTTTTATAGCATCCGGATGCTCCAGCAAATGCCATTGCACGAGTTGGCCGCCCAGTTGGGCCAGTGCATCGAACACGGCGCGCGAGCCGGGGATCGGAATGCGCGGGAAGTCGGTGCGCAAAAAGGCGGCGTAGCGCTGGCGGTAGGCCGGACTGTGCAGCACGGCGTAGACGTAATGGAATATCTTCTCGGCGTGCAGCGGGGCCGTGGGGTCTTCGGGGCGGTAGTCGGCGGGGGTTAGCCTAAGGGCGGATTGCATGGCGGCGAGGAAACTGGTGGAGAGGTTTTCGGCCTGTCCAACCTCTTGATGCCGCCAAAGCGGAAAAAGGTAATTGATTTCCTTAGTTTTGTTGGAAATAGCACAACCCTCAATGGGCAATCGACTCACACCAACCAAAGCCCACTCCTCATTAGCTTGCGACATTTGGCGACAGCTGATGAGTCCAAGATTTCTGCCCTCCAGCATGTGTCGCATTACCTCTGGTCGAGGCATGCACAAAAAACCGCGAGTCTGACCCGTGTAATAAGTTTGGCGGATGTCAAACGGGCGGTACAAAAGAGGTTGAAGATGACGCTTATTAGGCCCCGTTCCATTCACATCCTTTTGAGCTAACTCAACTTGCCAATCCCTTGAATCGTCACCAAGTGAGTAGGCTTCGCGCACATCCTCAACCTCACGTTTCGCAAAGTCGCGCACGGTGTCCCAGACCTGCTTTTCACTGAACTGGATTGTGAGTGCATCCCGCGCCGTAATAATCCCTGCCGAATTCAGTGGCGAGATGGTGGGTAGCGGCCATCCCAATTCGTATTCCCCAATTCCGAAGGCATCGCTGCGTGCCAATTGGAGCTTTTCACCCATAGGCGCGAAAGGGCTCAGTATTCCCAGACCTTCGGAGAGCAACCGATCGCACTTAATGTGCCGTGGCCCTGACAAGTCGGCGTGCTCGATGCGAATAGCCATGCCAGGATTCACGCTGCCAATGGCAATGGCGACGCCCTCCTTAATTTCAAACACGTTTTCGTCACCTCCCGAAATTTCGCCTTTGTTGGCGTTGCCGTGCAAGTCCACTATGCGCAGCTGCGGATAGCTGTGCAGCAAGCTCTGGCGCACGCCGCGAAACGTGGGGCTTTCTAGATACGAATTGCTGGTGATGTAGCCCAGCACGCCCGTACCCAGCGCCGCCAGCCTTGACTGTGCCAAGCGCATGAACTTCACGTGTAACCGTCCGCCCAGTACCCATATTGAAATTCAAGACTCTGTC
>JAECRO010000032.1 GCA_016000195.1 Burkholderiales bacterium | reverse complement strand
GCGCCATTGCCGGTCTGGATGAAAGCGCTCTAAGGCCGTTCCGCTGGCCGATTCCAGCCTGATGGCGCGCAGGCTGGGTGGGCAGCCGGCCGCAAAGCCCGGCGTTCGCGCAGGGCAAACTTCATGGCAACCAAATTCACGCCCCACACCAGCACCACGACCAGCGCGGCCGCCAGGTCGCGCCCGGTCAGTGCTTCAGGCCTCATCCCTTGCTGTGCAGGCTGGCACGGGCGGCATCCAGGTGCGCCTTGACGCGTTGCGCCATTGCAATGTCCCCCGGCGTTTCGGGCATCCAGGTTTCGACAGGAAGGGTCTTGCCTTCGCCATCGACGGCGACAAAAACCACCAGGCATTCGGTGACGACGTTCATCTGCCCGGTCTTGATGTCGCCGCTGCGCACCTCGACCGAGATGTTCATGCTGGTGCGCCCGGTGTAGGCCAGGCGCGCCTCGACCTCGACCAGATCGCCAATCAGAATCGGGCGCTGAAAGCGGATGCTGCCCACCGACACGGTGACGCAGTAGCGCTTGGCCCAGCGCGTCGCGCAGGCGTAGCCCGCCTCGTCGATCCATTTCATGACGGTGCCGCCATGGACCTTGCCGCCAAAGTTGACGGTGCCGGGTTCGGCCAGAAAGCGCAGGGTGATGGAGGACATGGTGCTTGCCAGAAAGGGGTTGAAGTGTTGAATTCAGGGCCGCTGCCAGAGCTGGCCCGCCACGCGAAGCATATTGTTACCCATGACCCCGGCGACTTCAACCGCGCTCATGCCGGCCTCGCGCAGGCGGTCCAGCGGCGCGAAGTCAGCCTCGGGGTGCAGCGGCAGGCAGGCGTGGGCTTCCCAGTGGAGCATGGTGTGAGGACGTCAATTGACAAAAACATGACTAAATAGGGCGTTTGCGCAGTGGCTGTATGCGCTAGCAGCTATTAATTTAGTAGCAATAAGCTGTGTGCATGGCCGCCGGCACCCCCCGTTCAGGCGGCCCCTTCCTTGCGCTGAAAGCCCGACGAGGCCTGCATCAGACTCAGCGTGTAGGGGTCGGCCACGCGGCGGGCGGCCAGGTCTGTTGATGCCAGCAGTTCCACCGTCTGGCCGCGCTGCATCACCATCAGCCGCTCGCACAGGTGCGTGACCACCGCCAGGTCGTGGCTGACCATGATGAAGGTCAGCTTGCGGCGGCGGCGCAGGTCTTCGAGCAGGTTCAGCACTTCGGCCTGCACCGAGGCATCGAGCGCCGATGTCGGCTCGTCAAGCAGCAAAACCTGCGGCTCCAGGATCAAGGCGCGCGCAATCGCGATGCGCTGGCGCTGCCCGCCCGAGAGCTGGTGCGGGTAGCGAAACCGGAAACCCTGGCCCAGCCCGACTTCATCGAGCGCGCGTTCAATGCGGGTTTCCGTGTCTGAAATGCCGTGGATCGCCAGCGGCTCGGCCAGCAGCCGGTCCACCGTCTGGCGCGGGTGCAGCGAGCCGTAGGGATCCTGGAACACCATTTGGACGCGGCGCCGAAAGGCCTTGCCGCCGGGCGCGGGGCTTTCAGCGCCACCCGTCAGCTGAACGCTTCCCGATTCTTTCGTCGCCAGGCCGCAGATGGCGCGCAGCACCGTCGATTTGCCCGAGCCCGACTCGCCGACGATGCCGAAGCTCTCGCCGGGCGCGACGCGAAACGAAGTGTCGGCCACGGCCACGAAACCGTCGAAACTCACGCGCAGGCGGCTGACTTCCAGCCCCAAAGCAGGGTTTGCAGTCATAGCGCCCACTCCGGCCGCCGGTCCAGCGTCGCCAGCGGATGCGTGGACGCGCCCAGTTGCGGCAAACAGGCCATCAGGCCGCGCGTGTAGGGATGTTTTGCGTGCGCCAGGCCGCCCGCCGCCAGTTCCTCGACCACCCGGCCGGCGTACATCACCAGAATCCGGTCGCAGAACGACGACACCAGCCGCAGGTCGTGCGACACCAGGATCAGCCCCATGCCGCGCTCGACCACCAGCGCATCGAGGATGGACAGCACCTGCAGCTGCACCGTCACGTCCAGCGCCGAGGTCGGCTCGTCGGCAATCAAAATGTCCGGCTCGGCAATCAGCATCATCGCAATCATGGCGCGCTGGCCCATGCCGCCCGAGACTTCATGCGGGTAGAGCTTGAAGACGCGCTCCGGGTCGTCGATGCGCACCGATTCGAGCGCCGCCAGCGCGCGTTTTTTCGCCTCTCGGCCAGACACGCGGGTGTGCGCCTGCAGCGTCTCGACAATCTGCGCGCCTATCGTCAGCACCGGATTCAGCGAGAACTTCGGGTCTTGCAGCACCATGGCGATGCGCCCGCCGCGCAGCGCCCGGCGCTGCTTGGGCGGGCAGTTCAGCAGATCGACGCCGCTGAATTCGAGTCGCCTGGCGCTAATGCGGCCTTCCGGCGCGGTCAGGCCCAGGATGGCGCGGCCGGTCTGCGACTTGCCCGAACCCGATTCGCCGACCAGCCCCAGGCGCTCGCGGCCCAGTGTGAAGGACACGCCGCGCACGGCTTCGACCATGCCGCCGTCGCGGTTCGGGAAGGCCACGCGCAGGTCTTCGACGACCAGCAAAGGCGATGCAGTCATTTGGCCGCCTTCGGGTCGAGCGCATCGCGCAGGCCGTCGCCCAGCAAATTGAAAGCCAGGCTGACGACAAAAATCGCCGCGCCGGGCGCCGCCGCCACCCACCACTGGTCCAGCACATACAGCCGGCCATTGGCAATCATCGCGCCCCATTCGGGCATGGGCGGCTGCGCGCCCAGACCCAGAAAACCGAGCCCCGCCGCCGTCAAAATGATGCCCGCCATGTCCAGCGTGACGCGCACGATGACCGACGAGACGCACAGCGGCATGATGTGGCGCAGCACGATGCGCCACGGCGAGGCGCCCAGCAGCTGCACGGCGGCGATGTAGTCGGTCTGGCGGATGGTCAGCGTCTCGGCCCGCGCCATGCGCGCATACGGCGGCCAGGAGGTGACGGCAATCGCGATTACCGCGTTCTCGATGCCGGGGCCGAGCGCGGCGACAAACGCCAGCGCCAAAATCAAACGCGGAAACGCCAGGAAAATGTCGGTGATGCGCATCAAGGCCGCATCGACCAGCCCGCCCGCATAACCCGCCACGGTGCCGACCAGCAGCCCGATGGGCGCGGCCAGCACGGCCACCAGCACCACGACGAACAGCGTGATGCGCGAGCCGTGAATCAGCCGCGACACAATATCGCGCCCCTGGTCGTCGGTGCCCATCCAGTGCGCCCACGACGGCGGCAGCAGCCGCGTCGTGCGCAGGTCGCCGATGTAGGCCGAGTAGGGCGCCAGCAGGTCGGCAAAAATCGCCACCCCAATCAGCGCCAGCACGATGAACAGGCCCACCATGGCGAGCCGGTTGCGCGCAAACGTGCGGCAGCCGCCATAGGCCCGGCCCAGCGCGGCCTGTCTGCGCGACAGCGGCCGGTCGGACATCAGCCAACTGCGCAGGCTTTCGCGTTTCAAAAGCGTCGAATCGGTCATCGCGTGCGCGTCCTCGGGTCCAGCAGGGTGTAGAGCAGGTCGGACAGCAGGTTCAGGCCGATGAAGATCGAGCCCACGACAATCGTGCCGCCCAGCACCGCGTTCATGTCGGCGTTCTGCAGCGAGTTGGTGATATAGAGGCCCAGCCCCGGCCAGGCAAACACGGTTTCGGTCAGCACCGAGCCTTCGAGCAGCCCGGCATACGACAGCGCAATCACCGTCACCAGCGGCACCATCGCATTGCGCAGCGCATGGCGCCAGATGATGCGCGCTTCGGGCAAGCCCTTGGCGCGCGCGGCAATCACGTATTCCTGCGCCAGTTCGTTGAGCATGAAGGAGCGCGTCATGCGGCTGATGTAGGCCATTGAAAAGTAGCCCAGCAGCGACGCCGGCAGGATCAAATGCGACAGCGCATTGCCAAAGGCCTCCCACTCGCCGGCCATCGCCGTGTCCAGCAGCAGCAGGCCGGTGACGGGCACCAGCGTGAACTCATAGGCCACGTCGATGCGCCCCGGCCCGGCGACCCAGCCCAGCTTCGCATAAAACACCAAGAGCGCCATCAGCCCGAGCCAGAAGATCGGCACCGAATACCCGACCAGCCCGATGATGCGAACCAGCTGATCGACCAGCTTGCCGCGCCGCACCGCCGCCCACACGCCCAGCGGCACGCCGAAACCGGCGCCAAACAGAATGCCCAGGCTGGCCAGCTCCATCGTCGCCGGAAAGGCGCGGCGTATGTCCTGCATCACCGGGTTGGCGGTCAGCACCGAGGTGCCGAAGTCGCCGCTCAGCACCTTGCGCAGGTAGATGTAGAACTGCGTGTAAACCGGCTTGTTCAGCCCCATTTCCTCGCGCGCCCGTGCCACCACATGCGGCGGCGCGTTGTCGCCGACCATCGCCAGCACCGGATCCACCGGAATCACCCGGCCGATGAAAAACGTGACCGCGAGCAGTCCCAGGTAGGTCAGCAAAATCACCACCAGGAAGCGCCCGATGGCGTTCAGGCGGCGAATATGGGGTGACGGGCGGGACGGGCGCCGGGCAGCCGCCAGCGGCGCCGGACTCAGGGCAAGGGGATCGGGAACTGCCAAGGCCGGTGTTAGCGCTTGGCTACCTTGAACATGTAGTTGGTGTCAAACGTCGGGCCGAGTTTCAGGCCCTCGACGTTGCTGCGATAGGCCGCCACTTCGGTCTGCTGGTACAGCATGATGAAGGGGCTGGTCTTGCGGAACTCGGCCTGCAGTTCTTCGTACATCGCCCGGCGCTTGGCCGTATCGCGCTCCAGCACGGCGGCGTCCGACTTTTTGGTCAGCTCAGGAATCGCCCAGGCATTGCGCCAGGACAGCGGCTTGGCCTTGGCGTCGTCGGCGTTGTCCGGGTTGCGCGTGAAGGTGTCGGCGTTTGAGTGCGGATCCCAGTAGTCCGAACCCCACTGGCCGATGTACATGTCGTGCGTGCGGGCGCGGTATTTGGTCAGCGTCTGCTTGCCGTCGCCGGGAATGATCTCGACATCGATGCCGGCCAGCTTGGCGGTCTGCTGGAAAGCTTCGGTGATGCCCTGCACCGGCTGGACGGTGCGCATGTCAATCGTCACCTTGAAGCCCTTGGGCACGCCCGCCTTGGCCAGCAGCGCTTTCGCCTTGACCACGTCGAGCTTGTACGGGTTTTCCTTGCTCGCGCCCAGCAGGCCCAGGGGCAAAAAGTTCTGGTGCACCACGCCGATGTTCTTGATCAGGGTGTCGCCGATGGCCGAGTAATCAACCAGCCATTTCAGCGCCTCGCGCACCTCGGGCTTGGCCAGCGTCGGGTTTTTCTGGTTCAGGCTGATGTAGTACACCGTGCCCTTGGGCGCCGAGACGAGCTTGATGTCCTTGTTGGTGGACAGCGCGGCAATGTCCTGCGGGCTCAGGTTGCGGGCAATGTCGATGTCGCCTTTTTCCAGCAGCAGGCGCTGCGTGGCGGCTTCCTTCACGTGGCGGTAGATCACGCGCGCCAGCGGCGGCTTGGGGCCGTAGTAGTTGTCATTGCGCTCCAGCGCGACGATCTCGTTGGCGCGCCACTCGCGCAGCTTCATCGGGCCGGAGCCGGCGTAGTGGGTCTTCAGCCAGGCGTAGCCCCAGTCGCCGTTCTGCTCCTTGGACATCACCAGCTTCTTGTCAACGATGGCGCCGATGTTGGCGGTCAGGCAGTTGAGCACGAAGGTCGGCGCATAGGCCTTGTCGGTTTCCAGCGTGAGGCTCAAGGGGCCGGTGGCCTTGATCTTGTCTTTCACGTTGTCCTTGCTGAAGCCGAACTGCGTCAGGATGAAGGCCGGCGACTTGTCCAGGCTGACCGCCCGGTGCAGCGACCAGGCCACCTCGTCGGCCGTCAGCGCGTTGCCCGAGGCAAACTTCAGCCCGGGTTTCAGCTCGAAGGTGTAGGTCTTGCCATCAGGCGACACCGTCCAGGATTTCGCCACGTCGCCGACCAGTTGCGACGGGTCGCTGATGTCCAGCCGCACCAGCCGGTCATAGGTGTTGCCCATGATCTCGCCCGCCGACAGCTCAAAGGCCTCGGCCGGGTCCATGGTGATGATGTCGTCAAAAGCGAACGCGACCACCAGCGTGTCCTTGGGCGTGGCGGCCAGCGCGCCCGCGCCGTGGCAGAGCAGGAAAGCCGCCGTAGCCGTAGCGCACAGCACGCGGCGGGAGATGGACGTAGAGGGAAAAGTCAGTGTTGCCAAGATGGTTTCCTTTGGGTGAATCTGTGCGAACGGGTCGGATTGTTGGGTACGCATGAACCATGCCCGCACAAGCTGTTCATTCTGCCGCTTTTGCGAAGACTGCACACGATGCGCTGGCTGCATGCCAGCCTGGCGTCGCTGCTTTCCGAAGAAATTCTTGAATGCTATGGAAAGCATAGCTGCTTGCGCACGTCCTGCCTGCGCCAGAGCCTTGTTTTACTTATAAAAGCCGCGCCAGATAGCGCCCGGTGAAGCTGTCCGGGTTCGCCGCAATGTCTTCGGGCGTGCCAACGCCCACCACCGTTCCGCCGCCGGCCCCGCCTTCCGGACCCATGTCGATCAGCCAGTCGGCGGTCTTGATCACGTCCAGGTTGTGCTCGATCACGACGATGGTGTTGCCCGCGTCGCGCAGCTGGTGCAGGACTTTCAGCAGCAGGTCGATGTCGGCGAAATGCAGGCCGGTGGTCGGCTCGTCCAGGATGTAGAGCGTGCGGCCAGTGTCGCGCTTGCTGAGTTCCAGCGCCAGCTTGACGCGCTGCGCCTCGCCGCCCGACAGCGTGGTCGCCGCCTGGCCCAGCTTGATGTAGCTCAGGCCCACGTCGAGCAGCGTGTGCAGCTTGCGCGCAATCGCTGGCACGGCCTTGAAGAACCCGGCGGCGTTTTCAACCGTGAAGTCGAGGATCTGCGCGATGTTCTTGCCCTTGTACTGGACTTCGAGCGTTTCGCGGTTGTAGCGCTGGCCCTTGCACACGTCGCAGGGAACGTAGACATCGGGCAAAAAGTGCATCTCGACCTTCACCATGCCGTCGCCCTGGCAGGCTTCGCAGCGCCCGCCGGCGACGTTGAAGCTGAAGCGCCCGGCGCCGTAGCCGCGTTCGCGCGCGGTGTTCATCTCGGCCATCAGCTCGCGGATCGGCGTGAACAGGCCGGTGTAGGTCGCCGGGTTGCTGCGCGGCGTGCGGCCAATTGGCGACTGGTCCACGTTGATGACCTTGTCGAAATGCTCGATGCCCTCGATGCTTTCGTGCGGCGCGGGCTCTTCGTGGGCGCGGTAGAGCGTGCGCGCCACGGCGGCGTAGAGCGTGTCGTTGACCAGCGTGGACTTGCCCGAGCCGGACACGCCGGTCACGCAGGTCAGCAGGCCGACCGGAAACTCGACGCTCACGTTTTTGAGGTTGTGGCCGCTGGCATTGATGACGCGCAGCGCCTGCATGTCGCCCAGCGTGGCCTGATGCGCCGCTTCACGCGCGGCGCGGCGCCCGGCGGCCGGGCTGGGCGCAAAACGCGACCTGGTTTTGTCGAACGGGCTTGCATTTTTGACCGTCGGCAGCCAGGGAGTGCGGTGCTGGGGCACCGCGATCCTGAGGGTTCCCGCCAGATATTTGCCGGTCAGCGAATCGGGGTTGGCCTGCACTTGCTCGAACGTGCCCTGCGCCATCACCCGGCCGCCGTGGATGCCGGCGCCCGGCCCCATGTCGATGACGTGGTCGGCGGCGCGGATCATGTCCTCGTCGTGCTCGACCACCAGCACGCTGTTGCCGATGTCGCGCAGGTGCTTGAGCGTGCTGATCAAGCGGTCGTTGTCGCGCTGGTGCAGGCCGATGCTGGGCTCGTCGAGCACATACATCACGCCGGTCAGGCCCGAGCCGATCTGCGAGGCCAGCCGGATACGCTGCGATTCGCCGCCCGACAGGGTTTCGGCGCTGCGGTCCAGGCTCAGGTAGTTCAGGCCCACGTCGTTGAGAAATTTGAGCCGCAGGCCGATCTCGCGCACCACCTTGGCGGCAATCTCGGCCTTGGCGCCCTGCATGCTCAGGCTGCTGAAGTAGTTGAAGCTCTCGCGCAGCGTGAGGTGGCTGATTTCGTGGAGGGTCTTGCGGGGGCTGGTGTTTGCTTCGCCCTGCGATGTACCCACCAAAAACACATGGCGCGCTTCCAGCCGAAGGCGCGTGCCGCCGCAGTCGGGGCAGGGCTGCACGCTGCGGTAGCGGGCGAGTTCCTCGCGCACCACGGTGGAGTCGGTTTCGCGGTAGCGGCGCTCGAAGTTGGTGATGATGCCCTCGAACGGATGCTTCTTGCTGACCTTTTTGCCGGCCTTCTCGCCTGAATCCATCAGGTAGCTGAACCTGATGTCTTCGTCGCCCGAACCGTGCAGCACCACCTGGCGCACGTTCTCGGGCAGTTCTTCAAACGCCGTGTCGATGTTGAACTGGTAGTGACGCGCCAGGCTCTCCAGCATCGAAAAATAGTACGCATTGCGCCGGTCCCAGCCTTTCACCGCGCCGCTGGCCAGGCTCAGGCTGGGGAAGGCCACCACGCGCGCCGGGTCGAAGAAATCCCGGTGGCCCAGCCCGTCGCAGGACGGGCAGGCGCCGACCGGCGAGTTGAACGAGAACAGGCGCGGTTCCATCTCGCTGAGCGAGTAATTGCACACCGGGCAGGAGAACTTGGCGCTGAACAGGTGCTCTTTTTCGGAGTCCATCTCCAGCGCCACCGCCCGGCCGTCGGCCAGCCGCAGCGCCGCCTCGAAGCTCTCGGCCAGCCGCTGGCGCAGCGCGGGCGGCGGGGCGGTTCCTGCCTGCGCTTCGGCTGCGGGCTGGACTTCCTTGTCCAGGCGCACCTTGACGCGGTCGATCACCACGTCAATCGTGTGCTTCTCGGTTTTCTTGAGCTTGGGCAGGGCGTCGAATTCATAGGTCGCGCCATCGACCCGGAAGCGCACATAGCCCTGGGCCTGCATTTCCTCGAACAGGTCAATGAATTCGCCCTTGCGCTCGCGCGCCACCGGCGCCAGGATCATCAGCCGCGTGTCCTCGGGCAGCGCCAGCACCGCATCGACCATTTCGCTGACGCTCTGCGCCTGCAGCGGCAAATCGTGCTCGGGGCAAAACGGCGTGCCGGCGCGGGCGAACAGCAGGCGCAGGTAGTCGTGGATCTCGGTCACGGTGCCGACGGTCGAGCGCGGGTTGTGCGACGTGGCTTTCTGCTCGATGGAAATCGCCGGCGACAGGCCCTCGATCATGTCCACGTCGGGCTTGTCCATCAATTGCAGGAACTGCCGCGCGTAGGTGGACAGGCTTTCGACATAGCGGCGCTGGCCCTCGGCATACAGCGTGTCGAAGGCCAGCGAGGACTTGCCCGAGCCGCTCAGTCCGGTGATGACCACCAGCTGGTTGCGCGGAATGTCCAGGTCGATGTTCTTGAGGTTGTGGGTGCGCGCGCCGCGAATGCTGATGCGCTGGGCGGCAAAGCTTTGTGCCTCGACGCTTGTCGCTTCGCGTACTTCTTGCCCCCCTGAAGGGGCTGAACCTGCCAGGGGCGGCCCGTCGCTGCGTTCATTGGCCATATGAACGCCAGAGCGTTCAGGGTCGGTGGTGGAGTTCACTGCAGGGTGCCCAAAAGTAAACTTTCAATCATAGCGGTGTACCCTTTCTTCCTGCCGGGCACTGTCGCTGGGTTTCTCTGGTACAACCTTACGGCGCAGACATCAATGATCGGCGAAAATTCCGGTTTGGTTTGCATTTTGTAAAGCGACAAGAAAAACTATTGGCAGGACTTCATTTATGTCAGATCAACCCCATAAGATGTCCAGTAGCAGGAACTTATCAAAGGTCGAGCCGTTATTTCATACGCAAGCCAGCGTGACCGACATCGAACGAACCTCCCTTGGCAGAGGTAATGTGC
This sequence comes from Burkholderiales bacterium, assembly GCA_016000195.1. GTDB lineage: Bacteria > Pseudomonadota > Gammaproteobacteria > Burkholderiales > Burkholderiaceae_C > Polaromonas. Next base: position 23,105 of record JAECRO010000032.1, on the reverse strand, counting down.
TTATTGAATGCCATGATGCTTTGAGCAAATACAAGCAGTGGGCGGCGCCAACCTGCATCATTTCTGATGGTCCCTATGGCCTTGGAAAGTTTCCTGGCGAGCCCAAAACCTCTCATCGTCTTGCCGAGTGGTACGCGCCGCACGTCGCTGCTTGGTCAGCGCAGGCTTGTACGGACACCACTCTTTGGTTCTGGTGCACAGAAATCGGCTGGGCTTTGGTGCATCCTGTCTTGGAAATGCATGGATGGCAGTATGAAGAGTGCAATGTTTGGGATAAGGGCATCGCTCACGTCGCCGGAAACTGCAATAGCAAAACCATTCGCGGTATGCCGGTTGTGTCTGAGGTTTCCGTCCGCTACACCAAACGCAATCAATTACCAGGGGAGTCTGGCGAGATGCTCGCCATCAAGGATTGGGTACGCCTGGAGTGGCAGCGCAGCGGCTTGACGATGGCAAAAGCAAATGAGGCTTGCGGCGTGGCGAATGCGGCTACGCGGAAATATTTGACGCAATGTCATCTTTGGTACTTTCCCCCCCCGGAAGCTGTTGTGAAGATGGCCGAGTATTGCAACAAATATGGTGCGCGTACAGATAGACCTTATTTCTCGATTGACGGTAAAACGCAGCTTACTGAAGCCGCCTGGAAGCGGATGCGTTCAAAGTGGAATCACGCGCACGGTGTATCCAATGTCTGGCAAGAACCGGCGGTACACGGAAGCGAACGTATTCGAACAGGTAACAGTGTGGGCTACCAGCATGCCAACCAAAAGCCGCTTTCGCTGATGCAGCGACAAATCCTGGCCTGCACCGATCCGGGCGATGTGGTCTGGGAGCCGTTTGGCGGTTTGTGTTCAGCATCAGTTGCCGCCATGCAAACTGGACGACGCGCATTTGCGGCGGAGATAAATCCAGAATATTTCCGCGTTGCCGGAGCGCGTCTCACACAAGAGTTCCAGCGACTGCAAGCGGGCCGAAAACATGCCGCGTAACTCCGATTCACCTGCAACGACAGTTGTCTCGCCGGCAGTTGTCACCGCTCCGACGCGTTCTGGTGGGCCAGATGCCGGCTGGGCGCACCGCAAGCTCTACGAAAATGTCATTAAGACGCTGTACGCCTTGCCGGAAGAATTCAGAACATCATTGCGTATTTCCGATTTTCGGGCAACTGACATATTTACTCTGAACTCGGCTCTTGGCGCATCTATCGAGGACGCTGTAGTTAATGGTCTAAACAGCTTGAGAGAAGTATGGGACGCTGATGGATGCTACGCGCTTGACCGTTTCGAGCGGCAGTCCCAAGCATTTCCTGATGTACGGCTAGTGACGGATGCTCCGGGTGAAACCCCGATCATCATGGGTATTGAGTTGAAAGGCTGGTTCGCTGTTTCCAAGGAAGGGGAGCCGACTTTCCGTTACAAAGTGACTCCCAATGCCTGCGCACCTGCCGACCTGCTAGTGGTGTACCCGTGGGTGTTGAGTGATGTAGTGGCGGGCAGCCCGAAGCTGTTAAGGCCTTTTGTTGGCGAGGCCAGGTATGCAGCCGAACTCCGGAACCATTACTGGCAAACGATGCGCTCGCAGAATGGCGGTAACGCAGGGGTGACGCCTGCAACTCATCAAACGCCATATCCCGTCGGCAAGATTGACCAGTGCGCTGATCGTGCAGACGACGACGGTGGCGGCAACTTCGGTCGTATCGCTCGCTACGGACTGCTCGATGACTTTGTTGCGGCCGTCAAAAAGCAAGAGGTTTCTGGAATACCGGTGCTGGCGTGGTTGACATTCTTCAAGCTGTTCAGTGATGGCTCGCGCGACCTTGATTCCGTTGTCGCCACGATAGGCACTGCACTTGCACGGTATCGAGATGTCAACGAGAGCGACACCCATGCTTTGACGGAGGCCTTTGAACAAATCGTCGTCATTCTTCGGGGAAGTTAGTTTGTGCCTGCAGTGTCTATACCATCTCCCTCTCCCTCTCCCTCTCCCTCTCCCTCTCCCTCTCCCTCTATTACCTCCGTGTCAACTCCGCACGCGCCCCCTTCACTCACGATGACCGCCACCGAGCGGCGCGCCAGCTTCTCGCTGGCTTCCATTTTTGCCCTGCGCATGCTCGGCCTGTTCCTGGTGCTGCCGGTGTTCGCGTTAGAGGCGGCCCGCTTGCCGGGCGGCGACGACCCGGCGCGGGTCGGCCTGGCGATGGGCATCTACGGGCTGACGCAGGGGTTTTTGCAGATTCCCTTTGGCCTGGCCTCGGACTGGTGGGGCCGCAAGCCGGTGATCATTGCCGGGCTGATGCTGTTCGCGCTGGGCAGCTTTGTGGCGGCCTGGGCGCCTGATCTGCACTGGCTGATCGTTGGCCGCTCCATCCAGGGCGCGGGCGCCATTTCCGCCGCCGTCACCGCCTTTCTGGCCGACACCACGCGCGACGAGGTGCGCACCAAGGCGATGGCGCTGGTCGGCGGCAGCATTGCGCTGATGTTCGCGCTGTCGCTGGTGGTGGCGCCGTGGCTGGCCGGGCATATCGGGCTGCATGGCCTGTTTGCGCTGACCGGCGCGCTGGCGCTGGCCGGCATTGCGGCCGTGCTGTGGTGGGTGCCGCCCGAGCCGCGCATCCATGCCAGCGCGGCGCGCGGCAGCGTGCTGGAGGTGTTGCAGGTGCCGGCCTTGCTGCGGCTGAATTTCGGCGTGTTCGTGCTGCATGCGGTGCAGCTCGCCATGTGGGTGGCGCTGCCGGCGCTGCTGGTGGCCGCCGGGCTGGAGAAGTCCCGCCACTGGGAGGTCTATCTGCCGGCGGTGCTGGCGTCCTTCCTTGTCATGGGCATGACGCTGTTTCCGCTCGAAAAGCGCGGCTACCTGCGCGCCGTGTTCCTCGGCGCCGTGGGCCTGATTTTTCTGGTGCAGATCGGCCTGCTTTTCACCGTATCGTCGTCGGCCGTGCCCGGCCTGGGCTGGCTGGCCACGCTGCTGGTGCTGTTTTTCTGCGGCTTCAATGTGCTGGAAGCCAGCCAGCCCAGCCTGGCCTCGCGCGTGGCGCCGGCGCCGGCGCGCGGCGCGGCGCTGGGGGTGTACAACACCTTGCAGTCGCTGGGGTTTTTTGCCGGCGGCGCGATGGGCGGCTGGATCACCAAGCACCACGGCCCGCAGGGGCTGTTCATGGTGTGCGGCGGCCTGATGCTGCTGTGGCTGGTGGTCGCCTGGCCGATGACGGCGCCCGGCCGCACCGCGCGCGGGGCTGTTGCAAACCCTGACGTGCAAGGCCGTCCGGCCAGTTAAACTCACCGGATTCGCTTGGGGGGATGGCCTCCAAGACCCGTTCAGGAGAAAAAATCATGGCATCCGTCAACAAAGTCATCATCGTCGGCAATTTGGGCAAAGACCCCGAAATGCGCAGCTTTCCGAGCGGCGACCAGGTCGCCAACGTCACCATTGCCACCACCGACAAGTGGAAGGACAAGCAGTCCGGCGAAATGAAGGAGGCCACCGAATGGCACCGCGTGGTGTTCAACGGCCGGCTGGCCGAGATCGTCGGCCAGTACCTGCGCAAGGGCTCGCAGGTGTACGTCGAGGGCAGCCTGCGCACGCGCAAGTGGACTGACCAGAGCGGCGTTGAAAAATACACCACCGAAATCCGCGCCGACCAGATGCAGATGCTGGGCAGCCGACAGGGCATGAGCGGCCCCGACGGCGGCGGCTACGAAGCGCCGCGCCAGTCCGCACCCGCCAGCCGCCCGGCGGCGGCACCTGCGCCACGGCCAGCGCCCGCACCGGCACCGGCACCGGCACCGTCCAGGGCTTCCAGCGGTTTTGACGACATGGACGACGACATCCCGTTTTAAAAAGCGAGCGCAAGCCTGTAAAGCACCCGCCAAAACCCGCTTCGTGCGGGTTTTTTTAATAAAATTTGCTATGTAAAAAATAGCTGCTGGTGCTGATGGCCATTGCGCAAACGACCTGTTTGACTGAAAAATTGACACGTCAGCGCAAAAATTCCCGCAACACAGCGTGCCAAACCGGCCCCCACCCCCTCCACGATGAAAAACTTTCTACCCGCCCCTCGCCAATTCCTGCGCTGGCTGGCAGGCGCGGCTGTGGCTGCGACCGGCTTGTCGATGGCGCTGCCCGCCCGCGCGGACGCCAATCTGGAGCCGCTGACCAACATCCTGCCGGAGCCGGGCAGCGCGGGGCTGGGCGTGGTCACGCACTTCGAGCGCTCGCCCTACCTGGAGGCCGGCAACCGCTACGACATCCTGCCGCTGTACCTGTATGAAGGCCGGCAGTTTTTTCTGCATGCCAACCGGGGTGGCGTCAAGCTGAAGATGGACGACACGCAGCGGGTGGACCTGTTTGTCGAGCAGCGGCTGGAGGGCTTTCCGGCTGACCGCCTGCCCGCCAGCCTGGCCGGCATGGCAACGCGCGATTCCGGCATCGACCTGGGCCTGTCCTGGCGCTACCGCCAGTCCTGGGGCACGCTGCAGGCCGAATTCCTGCATGACATCGGCGGCTTTTCAAAAGGCAGCGAGTTCCGCCTGGGCTACACCTACGACTGGCGTTCCGGGCCGTGGAGCCTGCGCCCCAGCCTGAGCGTGGCGCTGCGCGACGCCCGGCTGAACAACTATTACTACGGCGTGCAGGGCAGCGAAGCCACGGCCGGCCGCGCCGCCTATTCGCCGGGTGCGGGCATCAACACCTCGCTCGGCCTGTACGGCTCCTACGATCTGTCCCAGCGCTGGCGCCTGCTGGCCGGCGTGTCGGCCACCGTGCTGGACCGCCAGATCAAGGACAGTCCCATCGTGCAAAAGCGGGTGCTGCCCGGCGTGTATGTGGGCGCAGCCTATGACTTTGGCGGGCGCAAGCGTGAATGGGCGCAGGAAAATTCACCCACCTGGTTCAAGCTGCTCTACGGCAAGGCCACCGACGACGGCTGCCACCTGCTCAAGATCGCCACCGGGCAATGCCTGTCAACGGCCAAGGTCAACCCGACCAGTATCACCGCCATCCAGGTCGGCAAGCCTTTCTTGCAGAACGTGAACGGCTGGCCGCTTGATTTTGTCGGCTACGCAGGCCTGGCGAGCCACAACGACCATGGCCTGCAGGCCAACGGCGTGCAGCTCGACCTGTTCATGAAGGCCTTTTACTCCGGCTTTCCCTGGAGCGACCGGGTCAAGACGCGGCTCGGCATGGGCGTGGGCGTTTCCCTGGCCCAGCGGGCGCCCTATATTGAAGCCAGCAGCCAGGCGCTGGAGGGCAAGCCAACCTCGCGCATGCTCAATTACCTCGACCCGACGCTCGATGTGAGCCTGGGCGACCTGCTCGGTTCGCGGGTGCTGAAAGACACTTTCATCGGCTTGGGCGTGTCGCACCGTTCCGGCATTTTTGGCTCCTCGCGGCTGCTGGGCAATGTCAGCGGCGGCTCCAACTACATCTATACCTATGTCGAGTCGGCGCTTTAAGCGGGTGTCATAGCTATCTTATTGATAGCTGCTTGCGCATGCTACACCTGCGTAAACGCCTGATTTGGCTTGAAATCAGTGGTTTTCAGGCCGCAGCGGGCTTGCCGCCGGGCAGGTTCTGCACATTGCTCGATGCAATCACGCCGCCGCCCAGGCAGACATCGCCCTGGTACAGCACCGCCGACTGGCCCGGCGTGACCGCCCACTGGGCTTCTCTAAACGCCAGTTCGCAGTCGCTGGCCGTGGCGCTGGCCAGTTCGCAGGCCGCGTCCGCCTGGCGGTAGCGCGTCTTGGCGGCCATCGCGCCCAAGGCCGGCGCGCTGCCCGCCACCCAGCTGCAGTCCTGCGCGCTGAGCGTGGTGGACAGCAGCCACGGGTGGTCGTGGCCCTGCACCACCCACAGCGTGTTGCTCTCCATATCCTTGCGCGCGACGAACCACGGCTCATGCTCGCCCACGCCGCGCTGGCCGCGCGCCTGCGCCGCCTTCAGCTCGGCGCCCCTGGCTTTCACGCCGCCAATGCCCAGGCCCTGGCGCTGGCCCAGCGTGTAAAAACTCAGGCCGACATGCTCGCCCAGGATGCGGCCCTGGTCGTTCCTGATCGGGCCGGGCGCCTTGGCGATGTAGCGGTTCAGGAAATCGCGGAACGGCCGCTCGCCGATGAAGCAGATGCCGGTCGAGTCTTTTTTCTTCGCGTTCGGCAGGCCGATCTCGTCGGCAATGCGGCGCACTTCGGTCTTGTGCAGCTCGCCGACCGGGAACAGGGTTTTCGAGAGCTGTGCCTGGTTCAGCCGGTGCAAAAAGTAGCTCTGGTCCTTGGCCGGGTCCAGGCCCTTGAGCAGCTCGTGCAGGCCGCTCGTTTCGTTGCGGCGCACTCTGGCGTAGTGGCCGGTGGCGATTTTCCCGGCGCCCAGCCGCATCGCGTGGTCCAGGAAGGCCTTGAACTTGATCTCGGCATTGCACAGGATGTCCGGGTTGGGCGTGCGGCCAGCCTGGTATTCGCGCAGGAACTCGGCGAACACGCGGTCCTTGTAGTCACCAGCGAAGTTGACATGTTCAATTTCGATGCCGATCACGTCGGCCACGGCGGCTGCGTCCACGAAGTCGATGTTGGACGAGCAGAATTCGCTGTCGTCGTCGTCTTCCCAGTTTTTCATGAAGATGCCGATGACTTCATGCCCCTGTTGTTTGAGCAGGTGGGCCGTCACTGCTGAATCGACGCCACCACTGAGACCGACCACTATCCGTTGCTTTTGCATTCCCGGATTTTACTTTGCTATAAAAATAATAGCTACTTGCGCAGGTGAATAAAGGGCTGGAGCCTCATTTGATGCAGAAATCACGGCTTGGCGGCGTAAATACTCTCATCGGCATGGATGATGTCCAGCGGATAGCGCTGGCCGGCCAGGTAGTCTTCCAGGCTGGTCAGCAGCAGCGGGCTGCGGTGCATGGCGGTGCTGGCCCTGATTTCATCGGCGCTCAGCCACAGGGCGCGCACGATGCCCAGGTCCAGCGGCTGGCCGGCGACATGCTCGCCCAGCTCGCCGCAAAAGGTAAAGCGCAGGTAGGTCACGTCCAGCGGCGCGGCTTGCTCGGGCTGGGAGCGGTCAAAACGCGAGAAATAAATGCCCACCAGCGCCGTCGGCGTGAAGTGAAAGGCGGTTTCTTCGAGCGTTTCGCGCGCGCAGCCCTGCACCGGGCTTTCGCCGGGGTCCAGGTGGCCGGCCGGGTTGTTGAGCTTGAGGCCGTCGCGGGTTTGCTCCTCGACCAGCAAGAACTTCCGCACGCCGTCGAAATCCCGTTCAATGACCGCCGCCACGGTGACGTTGGGTTTCCATCGTTTATTCATGCGCGAGATTATCAGGGCCATTTTTGACAGCCGGTTTATCCTGCCGGCAGGTTTTTCAGCGCGGCCGTAAAACCCCGCGCAAAGCTCTGGCGCAAATGCCCGACCAGGCACTGGACGGCCTTGGGCACCTGCGCGGACCAAGGCCGCAGGGCATAAATGCGTTCGCCGAAAAAGCCCTGGACCTGCCAGTCGGGCAAGACCTGCACCAAGGGCGGCGGCCCGTCTGCGCCGGGGGCGGGCGGCATGCTGAAGTCCGGCAGCAGGCCGATGCCCAGGCCGGCCAGCAGGGCGTCGCGCAGCACTTCGCTGTTGTTGGCCTTGAGCGAACCCGTGACATGCACGCCGACGCGCTCCATGGCGTCATCGGCCGGCTTGCGCTTTCCGCCCGGCAGTCGGCCCGGGCGCGCGAAGGTCCAGCTGGCGGCATGGCTGTCCCGCAGGTAGAGCAGGCAGTCGTGCGCAGTCAGCTCGGACGGGTGCGCGGGCGTGCCGCGCCGCGCGAGGTACTGCGGGCTGGCCGCCAGCTGCGAGCGCGTTTCGCACAGCACCCAGGCCACATGGGTTTCGGGCGGCGCGTTGGTGTGCCGGATCGCCAGGTCGAAGCCTTCGTTGGCCAGGTTGACGAAGCGGTCGGTCAGTTCCAGCTCGATGTGGATGTCGGGGAATTGTTGAAGGAAGGCCGCAATGCAGGGCGCCAGGTGTTGCCGCCCCAGCGCAACCGGCGCCGTCAGCCGGATCAGCCCGCGCGGCGTGCCCGCCAGGTCGCAGGCGGCGCTGTAGCTTTCACTGATGCGGCTGAACGCCGGCTGCATGTCGTTGACCAGTTGCTGCCCGGCCTCGGTCAGGCCGACCGAGCGCGTCGTGCGGCGCACCAGCAGGACGCCGGCGCTGCGCTCCAGCTCGCTGATGCGCATGCTGGCCGATGCCTTGGACAGGCCCAGCCGGCGCGCGGTTTCGGTAAAGCTGCGGGTCGCGGCCAGCACGGTCAGCAGGTGCAGGTCGGCCACGAGCGGAGCCAGCTGGTCGGAGGACATGGGGGGGTCTTCATTGTTCAGGAATATGAACAATGTAATCAATCCACGGGGACTTATCAAACCGGGCGCCCAACCCTAGACTTCGCTGACTCGTTTGTTCACCCCAAGGATTGCCATGTTTTCATCGCCCGCCGAAGTCGCTCCCCAGATCACCATTGGCCACTACCTGAACGGCAGTGCCGTGACGCCGGCCGCCGGGCGCAGCCAGGAAGTGTTCAATCCGGCCACCGGCGCGGTCTCTAGCCATGTGGCGCTGGGCAGCGCCGCCGATGTGGATGCGGCCGTTGCCAGCGCGCAGGCCGCTTTTCCGGCCTGGTCCGACATTCCGCCGATTCGCCGCGCCCGCGTCATGTTCAAGTTCCTGGAACTGCTCAACCAGAACAAGGACAAGCTGGCCCACCTGATCACCGCCGAGCACGGCAAGGTGTTCACCGACGCGCAGGGCGAAGTCTCGCGCGGCATTGACATCGTCGAGTTTGCCTGCGGGATTCCGCAACTGCTCAAGGGCGATTTCACCGACCAGGTGTCAACCGGCATCGACAACTGGACGCTGCGCCAGCCGCTGGGCGTGGTGGCCGGCATCACGCCATTCAACTTTCCGGTCATGGTGCCGATGTGGATGTTCCCGGTGGCGATTGCGGCGGGCAACTGTTTCGTTTTGAAACCCAGTCCGATTGACCCGAGCGCCAGCCTGTTCATGGCCGACTTGCTCAAGCAGGCAGGCTTGCCCGACGGCGTGTTCAACGTCGTGCAGGGCGACAAGGAAGCGGTCGATGCGCTGCTGGTGCATCCGGACGTAAAGGCCGTGTCGTTTGTCGGCTCGACACCGATTGCCAACTACATCTATGAAACCGGCGCCCACCACGGCAAGCGCGTGCAGGCACTGGGCGGCGCCAAGAACCACATGGTCGTCATGCCCGACGCCGACCTGGAGCAGGCGGTCGATGCGCTGATCGGCGCGGGCTACGGCTCGGCCGGCGAGCGCTGCATGGCGATTTCGGTGGCGGTGCTGGTCGGCGACGTGGCTGACAAGCTCATTCCCATGCTCAAGGCCAGGGCCGAAACGCTGGTCATCAGGAACGGCGTCGAACTCGATGCCGAAATGGGGCCCATCGTCACCGGCATTGCCCACAAGCGCATCACCGGCTACATCGACCTGGGCGTCGAAGAGGGCGCGGAACTGCTGGTCGATGGCCGCAGCTTCAGCGGCGCCCAGGCGGGCGAGGGCTGCGCGCAGGGCTTCTGGATGGGCGGCACGCTGTTTGACCATGTCACGCCCGGCATGCGCATCTACAAAGAAGAAATCTTCGGCCCGGTGCTGGGCTGCGTGCGCGTCAAGGACTTCGCCGAAGCGGTCAGCCTGATCAATGCCCACGAGTTCGGCAACGGCGTGAGCTGCTTTACCCGTGATGGCAATGTGGCGCGCGAATTCAGCCGCCGCATCCAGGTCGGCATGGTCGGCATCAACGTGCCAATCCCGGTGCCGATGGCCTGGCACGGCTTTGGCGGCTGGAAGAAGAGCCTGTTCGGCGACATGCATGCCTACGGCGAGGAAGGCGTGCGTTTCTACACCAGGCAAAAATCCATCATGCAGCGCTGGCCCGAAAGCATTGGCAAAGGCGCCGAGTTCGTGATGCCGACGGCCAAATAATCCGTCCGCCACAACGCAATGCGGCCAAGCCGCAGGCACTGGCATTTTTCTTGCTGGCCCCATTCGTCTGTTGCAGATTGATGGGGCTGTTTTTATGGGGAATTGGCCGCCAGCGTGCCTCGTTCAGGAGCGATAGTCCGTTATGGCCCCTTAAATGCAAAAAAACTCATGTAAGCTGTGCGAAAGCTAAATGTTCCGTCCTGGATCACCCGGGATTCCAAGAAAACGAAAGCACTGAGGAGACACCCATGCTCATTGGGATACCAGCCGAAATCACGGCCGGAGAAACGCGCGTCGCCATCACACCCGAAACGGCGAAAAAACTCAAGGCTCAGGGCCACACCCTTCGCATCCAGTCGGGCGCTGGCGTGGCCGCCAGTGTTCCCGATGAAGCCTATCGGGCCGTCGGCGCCGAAATCACCGACGCGGCGGGTGCCTACGCCGCCGACATCGTGCTCAAGGTGCGCTGCCCGCTGGACAGTGAAATAGCCTGTGCCAGGCCCGGCAGCGTGATGGTCGGCATGCTCAATCCCTTTGACGCCAGCGGCCTGCAGCGCCTGGCCGCCGCCCAGCTCACGTCGTTTGCGCTCGAAGCCGCGCCGCGCACCAGCCGCGCGCAAAGCATGGACGTGCTGTCCTCGCAGGCCAATATTGCCGGCTACAAGGCCGTGATGATGGCCGCCGACCAGTACCAGCGTTTTTTCCCGATGCTGATGACCGCCGCCGGCACCGTCAAGGCCGCCCGCGTGGTCATTCTGGGCGTCGGCGTGGCCGGCCTGCAGGCGATTGCCACGGCCAGGCGCCTGGGCGCCGTGATTGAAGCCAGCGACGTGCGCCCCAGCGTCAAGGAGCAGGTCGAGTCCCTGGGCGCCAAGTTCATCGACGTGCCCTACGAGACCGACGAGGAGCGCGAAGCCGCCATCGGCGTGGGCGGCTATGCCAAGCCCATGCCGGCCAGCTGGATGGCGCGGCAAAAGCTCGAAGTCGCCAAGCGCGTGGCGCAGGCCGATGTGGTCATCACCACCGCCCTGATTCCGGGCCGCGCCGCGCCCGTGCTGGTGACTGAAGAGATGGTCAAGGCCATGAAGCCCGGCAGCGTGATCGTCGATCTGGCCGCCGCGCAAGGCGGCAACTGCCCGCTGACCGAGGCCGACAAGACCGTTGTCAAGCACGGCGTGACGCTGATGGGCCAGACCAACATTCCGGCGCTGGTGGCAGCCGATGCCAGCGCGCTGTATGCCCGCAACCTGCTCGACTTCCTCAAGCTCATCATCACCAAGGAAGGTGCGCTGAAAATCGACATGGAAGACGACATCGTGGCCGCCTGCCTGATGACCCAGGGCGGCGAAGTCAAGCGCAAATAAAAGCCCGCTCCGGGATGCGTCGTCGCGTTTGCCAAGCCCCCGTTCAAGCCTCGAAAAAAAAACCTCATTCGCAAGGAGAAGACCATGGATGCCGTGTCACCCACCATCATCAACCTGATCATTTTCGTGCTGGCCATCTACGTGGGCTACCACGTCGTCTGGACCGTCACCCCCGCCTTGCACACGCCGCTGATGGCAGTGACCAATGCGATTTCCGCCATCGTCATCGTGGGCGCGATGCTGGCTGCCGCGCTGACCGAAACGCCGCTGGGCCGCACCATGGGCGTGCTGGCCGTGGCGCTGGCGGCGGTCAATGTCTTTGGCGGCTTCCTGGTCACGCGCCGGATGCTGGAGATGTTCCGCAAGAAGGAAAAAAAGGCGCCTGCCGTGGCCCTCGCTGACGCAGGAGCCGCCAAATGAGCATGAACCTCGTCACGCTGCTGTACCTGGTGGCTTCCGTCTTCTTCATCCAGGCCCTGAAGGGCCTGTCGCACCCGACCACGTCGCTGCGCGGCAACCTGTTCGGCATGGTCGGCATGACCATTGCCATCCTGACCACCGGCGCGCTGATCGTCGAAACCTCGGGCGGCAAGGCCCAGGGCATGGTGTACGTGCTGGGCGCCCTGATAGTGGGCGGCGGCGCCGGCACGCTGATGGCCAAGCGCGTCGAGATGACCAAGATGCCCGAGCTGGTGGCCTTCATGCACAGCATGATCGGCCTGGCGGCGGTGTTCATCGCCGTGGCAGCCGTGGCAGAGCCTTACGCCTTCAACATCGTTGCCAAGGGCATGCCCATTCCGGCGGGCAACCGGCTGGAGTTGTTCCTTGGTGCGGCGATTGGCGCCATCACCTTCAGCGGCTCGGTGATTGCGTTTGGCAAGCTCAGCGGCAAGTACAAGTTCCGCCTGTTCCAGGGCGCGCCGGTGTCCTTTCCGGGCCAGCACATGATCAACCTGGCGCTGGGCCTGCTGACGCTGGGGCTGGGCGTGACCTTCATGCTGACCGGCAGCTGGACGGCATTTTTTGCCATGCTGGCGCTGTCCTTCGTGATGGGCGTGCTCATCATCATCCCGATTGGCGGCGCCGACATGCCGGTCGTGGTGTCCATGCTCAACAGCTATTCGGGCTGGGCGGCGGCCGGCATCGGCTTTTCGCTGAACAACGCCATGCTGATCATTGCCGGCTCGCTGGTGGGCTCGTCCGGCGCGATCCTGTCGTACATCATGTGCAAGGCGATGAACCGTTCATTCTTCAACGTGATCCTGGGCGGCTTCGGCGGCGAAGCGGCCACGGCGGTGGCCGGCGCCAAGGAGCAGCGCCCGGTCAAGTCGGGCTCGGCCGACGACGCCGCCTTCATCCTGGGCAATGCCGAAACCGTCATCATCGTGCCGGGCTACGGCCTGGCGGTGGCGCGCGCCCAGCATGCCGTCAAGGAACTGGCGCAAAAGCTGACCGACAAGGGCATCACCGTCAAGTACGCGATTCACCCGGTGGCCGGCCGCATGCCCGGCCACATGAACGTGCTGCTGGCCGAGGCCGAAGTGCCCTACGACCAGGTGTTCGAGATGGAAGACATCAATGCCGAGTTCGGCCAGGCCGACGTGGCCATCATCCTGGGCGCCAACGACGTGGTGAATCCGGCGGCGCATGTCAAGGGCAGCGCCATCTACGGCATGCCGATCCTGGAGGCCTACAAGGCCAAGACCGTCATCGTCAACAAGCGTTCCATGGCGGCGGGCTATGCCGGGCTGGACAACGAGCTGTTCTACATGGACAAGACCATGATGGTGTTCGGCGATGCCAAGAAAGTCATCGAAGACATGGGCAAGGCCATTGAATAAGCCGCCAGCAGACGGTGCTGACCGCAACTGACGTTAAAAAGGCCGAATTAGAGGGATTCCCCTTTGATTCCTTCAATTCCCTTCAATCCCCTTCAATTCCCAGGGAAAACGCAATAGTCCCTGACAGGGCTGCCGCTCAAAATTCCGCGCAAGTAACTAAAAGTGATGGAGACGAAGAGCATGAATGCAGTGACGAACGCAGAGGTGGCTGATCGCCCGTGGCTAAAGGCTTATCCGGCAGGCGTTCCGGCAGATATTGATGCTTCGCAGTATCCGTCGCTGGTGTCATTGATGGAAGAAAGCTTCAAAAAGCACCGCGACCGCGTGGCCTACAGCTTCATGGGCAAGGACATCACTTTTGGCCAGACCGACAGCCTGTCGCTTGGCTTTGGCGCCTATCTGCAGGGTCTGGGGCTGGACAAGGGCGACCGTGTGGCGATCATGATGCCCAACGTGCCGCAATACCCCGTCGCCGTCGCGGCCATCCTGCGCGCCGGCTATGTGGTCGTCAATGTGAACCCGCTCTACACGCCGCGCGAACTGGCGCACCAGCTCAAGGATTCAGGCGCCAAGGCCATCGTGATCGTCGAGAACTTTGCCTGCACGCTGGAGCAGTGCCTGGCCAACACGCCGGTCAGGCACATCGTGCTGTGCGCCATGGGCGACCAGTTGGGACTGCTCAAGGGCACGCTCGTCAACTACGTGGTGCGCAGCGTCAAGAAGATGGTGCTGCCCTTCAACCTGCCGGGCGCGGTGCGCTTTAACGACGCCCTGGCGCAGGGCACGCGCAGCACGCTCAAGCGGCCCGCCATCCAGCCCGATGACATCGCCGTGCTGCAGTACACCGGCGGCACGACCGGCGTTTCCAGGGGCGCGGTGCTGCTGCACCGCAACGTGATTGCCAATGTGCTGCAATCGGAAGCCTGGAACGGCCCGGCCATGGCCAGCCTGCCCGCAGGCGAGCAGCCCACTTATGTCTGCGCGCTGCCGCTGTACCATATTTTTGCGTTCACGGTGAACATGATGCTCGGCATGCGGACCGGCGGCAAAAATATCCTGATTCCCAATCCGCGCGACCTGCCGGCCGTGCTCAAGGAGCTGACCAAGCACAAGGTCAACAGCTTTCCGGCGGTCAACACCCTGTTCAACGGGCTGGCCAACCATCCTGACTTCAACACCGTGGACTGGTCGCACCTGAAAATCTCGCTCGGCGGCGGCATGGCGGTGCAAAGCGCCGTGGCCAAGCTGTGGCTGCAAAAAACCGGTTGCCCGATTTGCGAAGGCTACGGCCTTTCGGAAACCTCGCCGTCAGCGAGCTGCAACCCGACCAACAGCAAAGCCTTCACCGGCGCCATCGGCGTGCCGATTCCCGGAACGTATTTCAAGCTGCTGGACGACGAGGGCCACGAAGTTGCGCCTGGCCAGCCTGGCGAGATTGCCATCAAAGGGCCGCAGGTCATGGCCGGTTACTGGCAGCGGCCTGACGAAACGGACAAGGTGATGACGCCAGACGGCTATTTCAAATCGGGCGACATCGGCAGCATGGATGAAAACGGGTTTTTCAAGATCATTGACCGCAAGAAAGACATGGTTCTTGTCAGCGGTTTCAATGTCTATCCCAACGAGATCGAGGAAGTCATTGCCAAGATGGACGGCGTCATGGAATGCGCCTGCGTGGGCGTGCTCGACGAAAAATCCGGCGAAGCCGTCAAGCTGGTCATCGTCAAGAAAAATCCTGAGTTGACCGAAGCACAGGTGCGTGCCTATTGCAGGGAAAACCTCACCGGCTACAAGCAGCCCAAGGTGGTGGAGTTCCGTACCGAACTGCCCAAGACGCCGGTCGGCAAAATCCTGCGCCGCGAACTGCGCGACAAGCGCTAAGCCGCAGCAAGGGTTCCCAAGGGGCGCAAGCCGGCTTTTTTGTTCTGCTTTGTTTCCCAGGCCGTGCTTTGTGGCGAAAATCGGCTTCATGCCATTGACCTCTGCCCCTGCCATAACGCCCATTGCCATCCTCAGCGCCTTGCCACAGGAGCAGCGCGGCCTCATCGAGCTGCTGCACCAGCCGCGCAAGGTCCATCATGCGAGTCGCGATTTCTGGCTCGGGGATCTGCATGGCCAGTCCGTGGTGCTGGCCTTGTCAAAGATTGGCAAGGTGGCTGCCGCGACCACCACAACCGCGCTGATCGAGCGCTTTGGCGTGCGCCGCATCGTGTTCACCGGCGTTGCCGGCGGCATGGGCCAGGGCGTGAAGGTAGGCGACGTGGTGGTGGCGACCGATTTCGTGCAGCACGATCTGGATGCGTCGCCGCTGTTTCCCCGCTATGAAGTGCCGCTGTACGGCAAAACCCGGTTTCACTGCGACGCAACCCTGAGCGCACTGCTCTTTGAGGCGAGTAGCAAGGCGCTGGCGCACGAAAGCCTGGCGACCCACGGCTTTCATGACGCCTGCGTTCACCAGGGCCTGATCGCCAGCGGGGACCGGTTTGTATCGAGTGCTGAAGAATCACGCAGCCTGCATGACCTGCTCGCGGACGCCGGCCATGCCGTGCTGGCGGTCGAGATGGAAGGCGCTGCTGTGGCGCAGGTCTGCATGGACTACGGCGTTCCCTTTGCCGTCATGCGCACCATTTCAGACCGCGCCGACGACAGCGCGCATGTCGATTTTCCGGATTTCGTGGAGGCGACCGCCAGCCGCTATGCCCACCTGATTATTGAGCGCTTTCTGAATTTGCTATCAAAAAAATAGCTTATTACGCCCATGCACACTGCGCAAAAGACGTATTTAATCGCATAAATGGCGGCACTGGCTTACTGCAACCAGCCGCGTTTCCTGAAGTACCACATCGGCACCAGCGCACTGGCCACCATCACACTGACCGTGTAGGGGTAGCCCCAGCCACCCAGAAATTCAAGTTCGGGAAATTTCAGATTCATGCCGTACACGCTGGCGATCAGCGTGGGCGGCAGCAAGGCCACGCTGGCGACCGAGAAAATCTTGATGATCTTGTTCTGGTTGATGTTGATGAAGCCGACCGTGGCATCCATCAGAAAGTTGATCTTGTCAAAGAGAAAAGCCGTGTGCGAGTCCAGCGAGTCGATGTCGCGCTGGATTTGCCGCGCTTCCTCGAATTGCTCGGCGTTGAGCATCTTGCTGCGCATCATGAAGCTGACGGCGCGCCGCGTGTCCATCATGTTGCGGCGAATGCGGCCGTTCAGATCCTCATGGCGGGCAATGGCGCCCAGCACCTCGCTGGCCAGGGCATCGGTCATGTTGCCCGACAGCACCCTGGCGCTGACCTTTTCAAGATCAACATAAATGCCTTCAAGCGTGTCGGCTGAATACTCGGCGTCAGCATCAAACAGCTTGAGCAGCACTTCCTTGGCGTCCTCGATCAGGCCCGGCGCGCGGCGCGCACGCATGCGCAGCAGCCTGAATACCGGCACGTCTTCATCATGGATCGAGAATAAGACACCCTTGCTTTTCAGGTCATCGTTGACCAGGTTGAGGATGAAAGCGACCCGCACCGTGCGGGGCTCGTCTTCATCGGCAATCAAAAAGTCCGAGCGGATATGCAGCTCGCCGTTGTCTTCCTCGTAAAAGCGGGCGGACTCTTCAATGTCCTCGTCCATTGCATCTTCAGGAATGGACAGGCCGTAATACTGCTTGATCCAGCGTTTTTCTTCGAGGGTGGGAGATTCCAGGTCAACCCAGATCGGCTGGAACTTGGAGAGTTCTTCCAGGGATTCGATTTCTTCCTGGAACAGCCGGCCATTGGCGAGCGTGAAAATATTGAGCATGACAGACGGCTTTTCGATATGCATGAGCCTGCGCAAGGCGCGGTTCATGCCTTGACACAAGAGCGGGTTGGGTGGATGGAGGCATCGCTTTCAACCCGCTTCCAGCCCTTATCCGGCGTCTGTCCGCAGTGTTGAAAGCGGCCAACTGGGACTGCTTTCCAAGGATTTCTCCGTAACAAATAAGCCGCGATTATGGCATTGCGAATGCCATTTATCTACCGCGCAAGCGGCAGTTCCAGCGGTTCGGCATTCACCGGAAACTGCCTCGGGAAAACTGCCGCGCGACTTGTGAAGCCACAAATTAGCGCCAGTGAAAATGGGTTGTTGAGTTTTTGATTGCCGGCACTTTTCTCTTCCGGGCTCCATTGGCCGTACTAAACTTTTATTAACAAATAGCATACTTTTGTAACAAAAAAATGATTAAGCGATTTTAAAAACTGAAATTTTTTTAGCTGTAGTTAACAACAAAAGCTTTGTAATCGTCGAAATTGGCCATGTTTGCATAAGTTCCTGCTCTGCGGAGATACCCATGATTCATGAAGGCAATGGCTTGCAATTGCAGGTTATAGAGGGCATAGTGAAAGCAAGAGAGTGTCCCGTCTGCTGCTTTGCTTCACGCGTCTGGCAGCGTTTTTCAACCAGTTCCAACTTTTGGAAAAGGAGTCTCTGTATGAACTTGACGATTAGTGGTCACCACCTTGAGATTACCCCTGCACTCCGCGGCTATGTGACGAGCAAGCTGGATCGCATTACGCGGCATTTCGACCAGGTAGTCGATGTCAGAGTGATACTGGCAGTGGATAACATGACAGAGAAGGAAAAACGCCAGCGGGCCGAGTGCAATGTGCATGTCAAGGGCCGCGACTTGTTTGCCGAAAGCTCGCATGCTGATTTGTATGCTGCTGTCGACGAACTGGCGGACAAACTCGATCGGCAGGTCGGCCGCTATAAAACCAAAGTCCAGGATCATGGGCATATTTGCGCAAAACGCGCAGAAGCCTGAACCTGATTTAAGGACTTTTCCGGTGTGCTCGCCCCTTGATGGGTTGAGCGCATCCATCAATGAGATGAGCCCGCAGGATTTGCTTTCAGTACCGACTCGATGAAGTGTTGTATGCGCCGGCCGTTTGCAATGGCAAGCGGCTTTTTTTTGTCCATCTTTCAATCAATCCACTGTAAAGTGCATAATTCGGCGATTAAAAGAGCGTTATGAACCGTCTTTCGCAAATTCTGCCCCCTCCCCAAGTGCTGGTCCGCGTCGAGGCGACCAGTAAAAAGCGCGCGTTTGAAGAAGCCGGGCTGCTGTTTGAAAACCTGCACGGCCTGAATCGCGCGCTCATCACCGACAGCCTGTTTGCCCGCGAGCGTCTGGGTTCGACCGGGCTGGGCCATGGCGTGGCCATTCCACACGGCCGCATCAAAGGGCTGAAAATGCCGATGGCTGCGATTTTCCAGTTGCAGACTCCCATTGGTTTTGATGCGCCGGATGAGCTGGCCGTCAACTTGCTGGTGTTTTTGCTGGTTCCTGAAGCTGCAACGCAAAAACACCTTGAAATACTGTCTGAAATTGCGGAACTGCTGAGCGACAGCGCACTGCGCGAGCAACTCAAGACCAGTCCTGATGCCGCCGCGCTGCACCAGTTGATCGCTTCCTGGCAGTCTGCCCACGAAGTCAGCCCATGAGCCTCCGGCATTCGCGTTACAGGCCGGCATGAAACCCACCGTCGTCAGCGCGGACGTCTTGTTCGAAGACCACCGCGCCACCCTGAAATGGGAGTGGGTCGCCGGGCTGGGGGCTTCGGAACGGCGTTTTGACGAGGTGGCGGTCAGCGAGGCCCGCTCCGGGGCCGATCTGGTCGGCTACCTTAACTACATCCATCCCTATCGGGTGCAGATTCTGGGCGAGCGCGAGGTTGCCTACCTGGCCAATGTCAGCCCCGAGGACAGTGCTCGCCGCATCTCGCGCATCATCACGCTGGAGCCTCCCGTGCTGGTGGTGGCCGATGGCCAGACCGCGCCCGACACGCTGCTGTCGATGTGCGAGCGCGCCCAGTTGCCCATGTTTGCCACCCCGGAGTCTGCAGCCTTCGTGATTGATGTGCTGCGGGCTTATCTGTCCCGGCATTTCGCCGAGCGTACTTCCATGCACGGCGTGTTCATGGACATTCTGGGCATGGGCGTGATGATTACCGGCGAGTCAGGGCTTGGCAAAAGCGAGCTCGGGCTGGAGTTGATATCGCGCGGCCATGGACTGGTGGCGGATGACGCCATCGACCTGTTCCGGATCAATCAGACCGCCATTGAAGGGCGTTGCCCTGACTTGCTGCAAAACCTGCTTGAAGTGCGCGGTATCGGCCTGCTCGACATCAAGGCCATTTTTGGCGAGACGGCCGTGCGCCGAAAAATGCGCCTGAAAATGATCGTGCATCTGGTGCGCCGTGAAACGCTGGAGCGCGACTACGAACGCATCCCGTATGAGCCGCTGACGCAGGATGTGCTGGGCGTTCCGGTGCGCAAGGTCATCATTCAGGTCGAAGCCGGCCGCAACATCGCGGTGCTGGTCGAGGCGGCTGTGCGCAATGCCATTTTGCAGCTGCGCGGCATCAATACCTATCAGGAATTCGTCGAACGCCACCGGCGCGCCATGGAGCAGGACGACTGAGTTCCGGCTGGAATTTTGCTATTAAATTAGTAGCTACTTGCGCCCGTGCTTGCTGCGCATAGTGCCAATATGATGCATATTTTTTGAAAATTCAGGCCGGGTGGTGCCGTCCGGGCGCTGTCTGCCGGTTGGGGCAGTTGGGCTTGGTGCAGTTGGCATAAATCGACAGCGAGTGGTCGGCGATGGCAAAACCCTTGATATCGGCTACTGCGTTCTGGCGTTTTTCAATCTCGGCGTCGTAAAACTCCTCGACCTTTCCGCAGTCCAGGCAGACCAGATGGTCGTGGTGCTGGCCCTCGTTGATCTCATACACTGCTTTGCCGGATTCGAAGTTGCTGCGGTTGAGCAGTCCTGCCTGCTCGAACTGCATCAGGACACGGTACACCGTGGCCAGCCCTATGTCGGAGCGATCTTCGAGCAAGACACGAAAAACATCCTCGGCCGTCATGTGGCGTTGCTTGCCCGCCTGAAAAATCTCCAGGATTTTCAGGCGCGGCAAGGTTGCCTTCAGGCCTGTGTTTTTCAGCTCATCAATGTTGCTCATGGGGATATCTCTGGAGTCTCTCTGGGAAAGGGGCGCGATCCCGGGCGGCTTGAAAAACAGGCCTGGAAGCACCCAGCCGCTACAATGATTGATCATATCGCTACACCTTCCACTATGTCTGCCCTGCCTGCAAAACCTCATTACAGCATTCAAAAAATCCTAATTGCCGGAGCTTGCGTGGTGCTGGCGTCCTGCAGCAGCAACACCATGAGCAGCAGTTCGGTCAACCCGGTCAACTGGATCACGCCGTACAAGATAGACGTTATCCAGGGCAACTTTGTCTCCAAAGAGCAGGTTGCGCAGCTCCAGGCCGGCATGTCGCGCGACCAGGTCAAGGCAGTGCTTGGCACGCCGCTGATGAGCAGCCTGTTTCATGCTGACCGATGGGACTATGTCTTTACCCTGAAGCGGCAGGGCGTCGAGCCGCAGATTTTCAAATACACCGTGTTCTTCAAGGGCGACCAGCTGGAGCGCTTTTCGGGCGACGCCATGCCCAGCGAAGCCGAGTTCATCTCCACCCTGAGCAACAAGCGCGCCCTGGGAAAAGTGCCGGTTCTGGAGGCCACCGAAGAGCAGCTCAAGGCGGCTGAAAAATCCGGTTCGTCCAAAGCGGGCGCCGAACTCTCTTCGGCGCCCGCCAGTGAGCCGGCCGGCCCGTCAAGCACGGTCTATCCGCCGCTCGAAAGCTCCAAGCAGTGAGCGCGGGCGCCGTGGCGCAAGAGCGCAGCCTGCGGATTGGCGTTGCCGGAGCCAGCGGCCGCATGGGCCACATGCTGATTGAAGCAGTGAATGCCAGCACCGACTGCCTGCTGGCGGGTGCGCTTGATGTGGCGGGCAGTCCGGCCATCGGCACGGACGCCAGCGCGTTTTCGGGACGGTCCAGCGGCGTTCTGATCAATGCAGACATCCGTGAGGGACTGAAAAATTCCCGCGTGCTGATTGATTTCACCCGGCCCGAAGGCACGCTGGCCCATCTGGCGGTCTGCCGCGAGCTGGGCATCAAGCTGGTGATTGGCACGACCGGCTTTTCCGAGGCCCAGAAGGCCGAAATCGCTGATGCCGCCAAGGACATCGCCATCGTCATGGCGCCCAACATGAGCGTCGGCGTCAATGTCACGCTCAAGCTGCTTGAAATGGCGGCCAGGGCGCTGTCCACCGGCTACGACATTGAAATCATCGAGGCGCATCACCGCCACAAGGTCGATGCGCCCTCGGGCACCGCGCTCAAGATGGGTGAAGTGATCGCCGGCGCGCTGGGCCGCGACCTCAAGGACTGCGCCGTCTATGCGCGCGAAGGCGTGACCGGCGAGCGCGACCCGTCGAGCATCGGCTTTGCCACCATCCGCGGCGGCGACATCGTGGGCGACCACACCGTGCTGTTTGCCGGCACCGGCGAGCGCATCGAAATCAGCCACAAGTCCTCCAGCCGGGCCACCTATGCCCAGGGCAGCCTGCGCGCGGCCCGTTTTCTGGACACGCAGACGAACGGCCTTTTTGACATGTTCGATGTACTTGATCTGAAGTGATGCCGGCATGAGCCTGCTGGCCCTCATCACCCAAGGCGGCCTTGTCAGCCAGCTGGTCGCGGTGCTGCTGCTGGCCATGTCGGTGGCCAGCTGGGTCGTGATCTTGTGGAAAACCTGGCTGCTGCAGCGTGCCGCAGGCGATGTGGCACGCTGCACGGCGGCTTTCTGGCAGTCGTCCTCGGTTGACGCCGCCCGAGAAAAAGTCGCCGCCTTTGACCGTGAAGCCCTGGTGCTGCCGCTGATTGTTGCGACGCAGGCCAAAGCGCACGGAACACTGGCCACGGCGGGCGACCAGGCGGCGCAACTCACGCGCGTGCTGCGCAACGCCCTGCATGCCGTGCTGCAAAAACTGCAGTTTGGCCAGGTCCTGCTGGCCACGGTCGGCTCCACCGCGCCCTTCGTGGGGCTGCTGGGAACGGTCTGGGGCATTTACCATGCGCTGACCGGCATGGCGACGGCAGGGCAAGTCACCATCGACCAGGTGTCGGGCCCGGTTGGCGAGGCGCTCATCATGACGGCTGCCGGCCTGGCGGTGGCGATTCCGGCCGTGCTGGCCTACAACGTGTTTGGCCGCAGCATTGGCCGCATAGAGGCCGACCTGGAAGGGTTTGCGTTTGACCTGCGCGAGTTGCTGGCAGCGCGCAACAAGCCTTCGGTGGCCTCATGAGCTTTGGCCGGCTCGAACGCACGCCGGGCGCGCAGCCCATGAGCGACATCAATGTCACGCCGCTGGTGGACGTGATGCTGGTGCTGGTGGTGATTTTCATCATCACCGCGCCCTTGCTGGCCAGCACCATCCGGCTGGACCTGCCCAAAACGGATGCGGCCAGGGCGGTGGATGCGCCCCGGTTTGTCACGCTGGTCGTCGATCAATCCGGGCAGGCTTTTTTGAACGACAAGCCGATAGTCCTGGAAGAACTGGCGCGCCAGCTGACCCAAACCGCCCGCCAGAACCCGGACACCGAAGTGCAGTTGCGCGCCGACGCGGCCGTGCCGTATGGCAAGGTGGTGGAGGTGATGGGCGTGGCGCAAAAGGCCGGGCTCAGCCGCATCGGTTTTGTCGCCGAGCCCGCGCCAGCCGCTGCCTTGAGCGCACCGGCAGGCCGTTGAGCGGCTGCGGCGCGTCCAGCCTCTAAAATCACCTGTTCGCAGCCTGGAGCTGCCTGCCCCATGCCGGGGTTCTTTTTTTTCGGTAGCTAGATTTTTCATGCAAGACAAATACAACCACCTCGACGTAGAGCGCAACGCGCAAACCCACTGGAATGCCGCCGACGCCTACCGCGTGACGGAAGACGCGAGCCGCAAGAAATACTACGCCTGCTCCATGCTGCCCTACCCCAGCGGCAAGCTGCACATGGGCCATGTGCGCAACTACACCATCAACGAC
>JAECRO010000031.1 GCA_016000195.1 Burkholderiales bacterium | reverse complement strand
AATTAAATAGCAATCAGAGCACTCCTCTTGCAAGCCAGGGCGATTTCGCTCTGGCCCGGCCTGGCTTACTTGTCGGGCAGCTCGATCTTGACTTCAAGCACGTCGAGGTTTTCCTGCCGCTCCAGGTTGAGCTTGATGTCGTTGGGATTGATGTTGATGTACTTGGCGATGACGGCAATCAGGTCGCGCTGCAGCGCCGGCAGGTAGTCGGGCTCGTGGCTGTTGCGCCCTGAGCGCTCGTGCGCCAGGATGATTTGCAGCCGCTCCTTGGCGACGCTAGCCGTTTTTTTCTTTTCGCCAAGAAGGAAGGAGAAAAATGAGGCCATGACTTTTTACTTTCCCCCGAACAGGCGTTTGAAGAACCCGGGCTTTTGCGCTTCAATGAAGCGCATCGGCTTGTCCTGGCCGAGAAAGCGGTCAATCACGTCTTTGTAGGCTTCGGACACGTCGCTGTCCTGCATGTGGACCACCGGAACGCCCTGGTTGGACGCCTGCAGCACGACCTCTGACTCGGGAATCACGCCGATCAGCTTGATGCGCAGGATGTCCTGGATGTCTTCGAGCGACAGCATTTGCCCCTGGTCCACGCGGCTGGGGTTGTAGCGGGTGATGAGCAGGTGTTCCTTGATCGGGTCGGCGCCGTCGATGGCGCGCTGGGTCTTGCTTGACAGCATGCCCAGGATGCGGTCGGAGTCGCGCACCGAGGAGACTTCGGGGTTGGTCACGACCAGCGCCTCGTCGGCGAAATGCATGGCCATCAGCGCGCCGGTCTCGATGCCGGCGGGGGAGTCGCAGATGATGTATTCAAAGTCCATGCCGGCCAGGTCGTCGAGGACTTTCTTCACGCCTTCGAGGGTCAGCGCGTCCTTGTCGCGGGTTTGCGAGGCGGCCAGCACATAGAGTTCGGGGCATTGCTTGTCCTTGATGAGCGCCTGGTTGAGCGTGGCTTCGCCCTGGATGACGTTGATCAGGTCATACACCACGCGGCGTTCGCAGCCCATGATGAGGTCGAGGTTGCGCAGGCCGACATCAAAGTCGATCACGGCGGTTTTATGGCCGCGCAGGGCCAGGCCGGTTGCAAAGCTGGCGCTGGTGGTGGTTTTGCCGACGCCGCCTTTGCCGGAAGTGACCACAATGATTTTTGCCATTCGAAAAAGTCCTTTTGAAAACGGTAGGTAAGTCAGGCCAGGTCAGCAGTGCGCGAATGCAGAATCATGCATCAAACCCTGCCTGACAGGCAGATGGAATCGCCCGATTGCAAGGGGCGGCGTGAAAAGCGTGAAGGGACGGCCATCGTCAGAGCATCGGGGTCATGACCAGCTTTTCGCCGTCCGGGCTTTCCACCAGCCGCACTTGCGTGGGATGGCCTGTCACCTCGGGCGGCAGCGGGTTTTCGCTGGTGCGGTAGATGCCGGCAATCGACAGCAGTTCGGCCTCCAGCGCCAGGGCGAAAATGCGCGCCTCGGTGTTGCCGCGCGCGCCGGCAATGGCCCGCCCGCGCAGCGGGGCATACACATGGATGTGGCCGTCGGCAATGACTTCCGCGCCGGCATTGACCATGGCCAGCACCACCAGGTCGCGGCCACGGGCATACACCTGCTGGCCCGAACGCAGGGGCTTGTCGATGACCAGCGCGCCCAGCGGCGCTGCATGCACCTGCGCCTGCTGCTGATGGGCCGGCGGCGCGGGCTGCCCGGCCGATGCCGGGGCCGGCCGGGGCGTCAGCAGGTGGGCGTCCTGTCCGGGCGCCAGACCGGCCTGCCGGGCGGCGGCCATTTGCGCCGGGTTGCCGCCCTTGACGGCAATCGGCACCAGCCGGTAGCTGGCCAGCAGGGCCACCAGGGCGGGAAAATCAATTCCGGTCGCAGCGGAGGCAACGGCGCCCTGCAGCGGCGACAGGTCAATCACCAGCGCGTCCTGGTCGAAAAAATCGGGAATGTCGCCGAAGCGCTGCGTCATTTCGCGCGCGAGCGCGGCCAGGTCGGTGGACTTGAGCAGCAGCGCGACCAGCGGGAAGTTGGCGCTTTTGATTTCAAACGTGATGGGGGTGGCAGCAGTCATGGGCATGCAGGGCTTGGTGAACAAAAATAGGCAGGCCCCGATGGGCTGGCAACGCCCATGCTGGCTGAATGGCCAAGGGTAGCGCAGGAAGCCCGGCCTTGCGGGACGCGCGGAACGGCATTTGTGAGCGTGTGAAACGCCACGGGGCGCCAGCCCGGCCCGGGTCTGGCGGGCCGCCGCCCGGCACGGCGACTCGGCGTTTGAACAGCGTCAGGCATTGAATGCATGCAGATTGCGCCCATCTGGAAACGTTGAGAACAAAAACGAACATTATCCCGGAACTTGATGAACTTTCTGCTGCTGTCCGCACTGAGCGCCCTGCTCCATGGCTATGTCGCCATTCGCCTGATGCCGGGTTTGACGGCGTTTCCCGTGGCCCGGCTGGTGCTGGGGGGCGTGTTGATCGCTTCAGCCCTGCTGACGCCACTGGGGCTGATGGCCCGCCGCATCGCCCGCCCGCCGCTGGCCGACCGCCTGGGCTGGGCCGGCCTGCTGTGCATGGGCCTGTTTTCGTCGCTGATGGTGCTGACGCTGCTGCGCGACGCGGCCTCCGGCCTGCTGTGGGCGGTGGACTGGCTGGCGCCGGGCCGGCTGGCGCTGGCTGACTGGCGCAGCGTTTCGGCGCAGGCCGTGCCCTTGCTGGGCGGGCTGGCGACGCTGCTGGGATTTTTGAACGCCAGGCGCACGGCGGCGGTGGTGCGCGTTGATGTGCCCATCCGGGGCCTGCCGGCCGCGTGGCACGGCTTTACCGTGGCGCAGATCAGCGACATCCATGTCGGGCCGACCATCGGGCGGCATTACCTGCGCCGCATCGTCGAGCGCGTCAACACGCTGCAGGCCGACGTGGTGGCGATCACCGGCGACCTGGTCGATGGCCGGGTCAGCGAGCTGGCCGCCCATGTGGCGCCGCTGGCCGATTTGCGCTCGCGCCACGGCACGTTTTTTGTCACTGGCAACCACGAATATTATTCGGGCGCGCAGCCCTGGATCGACGAACTGCGGCGCCTGGGGCTGACGGTGCTGCTCAATGAACATGTGGTGATTGCGTCTGGCGATCAGGCCCGGGCTGGCGCGCCGCTGGTGCTGGCCGGCGTGACCGATTTTGGCGCGGGGCATTTTGACCCGGCGCACCACAGCGACCCGGCCGCCGCGCTGCGCGGCGCGCCAAGGGATGCGGTGCGGGTGCTGCTGGCGCACCAGCCGCGCAGTGCGGCGGCGGCGGCGGCGGAAGCCGGGTTTGACCTGCAGCTGTCGGGCCATACGCATGGCGGGCAGTTTTACCCGTGGAACCTGTTCGTGCGGTTTCAGCAGCCGTTCACGGCAGGCCTGCACCTGTGGGGCGCGCTGTGGGTGTACACCAGCCGGGGAACCGGCTACTGGGGGCCGCCCAACCGGTTCGGCGTGCCTTCCGAGATCACCTGCCTGCGGCTGGTGGCGGCTTGATTTTTGTGATGGCTCAGGTCTTGATGGGGGTCACATGGAATGATGCCCGTTTTACGCCTTCAGCCCAAAAGGGGAAGGCGTAAAACCAGCACGGGAATGCCGGGTCAGAGGCGTCCTGAATGGGTGCGATTTTTAATAAAATCACCTGTTTGCGCAATGTACATCTGCATTGCAAGCTATTGAATTAATAGCATTTTACATGGTTGACCAGCGTT
The DNA here is from genome assembly GCA_016000195.1 of Burkholderiales bacterium. GTDB lineage: Bacteria > Pseudomonadota > Gammaproteobacteria > Burkholderiales > Burkholderiaceae_C > Polaromonas. The sequence continues at coordinate 30,136 of JAECRO010000031.1, read as the reverse complement.
CGGAATGCCAGACTGGCCTTCAGCCCGCCGCTCTGGTCATCTGCTTCGCCCGGGCTTCCATGACCAGGTAAATCGCGCTGGCGATCAGCAGCGGCAGCAGGTAATAGACCACCCGGTAGGCCACCAGCCCGGCCAGCAGCTCGTGCTGTGGCATGCGGTGTGACAGCAGGGCCACGAACACGGCTTCGAGCACGCCCAGGTTGCCGGGTATGTGCGTGATCACGCCGGCCACCGCAGCCAGCAGCAGCACGCTGGCCACGCTGAAAAAGTCGATGCGGTGCTGCAGCAGCACGAACAGGATGCCCGACATCAGCAGCCAGTTGGCCGCGCCCATGGCCATCTGCAGGCTGGCCAGCCGCAGCGAAGGCAGCTCGATGGCGTGGCCGCGCAGGCTGAAGCTGCGCTGGCGTGAAAAGGCGCAGGCGCCCAGGTAGGCCAGCGCCAGCGCCAGCAACAAAACGCCGATCACGCGCAGTTGCGCGGCGTCGATTTTCCAGCTCTCGGGCAGGGCCGGCGGCTGCAGGCTGAACACCAGCCCGGCCAGCAGCAGGTAGCCCATCCAGTTGGCCAGCATGCTGAAGGATATGACGCGGGTGATGGTGCCCAGCGCCAGCCCGAGCCGCGAATACAGCCGATAGCGAAAGGCCACGCCGCCGACCACCGAGCCGAGGTTGAGGGTGAAGGCATAGCTGACGAAGGTGAGCGTCATGACCGTGGGCGTGCGCAGCGCGTGGCCGGTGTAGTGCCGGCCCAGCAGGTCAAAGCAGCTGTAGAGCAGGTAGCTGGCGGCGGCCAGCGCCACGGCGCCCCAGGACGCGCTCAGCGGGTAGTTCTGCAGCGACGACAGCACCTTGTCCCATTCGATGGCGCGCGCCTGCGACACCAGCAGGTAGCCCATCAGCCCAAAAAACACCGTGGTCAGGCCGCGCTTGAGCCACGGCCACCAGGCCTGGCCGGTGAGCTTGCGCTTGAGGCCTGAAGGGGCCGATGGCGGCAGGATGCGGCTGTCGGGCATCAGCGGCTCACACCGGGCCGGCCTGGCTGACCCGGTCGGCGCCCGCGTTGTCGGGGTTGTTGGGGTTGTTGGGGTTGTCGGCGGGCAGCGCCGGCGGCATGAGGCGCGGCGTGTGCGCCGGCAGCCAGCCGGCCCAGGCCGGAAAACGGCTGAGCAGGTGAAACACGAAAAAACTGCGCACCACGCGCCACCAGGTGGACTCGACCAGGTCGTCCGGCCTGATCTGCCTGCAGTTGTGCTGTATCAGGTGCTCCAGCCGGGCGCTCAGGTGCTGGTTGAAGGCGCGGTCCTTGATGATGACGTTGGCCTCCAGGTTCAGCGACAGGCTGAGCGGGTCGAGGTTGCTGGAGCCGACGGTGGACCATTCATCGTCCGACACCGCCACCTTGCCGTGCAGCGGCCGCTCGCAGTATTCAAAAATATGCACGCCGGCCGACAGCAGGTGGTGGTAGAGCATGCTGGCGGCGGTCTTGACAATCGCCATGTCGGGCTCGCCCTGCAGAATCAGCCGCACGTCCACGCCGCGCCGCGCGGCCTTGCGCATTTCCTTGAGCAGCCGGAAACCGGGAAAGAAGTAGGCGTTGGCAATCACCACCCGGTGCCGGGCCGCGCGAATGGCGATGCGGTAATGCCGCTCGATGTCGGTGGTGTGCTGGCGGTTGTCGCGGGTGACGAAAATCGCCGCCGCAGGGCCTGCAGGCGCGGGAAGCGGGCGCCATTTTTGCGCCAGCCGGTGCGCGCGGTCGGCCAGGCGCTGGCGCAGCTGGCCGGCCATGCTTGTGGCCGCGCCGCGCTGGCCGTCGGACAGCGCGTCATGCACGAAGGCGTGAATCTCGGCAACGATGGGCCCCACGACTTCGACCGCATAGTCCTGCTTGGCCTCGGGGCCGAAGTCGGCCAGGTGGTCGGCCGAATAGTTGATGCCGCCGACAAAGGCGCGCTCGCCATCGATCACCACGATCTTGCGGTGCATGCGCCTGAACACATTGGTGCGCCAGCCCCAGAGCCGGGGAGCCGGGTCGAACACATGCATGCGCACGCCGGCCCGCGTCAGGGCCGAGATGAAGCCGGCCGACAGGTCGGGCGAGCCGAAGCCGTCAATCGTGACATCGATCTGCACGCCGCGCGCCGCCGCCGTCAGCAGCGCCGCATGCAGCGCCAGCCCCACCTTGTCCTCGAACAGGATGAAGGTTTCCAGCACCACCTCGTGCCGGGCGGCGGCGATGCATTCAAAAACACGCGGAAAAAACGCCTCGCCGTTTTCCAGCAGGTCAAACGAGTTGCCGCTGACCCAGCGCGTCATGGCCTGCCTGCGCGGGTTGCCCGGGAGGGAAGGGGTGGGGACGCGATGCGCAGCCGGTTCATGCCAGGCGCCGGGTTAGAGGCTGATTTCCGCCGCCAGCGGCGCATGGTCGGACAGGTGCGACCACGGGTGGCTGGGCAGCACGATGGGCGAATGGCCGACGGCGTTGCGCACGTAGATGCGGTCCAGCTGCAACAGCGGGAGGCGGGCCGGAAAGGTGCGCGCCGCCTGGCCGTTGGCCTGCACGAACACCTCATGCAGGTTGGCGCCCTTGGCCATCTGGGCATGGGCGCGGCGCCGCCAGTCGTTGAAGTCGCCGGCCACCACCACCGGGGCGCGCGCCGGGATTTCCTTGCGCACCAGGTCGCACAGCAGCTTCATCTGCCGGGTGCGGTGGGTTTCGATCAGCCCCAGATGCACGCAAATCGCGTGGACATTGCGGCTTTGCCCCGGCACCTGCAACTCGCAATGCAGCATGCCGCGCCGCTCGGGGCCGCTGATGGAGATGTCGCGGTTTTCAAAACGCACGATCGGGAACTTGGACAGCAGCGCATTGCCGTGGTGGCCGTGGGTATAGACCGCGTTGCGGCCGTAGGCAAACTGCGACCAGATGGAGTCGGCCAGGTATTCGTAGTGCGGCTCCTCGGGGTAGTTGTCAAACTTTTCGGCGTGCTTGAGGTGGCTGCCGGCCACCTCCTGCAAAAACACCACGTCCGCACCCACCGTGCGCACCGCGTCGCGCAATTCGGACAGGATGAACTTGCGGTTGAAAAAGGTGAAGCCCTTGTGGATATTGACCGTCAGCACCTTGAAGGAATAGGGCGTGTGGACCTCGGGCTCGGCCGGGTCGGCGCTGGCGTGCGCGGGAGTGGAAGAAGGGTCGGGAATGAAGGGCTGCATAAGAAGTGAAAACCGGAAAAAGGCATGGAAAGCCCATGAACGATTGTTGGCCTGCAAGGCTGCAGAGAACTGTAGGACAGTAACTTATTTGCAACCTGTCAGCTTTCCACGGTTTGCGGCTTGCTTTTTTTCTGTTTCCTGCGGATGGCTGCCGCTTTGTCTGGGTCAGGCGCCGCGGTTTCAGCGCAGGATCTGGATTTTGTCCTGCAACGGCTTGAGAATTTCTGGTGCGACATGAAAAAAGGTAACTAGGCCGTGTTCGGAAAGTTTGATGCGCTGAAGTTGTGCGACCTGGAGAAAAAGCTTCAGATGACCGCCGCACGCTTTTTGAGCGCTAAAGCTAAAGCAGTGATGTAATCACCCGTTTTGGCCAGCCCAATGACTCAAGAACGCCACACTTTCACCGATGCGCAATGGCAGCGTATCGAGCCGTCAATGCCGCCTTGCAAGGGCCGCCCCGGCGGGACGCACAGGGCGTTTTTCGAGGCCCTGCTGTGAATGGCCCGCACGGGCTCGCCTAAACGCGGCCTGCTTCCTGGCGTGCGTAGAAACCGTGCCCCATGCCACAAGTTTGGGCACGAAGCACGGTTTCGGGGCGCGCATGCGGAGCGTCGATAGCCTGCCGGCCCTGAATCCATGGGCTGCGCAGGCCCTGAACTGCTGGATTTCCCTCTCCACCCGGTGGCACATGACTTGCTAATATGTTTTAAAACCTGACCAAACAGTCAGTTTAAAAGCCTGAAAAGCCAAACCCCATCCCAGGAGTCGCCAGCGTGTCCACCCCTTCACTTTCTGAAATTTCCGACATCCGCGCGGGCCGCCTGGGTGCCGGCGACTATGCGCTGCGCTGCGCTTCGCCGATGCCAGCCCGCGCCTGAGCAGCGCGCAGGCGGTGCTGGAAGCCGAGCGCTGCCTGTACTGCTATGACGCGCCCTGCACCACCGCCTGCCCGACGGGCATCGACGTGCCTTCGTTCATCCGGCGCATCGCCGACGGCAATGTGCGCGGCGCGGCGCGCACCATCCTGGAATCCAACCCGCTGGGCGGCCTATGCGCGCGGGTCTGCCCGACCGAGACACTGTGCGAAGAGGCCTGCGTGCGCACCACGCAGGAAGGCAAGCCCGTCGCCATTGGCCGGCTGCAGCGCCATGCGGTCGATGCGCTGATGGACAGCGGCCAGCCGCAGCTGTTCACCCGCGCCGCGCCGACCGGCCGCAAGGTGGCGGTGGTGGGCGCCGGGCCGGCCGGGCTGGCCTGCGCCCACACGCTGGCGCTGCGGGGTCACGACGTGGTGGTGTTCGATGCCCGGGCCAAGGCAGGCGGGCTGAACGAATACGGTCTGGCCGCCTACAAGACGCCCGGCGACTTCGCCCAGCGCGAAGTGCAGTGGCTGCTGGCCGTCGGCGGCATCGAGATTCGCACCGGCTGGAAGCTGGAAACCGTTGCCCAGCTTGAAGCGCTGCGCCGCGACTACAGCGCGGTGTTTCTCGGCATGGGGCTGGCGACGACGCACCCGCTGGGCGTGCCGGGCGAAGCGCTGGCCGGGGTCGAGGACGCGGTGGACTTCATCGCCCGGCTGCGCCAGTGCGAGGACAAGTCGCAGCTAGCCATAGGCCGGCGCGTGGTGGTGATTGGCGGCGGCATGACGGCGGTCGATGCGGCGGTGCAAAGCCGGCTGCTGGGCGCCGAGAGCGTGCATATCGTCTATCGGCGCGGCCCGGAAACCATGTCGGCCTCTGTGGATGAGCAGCACTGGGCGCAAATCAACGGCGTGACGATCCACCACTGGCTGGCGCCGGTCGAGGTCAGCGGCCAGGACGGCCAGGCCAGCGGCGTGAGGTTTGCGCGCCAGGCGCTGGCGGGTGGCCGGCTGCAGGCCACGGGCGCGACCGAATGCATCGCCGCCGACATGGTGTTCAAGGCCATCGGCCAGAAGCTGGGCAATCCGGTGCTGCTGGAGGCGGGCCTGGCGCTGGAAAGCGGGCGCATCAAGACGGCCGGGGACGGCGCCACCAGCTTGCCCGGCGTCTGGGCCGGCGGCGACTGCCGCGCCGGCGGGCTGGACCTGACGGTCGAAGCCGTGGCGCACGGCAAAGCCGCCGCCGAAGCCATCCACGCCCATTTCAGCCGCTGAGCGGCCACGCCCGCGCCAGCCTTCGCCCTGAACCCATTCGCACCCGGAGTTTTTCCCATGGCCCATCTGCACACCAGTTTCATCGGCATCCAGAGCCCCAACCCTTTCTGGCTGGCGTCCGCGCCGCCTACCGACAAGGCCTACAACGTCAACCGCGCTTTTGAAGCCGGCTGGGGCGGCGTGGTCTGGAAGACGCTGGGCGAGGCCGGGCCGCCGGTGGTCAACGTCAACGGCCCGCGCTACGGCGCGCTGATGTCGCCCGACCGGCGGCTGCTGGGCTTCAACAACATCGAACTCATCACCGACCGCGACCTGGAGGTCAACCTCAGGGAAATCACCCAGATCAAGCGCTGCTGGCCCGACCGGGCCATGGTCGTGTCGCTGATGGTGCCGTGCGAGGAGGCCTCGTGGAAAGCCATCCTGGCCCGCGTGAACGACACCGGCGCCGACGGCATCGAGCTGAACTTTGGCTGCCCGCACGGCATGAGCGAGCGCGGCATGGGCGCGGCGGTCGGTCAGGTGCCCGAATACATCCAGATGGTGACTGAATGGTGCAAGCACTACAGCCGGCTGCCGGTCATCGTCAAGCTGACGCCCAATATTTCCGACATCCGCCAGCCCGCCCGGGCCGCCAGGCGCGGCGGGGCCGATGCGGTGTCGCTCATCAACACCATCAACTCCATTGTGGGCGTCGATCCGTATTCGCTGACCATGCTGCCCTCGACCGGCGGACTCGGCTCGCACGGCGGCTACTGCGGCCCGGCGGTCAAGCCGATTGCGCTGAACATGGTCGCCGAAATCGCCCGCGACCCGGAAACGGCGGGCTTGCCGGTCTCGGGCATAGGCGGCGTGGGCAGCTGGCGGGATGCGTTTGACTTCATCGCGCTGGGCGCGGGAACGGTGCAGGTCTGCACGGCGGCCATGGTGCATGGCTTCAAGATCGTGCAGGAAATGAGCAGCGGCCTGTCCGACTACATGGACGAGATGGGCTTCACCTCGATGGACGACTTCCGGGGCCGGGCCGTTCCCACCGTGACGGACTGGCGCAACCTCAACCTCAACCATGTGTCGAAAGCCGTCATCAACCAGGACCGCTGCATTTCATGCGGCCGCTGCCACATCGCCTGCGAAGACAGCTCGCACCAGGCCATCAGCACACTAAAGGACGGCAAGCGCCACTTTGAGGTGAAGGAAGACGAATGCGTGGGCTGCAACCTGTGTACGCTGGTCTGCCCGGTGCCCGAATGCATCACCCTGCGCGACTTGCAGCCCGGCGAAAAAGACCTGCGCACCGGCCGCATCGTGAGCGACCAGCACGCGGACTGGACCACGCATGCCAACAACCCGATGCGGGTTTCGGCATGAACGCTGCGCCCGACTCCCTCTTGCTCCTTCCCCCACTGGGAAGGAGCAAGAGGGAACGGGAAAGTTACCTTCTTCAAGCATCAAACAAGCCTCTGGCGCATATCCCACCTGCGCAAGCAGCTATCTAATCAGGAGCAACCAATGACTTCCATCTTGATCCGGGGCGGCACCGTGGTGAACGCCGACCGCGCCTTTCGCGCCGATGTATTGACGCAGGACGGCCGCATCGCCGCTGTTGGCGAAGCCCTGGACGCACCCGCCGGCGCCACGGTCATCGACGCCGGCGGCCAGTACGTGATGCCCGGCGGCATCGACCCGCACACCCACATGCAGCTGCCCTTCATGGGCACGGTGACGATGGACGATTTCTTCAGCGGCACGGCGGCCGGGCTGGCCGGCGGCACCACCAGCATCATCGACTTCGTGATTCCCGCGCCGCAGCAGCCGCTGATGGAGGCCTACCAGACCTGGCGCGGCTGGGCCGAAAAATCCGCCGCCGACTACGGCTTTCACGTCGCCGTCACCTGGTGGGACGAGACGGTGCGGCGCGACATGGGCACGCTGGTGCAGCACGAAGGCATCAACAGCTTCAAGCATTTCATGGCCTACAAGAACGCCATCATGTGCGACGACGAAACGCTGGTGAACAGCTTCAGGCGCTGCCTCGAACTCGGCGCCATGCCCACCGTACATGCCGAAAACGGCGAGCTGGTGTTTTTGCTGCAAAAGGAAGTCGCCGCCATGGGCATCACCGGCCCCGAAGGCCATCCGCTGTCGCGCCCGCCCATGGTCGAGGGCGAGGCGGCGAACCGCGCCATTGCGATTGCCGACGTGCTCAACGTGCCAATCTACGTCGTGCATGTCTCGTGCGTGGAAGCGCTGGAAGCCATTTCACGCGCCAGAGCCCGCGGCCAGCGCGTCTATGGCGAGGTGCTGGCCGGGCACTTGGTGGTTGATGACAGCGTGTACCGCCACCCCGACTTCGCGACCGCCGCCGCGCACGTCATGAGCCCGCCCTTCCGGCCAAAAGCCAATCAGGAATTCCTCTGGCGCGGCCTGCAGGCGGGCAGCCTGCACACCACCGCGACCGACCACTGCACCTTCTGCGCCGCGCAAAAAGCCGCCGGCAAGGACGATTTCGCCAAGATTCCGAACGGCTGCGGCGGCGTCGAAGAACGGCTGGCCGTGATCTGGGACGCGGGCGTGAACACCGGCCGCCTGACGCCCAGCGAATTCGTCGCCGTCACCTCGGCCAACACCGCCAAACTGTTCAACCTCTATCCGCAAAAAGGCAGCGTGTCGGTCGGGGCGGACGCCGATCTGGTGGTCTGGGATCCCGAGGGAACGAAAACCCTGTCCGCCAAGACCCAGCACAGCAAGGGCGACTTCAACATTTTTGAAGGCCGCAGCGTGCGCGGCATCCCCAGCCACACGCTCAGCCAGGGCGAACTGGTCTTTGTGCAGGGCGATTTGCGCGCCGTGCAGGGCAAGGGCCGCTACCTCAAGCGCCCGGCGTTTGGAGCAAACTTCGCGGCGGCCAGGCTGCGCGCTGAAATGCTGGCTCCCAGCCCCGTCGTGCGCGACCAAGAATCTGGCAAATAACAGATTCCCCGTCCGTCATTCCCGCGAAGGCGGGAATCCAGCAACACGGGCTGAAGCGCTCCAACGAGTCTGGATACCCGCCTTCGCGGGTATGACGCAGGGAAGTCATTGCCGACCGCATCCAGGCCGCACCCCTTTCAAGGGCTTTGAGCAAGCTATCCGCCGCATCATTTTTTTACTGCGTGGAGGCCAGAAGCATGTGGCAAGAGCTACTGGAACGATTCGAAAAGCAGCCGCCAGCCCGCGTGATGGCGCGCATTGCGCTGGAGCAGGCCATGCCGGCGGCGCTGGTGGTGTACGACCCCGACCTGGCGCAGGTGATCGACCTGCTGGCTTCAGCCGCCGCTCAAATCTCGTAATGCTCGCCGCCCGGCGCATCGCTCAGCGTTTTCTCGACGATGGCGCGGTTCAGCGTCGGCGCGAACGACTCGATGAAGGCATACACATAGCTGCGCAGGTAGCTGCCGCGCCGCACCGCCAGCTTGGTCAGGTTGATGCCGAACAGAGCGCCGGCGTCCAGCGCCCGCAGCGCCGTGTCGCGCTCCGCTTCATAGGCAATCGACGCCACGATGCCTACGCCCATGCCGAGCTGCACATAGGTTTTGATGACATCGGCATCCATCGCCGTCAGCACGATGTTGGGCGCCAGCTGCTGCTGGGTGAAGGCCTGGTCTATATGCGTGCGGCCGGTAAAGCCGGTGTCGTAGGTGATCAGCGGGAACTGCGCCAGGCTGTGCAGCGTGAGCGGCATGTCCAGCAGCGGATGGCCGGGCGGCACGATGACTGAATGCGTCCAGCGGTAGCAGGGCAGTGCGACCAGTTCCGGGTAGCCGTTGAGCGCCTCGGTGGCAATGCCGACATCCACCTCGCCCGACATGAGCATGTCGGCCACCTGCCTGGGCGAGCCCTGGTGCAGGTGCAGCTTGACGTTCGGGAACTGCGCCCGAAACTCCTGCACAGCGGGCGGCAGCGCATAACGTGCCTGCGAGTGCGTGGCTGCAATCGAGAGCAGGCCGTTTTGCTGCGCCATGTACTCCTGGCCGGCCTTTTTCAGGTTGCCGCATTCGAGCAACAGCCGCTCGACGATGGGCAACACATGCGCCCCCGGCTCGGTCAGCCCGGTCAGGCGCTTGCCGGCGCGCACGAACAGCTCGATGCCCAGCTCTTCCTCCAGCTCGCGGATCTGCCGGCTCACACCGGGCTGCGAGGTATGCAGCGCGCTGGCCACGTCGGTCAGGTTGAAGCCGCAGCGCACGGTTTCGCGCACGGAGCGCAGTTGCTGAAAGTTCATGAAGGCGGCCGGGTGTACAGGGTCAAAAACCGGATTGTGGCCGCATCGACTTATTTCTGGAACGACTGTTTAGTTGGTTCTAAATGCCAAAAACATCCAAAGTACTGACGCTGCTTGCTTGCAGAGCTGAGACACGGTTGCTTGAATGGCTTGGTGGTGCTATGAAAATAGTAGCTTGTAGTGCCCGTGGAACTTGCGCAAAAGGCCTGAATGGCTGTATTTTTGATGGCCTGGGTGATCAGCCCGGCAAGCGCTGCAAACCCCGCAGCCGGCGCCCGCCGGAGGCTTCAGTTAAATTAGCCCCCTATGTTGCCCCTCTCCCCCCTTCGCAAAGCGAGCAGCCCAAGCTTTTCTCCCCGGGAATTCCGCGCTTCGCTGGCGATGTTTGCCACGGGCGTGACCATCGTCACCGCCCGCACGCCGGACGGCATCCTGGTCGGCCTGACCGCCAATTCCTTCAATTCGGTGTCGCTCAATCCGCCGCTGGTGCTGTGGAGCCTGTCGCAGGCCGCCAGTTCGATGGCTGCGCTGAGCACCGGCTCGCATTACGCCATCAACATCCTGGCAGCCGACCAGAAAGAGCTGGCCGAGCGCTTTGCCAGCCGGCGTGAAGACCGCTGGCTGGACGTGCCGTTCACCGAAGGCGTCTGCGGCGCGCCGCTGCTGGACGGCGCGGCCGCGACCTTTGAATGCTTCAACCGCAGCCGCTACGAAGAGGGCGACCACGTCATCTTTGTCGGCGAGGTGGAGCGCTGCAGCCACCGCGCCGGCGCCGCGCCGCTGCTGTTTCACGGCGGCAAGTTCTATACCGAACACCCCTTGTGAGCCGGCCCGGCCGCGCGCATGGACGCGCCGCCCCGCCGCCTTCTTTGCCGCCTGAGTTGTCCTTCCGCTGAGATTTTCCACGCCTGAATGTCCATGATTGCCCGCAAAACCCATCTCGGCACCCTGGCGGTTTTCCCCGCTGCCGGGCTGCTGGCCGCCCTGACCACGGTGGCGTGAAGCATCGGGCGCTGGCGCTGGCGCCGTCGCTGACCTGACGCCTCCCGCTCAGCCTCCTGCGGTCACAGGCTTGTCCTTGCCCTGCACTGCCACGTCGGCCAGCCACGACTTCAGCTGTTGCGCGTTGATCGGCTTGGCAAAGTGAAAGTTGAAACCGGCGGCGAACGCGGCCTGCTTGTCCCTGGGCTGGCTGTAGCCGGTCACTGCCGCCATCAGGACGTTTTCCATGCCGGGCAGCAGGCGCAGCTGCCGCGCCAGGGTATAGCCGTCCATGTCGGGCAGGCCGATATCGAGCAGGCAGATGTGCGGCTTGACCTGGCGTGCGCATTCAAGGGCGCTGGCGGGATGAAACTGCACAAAAGCCTGGTGCCCGAGCATTTCGACGAACATGCCCAGCAGCCGCGCGGCATCGACGTTGTCGTCAACCACCATGATGCGCAGCGATTCGCCGGCCGGGCCAGGGGTCGCATCGTCGGCCTCGAAACGGCGCGGCCCGTCGTCGTGCGGCAGGCGTGGCAGGACCATCGTCAGCTCGCTTCCCAGGCCGGCGCCGGCGCTTTGCAGGCTGACCGTTCCGCCGTGCAGGCGAACCAGGCTCTGCACCATCGCCAGCCCGAGGCCCAGCCCGCCCTGGGTGCGGTCCGAAGTTCTTTCGCCCTGGGTGAAAAGCTCAAAGGCCACGGCAATCAGCTCGTCCGACATGCCCATGCCGTTGTCGCGCACGCAAAGCGTCAGCTGGTTGCCGTCCTCCACCATCTGCAGGGCGATGCGGCCCCGGTTGGGCGTGTACCTGACGGCATTGTTCAGCACATTCGCCAGCACCTGGACCAGCCGCATCCTGTCGCCCGACACCATGCTGCGTTCCGGCGGCAGCTGTATCTCCAGGTGGTGGGCCTTGGCCTCCAGCAGGGGCTTGACCTGCTCGACCGCCTCGGTGACGATGCTTTTCATGTCCACCGGCTGCCTGTCCAGCGTCACCTGGCCGTGGGTGACGCGCGACACGTCCAGCAAGTCATCAATCAGGCGGGTCATGTGCCCGGCCTGGCGTGAAATCACTTCACTCAGTTGCCACACCTCTTCTTCATCCAGCGTGCCCATGGACAGCAAGTCCGCAGCGGTCGCAATCGGCGCCAGAGGGTTCCTCAGCTCGTGGGCCAGCATGGCCAGAAACTCATCCTTGAGCCGGTCCGACTGCACCAGTTCCTCCTGCGCCAGCTTTTGCTCATGAATGTCGGTGCAGGTGCCCATCCACCGCACGATGGCGCCCTGCTCGTTGCGAACCGGCAGCGCCCGGCCCAGCGTCCAGCGGTACTGGCCGGAGTGATGGCGCAAGCGGTATTCGATCTCATAGGGTTCGCCGGTGGTCAGGCTGTGCCGCCACTTTTTCGTCGCCAGCATCTGGTCCTCCAGGTAAAACAGCCCCTTCCATCCTTCGCCGTGGGTGGAGCCCTGGGGCACGCCGGTGTAGTCATACCACTGCTGGTTAAAGTAGTCGTGGTAGCCGTCCGGCCGGGTGCCCCAGACGATTTGCGGTATGGCATTGGCAATCGTGTGGTAGGTGAGGATGGTTTCGCGCAGCACGGCTTCGATGCTCACCTGGTCGGTGATGTCCATCTGGGCCACGACGGAGCCGATGATGTTCCCGTCGCTGTCCCGCACGGGCGCGCCGCAGTCCAGGATGGTCCGGCGAATGCCGGGTTCGCCAAAGGGTTCTATCTCGACGGTGCCGCGCGGCGCCTCTTCGCCTCGCAGGGCGCGGGCCAGCGCCCATTCCTGCGGCCTGATGCGGCGGCCGTGCCTTGCCGAGCCGTCAGCCCACCAGCCTTTGCATCCACCGTAGCCGTCAATGCCCTGGGACACCGGATGGGCGCCCCAGAGCTGGCGGTTGGCCGGGTTGGCGCGCACGGCCTTTCCCTGCGCGTCCACCATGGCGATGCCCACGGGCGCGGCCTGCAGCACCGCATCCAGGTGCCGGGCCGTCTGCAGGGCGCTGCGTTTGCTTTCCCGCAATTCGTCCTCGGTGCGGGCATGTTCGGTCACGTCATTGCCCTCGATGAACACGCCGTTGACCTTGCCATCCGGGCCGGTGATGGGTTGAAAAATAAAATCCACGAAGCGCCGCTCTGGCGCTCCATCTGCCTGCCGGCGGAAGGTGACGGGCATCCGGTTGCCAATGCGTGGTTTTCCCGTGGCATACGCCTGATCCAGCAGCGCGGCATAGTCTTGCTCCTCAATCTCCTCAATCTCCTCAATCTCCTCAATCTCCTGAACGACCTCCCGGAACGTTTTGCCGACGACATCCTGGCGTCCTACCAGCCGAAGGTAAGCGCTGTTGGTCAGCTCATAGACATGGCTGGGTTCGCGCACCACCGCCATGAAGCTGGGCGCCTGCTCAAACAGGCTGTACAGGCGCCGGGTTTCTGCCTGCCGGTTTTGTTCCGCCAGCACCTGCGCCGTAGTTTCGGTGAGCGAGCAATACAGCCCGGCCACCCGGCCGTTCGGGCCATCGACAGGCGCATACGAAAAGCTGAACCAGGCCGGTTCGCCTTCGCCGTTGCGGCGCAGGGTAAAAAGAGCGTTCTCGAAATAAACCGGCTCCCCGGACAGGGTTTTGTTGACGAGCGGTTCAATGTCGTCGCGTATTTCCGGCCAGACCTCGTAAAGCGGCCGGCCCAGCGCCGCCGGGTGTTTTTGCCCCAGGATGTCCAGATAGGCATCGTTGTACAAAAGGCTCAGGTCAGGCCCCCAGGCCAGAAACGCCGGCGTTTTGGAGTGCAGCATGAGGCTGGCCACCGTCTTGAGCGGCTGCGGCCACGCGGAGGGGCTGCCAAGCCGGGAAGTGGACCAGTCATGGACTTGCATCAGGGTTGCCACCGTTCCGCAACCTCTTAAAAAGGTGGGAGATGCTTTTAGTTTGGCAGTCAAAATTTGATTTTTTCAAGAAACTTAACGATGTTACATACCGGGATATTAATCCAATCAGCCTGCAACTGAGCACATCTGGCCGCAACAAAATAACGGAGCGGTGGACTTTGCCACTTTCGCGATATACCCGCTTCCAAGGGGGGCATTTGCAGCCGGCCCAGCCTTTTCCAAGGGCTTTTTCAGGGATTTTCCGCGCTGTCCGGCATGGCCGGGCGGCAAAACTCTGGCGCAAATTCCCTGGGTCATGCACGGCATTCAAGACCCGCCAGACCTAGAATCCGGCGGTGCATCGCGCCGTCTGAAAAAACCATTTCCCTGTTCCCCACCCACCGCCATGTCCTTTCGCTCCGCCTTTCCCGCTCTTGCCGCCGCGCTGCTTTTTGGCGCCAGCACGCCACTGGCCAAGCTGCTGAGCGGAAACATGCCGCCGCTGCTGCTGGCGGGCCTGCTTTATCTGGGCAGCGGCCTGGGGCTGGGCATGCTGCTGCTGTTGCGGCGCCTGCGCGAGCGCCATCGCGGCCAGCCCGTCACGCGGCTGCAAATTCCGCGCGCCGAGCGCCCCTGGCTGCTCGGCGCCATCATCGCGGGCGGCGTGCTGGGGCCGGCGCTTTTCATGCTGGGCCTGGCGCAGGCCAGCGCCGCGTCGGCTTCGCTGCTGCTGAACCTTGAAGGCATGCTGACGGCGCTCATGGCCTGGCTGGTCTTCCGGGAAAACGCCGACCGCCGCATCGTCCTGGGCATGCTGGCCATCGTGCTGGGCGGCGTACTGCTGTCCTGGGAGCCGGGCGGCGCGACGTTTTCGCCCGGCGCCCTGCTGATCGCCGGCGCCTGCCTTTGCTGGGCGCTGGACAACAACCTGACGCGCAAGGTGTCGGCCAACGACGCCCTGCTGCTGGCCTGCCTCAAGGGCCTGCTGGCCGGCACGGCCAATACCGCCATCGCCCTGTTCAACGGCGCGGTGCTGCCGGCCGGGCTGGCCCTGGGCTATGCCGGCATCGTGGGTTTTTTGGGCTACGGGCTGAGCCTGAGCCTGTTTGTGGTGGCGCTGCGAACGCTGGGAAGCGCGCGCACCGGCGCCTATTTTTCAGTCGCGCCCCTGTTCGGCGTGCTGATTTCGCTGGCGATCTGGCCCGACGCACCTGGCCTGCTGTTCTGGCTGTCGGCAGCGCTGATGGGCTTTGGCGTCTGGCTGCATTTAAGCGAGCGGCACGCGCATGAACACCGGCACGAGCCGCTTCGCCACAGCCATGTGCACCGGCACGACGCGCATCACCGGCATGTGCATGATCCTGCCCAGGATGAAAACGCACCGCATGCGCATGAACACCAGCACGAGGCCCTGGCCCACAGCCACGCCCACTACCCGGATATTCACCACCGGCATCCGCATTAATCGGCAGGGAATTGGCACCGATGGCGCCGGCATCACTTCACGCCATGCGCGCCATGCGCTCGCTTTTCCAGTACACATCGTCGCCGCCGTTCATGCGGTTGAGCACGCGCGACAGCACGAACAGCAGGTCGCTCAGGCGGTTCAGGTACAGGCGCGGCGCTTCCTTGAGCGTCTCCACCTTGTCCAGCGCCACCACGGCGCGCTCGGCGCGGCGCGCCACGGTGCGGCAGACATGCGCCAGCGACGCCGCGCGCGAGCCGGCCGGCAGGATGAATTCGGCCAGTCGTGGCAGCTGGGCGTTGTAGGTTTCCAGCGCCTCATCGAGCAGCGCGACGGCTTCGGGCTTGAGCAGCTCGAAGCCCGGAATCGACAGCTCGCCGCCCAGGTTGAACAGCTGGTGCTGCACCTCGACCAGCACCTCGCGCACGCCACCGGGCATGTCTTCGCACAGCAGCACGCCGATGTTCGAGTTCAGCTCGTCAACGTCGCCCATGGCATGAACCCGCAGGCTGTCCTTGGAAACCCGGGTGTTGTCGCCCAGCCCGGTGGTGCCGTTGTCGCCGGTACGCGTTGCGATTTGTGAAAGTCTGTTGGCCATAAGGGTAAAAGCGCCTGGGCGCGGCAAGTTGGAAGGTTGATGAAGCAGGCAGTGAGGTTAGCAAGCTTTTACCCAAGCCTGATAAAACCCGGTGCATGGTGATGCCGCCAGCAGGCCATCAGGCTTGACGCCACAGGGCGCCCAGGCCGTAAACTCCGGTTTTCCCCTCAGGAGACGCCCCATGAACGCACCGCTGCCCAAGCACCTGCTGCCCGAAATCCTCCAGCGCGAGACGCCGCAGGCACTGATAGACGCGCTGAAATCCCGTTTTGCCGAGCGCTGCTCGACCGCCCTGGTGGTGCGCGAACAGCATGGCCGCGACGAATCCTCATTCGCCGCGCCGCCGCCGGCCGCCGTGGTGTTTGCCGAAAGCACGCAGGACGTGGCCGACGCGGTGAAGCTGGCCAGCCAGTACAGCGTGCCGGTGATTCCGTTTGGCGTCGGCACCTCGCTCGAAGGCCACCTGCTGGCGGTGCAGGGCGGCATCAGCATCGACGTGAGCCGCATGAACCGGGTGCTGGCCATCAACCCGGAAGACCTGACGGCGGTGGTGCAGCCCGGCGTGACGCGCAAGCAGCTCAACGAAGAAATCAGGAGCACCGGCCTGTTCTTTCCCATCGACCCTGGCGCCGACGCGACGCTGGGCGGCATGAGCGCCACGCGCGCCAGCGGCACCAACGCCGTGCGCTACGGCAGCATGCGCGAGAACGTGCTGGCGCTCGAAGTCGTCACCGCCAGCGGCAGCGTCATCCGCACCGGCACGCGCGCGAAAAAGTCAGCGGCCGGCTACGACCTGACGCGCCTGATGGTCGGCAGCGAAGGCACGCTGGGCGTGATCACCGAAGTCACGGTCAGGCTCTACCCGCTGCCCGAGGCGATCTCGGCGGCGATCTGCTCGTTTCCGAGCATCGAGGCGGCGGTGCGCACGACCATCGAGATCATCCAGCTGGGCGTGCCGATTGCCCGCGTCGAGCTGATCGACGCCAACACCATCCGCATGGTGAACGCCCACAGCAAGCTCGGCCTGCGCGAAGAACCCATGCTGCTGATGGAGTTCCACGGCACGCCGAACGGCGTGAAGGAGCAGGCCGGACTGGTGCAGGAACTCGCCAGCGGCCACGGCGGCAATGCCTTTGAATGGGCCAGCACGCCCGAGGAGCGCACCCGGCTCTGGACGGCGCGGCACAACGCCTACTTTGCGGCCATCCAGAGCCGGCCCGGCTGCCGGGCGATCTCGACCGACACCTGCGTGCCGATTTCGCGCCTGGCCGACGGCCTGCTTGAATCGGTGGCCGAGGCCGATGCCAGCGGCATTCCCTACTTCCTGGTCGGCCATGTGGGCGACGGCAATTTCCACTTCGGCTACCTGATCGACCCCGGCAATCCCGAAGAGCGCGACGCCGCCGAAGCCCTGAACCACCAGCTCGTGGCCAGAGCCCTGCGCCTGGAAGGCACCTGCAGCGGCGAGCACGGCATTGGTTTGGGCAAGATGGACTTCCTGCTGAGCGAGACCGGCGGCGGCGCGGTGGACATGATGCGCGCCATCAAGCGTGCGCTGGACCCGAAGAACATCATGAATCCGGGCAAGATTTTTTCGCTGTGACGCAGCGCGAAAGCGCCCGTGGCCCGGCCAGCGCCTGGACTATTTTTGCGGTGTTCCTGCGTCTGGGCCTGACCTCGTTTGGCGGGCCGATGGCCCACCTGGGCTATTTCCGCGAAGAGTTCGTGGCGCGCCGGCGCTGGCTGAGCGAGCGCAGCTACGCCGACCTGGTGGCACTGTGCCAGTTTTTGCCGGGTCCGGCCAGCAGCTTCGTGCGGCAAGTTACGCTTTGGATGGGGCGCAGAGTCGATTGACGGGCTTATGGACGCCAAACAATCGGCCCGCCCTGCGCATCAGGCAATCAGGGTATACGGCTGCCAGCCGGCGGGATGCTGGGCAAGCCGGTCAGCCACGATCTCCAGGACCGCCGGGTTCCAGCCCATGCCGATGTGGCTGCCGTCAATTTCAATGTCCTGCACCTGCCGGGATGTCCTGGCATGGCAGCAGGTTTCCCAGGCCACCACGCCATCGGAGCGGCTGTAGATAGACGTTGTGGGAAGCGGCGGCGGCGTGCGCAGGCGTTTGCTCAATGCCGGGTCTATGGCAGCCGATGCACCGCTGAGCATGCGAAACAGCCAGCCGACGTTGGTATGGTCAGCCTCGGCGTTAAAAGGCGTGGCGATGGTGATGACCTGGCGCACCTGCGGCGCCAGCAGCTTGCCGACTTCGCGCGCATACAGCCCGCCCAGGCTCCAGCCGATCAGCGTTGCCGTGTCCGGGTAGCGGTCCAGCAGCTCGGCGGTGTGCGACGCCAGATCAGCCAGCCATGCGTCCAAATCGCCCTTGGGGCCGGTGTTGTAGCCCTTGCCCCAGTCAATGGCGGTGTAGCCCAGCGATTCGCAGTAATCGCGCAAGGGCTCGACGGCCGAGCCATCGGTGGCCAGGCCCGGAAAGATGATGACCGGATGCCCGTCGCCGACAGGGGCTGTTTTCTTTTGCTTGAAATCGTTGACCTTGAAGGCCAGGTACTCCATGGCAGCACGCCAGGGCTCGGTTCCCAGCAGCGTCAGGGGCGGACGGGAAATTGAAAGGCCGGCAGTAGAGGACATGGTGGTGAAGGCGTGAGCCTGTAGTTTTTGATACTTTTATCGTCATCTCTACAGCAGGCCAAACAGCGCAGCAATAACCCCTTGCTGACGTAGGATTTAGCCCGGCATGCCTGCCATACCAGCGGCCTCGAAGCTGTCAGCCAAACGGTCCGCCAGACGCGGCAGGTTCAGCCCGGCATGCCTCAGGCGGCCCGGCGCAGGCGCTCAATCAGCCCGTTGATCTCGTCGAGCGACGAAAACTGGATCGCCAGCTCGCCCATGTCTTCGCGCTTGCCGTTGCGCTTGACCTGCTTTTTGATGCGGACTTCCACCTCGGCCATCAGCAGGTCGGCCAGTTCTTCTTCCACGCGGCGGGTGTCGCGCGCCTTTTCAGGCGGGGTCTTGTTGGGCGTCAGCGAGAACTCGCTGCCCAGTTTCTTGACCAGGCTTTCGGCCTCGCGCACCGACAGCTTGCGCGCCGTGATCTGGTTGGCGGCGGTGATTTGCGTCGCCCGGTCGAGCGCCAGCAGCGCCCGCGCATGGCCCATGTCCAGGTCGCCGGCCATCAGCATGGTCTGCACCGGGTCGGCCAGGTTCAAGAGGCGCAGCAGGTTGGACGCGGCGCTGCGCGAGCGGCCCACGGCCTGCGCCGCCAGCTCGTGGGTCAGGCCGAACTCCTTCACCAGGCGCTGCAGGCCCTGCGCTTCTTCGAGCGGATTGAGGTCTTCGCGCTGGATGTTTTCAATCAGGGCCATGGCGGCGGCCGACTCGTCGGGCACGTCGCGGATCAAGACCGGCAGGCTGTCCAGGCCGGCCAGACGGGCGGCCCTGAAACGCCGTTCACCGGCAATGATTTCGTACTTGCCGCTGTTGGCGCCGCTGGAGAGGCGCCGCACCAGGATCGGCTGCATGATGCCCTGCACCTTGATGGATTCGGCCAGCTCGTAGAGCGCGCCCTCGTCCATGCGGGTGCGCGGCTGGTACTGGCCGGGCACCAGCTCGTCGAGCAGCAGCAAAGCGGGCAGGCCCGGGCTGCTTGCCGCGCTCAGGGCATTGGCGGCTTCGGGCGATTCATCGACCTTGGGGCCGAGCAGCGCTTCGAGCCCGCGACCCAGGCCTTTTTGTTTTTTCGTGACCATGGAGATGTCTTGTCTTTCTTTAATCGGGAGGGGCGCCAGGCGCGGGTCGGGTGGGGCTCAGGCGGAAGTATCACGCATCACGTATCACGTATCAGTTGCTGCAGCTGTTCATGCGCTTGCGGCCAGTCGCCCAGGCCGCTGTCGGCATTCAGGTGGCCGCGCGGGCCGGCGTCGATGAAGTCTGCCCCCCAGGCGGCGGCAAACTGCCGGGTGCGTTCAGGCGTGCAAAAAGGATCGTTGCTGCTGGCAAACAGGCGCGTGGCAAACGGCAAGCGGCCCAGCGCCACGGGCGACCAGCTGGGCAGCAGGCCACGCACATCGGCACGCTCGACATCGGGCGGCGCCACCAGCAGCGCAGCCTTCACCCGATGCGTGTTGCGGCTGTGCGCGGCCCAGGCGGCCACATGCTGGCAACCCAGGCTGTGCGCGACCAGCACGGCGGGTCCATCCTGCTCCATATCGCAGGACAGCAGCACGTCTTCGAGCCGCGCAATCCAGTCGCCGCGCAGCGGCCGCATCCAGTCGTGCTGCTCGACCCGGGCGTAGCCATGCGCGCGCTCCCAGCGGCTTTGCCAGTGGTCCGGGCCGCTGCCTTGCCAGCCGGGAAGAATCAGTACGTTGCGGGGGTTCATGGGTTCGGTCAAACCTTCAGGGCTGTAAAACTCGGGCGGCGCCCGGTTTGCTATGCTTTTAATAGCCGCTTATGCAGGCCGGACATGCGCAAGCCATGGTTTTTATCAATAAATCAGGCTGCCGGCTACAAAATGCGCGCCACCATCTCCTGGGCAAAGGCCACGAAGGCCTGCGCGCCCTTGGAAGACGGGTCAAAGATCACGCCGGGCAGGCCGTAGCTCGGCGCCTCGGCCAGGCGGACATTGCGCGGAATGACGGTGTTGAACACCTTGTCGCCGAAGTGCCCCTTGAGCTGCTCGCTGACCTGCTGCTGCAGCGTGATGCGCGGGTCGAACATGACGCGCAGCAGGCCGATGATCTGCAGGTCCTTGTTCAGGTTGGCATGCACCTGCTTGATGGTGTTGACCAGGTCGGTCACGCCTTCGAGCGCGAAGTATTCGCACTGCATCGGAACAATCACGCCATTGGCCGCGCACAGCCCGTTCAGCGTCAGCATTGACAGTGACGGCGGGCAGTCGATCAGGATGAAGTCATAGTCCTTGTCCACCTTGGCCAGCGCCTGCTTGAGGCGCTTTTCGCGGCGCTCCAGCGACACCAGCTCGATCTCGGCGCCGGAGAGTTCGCGGTTGGCGCCCAGCACGTCGTAGCCGGATTTCTCGCTGTGGACCCGGGCATCGACGATGGATGCGGCTTCGAGCAGCACGTCATAGACCGTCATTTCAAGCTTGCGCTTGTCCACGCCCGAGCCCATGGTGGCATTGCCCTGCGGGTCCAGGTCCACCATCAGCACGCGCTGGCCGACCTGGGCCAGGCCGGCGGCCAGGTTGACGGTGGTGGTGGTTTTACCCACCCCGCCCTTTTGGTTGGCAATGCAGAATATTTTGGCCATAACGTATTGTTGGTTGTCGTTCCGTTGAGGGAAGTCAGGATTGCTTTGTTCGATTTACCGGGAAAGCGCCAGCTTGATGCCGAAGGCGATCAGGAACATGCCGCCTTTGCTGGTCGAGGTGATCAGGGCCAGATTGCCGGGGCCGGGAATCAATAAAAACACAATGATTGCAAGGACAAAAGCGCCATAGTCGGCAACACCAACAAACGAGCCCGGCATGGAATGCTCCAGTAGTAGAGGGTTTGAGTTTACGACACGGGCCGCAACCAAAGGATGCAACGCTCGGCATCCAGGCCTGGAACCTTCAATTGTTCCACGTGAAACATGGCAATGTTTTGGGGCAAAGCCTGCAGTTCATCGGCTGGATGCTTGCCTTTCATGGCCATCCAGACGCCATGCGGCGCCAACGCTCCGGCAGACCAGTTGGTGAAATCAGCGAGCGAAGCAAATGCACGGGAACAAATCACGTCAAAGGATTGAGTGATACTTTCCACCCGCGCATGAAGCCCGGTGAGATTGGGAAGCTTCAGGGCCAGCGCGGCCTGCTTGATGAAAGCCGCTTTCTTGGCCACGGTATCGACGCAGCTTACGGCCACCGTCGGGCAGCAAATCGCAATCACCACGCCCGGCAGTCCAGCGCCCGAGCCGACATCGAGCAGGCGGCTGCCTTGCTCCAGCCCGGCGCCCTGCAAATAGCGCTGCAAGGCCGGGACGGCCGCCAGACTGTCCAGCAGGTGATGCGTCATCATTTCCGCCGGGTCACGCACCGATGTCAGGTTGTACACCTGCGTCCATTTGGCGATCATGGCCTGGTAGGCCAGCAACTGCTCGATCTGCTGATCGCTCAAGTGCAGTTGCAGCGTTTCAAGTCCAGCTTTCAAGGTCGAACGCAAATCCTGTTCAGTACGCGCCATCAAACTTCTGCCTGCTCGGTGGATTGAAGGGGTGTGGTGTTTTTCCACAGGTTCTTTTTCAGATGCACCAGCAGCAGCGAAATGGTGGCCGGCGTGATGCCCTGGATGCGTGATGCCAAGCCCAGCGTTTCAGGCCTGTGCTTGCTCAAGGTCTGCCGCGCTTCAAAACTCAGGGCAGACACCTGCAAATAATCCAGGTCAGCCGGCAGCTTGAGGTTTTCGTAATGCGAAGCGCGCTCGACTTCGACTTTTTGCAGGTCGATGTAGCCTGCGTACTTGGCCGTGATCTCGATTTGCTCGATCACGCTTTTCACCAGGTCTGTGGGCAATGCAGAATCCGTGGATGTTTCACGTGAAACAACGCCCTCCCCGGCCGGGATTTCCGGGTTCGCAAACTTGCCGCCGTCCAGCGACATCAGTCCGGCGTAGCTCACATCGGGGCGGCGCAGCAAATCAGCCAGGTTGTATTCGCGTTCAATCGCCTTGCCCAGCACGCGCTCGGCTTCGCTGGCTGGCAGGTTGTTCGGGTTGATCCAGAGCGACCGCAGGCGCTGTGTTTCACGTGAAACAATGTCGCGCTTTCGGTTGAAGGCGTCCCAGCGGGCATCATCCACCAGGCCCAGTTCACGCCCTTTTTCAGTCAGGCGCATATCGGCATTGTCTTCGCGCAGCATCAAACGGAACTCTGCCCGGCTGGTAAACATGCGGTAGGGCTCGGTCACGCCCTTGGTAATCAGGTCATCGACCAGCACGCCCAGATAGGCCTCGTCGCGCTTTGGTAGCCACGCGTCCTTGCCCTGGCATTGCAGGGCGGCGTTGATGCCGGCAAACATGCCTTGCGCGGCAGCCTCTTCGTAGCCAGTCGTGCCGTTGATCTGTCCGGCAAAGAACAGCCCGCCAATCGCCCTGGTCTCAAACGTGGTCTTGAGGGCGCGCGGATCAAAGTAGTCGTATTCAATCGCATAGCCGGGCCGCAGGATGTGCGCGTTTTCCATGCCCGCCATCGAGCGCACCAGGTCGTACTGGATGTCGAATGGCAGGCTGGTCGAGATGCCGTTGGGGTATATCTCGTGCGTCGTCAAGCCTTCGGGTTCCAGGAAAATCTGGTGGCTGTCCTTGCCGGCAAAGCGGTTGATCTTGTCCTCGACGCTCGGGCAGTAGCGCGGCCCCACGCCGTCGATCTTGCCGGTGAACATCGGGCTGCGGTCAAAGCCGGAGCGGATGATGTCGTGGGTGCGCTCGTTGGTGTGCGTGATCCAGCACGGCATCTGCCGTGGATGCGCAATGGCGCCGCCCATGAAGCTGAACACCGGCACCGGCCCGGGTGTGCCGCCCGGCATGCCGTCGCCCGGCTGAACGCCGCACTTGCTGAAGTCAATCGTGCGGCCGTCGATGCGCGGTGGCGTGCCGGTTTTCAGGCGGCCTTGCGGCAGTTTGAGTTCCTTCAGGCGGGCGCTTAAAGACACGGCCGGCGGGTCGCCGGCGCGCCCGGCTGGGTAGTTGTTCAGGCCGACATGAATCTTGCCGTCCAGGAAAGTGCCGGCCGTCAGCACCACCGTGCGCGAGCGGAATTTGATGCCGACCTGCGTCACCGCGCCCACCACCCGGTCGCCTTCGACCATCAGGTCATCGACCGCCTGCTGGAACAGCCACAGCTTGGGCTGGTTCTCCAGCATCCGGCGAATCGCCGCCTTGTACAAAATCCGGTCGGCCTGCGCCCGGGTGGCGCGCACGGCCGGACCCTTGGAGCCGTTCAGGATGCGGAACTGGATGCCGCCCTCGTCGGTGGCCAGCGCCATCGCGCCGCCCATGGCATCCACTTCCTTGACCAGATGGCCCTTGCCGATGCCGCCAATCGACGGGTTGCAGCTCATCTGGCCAAGCGTCTCGATGTTGTGCGTGAGCAGCAGCGTCTTGCAGCCCATGCGGGCGGCGGCCAGCGCGGCCTCGGTGCCGGCATGGCCGCCACCGACCACGATCACGTCAAATTCCCGGGGGTAAACATAGGGTGAATTCATCACGCATCCTTCAATAAAGTGGCATTCAGGCCAAGCGCTTGCGCGCTGTTGAACTGGCGAACATCCGCCGTCACGAACAAGTCCACACCTGCCGCCAGGGCGGCGCCCACATGCAGCGCATCCATGCCGCGCAGGGTGCTGGCCTCCAGTGCGCGAATAGCAGAACGCTCGACGCTGGCGGACAGCGGCACGACCTGCATTTCGTCAAAATTGCGCTCCACTTCGGCGCAGGTGTCGCGGTAGGACGTTTCGCTGGCCCGGGTTTCGCGCCGCACGCGGTTCAGCGCCGCGTAAAGCTCCAGCTTGCAATGCGGTGCGGCAACCATCGGCATGGCCTGGGCCACCAGCGCCAGAACGGCTTCACGCCCGCGTTCAGGCAAATAGCGCTTGAGCAGAGCCGAGGTGTCAAAAAGAATCTTCATGGCTCAGGCTTTTCACCACGGCGCGCTGTCGCGCTCGTCCAGCAGCGCCTTCACCGCCGAATACCCTGGCGGCAATTGCAGCAGAGGCTCAAACGGACGCTTGTAGCTGGGTACCCGGGCCGACAGGTCGGGCTTGACGCCTACCAGTTCGGCGACCGGTTTGCCATGCCGCAAGATGCGCACGGTTTCGCCCTGCTCGACCCGGTCGATCATGGCCGACGCATTGGCGCGGAATTCACTTAAAGAAATGGTATGCATGCGTGATTTGTACAAAATAAAAATTTTGTACATTTTATGGGTTTTCTTTTTCAATGCCGCGCTGCAGGCCTTTTCTGGCCTGGCCGGCAAGCGCTTGCTGCGCCACTGCCGGGGGTTAAAATCCCCCGGGTAGTTACCCTTCGGATGATGAAAATCAAGCACGGCGGGCAGCTCGCGCTTGGGGCGTGTCATACTGATTCTGGCCTCCATCGTGTCAGCCGGGCGTAGTCAAACCGGGCCACACTTCAAGCTGTTTTTAAAACTCAGGAGATATTCATGACCCGTGAAGTAGTCGTTGTCAGCGGTGTGCGCACCGCCATTGGAACCTTTGGCGGCAGCCTGAAGGACACGCCGCCCACCGAACTGGCTGCGCTGGTGGTTCGCGAATCGCTGGCGCGTGCCGGCGTCGAAGGCAAGGATGTCGGCCATGTGGTGTTCGGCCATGTGGTCAACACCGAACCCAGGGACATGTACCTGTCGCGCGTGGCGGCCGTCAACGGCGGCTGCGCCGAAGGCACGCCGGCCTTCAACGTCAACCGCCTGTGCGGCTCCGGCCTGCAGGCCATCATCTCGGCCAGCCAGAGCATTTTGCTGGGCGACGCGGACATCGCCATCGGCGGCGGCGCCGAGAACATGAGCCGCGGCCCCTACGCCAGCCTGTCCACCCGCTTTGGCGCGCGCATGGGCGACAGCAAGATGATCGACATGGTGGTCGGCGCGCTGCATGACCCGTTTCATACCGTCCACATGGGCGTGACGGCCGAGAACATCGCCGCCAAGTGGGGCATCACCCGCGAAGAGCAGGATGCGCTGGCCGTGCAAAGCCACAACCGCGCCCAGAAAGCCCTTGAAGCCGGCTACTTCAAGGACCAGATCGTCCCGGTCATGCTCAAGAGCCGCAAGGGCGAGGTCGCCTATGACACCGACGAGCATTTCCGCCCCAACTGCACGCTGGCCGACATGGCCAAGCTGAAACCCGTGTTCATCAAGGAAAACGGCACGGTGACGGCCGGCAATGCCTCGGGCATCAACGACGCAGCCGCCGCCGTGGTGCTGATGGAAGCCGGCGTGGCCGAAGCGCGCGGCCTGAAGCCACTGGCCCGCCTGGTGGCCTACGCGCACGCCGGCGTGGACCCGAAATACATGGGCATCGGCCCGGTGCCCGCCACGCAGATGGCGCTGAAGAAAGCCGGCCTCACGGTCAGCGACCTGGACGTGATCGAGGCCAACGAAGCCTTTGCCGCGCAGGCCTGCGCCGTCAGCCGCGACCTCGGGCTGGACCCGGCCAAGGTCAACCCGAACGGCTCGGGCATCTCGCTCGGCCACCCGATTGGCGCGACCGGCGCCCTGATCACCGTCAAGGCGCTGTACGAACTGCAGCGCATCCAGGGCCGCTACGCGCTGGTGACGATGTGCATCGGCGGCGGACAGGGCATTGCGGCGATCTTCGAGCGCATGTGATTTAGCGACTCAGGCTATAACGCTACGCTAGTCATAGCGCCTCTCGCCCGTTAAACATGGGCTTGAGGCGCTTTTTTATAGGCAATTCAGCCTTGGAAAACCCTCGGCGCCGCGTCGGGCTTGGCTGTAACGATTGCTTTACATCAAGACGGCTCAACCGGGTCGGGCTAGACTGAAAAACCGCATCCGGCCGCAGTCGCCAGAGCGCACCGAAGGAGACAAATTTTGCTGCCCGCCTACATCACCCACGCCGACTGCGCCCGCCACGAAATGGGTGCCCACCATCCCGAATGCCCCGAGCGGCTGGGTGCCATCAACGACATGCTGCTGGTCAAGGGCCTGCTCGACTACATGCATCCCTACGATGCGCCGCTGGCTACGCCAGAGCAGCTGGCCCATGCGCATTCCTCGCTGTACGTGAGCGAGCTCATGGCGGCCTCGCCCACGGAGGGTTATCACAAGGTCGATCCCGACACCGACATGAACCCGTTCACCGTGCGGGCGGCATTGCGCGCAGCCGGCTCGGCGGTGCTGGCCACCGACCTGGTGCTGACCGGCGAAGCGCCCAGCGCTTTTTGCTGCGTGCGCCCGCCCGGCCACCATGCGGAGCGGGACAAGGCCATGGGGTTTTGCTTTTTCAACAACGTGGCCGTGGGCATACGCCATGCGCTGACCCATTACGACGTGCAGCGCGTGGCACTGATTGATTTCGACGTTCACCACGGCAACGGCAGCGAAGACATCTTTCGCGGCGACGAGCGCGTGCTGATGTGCTCGATTTTCGAGATGGGCATCTACCCCTTCACCGGCGAAAACGCCACCGGGCCCAACATGGTCAACGTCGGCCTGCCTTCGCGCTCGGGCAGCGACAAGTTCCGCGAAGCCGTCACCAGCCAATGGCTGCCCGCGCTGGAAGCCTTCAAGCCCGAGCTGATCTATGTGTCAGCCGGCTTCGACGGCCACCGCGAGGACGACATGGGCAACCTGGCGCTGGTCGAGGCCGACTACGAATGGGTCACGAAACAGATCATGGCGGTGGCCGGGCGCCATTGCCGGGGCCGCGTCATCTCCTGCCTGGAAGGCGGCTACGTCATGAATCCGCTCGCGCGCAGTGTGGCCGCGCATGTCAAGGTGCTGATTGGCGCTGACTGAACACCTCTTTCCCTTATGGACAAACATTACCTCACCCCGCTTTTTGCCCCCCAGTCCATCGTTGTGTTTGCCGGCCAGGCCGACGACCCGGACAGCCTGACAGCGCGCGCCAAGGTGCTGCACCAGGCGCTGCGTGCCCAGAAATACACCGGCACGCTGCAGTTTCTGGACATCCACACCACCGGCACGCTGGCCGAGCTGGCGCAGACCGGCGCCGACCTGGCCATCATTGCGCTGCCGCCGCAGGAAGTGGCCGCCGCGCTGGAGATTGCCGGGCGCATGACCTGCCGCGCGGCGCTGGTGATCACCAGCGGCATCAACGCCGACCATGCCGCCGAACTCAAGAAGATTGCGCGCCGCGAGGGCGTTTTCCTGATGGGGCCGAACGGCCTGGGCCTGCAGCGCCCGCACCTGCAGCTCAATGCAAGCACCGCCGGGCCGATGGCCAAGCCGGGCTCGCTGGCGCTGGTGTCGCAGTCCGGCGCGCTGACCGCCTCCATCCTTGACTGGGCCAGCAAGAACGGCGTCGGCTTTTCATCGGTGGTGTCGCTGGGGCCGAACACCTCGGTCGATATTGCCCAGGTGCTCGATTTCCTGGCCAATGACCGGCACACCCAGAGCATCGTCATCTACCTCGAAGGCATCTCCAGCGCGCGCCGCTTCATGAGCGCACTGCGCTCGGCGGCCAACGCCAAGCCGGTGGTGGTGCTCAAGGCCGGCCGCCGGCCGGCCGGCAACGAGGCGGCGCAGACCCACAGCGGCGCCATCGTCGGCAGCGACGATGTGTTCGATGCCGCCCTGCGCCGCGCCGGCGCGGTGCGCGTGCGCTCCTTTGTCCAGCTTTTTTCGGCCGCCAAATGCCTGGCCTCGCGCTACCGCCCGGTCGGCAACCGGCTGGCCATCGTCACCAACGGCGGCGGGCCGGGCGTGCTGGCCGCTGACTGGGTGAATGAAATCCATCTGGAGCTGGGCAAGCTCTCGCCCGAATCGTCCAGCGCCCTCAAGCCGCTGCTGCCCGAGCTGGCGTCCCTGTCCGACCTGATCGACCTGTCGGAAGAAGCCACGCCCGAGCATTACAGGGCCGCCATCGAGGCGGCGGGCAAGGACCGGCAGATCGACGGCGTGCTGGCGATTTTCTCGCCCAAGGAAGGCGTCGATGCTTCCCTGGTGGCGCGCGCGCTGGCCGAGGTCAAGCGCAGCATGGGCAAGCCGCTGCTGTCGTGCTGGATGGGCGATGCCTCGGTGGTCACGGGGCGCGGCATCCTGAACGAAGCGGCGATTCCGAGCTTTCGCACGCCCGAGGCGGCGGTCGGCGCCTTCGGCAACATTGCCTCGTTCTACCAGAACCAGCAACTGCTCCAGCAAACCCCGCCGCCGCTCTCGACGCTGGCCAAGCCCGACATCGAGGGCGCGCGCCTGATCATCGAGAACGTGCTGGCCGAGCGCCGCAAGGTGCTGACCGAGATGGAGTCCAAGACGCTGCTGTCGGCCTTTCACATCCCGGTCACGCAGACCATTCTGGCGCGCACCGCCAACGAGGCCATGATGATCGCCACGCAGCTCGGCTTTCCGGTGGCGCTGAAGATCGACTCGCCCGACATCAGCCACAAGTCCGATGTCGAGGGCGTGGCGCTGAACATCCTGAACGCCACCGGCGTGCGCGACACCTTCACCGAGATGATGCAGACCGTGGCCCGCCTCAAGCCCAATGCGCGCATCAACGGCGTCACGGTGCAGACCATGGCGCGCGCCAGGCGCGGCCGCGAGGTCTGCGTCGGGCTGGTCACGGACGACCCCTTCGGCCCGGTGATTGCCTTCGGCGCGGGCGGCACCATGATCGAGCTGATCGACGACCGGGCGATGGAGTTGCCGCCGCTCAACCAGTTCCTGGCGCGCCACCTGATTGCGCGCTCGCGCGTGGCCGAAACCCTGGGCGCCTGGCGCGGCGCCAGCCCGGTCAACATGAATGCGCTGGAGCGGATATTGCTGCGCGTCTCGGAAATGGTCTGCGAGCTGCCCCAGCTGCGCGAGATGGACATCAACCCCATCATCGTCGATGAGTCCGGCGCGGTGGCGGTCGATGCGCGCATCGTGATCAACAACGCGCCGCAGGCCATCAGCGGGCGCGCCAACACCTACAGCCACCTGTCCATCCTGCCCTACCCGGCGCGCTACGAGCAGGTCTGGCCGCTGCGCGGCGGCGGCGAATACACCGTGCGCCCCATCCACCCGGACGACGCCAGCATGCTGCAGGAAATGATGACGCACCTGTCGCCCGAAAGCCGTTACTTCCGCTTCATCTCGTCCATCGTCGAGCTGCCGCCCAGCATGCTGGCGCGCTTCACGCTGATCGACTACGACCGTGAAATGGCGCTGGTCGCCGTGTTCAGGGAGCGCCGCACCGGCGCCAATGGCGAGATGCCCGAAACCGAGCGCATCGTGGGCGTGTCGCGCTACGTCACCAACCCCGACCAGTCGAGCTGCGAGTTCGCGCTGGTGGTGGCCGACGACTTCAGCGGCAAGGGCCTGGGTTCACGGCTGATGCTCAGCATCATGGACGTGGCGCGTGAAAAAGGCCTGAGCGAGATCGAGGGCCTGGTGCTGACGCAGAATCCGGGCATGCTCAAGCTCATGAAAAGCCTGGGCTACACCATCAAATCGTTTGCCGAAGACCCGGACTTCAAGCTGGTGACGCATACGCTGTGATCTGGCGGCGGGCCAGCCGACTGATTGTTGCTATGAATAAAATAGCTTCTTGCGCTTATGCCGACTGCGCAAAAGGCATATTTTGCCAAATACGTGATTTGCGCAATCAATACGGGCGCAAGCAGCTATTATTTCAATAGCAATCTCACCGTTTCAGGTGCTCGCCCGCACCACCAGCGCGCAGCCCAGATCGACGCAGGGCGAGGCCGCGGCGTTGCGTTCAATTCAAGCGTATGCCGAAATCGGCACCGAAGTCGGCATGGACACCTGGAACGCCACGCAGGCCGAACTGGCCCGGATTCGCGGCAAGAAGTAAGCGCCTGGAGGCCTGAGCCCTAGAGCGAAATCGCCCTGGCTTGCAAGAGTAGTGCTCTGATTGCTATTTAAT
>JAECRO010000030.1 GCA_016000195.1 Burkholderiales bacterium | reverse complement strand
CGCGCCGACCAGGTGCAGACCTTCTACCCCAGCCCGATGGCCACGGCCACAGCCATGTACCACAGCAACAAGAACCCGCTGCGCAGAGTCACCCGCGACAGCGAGACGGTGGACATCGTGCGCGGCGAAAAGCGCCGCCGCCTGCACAAGGCCTTCCTGCGCTACCACGATGCCAACAACTGGCCGGTGCTGCGCGAAGCGCTCAAGGCCATGGGCCGCGCCGACCTGATCGGCAACGGCAAGCACCATTTGATTCCGACTTTTCAGCCGATGACGGATGGAACTTACACCAGTGCGCGGCGCAAAAACTCGACGGTAACTGCGGCCCCGGCTGTGCCTGTCAAGGGCCGGATGCTGACGCAGCACACTGGGCTGCCGCCGCGCGTGACTGGGGCTGGCAAGCTGCCGGTGGGCGGTAAGGTTTCAGGAACGCGGCGATAATTTTATCGCTACGTAGTTTGTACGGTATGATGCCGGACAACTTACGGATTGGTGATAACGATGACTAAAACAGAACGTTTTGAAATGCGACTTGACGAGAGGACTGCCTATGCCATCGATGCTTGGCGCGATGCCAACATGGCTGGCACATCTCGTGCGCACGCAGTTCGGGTGCTGATTGAGCGTGGACTGAGTTCCACAGTCAGCAGTCATTTGCGATTTAGCGATGGCGAGAAGACCTTGATGGCGCTTATGGGGAATCTTTTTCGGCACCTTGGTGCTCCTGTAGAGCAGATCAATGTCATGCTCAATGGTTTTATCACTGGAAACCAGTGGGTCGCCGATTTGGAAATGGGCTCCCTCTACACTTTGCCTTCGACGTCCTCAGATGAGGCGGAACTCGTCCAATTTGCTTTGAAAACGCTTGAAATGTGGGATGTCTTTGAGCGTGCTTATGAGGGTTTCACCGACGAGCAACGGGCGGTTGTGCTTGCTGACACGGAGGGCGAAGTGGCGCTGCGCGAAGTGGGAAAGCAGCCCGAGTCACGTGAGGTCAAGTTCAGTGGGTTTGACGCTACCAGTGAACCTGATCTGGTACGAATCACCAAATTTTTGGTGAATGACACGCCTAGATTTCAGCGTTTCAAGGAGCGAAATCTTGTCTCCAATCAAGAAAACACCTACCGATACAACGCGGATAAATTGGAGTTTTATGACCGGCTGAGGCCCAGCTTGATTGGAAGACTACCGTCACCCGATGAAGTGCGCGGGTTTACGATAGCGCGGTCACGTATTTCGTTCGATGAGTGGGACGTGCTGAGGATTAAGAGGGCTACCGTCTCTTCTTAACTAACTTCCAATGCCGCCCGTCTACACGGCAGTACATCCGATCTTGGGGACGCGGTAGCGACAAATTTATTTAGTCGGATGGGTGTCCAACACCGAGATTGCGCCATCAAGCCCGATAAGGCGGAATATCTATCTCATCATCCGCCTTCCCGTCATCCGCCCGGCCCGCGAGCACGCCAGCCGCCACGGACTCAACCACCGCCAGCATTTCCGCGCTGTAGCCTTTGCTCAGAAAAGCCTTGCGCTTGCCGCTCGAAAAACGCCCCTCGTTTTGCAGGCACAGGCGCACCATCAGCGCCAGGGTGTTGCTGTTCAGGTCAATGCGCTCGTTGACCTGGCGGGCAATGGCGTCATAGTTGCGCAGATACTCGGTCTCCTGCCGCAAATCGACTTCCAGCGACTGCTCGGCCATGCGCAGGCCAAACTCGACACAGGGCGTTGCATCCCAGTAGCGGTAAATCGACGGGTCGCCTTTGAAGGTGAACTCGAAATGCTCATCGTCAATCATCAGCACGTCCCAGAGCCGCCGGGCCGGGGCTGAGAATGATTTCAGTGCCTGCAGGTACTGGTCTTCGTTGCGTTTCATGGCGATGGAAATCGGCAGCACCAGCCCCTGTTTCAGGACTTCGGACTGGCAAACCGCCTTGTGAAACAGAAAGCGCGACAGGCGGCCGTTGCCGTCCATGAAGGGATGGACAAAGACGAAAGCAAAACTGGTCAAGGCACCGATGACCAGTGGACTCTGTACAGGGTCCGGGTCATTGAGCATGTCCATGATGGCCTGCATCAATTCCGGCACCAGCTCCGGCGCTGGCGGCACATAGGTGATGCCCAGCACGCCGCTGCCGGGGCCGCGCAGCCAGTTCTGTCGATTGCGAAATTCCAGGGCGCGGTCCAGGGGGTTGGTGACGGCCAGGTTTTGCAGGTTCACCAGGTATTTTTCGGTCATCGGCGTGCTTTCGCGGGCCTGCATGAGCAATTGGGCGAAGGCTTCGGCCTTGCTGGCGCTTGGCTTTTCCCGCTCGATGGCGAAGGAGCTTTCGGTCTCGCTCAGATAGGACCAGCTCATGGTCCGGTCCAGTGTTTCTTGCTTCATGCCTTCGATGAACGCCTGGGCGCGGCCAAGCGTGTCCTGCGCCAGCAAGGCCGCGATGGCGCTGGTGCGCTCGACGGTGGGGCAAAACCGCAGCGAGCCCAAGCCATTGAAATCCACGCGCCATTTGCTGTTGCGCCGTGGCTTACCCGTCAGGTATTGGCGCGGGTCGAACAGGGGAACGTAGGGGCCGATGGCTTGGGGGACATTTTCGAGTTCCCGCCCGTTGAATTGCTCCCACAGATAGGCCGCGATGCGCATGTATTTGCTGGCCGGCGTGCTGCGGAAGGCTTCGATGAGCGGGCCAGCGTCGATGCGCGGCAGGCACTGGGCCAGAATTTGCAGATTGACGCCCTCATGCTTGAGGGCGAACAGGATGTGCTCCAGCGGATCTTGCGAGCTTGGCGCCACGCTGGCGGGCACTTCCAGGCCGTCGGCACGCTGCACGACCTTGGTGACGCTGCCGACACGGGCCGGACGCGCGCATGGAAAAGCACTCAGCTTGAGGTGATCCTTCAGAAATTCATACCCCAGCAGGCGGTTGGACATTTTTTCTTTCTTTGCCGAAGTTTTTACTTTGAAAAGACATTTTCAGCCAGAAAAAACTTCGCTGCTGGTGATCAAAAAAATGCCGCCCGCCTCAATCCCCCAGCGTACACAGCGGAATATCCTTCTCCACCGCCAGCGCATCGAGTTCCCGGCGTGTGCGCGTCAGCAAAAAGGCGGCCACCGCCTCGTGCGTGGCGGGCTCAAGCATCGTCTGAATGCCGGGCATGGAAATCCCCGCCGCCGCGCACAGCCTGAGCGCGAAATGGGGCTCCAGCGCGGCCAGCGCCACGCGGCCATCCTGGCACGGATAGACGCGGTAGCCGGCGTGGCCGCCGCCGATGGCCGCGCCCGGCTGGGTCAGGCCCCAGGCGCGGGGCAGGGCGAGGTAGCCCGCCGCGCTGGACAGGGCGATTTCGAGGTAAGCGCCTGCGCCCTGGCTGCGCTGGTGCATCACGGCCTGCAGCACCGCTTCGCTGGCCATCAGCGAGCCGCCCATGTCGGCGTAGAGCGTGGCGGGCAAGTCCAGGCCGGTGATCAGACCGCTTTCAGCCACGTAAGTCAGGTCGTGACCGGCTTCTTCGGCGCGTTCGCCGGGCGCGCCGAAGATGGCAATCTGGCTCAGTTGCGGGTGCTGCCGGTGCAGCGCCTGCCACGTCAGCTCCAGCTTGACCAGCGCGGAAGGGCGGAACGAGGTGATCAGCACGTCGGCTTGCGCCAGTTCGCGGTGCAGTTGCTGCTGGCCCGCCTCGGTTTTCAGGTCCGCCGTCAGCAGCTCGATGTTTTCATGCAGCTGGCGGTAAGCGGCCGGGTTGTACTGCTGCATCGGGTCGCCGCCCGGCGGTTCGAGCTTCAGGCAGGCGGCGCCCATCTGGCGGCATCGCATCAGCGCGGCCGGGCCGGGCAGGTTGAGCGCCAGGCTCAGGATGCGGACGCCTTGAAGGGGTTGAAAGGGCTGGACAGGCTGGATGGCTGGGGCTGTGGTGGTTGTCATTTGCTACTAAATAAATAGCGGTTTGTGCCCGATGCACATGCGCTAGAGGGTCAAATGACTCACAATTTACCGCAAAAACGCATCACCCATGAAAATCAACGCATCGCCTGTCATTTTTCGATGGCACAAGTTTGATCTTGGCGTCGTTTAATGCGCAATAACTTTGATGGAACTAACTGCTAGAGGCTGATTTGGCCGTTGCCCGGTGGCCATGCGCTGAACGGGAAGGGCAGCGCTTCGCTGCCGAAGCTTTCAAAGCTGGCAATTTGCGCCAGGTAGCGGCCCAGGCTGCGGCCAAGCTGCTGCAGGCGTGCATTGGGCGCGCCGGTCGTCAAGGCCAGCACCAGTTGCACCACGGCGACGAACAGCAACACCGATGCCGCGAGCTGAAAAGCCGCCGCCAGCAGAATCATCAGCAGTGCCCGCACCCACAGCTTGCGCGGCGGCGGGAGCAGGAGCATTTCGTCGTTCATGGCGGCCTCCTTAACGCACGACCAGCACCGGGACCGATGCCGTGGCCAATACCTTGGCGACCACGCTGCCAACCATCAGCCGCGCCAGGCCGGTACGGCCATGTGAACCCATGATGATGAGGTCGGCGCCTTCGTTCTTGGCGGTTTGCACAATGCCTTCCGAGGCGGTCAGGTCTTCCGAGATGCTCGCTTGCAGCGCCACCGGCGCGTCGCCCTGGCTGCACAATTTGGCCACTTTGGCATGCGCTTGCGCCGCGTCTTCGTGCGCCGCCGTCATGTAGGACTGAAACCCCAGCGGATTGGACTCGCCGATGCCCAGGTAGGGATAAGGGTCCACCACATAAAGCGCCGTCAGCCGGGCGCCGTGGACGCGGGCCATGTCGGTTGCAATTTGCGCTGCGTGCTCGGAGGCTGCGGAGCCGTCGGTGGCGAGGAGAATGTGCTTGAACATGGCGTGTCTGCTTTCAGTTTCAGTTTCAGGAAAAGGATGGATCGGTCTTCATCTTGTACCTGTTGCCAATTCGCCGTGTTGACAGGCATCAAGCCTGCGACATTTCCGGAAACCCTGCATTTTTGACGGAACAGTGTCAAGTTTCAAAAATGGCGCTGTTTTGCTGCAAATTGCAACATAGGTTTCAAGCTGAGCTAAAACTCAGCCGGAACGACCGCTTGTCCATGTCGCCCGCCGTATGGCTTGTTTTTTATAAAAATTTACAAATTCGCTTTATCAGGCGCTCTGCTGAATTTTGTTGTTTGATTAGGGGTGGTTATTCAAGGCGCAAGACAGTTTGTAACCTGCATGGCACCCAGCCGATTGAGGTCTGCGTGGCGCGGACGTATAAATGCGCGCATCGCGAATGAATGGCGCGCTTTCCAAGACCTTCTTCGTGATGACCGGGCGCTCAAATTTCAGGGCGCTTTGGAACCAACCAGAGGAGAACACAATATGTCCGATCCTGTAGGGCCGGTTTATGCCGGTGGCTTCGAAGAGTTTGTCATTCAGGACGAAGCGGGGGAGGGGCATACGCTGCTTTTCCTGCCGGATCGCAACAACGATGCGCTGCAGCGAGAGCGCAAAGCGCCCGTCTTTTATTACATTCCGGAAAAAGTCCGGCTGGCGCGCAACGCCGCCACCAACGATTTCAAGTTCCGCCACATTCACTTTGTCGGTGTCTTTGATGAAAGCACCGCCGGCATTGAAAAAGGAGAGACTTCAGGCGGTGTGCTGTCGCTGACGACCACGTCGCGCTTTCCTCCCAGCGTGCTGAAGCAGGCCGAAGCCCAGATTCTTGAACGCTTCAGTGGACGCAACGACAAATACTGGGGGCTGCGCAGCAACACCCCGCCGCAGATTCGCATTGCGCCCATCACGGCCAACCAGACTGTCATCTCCAGCCTGGCGCCCGATGCTTCCGGCGCCACGCCAAACATCGGGGGCGATGCCGGCGGCGGCAACCCCGCGCCCACTGACGGCGGCGAGCCTGGCGTTCCTGAAGGGCCGCGCAGCCGCGACTTCATGCAGCTCGGGTCGCGCTCGGCCTGGGCGCCGGTGCCCCATGGCCGCGAGTTTCGCGGCACGCAGCTTGACGCCTGGGCCTGGCGCATCCAGGGCAGCGGCCCGGGCTCCATCACCGGCGGCGAGAACGCCTATGGCGGCGTGATCGGGCCGATTCCGAGCGAAATCGTCTGGGCCGGCTTTCACGGCACCTACAGCCCGCTGTTCGTGACGCAAAACCTGGTCATGCCGATGTGGTCGCAGCTCATGCGGGTGAAGATCACCGGCAGCTGGGACCGCATCTTCCAGCATTTCTCGGCGCATATGAACGCCCGCTATCTGTGGTTCTCCGCCGACATCAAGGCCGAGTTCAACAACCTGCGCATCAAGGGCGACATCAAGGTCGAGGTCGATATCGACGGCACCATGCCGGGCGCGCAGGAAATGGAGAAGATGATCAACCAGCGCATCGACATGATCGTGCAGCAGTTCACCGAGCAGGCCAAGAAGGTGATTTTCGACCCGCCCCCGCCGCAGGTCGAGCCGGCCCAGGCATCGAGTTCGGGCGGCGGCATTTTCGGCGCGCTGTTCGGCTACGGCGCGGGCGTGGCGCTGAAGTTCCGGCGCGACGAGACCCAGCTCAACCTGGCCTACGAGGAGACGCGCTACTTCCGCTACAACCAGCCGCACACGATTTCGAGTTCGCTCGAAGGCTTCTACAACGAGATCAAGAACGATCCCAAGGCCGAGGGCAAGTACTTCCAGCGCCTGGTGCTGGGCGAGCTCAGCCGCAAGCTGTTCCGCATCGTCAAGCCGGTGGTCAACTGGCCCGACAAGGCGCGCAACTGGGCCGGCGAGCCGGTGGCGTTTGTCTCGGCGCAGGTCGGTTATCCCGATTCACGCGGCTCGATTACCTGGAAGCCCACCACCTTCCAGAAGAGCGATTCGCCCGACATCACCTTCCGCCCGGTCTGGATCCAGTGGCGCAAGGGCGAGGTCTCGAATCCGCCCGCTTCGTGGGAACCCGACGCCACCTACATGAAGCGCAAGATCCACCTGCTGGAGCCGCCGACCGAAAGCGAGTTTCCTTTCTTCCACATCGATGTTGAGCAAAACGTGATTGACCTGGACCCCGGCGCCAACGGCACGCTGTCGAACGACAACATCATGGAAGCGCGCGCCGATTCGGCCGGCACGCTGGACGTGGGGCCGATTGCGCTGAGCGTCGAACTCCAGTCCACCGCCGAGATCATCGAGGTGGAAATGCGTGCCAAGGGCCAGCGTGCCGACGGCAAGAACCGCGCCGACAAGGTCACGCGTTTCAGGTTCCTGTCGTCCGACCAGCTGGAGCCGCGCTTCTGGCGTATCTACACCGGCCAGAACGACTTCAAGACCGACTACCAGTACCGCGTCAATGTCACGGTGCGCGGCACGCTGACGACCAAGGGCCAGGCCTGGACCGGCCCGTGGGAGAACGCCATCGGCAACGGCGCGATCATGATCAACGTGCCCATGTCTGACGACCCCGGCGTGACCAAGCGCGCTTTGACGCAGCGCGAAATGTTCTCGGATGCCATGGTGCGTGCCGCCGAGGGCCTGGATACCGGCGCGGGCGGAAGCGGCGCGGGGACGGTGGCGCCTCCGAGCATTCCGGAAACGCTCACTGCCGGCGGTGCCGGCGTGCCGCCACCGCCTCCAGGGGCAACCCCCGTGGCTCAGCCTCCCGTGGCGGTGCCCGGACAACCCGTGTCAACAACAACGCAGCCCCCGCCTTCTGGACAAGCTGTTCCGCCGCGTGAACGGCCGGTTTCCAGTGAAGTCAGCGGCTACCGGGTGGGGGCTGATTCCGTGGAAGGCTTCAGGGAAGACGACTATGGATCTGCCGCCAGGACGGGCAAGGGCGGTGGCAAAGGCAAGGGCGCATCGCGCCAGCCGGTGCCAAGCAGCAGTGGCCAGGATCCTGAAGGCTGGGTCAATAGCTGACCGGGCCACCTGAGCCGAAACGGCGCCGGGCACGGCGAGTCAAACGCCTGCCCGGCCCTTGCTGAATATCTAGGATATGGAAAAGTAGTAACTTCCCGTTCGTCATTCCCGCGAAGGCGGGAATCCAGCGACACGGGCTGAAACGTTCAAACGAGTCTGGATACCCGCCTTCGCGGGTATGACGCAGGGAAGTTATTGCTGACCGCATCCTTACTTTGCCGGGAGGTCCATGGCCATGTCATCAATCCTCAGCCCTTCGCCCTTGCGCGAGCCGGTGCCGCAGAAGGCGTCGGACGAGCGGGCAGCGGAGCCAATACCGATGCCGGAGCCGGTGCGGCTGCCCGAGCGCGAAGGCAGCGCCTTCGCGCTCGGCGTTCTGCAGACTCCGCGCCTGGTGCGCGGAAAGACCTCGCCCAGATTCTCGCTGGTTCTGCTGCTTTCCCGCGCGCCGGCTGCCGGCGAAGATTCGATCCGGCCGCTGCTCATGTCGGGCTACCTGGGCATGGAGCTGGACTACCGGGCGCCGGCAACGGCTCCTGGGCAGCAGCCCCAGGCGCAGCCGATTTTTGCGCGCCAGGCCCAGGTGTCGCTGCATGCGACTGGCCAGCCGGCTTTTGCCGTGGCCCGCCTCAGCGCGCCGCTGCTGCGCGGCGCGCTGCACACGTCGCTCACGCGCGACCAGACCCTGGCGGTGCTCGATGCGCTCAACGGCGAACCGGGCACGCAGGAGGGCGGGCTGGAGCTGAAGGCGCATATTGAATACCGCGCCGCCGCGCCTGCCGCCGGCTTCACGCTCAAGCTGCCGCCCGACGCCCTGCGCCAGCTGGACGTGGCCTGTTCCCTTCAGGCGGTGCTGGGCAATGCCCTGAGCCCCGCCGACCGGGCCGCCTGCCTCAGCGTCGTCGGCCCTTCGGGGAATCTTGACGGCGGCCCGCTGCTTGAAACCCTGACGCGCAGCACCGCGCGCGCGACCCGGGGCGCGGTCGGCATGGGCGCCATGCTGGCCGGCAGCAAGGTTCAAACCGTTGCCGCGACGCTGCAGCCTTCGGTGCGTCCCTCGGCCACCTCGCATCTGCTCGCAACGCAGGCCATCCGCATCCAGCAGCCCGTTGCCACCACCGCCGCCACCGTTTCAACCCCGGCCGTGTCGCAGGTGGCGCACTACATGCTGCCCGAGGCCGTGTTCCTGCGGCCCGAGCTGATGGCCGTTTCGCTGCCTATCCTTGGCGACCTGAATGCGCCGCTGCTGAGCGACAAGACCAATCCCAGCCTGCGCTGGTACCTGCCGGCCATCAATCTGGTGCGGCCCGCGCCGAACGAAGCGCCCGACACCAGCCCGTTTCTGTTTGAGTTCGAGCGCATCGGCACCAGCGAATCGGGCCGGCCGGCGATTCGCGCCAGCCTGCGCTTCACGCTGGAGCTGTCCCGCCCCGCAGCGGCCAGCGCCGCGCTGGCCGCCAATACCAGTCTCACGGCGCGCATGATCGAGCCGGTCGAACCCTCTGTCACCTTGAGCGTTCCCTACATCGACGAAGCCTCGGGCGTGCTCAAGCGCGCTTCCTGCCGGGGCGTTGTCACGCGCTCGGGCAACCGGCTGCTGGCCACGGTGGAACTGCTGAACGACGCGGCCCGCACCGCCTACGGCTCGCTGTCCACGGCGGGCTTTCAAAGCGAGGCCGCGCGGCTGGAGGTGGCGTTCCAGTTTTCCGGCTACGCGCCGGTCTTCAACCGGCCGCAGCTGGTGCTGGGCGGCAAGATAGCGAGCGCCGTGCTGGTCGCGAAATCGCGCGACGATGCCGACAGCATCCTGGTGTCCTCGGGCGGGCGCGAGTTCGTGGTCCGGCCGGCCTCGGCGCACCTGGTAACGCAAAACCTCACGCTGGCAGGGCGCATCAGCACCTCGACCGCCGCGATTGCCCTGCCTTCAAAGATTCAATACGCCCTGCGCAGCACGATCCGCCAGCAATCGCTCGATGCGTTTTTCTCTTGCGCCGAACTGGGCGCCTTCTACCGTGAAAAGCAGGCGGCGGCCACGGTGTCCATCGGCTGCGCCGAGGCCTATCGCCTGGGCCAGGCCTCTTCCCAGACTTACCAGGAAGTGGTCGCGCTGAACCGGCCGTCCTACCGCGTGTTTCGCAATCTCAGGCAGCCCGGCCGGTTTTTACTGGTTCCGCTGGCCTATGAAATCACGCGCCACGCGCCCGGCACGCCGGAGCGCGAATACCGCCCGGCGCTGATCGTCTATGCCGCGCTGGACGCCGAGCGGCCCGAGAACAACCGCATCCGCTTTGAAGCCATGCTCGGGCCGGCGCTGTCGCCCTACGAGGTCGAAGACCTGCGCCGCCGGCTGCTGCTGGAGGCCGCCAGCCCGGTGCTGGAGCTGCCCAACATGCTGGCCCAGCGCACGGAATTCAGCTGGAACCTGACCTCGACGCCGCCGGTCGAAGCGCTGACTTCGGCCACGCCCGAATGCCTGCACACCGCGCTGGCGACCGACCTGGCCAGCGCCTTGCTGCTGAAAACCCTGATTCAGAACACCGGCCTGAGCGGCGCCGCCCGCTTCATCCTGGAAGACGGCAGCGTGGTCACTTCGGCGCTGTCGGTGCATTTGCGCCGCATCACCGGCCCGTGGCTGCAAGGCCCGGTCACGCTGCAGCCCAAGGGCGCCACGCTGCAGCTGACGAATCGCATCGAGGGCTCGATGGCGGTCAAGGATGTGTACCTGTTCAGCGGCTCCGCCGAGCCCGTGCGCGTTCCCGTCGAGGCCACGCTGGCGCCCGGCGCATCGCTCGACGTGGCCGCGCCCGGCGCCTACACCGCAGCCTGTGCGGACGCCGACCCGCTGGCCGACGGCAGCCCGACCTTTGAAGAGGTTCGGGCCATGATCGAGGAAATCGAGTGCAACGTGGTGTTCCTCGATGTCGTCAATTATGAAAACCACGGCCTCACGCGGCTCGACATCGACGCGCGCCTGCAGGGCGTGCCGGGCGTCTTCCGGGTCGGCATGGACAGCCGCCGGGGCGCGGTCAACTTTTTGCTGCCGCTGACGGTTTACCTGGCGGCGCGCATCGTTGAATTCCGGCTCACCAAGGTGTTTGCCGGCAAGCCCGATGAAGCGCTTCCCTGGAGGGCCTGGGACATGGAGGCCAACAGCAATATCGTCACGATCACCTCGGACATGATTTCCACCTAACCGAAGACAACCCAAGAGGAGAGTTCAAATGGCCAAAGGAATTGCAGTCAATATCGGGCTGAACTTTGTCAACCCGGCCGCCTACAGCGGATGGAATGGAGAGCTTGCGGGCTGTATCAACGACGCCCGCGACATGAACCAGATCGCGACGCAGCTCGGCTATGAAGCCACCTTGCTGACCGACGACCAAGCGTCGGCTTCCGAGGTGACACGCGTCATCGGCCAGGCGGCCCGCCAGCTGGCGTCGGGCGACATCTGCCTCGTGACCTACTCTGGCCACGGCTCCCAGATCAACGACGTGACCGGCGACGAGCCCGACGGCAAGGACGAAACCTGGGTGCTCTGGGATCGCCAGCTGCTCGACGACGAACTCAACGGCCTGTGGTCCAGCTTCGAGGCCGGTGTGCGCATTTTTGTGCTGTCCGACAGTTGCCACAGCGGAACGGTCGCGCGCATGATGAGCTTTCAGAAAAAGTTCAAGAGTGCGGAATTTGCCGCGCAGTACGAGCGCCGGGTGAATGCGCCGCCCCGGATTCGCGCCGCCGACCCGGCTGCCGTCCAGGCCAACTACCTGGCCAACCGGAGCAACTACGAAGTCAGCCAGTGGACGCACCGGGCGTCGGTCAACGCCAGCGTGACGCTGATTTCAGGCTGCCAGGACAACCAGCTGTCATCCGACGGCGATGCCAACGGCCTGTTCACGCAGCGCCTGAAGGAAGTCTGGAACGGCGGCGCCTTCAGCGGCAACTACGCGCAATTCCATTCGGCCATCGTCGCCCGCATGCCTTCGGACCAGACGCCGAACCTGTTTCGCACGGGCGTGGCCAACCCGGCCTTCGAGGCCGAGAAACCGTTCACGATTGGCGCCGGCAGCGCTGGCGGCACGGCGACCGGCGGCAGCTTGTCGATCTCGGGGCCGTCGTCGTTCGCCAATGGCCCGACGCCCGTCACGTTCGCGGTTTCGGTGCCTTCCGGGAATTATTTTGCCGTCGAGGTCGCCACTGATGCCAGCCTGTTCGACAGCACGGCCAACGGCGCGCAGCGCAACGACAACAATTTCTACGCGTCCTGGAAAGTCAGCCCGTTCCGCCAGGGCGACTCGTTCATGATGCCGCTTGATGCCTGGAACCGCCTGCGGCAGGGGGCTTCAAAACTCTATTACCGGCTCTGGTGTACTTCGAGCCCGACCAGCTGGGTGAACTACCGGGTCACGACGACCGACAGCAACGCGCAGGCCGCTCCCGGCGTGGCCTTGGTTGCGCAAACCCAGCCCGGCGGCGGCGACACCGGCTTGCCCGCCATCACCGCGCCCACTGCCTTCCCGGCCAACGGCTCGGCGCCACGCTTCCAGGTCAACCCGGGGGCCGGCCGCTACTATGCCGTCGAGGTTTCGACCAACAGCTGGTACTTCACCGACCAGTACAGCAGCCAGCGCAACGACGACAACTTCTACGGATCATGGAAAGTCACGCCCTTCGAGTCGTCGGCCCTGTACCCGTCTGCCTTCGTGCTGCCCGCAGCGGCGTGGTCGCGGCTGCGCGACCACGCCAGCAATGGCCGGCTCTACTACCGGATGTGGTGGACGGAGTCACCTGCGCAGTGGGTCAACTACGGCTGCACGACGCCCAACAGTTCGGGCCAGAACGCACCGAGTTTTGCGCTCTCACGGGAGTTTGATATGGATTTGCTGGCGCAGTCGGGCGGCAAGTGACGCGGGCGAGCAAATGTATGCATCAAAAAGCCTTCTTGCGCAATAGCCATAAGCACAAGCAGCTATCAATAGCGTAGCAACATGGCCGCTAGTCCTTGAAGGTTTTTACAAAGTCGAGCGATGACACGACGCCCTTGATGGCGCTGCCGTCGCTGACCACGACGTGATGGATGCCGGCCTCGACCATCAGCCGGGCCACCTCGCTGAGGCTGGCGTCCGGGGGCACCGAGATCGGCCGGTAGGTGCAGATTTGCCAGGCGCAGACCTTTGCGGCATCTTTGCCGTCGGCATGGAAACGCAGCAAATCCAGGCTGCTGATGACGCCCAGCGCCGCGCCGCTTTCGTCCACCACCGGCACCCAGGACAAGCCCCTGGCCACCATTTTTGATTCGACCGTCTGCATCGTGTCGTCGGCGCCGACCGAACACACGTCGCGCCGCATCAATGAGGCAATGCTGTTCTGGTTCATGACAATCTCCTGCCCGCCGGTGGCGGTGTTGAATGTGCTGGCGTTGTGCTGCGTGGCGCGCGTCCGAGCCGCGCTTCGACGGCCAGCACGTCGCGCGTGGTTTTGAGCAGCGTGTCGGGCGTGACGCTCATCGAGTCGATGCCGAGTTCCACCAGATATGCGGCCATTTCCGGGTAGTCAGACGGCGCCTGGCCGCAGATGCCCGCATGCCGGTGGTTGCGCCGCGCGCCTTCGATGGTCTGGCGAATCATCATCTTGACGCCCGCGTCGCGCTCGTCAAAGTCAAAGGCCACGATGTCCGAATCGCGGTCCACGCCGAGCACCAGTTGCGTCAGGTCGTTCGAGCCAATCGAGAAGCCGTCGAACAGCTGGGCAAACGCATCAATCTGGATGACGTTGTTAGGAATCTCGCACATGACGTAAATCTCCAGCCCGTTCACCCCGCGCCCCAGGCCGTGCGCGGCCATGGCCTGCAGCACGCGCTCGCCTTCTTCAACCCGGCGGCAAAACGGAATCATCAGCTTGACGTTGCTCAGCCCCATGTCGTCGCGCACGCGCTTCATGGCTGCGCACTCCAGCGCGAAGCCTTCGGCATAGGCCGGATGCGCATAGCGCGAGGCGCCGCGAAAGCCGATCATCGGGTTGGCTTCGCTCGGCTCGAACCCGCGCCCGCCCAGCAAGCTGGCGTATTCGTTGGTCTTGAAGTCGGACATGCGAACGATGACCGGCTTGGGATAAAAAGCCGCCGCAATCGTGCCCACGCCTTCGGCCAGCTGCCGTACAAAATACTCGGACGGCGTGGCGAACAGGTGCGTGAGCCGGGCGATTTCAGCGCGCACGGCGGCATCCTCGACTTTTTCAGGATGCACCAGCGCCATCGGGTGCGCGTGGATGTGCTCGGCAATGATGAACTCCATGCGCGCCAGGCCCACGCCGTCGTTGGGCAGCAGGGCGGTCTGGAAGGCCATGTCGGGGTTCGCCAGGTTGACCATCAAATGCGTCTGCGGCCGCTCCAGGCTGGCCACGTCGGTGCTTGTCCGGGTGAAGGGCAGCCGGCCGGCATACACCTGGCCGGCGCTGCCTTCGGCGCATGACACGGTGATTTCGTCGCCGGTGCGGATGGCCGTGGTCGCATG
Source organism: Burkholderiales bacterium (assembly GCA_016000195.1). Lineage (GTDB taxonomy): Bacteria > Pseudomonadota > Gammaproteobacteria > Burkholderiales > Burkholderiaceae_C > Polaromonas. The sequence continues at coordinate 19,550 of JAECRO010000030.1, read as the reverse complement.
ATCGCAGCCGACCACCGCCGGAATGCCCATCTCGCGCGCGACGATGGCGGCGTGGCAGGTGCGTCCGCCCCGGTTGGTGACGACGGCGGCGGCGATCTTCATCACCGTGCCCCAGTCCGGCATGGTGGTATCGGCCACCAGCACCTCGCCGGGCTGGAACTGGTTCAACTCGGACACCTCGCTGATGACGCGTGCCCGGCCGGTGGCGATTTTTCCGCCCACCGCCCGGCCGGTGACGAGGGCCTTGCCCTTGTCGCCCAGCCGGTATTCATCGACCGTGCCCAGCGGCTTGCGCGACGCCACGGTTTCAGGCCGCGCCTGAACGATGTAGAGCTTGCCGTCCGCGCCGTCCTTGGCCCATTCGACATCCATCGGCGTTGGCTGGCCGGCCTTGCGGCTGTAGTGCGCCTCGATCCTGATGGCTGCATCGGCCAGCTCCAGCACCTCGTCGTCGCTGATGCAATAGCGCGCCTGGTTTTCCGGCGGCGTGGGCATGTTGCGGGTGGTCTCGCGGCCGGCGGCCTGCGCGTAAACCATGCGAATCTGCTTGCCGCCCAGCTTGCGCCTGAGCACCACCCGGTGGCCCTGCTGGAGCGTGGGCTTGAAGACATAGAACTCGTCCGGATCGACCGTTCCCTGCACGACGTTTTCGCCCAGTCCGTAGGCGCCGGTGATGAAGACGACATCGCGAAAGCCGGTTTCGGTGTCGAGCGAAAAGGTGACGCCGCTGGCGGCCAGGTCGGAGCGCACCATCTTCATCACGCCGACCGACTGGTACACCTTGAAGTGGTCGATGCCGTGGTCCACCCGGTAGGCGATGGCGCGGTCCATGAACAGGCTGGCAAAGCATTGCCGGATGGCATCGAGCAGCCGGGCCTCGCCCGAGATGTTCAGGAAAGTCTCGTGCTGGCCGGCAAAGCTGGCGCTGGGCAGGTCTTCGGCGGTGGCCGAGCTGCGCACCGCCAGCGTGACCTGTTCGCCGTATTCCTCGCGCAGGCGGGCATAGGCCTGGGTGATTTCCGCAGCCAGGCCGGCTGGCAGCGCCGCGCCATGGATGATTTCCCGCGCCCGCTGCGCGCGCCGCGCCAGGTCATCGACATCCTTCACGTCCAGGCCGTCCAGCGCTTCGTGCAGGCCTGGCCAGGCGCGGGACTGGTCGAGCAGGTAGCGGTAGGCTCCGGCAGTGACGGCAAAGCCGTTGGGCACCCGCACGCCCTGCGCGCCCAGCTCGCGGACCATTTCGCCGAGCGAGGCGTTCTTGCCGCCGACAAGCGCGACATCGGCAATGCCAATGTCCGAAAACCAGAGGATGAAGGGGGTCGTCGTCGTCGTCATGATGATGTCTCCAGCTTGCCGGGTTGTGGGTCGCCTGTTACCTTTTAGGCTCTGGCAAGTAATAATTTTCCGTTCGTCATTCCCGCGAAGGCGGGTATCCAGCAACGCGGGCTGAAACGCTCAAACGAGTCGTCATACCGCCTTCGCGGGCATGGCGACGCAGGGAAGTTATTGCTGACCGTAGCCTTAGGGGCTTAAGGTAGCGGGTGAAAAGCCGTGCTGGCTTGCGCTAGATCAAGCGGGGGTCATCACCACTTCCCTGCACAGCCGCTCCACGTCCGCCGGCTGGCACAGCGCGGTTCCTGCCGCAAGCAGGGCGGCTGCGCCCGCCGCCATGCCGTGGCGAAAGGCCTGCTCCAGGTCTTGATGCCGATGCAGCGCCCAGAGCAGGCCGCCGACAAAGCTGTCGCCCGCGCCAATCGAGCTGGCCACCGTGACCGGCAGGCTTTTGGCCCGCAGCGCGCGGTCCGCCGTCACCAGCAAGGCGCCGCCCTCGCCCAGCGACAGCGCCACGACCTGCGCCTGGCCGCGCCGGATGATCTGCAGCGCCGCCGCATGCCAGTCCTGCTCCGTGACCAGCGGGTGGCCGGTCAGCTCGCGCAGTTCCCGAAGGCTGGGCTTGACCAGGTAAACCCCCTCGGCCAGCGCCGCCGCCAGCGCCGGCCCCGAGGTGTCGAGCACCACCAGGCTGCCGCGCGCATGCGCCAGCCGGACCAGCCGCGCGTAAAAATCGGCCGGCGCACCGGGCGGCAGGCTGCCGCTGGCCACCAGGTAACGCGGCGGCATCGGCAACCCGCTGAAGCAGGCCAGGCAGTCCTGCCATTCGGCGGCCGACAGTTCCGGGCCGGGCAGCACAAAGCGAAAGTCGCGGCCGCTGGTGGTTTCGTGGACCGAAAAGCTCTCGCGCGTCTCGCCGGCAATGTCAATGCAATGGCTGCGCACCTGTTCCCGGGCCAGCAGTTGCTGCAGGCGCTGCCCGTTCATGCCGCCCGCCGGGAACAGCGCCAGGCAGTCGCCGCCCAGCCGATGCACGACGCGGGCCACGTTGACCCCGCCGCCCCCGGGGTGGACGATGGCGGCGGTGCAGCGCAGCTTGTGGGTGTCCGAGACCGTGCCGGTCGAGGTGGACACGTCCAGGGCGGGATTCATGGTGACGGTGAGGATGTCGGTCATGGCTGGGTGAAGGGTTGGGTTGTTTTGTGGCGAGGTTTGATATGAAAAAGGGTGCTTGCGCTTTGTTCACGGGCACAAGGTGCTATTGGTTTTATAGCATGGGCGGCGCGGTGCGCTGCGCCGGCATTCAGGCCGGCGGCGCTTCGGTCTTGGGCTGATAGTCGCAGAACGGCGCCACCGCGCATTGCCAGCACAGCGGCTTGCGGGCGATGCAGACATAGCGGCCCAGCAAGATCAGCCAGTGGTGCGCATCGACCAGATACTCGGGCGGAATGCGCTTGAGCAGCTTTTGTTCGACTTCCAGCGGCGTCTTTCCTGGCGCCAGCCCGGTGCGGTTGCTGACGCGAAAAATGTGGGTGTCTACGGCCATGGTGGCCTCGCCAAACGCGGTGTTGAGCACCACGTTGGCGGTCTTGCGGCCCACGCCGGGCAGGGTCTGCAGCGCCTCGCGGGTGCGCGGCACCTGGCCGCCATGCTGCTCGACCAGTATCTGGCAGGTCTGCATCAAATGCCTGGCCTTGCTGTGGTACAGGCCGATGGTCTTGATGTACGACTCCAGCCGTTCCAGCCCGAGATCCAGGATTTTTTGCGGCGTGTTGGCCACCGGGAACAGCCGGCGCGTGGCCTTGTTCACGCTCACGTCGGTGGCCTGCGCCGACAGCAGCACGGCCACCAGCAGTTCAAACACGCTGGTGTATTCCAGCTCGGTCACGGGCATGGGGTTGGCGGCCTTGAGCGTGGCAAAAAACGGCGCGATGTCTCTGGTTTTCATGGCGGCAAGTGTAGGGCGGGCGCGAGCAAGCCCGCAATGGTGGGTGAATTTGCTATGTAAAGCATAGCTGGTTGCGCAGGCTGGATATGCGCTGGAGGCACTTTTCTTTATATATTTGAATGCCTGGCGGCGCACAGCCCCGCATCGAACGGGCCGCGAGCCGCTCGCCCCGCCTTGCCGGCGCTACCATTGATGCTGGCGCTCCCCACGGAGCGGTTTCAAAAGCACTTCCTCCAAAAGCCATCACCATGCCCCTGCAATTCGCCGACCGCCTCAAGAATGTAGAAACCTCCGCTATTCGCGAACTCTTCAAGCTGCTGGGCAAGCCCGGCATCATCAGCTTTGCCGGCGGCTTTCCCGACCCGGCCATGTTCGACATCGAAGGCATCCGGCAAGCCAGCAGCAAGGCGCTGACTGAGGAGCCCGGCGCTGCATTGCAATACGGCGCGACCGAAGGCTACGGCCCGCTGCGCGAACAGCTCAGCAGCTTCATGGCCAGCAAGGGCGTGGCCGTGCAGCCCGACGGCCTGATCGTCACCACCGGCAGCCAGCAGGCGCTGGACCTGCTGGGCAAGACCCTGATCAATCCGGGCGACCGGGTGATCGTCGAAGGCCCGACCTTTCTGGCCACCATCCAGTGCTTTCGCCTGTATGGCGCCGAAGTCATCAGCGCACCGATTGACGCGCATGGCGTGAAGACCGACGAGCTGGAAAAGCTGATGGCCGAGCACCAGCCCAGGTTTGTTTACCTGATCCCGACCTTCGGCAACCCGAGCGGCGCGCTGCTCGGACTGGAGCGCCGCCGGCAAGTGCTGGAAATGGCCGTCAGGCACCAGACGCTCATCGTTGAGGACGACCCCTACGGCGACCTGTATTTTGGCGAAGCGCCGCCGCCTTCGCTGCTGTCGCTGACGGGCAGCGTGCCGGGTAGCCGCGAGCTGCTGGCCCATTGCGGCTCGCTCAGCAAGGTGCTGTCGCCCGGCCTGCGCATCGGCTGGATGATTGCCCCGCCGGCGCTGCTGGCCAATGCCGTGATGTGCAAGCAGTTCAGCGACGCCCACACCAGCACCTTTGCCCAGGCCACGGCTGCGCACTACCTGAAGGCCGGCCGCATGCCCGCCACGCTCACCCATGTGCGCAAGGTGTACGGCGAGCGCGCCGCCGCCATGGGCCAGGCGCTCAAGCGCGAACTGGGCGCCGCCGTGTCGTTCGAGCAGCCGCAGGGCGGCCTGTTCTTCTGGGCCCGCCTGACGGGCGAGGGCGGCAAGATCAGTGACGCCGGCGAATTTGCCAAAAAAGCGATTGAGCAACTCGTCGCCTTCGTGCCCGGCGCGCCGTTTTATGCGGCCAATCCCGACATGACGACCTTCCGGCTGAGCTTTGCCACGGCGGACGTGGGCAAGATTGAAGAAGGCATGGCGCGGCTGGGGCGGGCGATTTAAAACGGCTGGCCCGGGCCGCCGCCGGGTCAGGCGCCGCTTGCTGCCTGCGCAAGCGGAAATTGCTATAAAAATAATAGCTGGTAGCGCAGGCGGGCCATGCGCAAAGCGCCAGTTTCATCAATAAAACTCGCCCCCAGGCGCACCCGGCCCTGCCGGCGCAGGGCTTGCCGGTGCCGTCCTGCCGTGGGCCGCACCGCACCCCTTTAAACTCTGCGCATGCATCCCATCCTCCAGCGCGCCGCCACGTTTGCCACTGCGCAGTTTCACCGCCTCATCGGCCTCATCAAACGCTATCCGCTCCGGGCTGCCTTTGTGCTTCCGGCGCTGGCGCTGCTGTATGTGCTGGTGCTGATTCCCTTCACGCCCGGCATCGGCGACCTGCGCAAGGCCAAGTCCGAGGTGCCGTCGGTGCTGCTGGCGTCTGACGGCACGGTGCTGGCCGAATACCGGCGCAGCAACCGGCGCTGGGTGACGCTGGACAAGATCTCGCCGCATGTCGTCAATGCGCTGATCGCCACCGAAGACCACCGGTTTTACGAACACCACGGCATTGACTTTCGGCGTACCGCCGGGGCTGTGCTCAGCACCCTGTCGGGCGACCTGCAGGGCGGCTCGACCATCACCCAGCAACTGGCGCGCAACCTCTACCCTGAGGAAATCGGCCGCGCCGCCACCATCTCGCGCAAGGTCAAGGAGGCGATTACCGCGCTGAAGATCGAGGCGGTGTATTCCAAGGACGAGATTCTGGAGACCTACCTCAACACCGTGCCCTTTCTCTACAACGCCTTCGGCATCGAGATGGCGGCGCGCACCTACTTCGACAAGTCCGCCGACAAGCTTGATGTGCTGGAAAGCGCCACGCTGATCGGCATGCTCAAGGGCACGAGTTACTACAACCCGGTGCTCAACCCGGCGCGCGCCAGGGAGCGCCGCAACCTGGTGCTGGCGCAGATGGCCAAGCGCGGCAAGCTGGACCCGGCCCGCCTGGATGCGTTGTCGAAGCGGCCGCTGAAGCTTGATTTCGAGCGCCAGGTCGAGCCGCTGGGGCCGGCGCCCCATGTGGCCCAGCATCTGCGCAAATGGCTGATTGCGTGGGCTGACAGCAAGGGCTACAACATTCATGCCGACGGCCTGCGGGTGCGCACCACGCTGGACGCCAACATCCAGAAGCTGGCCAACCAGGCCGTGGCGCGGCAGATGGCGCAGCTGCAACGGCTGGCGGACGGCCAGCGCAAGGCCGGCCAGGAGCGCGCCGTGCTGCAGGCCGGCTTCCTGGCGGTGGACCCGCGCAACGGCGCCGTGCGCGCCTGGGTCGGCAGCCGTGACTTTGCGCAGGAGCAGTTCGACCATGTGAGCCAGGCGCGCCGCCAGCCGGGCTCGACCTTCAAGCCGTTTGTCTACGGCGCGGCCTTCATGCAGGGGCTTGACCCGATGGACACCCTCATCGACCAGCCGGTTGCCATCACCTCCAAAAACGGCGACGTGTGGTCGCCCAGCGACGAAACGCCGCCCACAGGCCAGCCGACCACGCTGCGCGACGGCCTGGTGTATTCCAAAAACACCATCACCGCCCAGCTGATGCAAAAAGTGGGACCGGCCAAGGTCGGCCATCTGGCGCAGGCCCTGGGCGTGCGCCAGAGCAAGCTCGACCTGGTGCCTTCGCTGGCGCTGGGCACCAGCCCGGTCACGCTGCTGGAGATGGTCGCGGCCTACGGCAGCATTGCCAATGGCGGGCATTACATGCTGCCGGTGCTGGTGGCGCAGGTCGAAGACCACCAGGGCAACATCCTGGAAAAATTCGCCGCCGTCACCGAGCCTGAGCCGGCGATGCCGCGCGCCGACGCGCTGACGCTGGTGGACGTGATGCGCGGCGTGATCGACCAGGGCACCGGCAGCGCCATTCGCCAGCGCTACGGCATCCAGGCCGACGTGGCCGGCAAGACCGGCACCACGCAGGACAACACCGACGGCTGGTTCATCATGATGAACCCGCAGCTGGTGGCCGGCGCCCGGGTCGGCTTCAACGACAACAGCGTCACCATGGGCAACTGGGGCCAGGGCGCCCGCAGCGCGCTGCCCATCGTCGGGGACGTGTTCCAGGGCGCATTTCGCAACCGCTGGCTGGACCAGAACGCCGAGTTCGACATACCGCGCACCCGCTACCAGCCGGCCCCGCCGCCGCCCGAGGAGCAGCAGCAGCGCCAGCAGCGGCGCAATGATCCGCTGGCGAACATCGTCAACGGCCTGTTCGGCAGGATTCTGAAGCAGCTGCAATAAGCATTCATCAATAGCCAATAGCCAATAGCCGCAGCGGCCACAGGACGGTCCCTTCGTGTCAACCAGCGCTTCGGCAATTTCCTCTTCTGCCATCAGCCCGGCCACGCGCCGTTTCATTTTGCTGCTGTCGTTGGCCACCTTCGCCAGCATGGCGGCGCAGCGCATTTGCGACGCCATGCTGCCCGAGCTGTCGCGGGTGTCAATGTCTTGTGACGGTTTCAACCCTAGAATGCCCAGTCCGGGTGAATCTTAAAAAATAAAAAATGAAACAGCAAGGCAGGCCGCGCTGAAAAAAGGGTTCGATCAGAGTGGAAAATCAATTCTTCGAGAAGCCGATTCTCAACTCGCCGTACGGTTATCCAGTGCTTCATTGGGAGCTCGACCCAACAGGCCAGCCAACGCAAAAAATCATCGACAAGCGCCGGCCCGCCGAATTCATCACGCCGATTCCCAAGCCCAAAAAACAAAAGAGTGCGCAGCAGCAGGAAGCCCTCCTGTTCGATGAAACGCTTTCTACCCAGGCCCAGCAATACCACTCAGCCATCATCAATTCAGTCCGGACCGAAGTGGACAAGTGGCGGGCGCTGAAAAATCCGAACGACTGGCGCGTGACGCCGGAAACCGCGCGCCTCCTGCAGCACTGGCGCCATCATGACTTCAGCGGCGTTCGTCCTTTTTTCTGCCAGGTCGAAGCCGTTGAGACGGCCATCTGGCTGACCGAGGTTGCGTCGCAGGCTGGAAAAGTAGGGCAAGTCTTCATTGACCACCTGGACAGAGCCAACAACGACGCCAACCCGGAACTGATGCGCCTGGCCCTCAAGCTGGCGACGGGTGCGGGCAAGACCACCGTGATGGCGATGCTGATTGCCTGGCAAACCGTCAACGCCGTGCGCCGGCCCAACAGCAAGAAGTTCACCCGTGGGTTTTTGCTGGTCGCGCCCGGCCTCACGATCAAAGACCGCCTGCGCGTGCTGCAGCCCAGCGACCCGGACAGCTACTTTCGCCAACGCGAACTGCTGCCCGGCGACATGCTAGGCGACCTGGAGCGCGCCAAAATCGTCATTACCAACTACCACGCCTTCAAGCCGCGCCAGCGCATGGAGTTGTCCAAGGGCGGACGGCTGCTGCTGCAAGGCCGGGGCGGCGAAGAACTCAACACGCTCGAAACCGAAGGCCAGATGCTCCAGCGCGTCATGCCCGACCTGATGGGCCTGGGCAATGTGATGGTCATCAACGACGAGGCGCACCACTGCTACCGCGAAAAGCCCGGCCCCAAAGCCGACGACGCCGACCTCAAAGGCGACGACAAAAAAGAAGCCGAAGAGAACAACGAGGCCGCGCGGCTCTGGATCACCGGCCTCGAATCGGTCAAGCGCAAGCTGGGCGTGGCCCGCGTGTTCGACCTGTCCGCCACGCCGTTTTTCCTGCGCGGTTCGGGCTATGCCGAAGGCACGCTGTTCCCCTGGACCATGAGCGACTTTTCGCTGATGGACGCCATCGAATGCGGCATTGTCAAACTGCCGCGCGTCCCAGTGGCCGACAACATTCCTGGCGCCGAAATGCCGATGTTCCGCAACCTGTGGGAACACATCCGCGCCAAGATGCCAAAAAAAGGCCGTGGCAAGGCCGAAGGGCTGAACCCGCTGGACCTGCCGACGCAGTTGCAAACCGCCCTCCAAGCCCTATACGGCCACTACAAAAAAACCTTTGCGCTGTGGGCGCAGGAGAAGATTTCCGTTCCGCCCTGCTTCATCGTCGTCTGCAACAACACATCGGCCTCCAAGCTGGTGTACGACTACATCTCGGGTTTCCAGCAGCAGCACAAGGATGGGACCAGCACGCTGGTGGAAGGCCGGCTGCCCCTGTTTCGCAACCATGACGAACACGGCAATGCCCTTGGCCGCCCCAAAACACTGCTGATAGACAGCGAACAGCTTGAATCCGGCGAAGCGCTGGACGACAACTTTCGCGGCATGGCCGCCGACGAGATCGAGCGCTTTCGCCGCGAGATCGTCGAGCGCACCGGCGACGCGCAGGCCGGCCAGAACATCTCCGACCAGGACTTGCTGCGCGAGGTGATGAACACCGTCGGCAAGGCCGGGCGGCTGGGCGACTCCATCCGCTGCGTGGTCTCGGTGTCCATGCTGACCGAAGGCTGGGACACCAACACCGTCACCCATGTGCTGGGTGTGCGTGCGTTTGGCACCCAGCTGCTGTGCGAGCAGGTCATTGGCCGCGCCCTGCGCCGGCAGTCCTACGAACTCAATGAAGAAGGGCTTTTCAACGTCGAATACGCCGACGTTCTCGGCATCCCCTTCGACTTCAACGCCAAGCCGGTCGTCGCGCCGCCGCAAAAGCCGCGCGAAACCATTCAGGTCAAGGCCGTGCGGCCCGAGCGCGACGCGCTGGAAATCCGCTTCCCGCGCGTACAAGGCTACCGCGCCGAACTGCCGCAAGAACGGCTCACCGCCGAATTCAACGGCGACTCGGTTTTGGTGCTGACCCCTGATCTGGCCGGCGCTACCGAAACGCGGCAGTCCGGCATCATTGGCGCAACGGTGGACCTGAATCTGGTTCATACCGGCGATGTGCGCCCGTCCCAGGTGGTGTATGAACTGACCTCGCACCTGCTGCTGTCCAAGTGGCGCGACGCCGATGGCGAGCCACAACTGCACCTGTTCGGCCAGCTCAAGCGCATTGCCCGCCAGTGGCTAAACGGCTATCTGGTCTGCAAAGGCGGCACCTATCCCGCACAACTCAAATACAAGATGCTGGCCGACATGGCCTGCGAGCACATCACCGCCGGCATCACCCGCGCCCTGGTGGGCAGCCGTCCCATCAACGCCGTGCTTGACCCCTACAACCCGACCGGCAGCACCGCCCACGTCAACTTCAACACCTCAAAGACCGAGCGCTGGGAAACCAGCGGACCGCCGCCCAAATGCCCCCTGAACTGGGTGATTCTGGACAGCGACTGGGAGGCCGAGTTCTGCCGCGTGGCCGAGGCGCATCCGCGCGTCAAGGCCTACGTCAAGAACCACAACCTGGGGCTGGAAGTGCCCTACCGCTACGGCTCCGAAATGCGCCAGTACCGGCCCGACTTCATCGTCCGCATTGACGACGGTCACGGCGACGATGACCTGTTGAACCTGGTGGTCGAGATCAAGGGCTTTCGCGGCGAAGACGCCAAGGTCAAGAAAGAGACGATGGACATCTACTGGGTTCCTGGCGTCAACAACCTGGGCACGCATGGCCGCTGGGCGTTTGCCGAGTTCACCGAGGTTTACCAGATGCAGGACGACTTTGCCAAGAAGGTCGAGGGCGAGTTCAACAAACTCGTCGGGCGATTCTGCCAATGATGTCTGCCTTTTTGCCTCAAATCCAAACGATCACAATCCGAAAATTCACCAAAGCTCCCCTGGTTTCACGCATGAAAACACGCATTTGCTATACTACGCAGCACATCCGCCCCTTGGCTGTAAGCCCTCTCAACCATCAAGAGAGTGTGCCGAACCCTAGGGGCTTTCTCTTTTCTGCCTCGCTCAATGCTGGCGTGGCGGCATGAGCGCCGGACGTATCGCCATCCTGATTGATGGCGGGTTTTTTCTGAAGCGCCTGCCCAGGCTGGTAGCCGACAACCGATGTGACTCGCCCGGAAAAATCGTGGCCTGCATCCGGCACATGTGCCGCAACCACATCAAAAACCTCACGGGAACCAACGACCCGCGCTGGCAGCAGCATGTTTACCGCATCTTTTTCTACGATGCCGTTCCCTACGATGGCAAGGCGCATCATCCCATCGACAACCGGCCCATTGATTTTGCCAAGTCAGACGTGGCCCATCAACGCTATGCCTTGTTCGATCTGTTGCGCAAGGAACGCAAGCTGGCGCTGCGCCTGGGCAAAGTCACCCGCGACCACGACTGGACGATTTCTCCTGCCCTGACCAAAAAGCTGCTTCGCACCCGCCAGGCTGTCGGCGCGCTGGACCGTCTGGGCGAGCTTCCTGCCGATGCAGCCGCCGCCATCCCCGTTTCTCTCCAGCTTTCCGCCGACGAAGCGCGCAGCCTGATGATGATGCGCGACCTGTGGCACTCGCTTGACGGCGGCAGCGTCAGCCTGGGACTGCGGCAAAAGGGCGTTGACATGCGCATCGGCATTGACATATCCAGCCTGACTTTGAAAAAGCAGGTGGACACCATCATTTTGGTCGCTGGGGACAGCGATTTCGTGCCCGCCGCTAAGCTGGCGCGGCGCGAAGGGATTGAGTTCATTCTGGACCCGCTTTGGCAGAAGGTGAACCCCGATCTGTTCGAGCACATCGACGGCCTGCAATCCGGCCTCAAACGGCCGGGCGGCGCCACACCGGCCCCTGGCGTGGCGGCCGCCACCGACCCACAAGCCCATAGCGGGCAGCAAGACAACTGACATGGCCACCAAAACCCCCAAAGCGCCGCTCTCCGTCGAAACCCTCAAGCACGAAGACGCCACCCGCAAGAACATCCCCACGGCTGAATACCAGTCGCTGATGGCCAAGGACGAGCAAAAGCCGGTGCGCGTGGAATACGAGCGCCAGCACCGCAACCGCGACCTGGACCCGCAACTGGTGTGGCGCGGCAAGGACGAGCAGGACTGGTCGAATCTGATCGTGCAGGCGCCGCCGCTCTACATCCAGGAAAAAGTCCACCCGAAGGTGCTGATTGACGACCTGAAGCGCCAGACCGAAAAGGCCGCCGGGCCAGCGCCGCAGGTCGATTTATTTGCCGACTTCAACGGCCTGCCCAGCGAGGACGCCAAGACCGAGTTCTACCAGCACGACGGGCATTGGCAAAACCGCATGATTCTGGGCGACAGCCTGAGCGTGATGGCGTCCCTGGCCGAGCGCGAAGGCCTGCGCGGCAAGGTGCAGTGCTTTTATTTTGATCCGCCGTATGGCATCAAATTCAACAGCAATTTTCAGTGGAGCACGACCAGCCGCGATGTGAAGGACGGCAACGCGGAGCACATCACGCGCGAGCCCGAGCAGGTCAAGGCGTTTCGGGACACCTGGCGCGATGGGATTCATTCCTACCTGACGTATTTGCGCGACCGGTTGACGGTGGCGCGGGATTTGCTGACGGATTCGGGGTCGATTTTTGTGCAGATTGGGGATGAGAATGTGCACCGGGTGCGGGCGGTGATGGATGAGGTGTTTGGGGATGAGAACGCAATAGCCGTTATCTCGTTCAAGAAGTCTGGGGCGTTCGATACAAACTACCTACAGTCGAACTTCGATCACATAGTATGGTTTGCCAAACGGAAGTCTGATCTTAAATTCCGTTCGGTCCCTGACGTCAAAGAATTTTCAGAGGGAGACCTTGCGTTTTTCGACACTGTAGAGCTAAGCCCATTTGATCGGCGGTCGGTCAGGGATGTTGACTTTCGTGACCCCAGCAACGTGCCGAATGTGGGTGAACCAATTGCACGCAACCCACTTAATTCCGATGGATGGGTGGACTCTCTCGGTTACACCTTCGAATACGAAAGCATCGGTTACACAGTTCCGCGGAACCGTCACTGGACCACTACACAAGAAAACATGCGTCGCCTTGGTAAGGCGAATCGACTGATACGAAAAGGGAACACGCTGAGATTTGCTAGGTTCTGGAAGGACTACGCGACCCAGAAAAGAAATAACGTATGGCTTGACACAGCAGGTGGTGGTTTCGTTGGCGACGGGAGGGTTTATGTTGTACAGACTGATAGTAAGGTTGTCCAGCGTTGCATGCTTATGGCCAGTGACCCTGGCGACCTCGTCCTAGACCCTACATGCGGTAGTGGAACAACAGCCTACGTCGCCGAACAATGGGGCCGCCGCTGGATCACCATCGATACCTCGCGTGTCGCCCTCGCGCTGGCCCGCGCCCGCATCATGGGCGCGCGCTACCCGTTCTACCTGCTGGCCGACAGCCGCGAAGGCCAGGTCAAGGAAGCCGAAGTTACGCGCACCGCACCGTCCAGCGCGCCGACGCGGGGCAATGTGCGCCAGGGCTTTGTCTATGAGCGGGTGCCGCATGTCACGCTCAAGTCCATCGCCAACAACGCCGAAATCGACGTGATCTGGGACAAATTCCAGCCCGAGCTGGAGGCGCTGCGCGAACAACTCAACGCCCATTTAGGCACCGCGTGGCAGGAATGGGAGATTCCGCGCAGCCTGCCAGATGACGACAAGGTTTTTGATAAATTCAAAAATGATAGCGCCTCACGCACGGCTGACGTGCGCAAAGTGGCAAAAGAGCTTATAAATTCATGGTGGCAGCAGCGCATTGCCCGCCAGAAAGACATTGACGCTTCCATTGCCGCCAGGGCCGAGTTCGAATACCTCTACGACAAGCCCTACGACGACCGAAAAAAGGTCCGCGTGGCCGGGCCGTTCACGGTGGAAAGCCTCTCGCCGCACCGCGTTCTGACCGTTGGGGCTGACGACGAACTGATAGACCCCAACGACCCCAAGGTGGCAGAGCGGCAGGCCGAGTACAGCGCCGAACGCAACTTTGTCCAGATCATTCTGGACAACCTCAAGACCGCCGGCGTGCAGCAGGCGCACAAGGCCGACAAGATCGTTTTTACGTCACTCACGCCATGGCCGGGCTATCTGGTCTGCGCCGATGGCCGCTACAGCGACAACACGGGCGAAAAGCGGGCGGCCGTCTTCATCGGCCCCGAGTTCGGCACCGTCTCGCGCCCCGACCTGGTGGCCGCCGCGCGCGAGGCGGGAGATTCCGGCTTTGACGTGCTGATTGCCTGCGCCTTCAACTACGACGCGCATTCCAGCGAGTTCGACAAGCTCGGCCGCATTCCGGTGCTCAAGGCCCGCATGAACGCCGACCTGCACATGGCCGAAGACCTGAAGAACACCGGCAAGGGCAACCTGTTCGTGATCTTCGGCGAGCCCGACATCGACATTTTGGAAGCCGAGGGCGGCCAGATGCGCCATCAGTTGAAAGTAAGGGTCAACGGCGTGGACGTGTTTCACCCGAACACCGGCGAAGTGCGCAGCGACGGCGCCGACGGCATCGCCTGCTGGTTCATCGACACCGACTACAACGAAGAAAGCTTCTTCGTCCGCCACGCCTATTTCCTGGGTGCCAACGACCCGTATAAAGCACTGAAAACCACGCTGAAAGCCGAGATCAACGAAGAAGCCTGGGCGACGCTGAACAGCGACACCTCACGCCCGTTCGACAAGCCGAAGTCGGGGCGGATTGCGGTGAAGGTTATTAATCACCTTGGGGATGAGGTGATGAAGGTTTTTAGGGTGAACTGAGGTGCCATCATGAAACGCTCAAGAATTCCGTGGGATACCCACGCGCCAAGCGGGATGTGCTGGACCGCTACTTGCAAGACAGCGCCTGCGGCACCTGGGAATTGCTGGCCGATGCGGTGCATGCCGGTGGCGTTGCCGCGATCAAGAAAGCCGGCTGGCCCTTGCCGGGGCAGATCAAGCATGAGTGGGCTGAAAAGATTGGCCCCTTCATGAGCCTCAATCAAAATTCGTCGCCCAGTTTTGGGAAATTCCGTGATGCTCTGTCGAGGCTGGTTTCATGAACTGCCGTATTGCCGACACCTTCATGGACAGCCTCGCCATGCTGCCCGAGCTGTCGCGGGTGTTCGCGGTCAGTCTGGCGCAGTGGACGGCGCGCCTGAATACCCACCCGGTCCCGCCGGATCGCGCACCGCTGGCGCCGCGCTGACAGGCCAGGCGGCTGGTTTCAGGGTTTCAGCGAAGCGTTACAAATGCCGCAATGGCCAGCCCTGACAGCAGTGCCGCCAGCCCGAATGCAAGATTCGGCGCGAGCGCCCATAACGCGCCCGCCGCCAGCGAGGCGGGAAGGTAAAGCACGCCGGTCACGAAGTTATAGACGCCAACGGCGGTTGCGCGGCGCTCCGGCTCGATGTCGGCAATGAAGGCCCTGTTCTGCGATTCATCAATGGCGTAAAAGACGCCGTAGCAGGCAAACAGCGCGATGAGTTCCCATTGG
Source organism: Burkholderiales bacterium (assembly GCA_016000195.1). Taxonomy (GTDB): domain Bacteria; phylum Pseudomonadota; class Gammaproteobacteria; order Burkholderiales; family Burkholderiaceae_C; genus Polaromonas. Next base: position 4,530 of record JAECRO010000030.1, on the reverse strand, counting down.
CTGCTGGCAAACATCAGCCCGAGGTTGATGAGGCCGTACAGGGCATAGCCCATAACGATGATGCGTCGGCGGCCAACCCGGTCGCCGAGCTTGCCGACCAGTGGCGCGGCCATCACGCAGAGGGCGTTGAACAGGGCATAAAGCAGCACGATGTCCGTCACGCTGAAACCAGTCGCGTGCGCTTTCAGCAGCAAGAATCCGAGGCTGAAGTAGGCCAGCGAAAAGATGCCGGCCGGAATCAGGAAACGCTTGAAACCGGGGCTGAGCAACTGCCAGTTCTGGCCGAGGCTTTCGCGCTCATGGCGAACGCCGGGCGGCTCCTTGATGAGGGCCAGCATGGCAACACCCAGGACCGCCGGAACAAAAGCCACCCAGAAGAGCGTGCGGTAGGTGCCGGCCGACTCGCCAAGCCACCTGAGCAATCCGTAAGCTGCCAGCGGACCGAGCACGGCGCCTGACTTGTCGAGCGCCTTGTGGACGCCGAAGGAATAGCCGCGCGTTTTCTCGTCGGCAACGGACGACAGCCAGGCGTCGCGCGGTGGCCCGCGAAAGCCCTTGCCCAGCCGCTCGATGACGCGAAAAAGGCTCAGGCCGATGATTGAGTTGCTCACCAGCAGGAGGATCTTGGCGAGCGTCGAGAAGCCGTAGCCTGCGATGGTGAATGACTTGCGCTTGCCGCTTCGGTCAGACAGCCAGCCGGCAAGGTAGTTCAGCGCTGAGGCGGAAAAGTCGGCGAGTCCCTCGATCAGTCCCAGCAGGGCCGCCGATGCCCCGGCGATGGTCGTGAAGAAAACCGCGAACACCGAAAAAATCATCTCCGAACTGAGATCGGTGAGAAAGCTGACCAGGCCCAGCTTGAGAATGTCCGGGTGGAGCTTCGTCTGCTTTCCTGCTGCCGCAATGGGCGGGGAGCGTGCATCGTTCGGGGGAATCATCATCGGTATGCTCCAATCTGATACGGTCAGGTCAAGTGTAATGGCGGGTGTACCGCGACTGTGCCCACACCGAACTCCAGAAAGCTCTGCCCATGAAAACCTTGCGCCGACACACCGAACATCACCGCACCGATCGCATTGGCTGGCTGCGCGCCGCCGTGCTGGGTGCCAATGACGGCATCGTCTCCACCGCCAGCCTGGTGGTTGGCGTTGCAGCTGCCGGTTCAGACCCGCACAGTATTCTGGTGGCCGGCGTTGCGGGGCTGATGGCGGGCGCGATGTCGATGGCCGCGGGGGAATACGTCTCGGTTCATTCCCAGGCGGATACTGAAAAAGCCGACCTGGCGCGTGAATCCGCCGAACTCAAGGCAGACCCCGTTGCGGAACATCGCGAGCTGACGGGCATTTATGTTGCCCGGGGACTGGCACCTGAGCTCGCGCAGCAGGTCGCTGAGCAACTGATGCTGCATGACGCACTCGGCGCCCACGCGCGCGACGAACTGGGCATTTCCGATACCCTCAGCGCCCGGCCGGTCCAGGCCGCTTTGGCATCGGCTGCGAGCTTTGCGGTCGGCGCCGCGCTGCCGCTGGCGGTCACTGCCTTGGCCACCGCGCAGGGGCTGATTCCCTGGGTTTGTGCCACCTCGCTGGTTTTTCTGGCTGTATTGGGCGCCATGGCTGCCCGAGCGGGCGGTGCGGGTGTTTTCACGGGTGCGTGGCGTGTCACCTTCTGGGGCGCGCTGGCCATGGCGATAACCGCCGGGGTCGGCGCGCTCTTTGGTGCTGTGGTGTAGGCGCCATGCCTGCGGGTTGGGTTCTGGCGGGTGCTGAAGCCAGACTCCGGGTAGCCGGCCCAAGGTGGCCGAAGTGATGCTCAGCAACACGGGCTGCGCGGATTCCAGCGCTTTGTGGCCGCATCGGCTTGCGCGCGCAGCATTGACCACAAGCTGCTCACGGCCTTTTCGTTGGCAACCATCGCCCGCGCCACTTCGGTTTGCCAGAATGCCGGCGCTTCGCTTTCAGCAAAGTTTTCGGGCGTCGCCGCCAGGTTGAACAGAACGGCGGTCAGCGGGGCGTCGCCATCGTCCAGCTTGAGGTTGCGCAGCGCATCTTGGGGTTCTTCGCCATAGGGAATCGATGGGCGCAGCATCAGTCGCGCCTGCTTCCCGGGCAACTGGGTTGCCAGCAGGCTCAGCCCCTTGTCGCGCGCTTCATCCACCGCAAAACTGTAGGGCCGCACACGCTTGATGCAGCATGGCTGAACTGGCGGGTGGCATGAAGGCGTTTACTCGGGCAGCATCACCTGGTTGTCAACGCTGAACTGGTAATCGTGAAAGATGTGTTCTGCGCTCAGCGTCTGGTAGGTGCCATCGGCCAGGCGCCGGGTGGTGTCTTTCAGCCGGTAGGTCGTGCTGCCGCAGGTCCAGCAGTTGTAGTTGCGCATGTGGGTACACAGGCAGGTCTTGTCCATGACCGACAGGTTCTTGCCATCGGGGTGGATGGCGATTTGCGCGTTGTAGGCGGTGATGTAGGCGCAGTTGCCGTTGCCGTCGAGCAGGTAGCCATAGGCTTCGCAGTTGGGCCGGATGCCCGAGCCGATGGCCGGCGTGTTTTTCAGCATGCGCATCGGGTAGCCGGTGGGCGAAATCGTGTTCACCACGATGTCTTCTTCGCTGGCCTTGAAATACTCCTGCTTGACTTTTGCCGGCAATCCGCATTCGTTGGCGATGGTAAAGCGCGTCGCCACCTGCACGGCGGCTGCGCCGTTTTCAAGAAACGACACGGCATCGCTGCCGGTGAAGATGCCACCTGCGGCAATCAGCGGAATGTCGAGCTGTTCGGCTTTCAGGAAGGTGGCGATTTCAGCCACGATGGTGGCCAGGTCGTATTGCGCCCAGTCCATGCCGAAACCCAGGTGTCCACCGGCGAGCGGGCCTTCAACAATCACATAGTCCGGCAGACGCTGCAGGCGGGCCGTCTTGCGCAGGAAAAGCTGCAAGGCGCGCACCGATGACACGATGATGCCCAGTTTGGCGTCGCGAAACCGGGGATGGCCGGCCATCAGGCCAAACGAACCCAGGTGCAGGCCGGCGCTCAGGGTGATGCCGTCAATGCCTGCATCCAGCGCCGAATTGAGCCGCACCTGCAGCGTGTCGCGCGGTGAGTTCATGGTCAGCTTTTCCATGCAGTTGATGAACACCATGCCTTCGCCGCGCTTGGCCTCCATGGTTCGGCCCACATGCAGCTTGGTCGCTTCGGCCAGGCGTCCGAGGTCGAACTGGACGACGCTCTTGTCCGAGTTGTCAATGTTGTGCTTGTAAAACCTGGTCTTTTCCTTGACAAAGTCGGTGTCAAAGCGCCGGTCCGATACGTCCTGCACCATGGCGTCGGAAATGTGGCCGATCCCGCCGAGGCGCACGACCTCAAGCGCCAGCTCGGCGGTGGAAATATCGACGCCCATTCCGCCAATGATGATCGGAACCAGTTCTTTTTGGCCGAATTTCAGGCGGAAATCATCAACTCTTTTCATCAGTGTCCTTGTTGCGGTGGTGTAGCGGCGGGTGAGCGCGTTTTAGCGATTTTCGACGAAAGTTGGGCGATATGGAAAAATCAACTTGTCAATACCCATGAATGGTAATGCCTTGATTGACTGCCGCCGGGGCGGCCCGGGTTAGCAAGCCTGATAAAACCGGCATTAGATCAAATGACTGCGCATTAAGGCGCGTGGTTGCGGTGTGGGGTGAGCGCCGAATGTTCCGGCAAGCATGATTCCGGGCGGCTTTGCATAATGGACCTGCTTATCGCCGCTTTCTTTATCAACCTGCCGGTCAGCCGGGCTGATCGGCTTTTCTGGGGAACTCTATGGCTCACTACACCATTGCCGTCGTCGTTGGCAGTCTTCGCAAGGACTCTTTCAACAAGAAACTCGCCGGGGCGCTGGAAAAGCTGTTTCCGGCGGATTTCAGTTTTACCCATGTCCGCATTGACGACCTGCCCCTGTACAACCAGGACGATGACGGTCATCCGCCAGCGCAGGTCACGCGTATGAAGGAAGAGATTACGGCGGCGCAGGGCGTGCTGTTTGTCACGCCTGAATACAACCGCTCCATTCCCGGCGTGCTGAAAAATGCGATTGACCACGCGTCGCGCCCTTATGGGCAAAGCGCCTGGAACGGCAAGCCTGCCGGGGTGATGGGCGCGTCTGTCGGCCCCATCGGAACAGCCATGGCTCAGCAGCACCTGCGCAACATCCTGGCCTACCTGAACATGCCCACGCTGGGGCAGCCCGAAGCTTTCATCCACAACAAGGAGGGGCTTTATGACGAGGCAGGCAACATTGGCGAAGCCAGTCTGAAATTTCTGCAAGGCTGGGTGGATGCCTACGTAGGCTGGGTCAAAAAGCACGCCTGAGGCCTGCTGGCGTGCGTTTTCCTGCACGGGCGCTGACCGGCTTCTGGCAGGAAGGGGTGCGGGTTGCTGCGTTTCACCTGGGTTGAACACAGCTGCGAAAAATCAAGGACTACGCTGCGGTTTGATTTAGAGCAGTTTCACCCTGACTGGAAAAGCCAGCCAGGGAACCCGGCCTAAAAAAAGA
>JAECRO010000029.1 GCA_016000195.1 Burkholderiales bacterium | reverse complement strand
CTGCCCGGCCCATCACTCCCGCGCAAGAATGGTATCCGTCGGACGGTTACGGCAACCCGCCCGGAGTCCACTTATAAATCGGGGAAAGTTGTTCAAACAAACGGAGCCACTTCTCTTTCGCCGCGTGCCCACCCGCCATGACAAGCTCGACGTCACGTTTCTGGGCTTTGTGCACATCGCCGGCACCATGAAATGACTCCATTGACTTTCCGAACACGGCCTAGCAGGCTGCTGAAATACTGTTTTCAAGGACTGTAGCGATAGATTTTTTCTATAAATTAAAGGTTTATCGCTCTAAATGGTGCATTTTTCGTCACCAAAAGTCTATATACCATAGCTATTATCAATCGGATGAAGCCTTTGTGAAAGTATTTCAGCAGCCTGCTAGGAGACATCAAAAGCTGTGGCGGATGCCCACGGCGAGGCCATTGCTCTTGTCATTTTTGACGATGACATTGCCGGTGCCGGAGAAGTTTTGGTTGCCCCACAAGGGTGCGATCCCCAGATCCTTGTTGTCGGCGCTGCCGAACAAGGCGTAGAGGGCGGTGCGCTTGGAGAGCTGGTAGTCCGCGTTCAGGACCAGCAGCTTGCTGGTCGTGGCGGCGCCGACCTTCTCCTTCACCGACCAGTACTGCGCCGCCAGGGTCAGCGCGTTGGTGGCCTTGAAACGGGCGCCGACGGTCCAAAGGGTGGAGTCGACGAATCCCAATACGCCGTCGCTGTTGTCGACCTTGTCGGCCCCCGCGTGGAGCTTGAATTTGCCGAAGTCGTAGGAACCGGAAAGCATGGTCCAGGTGACATTCCTGCCGGCGAGGTCCTTGTCTTTCTGGACACTCAGCGAAACCACGACGGGCCCCTGCAGGAAGCGCACGTTGCCGCCAACACTTTCGCCTAAGCCGCCTTCACCTGCGGCAGTGTGCACGGAGAAGTCGATGGGCCCCAGCCGTGGACTGTCGTAGCGAATCTGGTTGCTGTTCCAGAAGTCGTTGCTGAGGCCTTGAGACAGCATTGTCGTGGCAAAGCCGGTATTGATCCCGGAAGGGGTACCGAGTATGTCTGCCTGCTTGATGATTGCCGCAGTGTAGTTGCGGCCGAGCGTCACCTCGCCAAACGATCCCTTCAGTCCGACGAACGCGTTCCGGCGCCAGAGCGCGGGTGCCGTTGCGCATCCCGCAGCGGCGTTGCATGAGCCGGAACTCGCGCCCCCGGAACTCGCGCCGTTCTTCGGGTCAATGGGCGCCTCGAGGTTGAAGACGGCGGAGAGGCCGCCACCGAGATCTTCGGTGCCTCTCACGCCAAAGCGCGACGAACTTCCCGCATCGCTGTTGAGCTTGACCATGCTGCCGTCCGCTGCAGCGGTTCGACTGAACACGGCAGGTGCGACGTCCAGCAGGCCGTACAGGGTGACGCTGGATTGCGCGTGTGCCGCCACAACGGCTGTGGCGCCGAGAGCGCCAACGAGAAGGTTTCGAAAGTTCACTGTGTGTCTCCTTTTATCTACGGTATGGCGGAACCGGCTGCGGGCCGGGACGTTTTTTGCGTGGCCGCTGCCATCTCTTGGCAGCTAACTAACGTTAGCCCAAGCACCGACCTGTCTCCATTCGTGGATACCCTACGGGGTTTACCCTGACGCTGGCGCGGCACCAGCACCCACGCAACGGCGCGGATGTAACCGTTCGCCCAGTACCCATATTGAGAATCAAGACTCTGTCTGGTAGGCCTGGGGGTCAATGCCGCCCAACTTGCACGAGCCGATCAGCGTGTAGATGACGGCGGCGCGCTCGCCGCCGGCGTCCGAGCCAAAGTGCAGGTAGTTTTTGCGCCCGAGGACAATCACAGGGTCATTCTGCCCATATCGGGCAGGAGGTTGAGGTTTTCTACCGCTGGCACGCGCTCTACGGTCGCCGGCTGCGCCGGCAATACAGCGAGCACAGGTTGGCAGGCGAAGTGGTCCACGTCGAGGTCGACCCGGGTGTAGTCATCGTCGTGGCTGCCTGGATGCTTGACGAGGCTGCTTGCGCTGGCATGGAACTGGGCGCTCCTCGCGCATCGGTTCACGCGCTTGCCCAATTGCATCAGTTGTTGTCACAGCTTGGATCTGGGCCAAGCTCCTGCGGTGTTTTCCACACCCATAGCGAGGAGCATGATGACCCATTCACCCAGATTGAATCTGATCGAGTCGGCATCGCCGACGCCAACGCCAACGCCAACGCCGCAGCGTCAACTGAGCCTGGCGTTCGAGACCCCTGTACTGCAGGGAATGAGCCCGAGCGAACGCGCCAGCGCGGTCACGCAACTGGCCCTGCTGCTGCTGCAAGCAGCGGGCGTTCAGATGCCGGGAGCCCACGATGAAGAACACTGATGTGTTGCCCGCCGCTGTGCTGCGTCGCAAAGCCGTCGTCTACGTGCGTCAGTCCACCCAGACGCAGGTTCAGAACAACCTGGAGAGCCAGCGCCGGCAGTACGAGCTGGTCGAAGAAGCACGCCGGCGCGGGTTTGTGCACATCGAGGTCATCGACGATGATCTGGGCCGCTCGGCCAGCGGCATGGTGGCCCGACCCGGATTTGATCGCCTGGTCGCCTGGCTGTGCGCAGGGGAAGTAGGCGCCGTGCTGTGTTTCGACGCTTCGCGGCTGGCCCGCAACGGTCGAGACTGGCATCATCTGCTGGAGTTGTGCGGTCTGGTCGAGGCCCGGGTTATTGACCTCGATGGCGTCTATGACCCGTGCCGGCCCAACGACCGGCTGCTGCTGGGCATGAAGGGCAGCATCAGCGAGTTCGAACTCGGCGTGCTCAGGGCGCGCATGTTCGAGGCGGCCCGCGCCAAAGCCCAGCGCGGGGAACTGCGCATCAGCGTGCCCATCGGCTACGTGTGGCATCGGGAGATCGGTCTGGGATTCGATCCGGACTTGCGTCTGCAAGAGGTGATTCGACTGATCTTCGCGCGCTTTCGCAAACTGGGCAGCGCCCGTCAGGTCATGATCTCGCTTACCGCCGACCAGGTTCACTTCCCCAGGGCCTCGGACGGCAAGAAGATGGTGCACTTTGACTGGACGCCGATCCGCTACCGCAACGTGATCTCCGTTCTCAAGAATCCTTTTTATGCTGGCGTGTACGTCTACGGCAAGAGCGAGAAGCGTACCGCGCTTGTCGAAGGTCGGTTGCGCAAGAGCTACGGGCACGGCAGGCCGCCCGAGCAGTGGGAGGTGATGCTCAAGGACCACCATGAGGCCTACATCGACTGGGCCGAATTCGAACGCAATCAGAAGCAACTCGCCCGCAACGCCTACGGTAAAGTGGGAGGCGTGAAGTCCGGGCGCGGCGGCCGCGCATTGCTCGCTGGGGTGCTGTGCTGCGCACGTTGTGGGCGCCGCCTGACGGTGGCGTACACGGGACGGGGGGCGGGCCAGCCGGTGTATCGGTGCGACCGGCCCAATATGCAGTTGGCGCAGCCACGCTGCTTTACGTTCGGTGGCCGGCGACCCGACGAAGCCATCGCTCGGGAGTTGCTGCGCGCTGTCGAGCCGATGGCCATCGAGGCCGCACTGCAAGCTGAGCGGAGGCATATGCAAGTCCAGGCTGAACAACGTCGCATCGTAGAGCTGGAGTTGCAGCAGGCACGCTACGAAGCCGCGCTGGCAGAGCGTCGCTACGCGGCCTGTGACCCAGACCATCGCCTGATCGCCGCGCAGCTGGAGAAGAGTTGGGAGGCTGCTTTGCAGCGCGTACGCGCATGCGAGCAGCGCCTGGAGGCGGCGGACCGAATGCAGTCGACGGTGCCTAGGCCAGACCTCGGCAGGCTTGCCCAGGATCTGGCCGCCGCGTGGGATGCGCCCGGGGTCAGCATGCGCACGCGCCAGCAATTGCTTCGTGTGCTCGTCAAGGAGATCATTGCCGATGTCGACGACGCGACCCGCGAGGTCGTGCTGACGATCCACTGGCGAGGCGGCCAGCATTCGCAGTTGCGCGTTACCAAGCCGCGCACGGGCGAGCATAGCTGCAGCACGCCCGACGAGGCGCTGGCCGTCATGCGCAGCATGGCAGGCCGATGGTCCGATGAACACATCGCCGCGTCGCTCAACCGCATGGGGCTGCCCACGGGCCAAGGCAATACCTGGAACGCACAGCGCGTGAGTTCCCTGCGCAGGGTTCACGGCATCCGTGCCTACCGCTCGGCCGAGAAGGACGGACAGTGGTTGACCATGTCGGAGGCGGCCGCCAAACTCGGTGTCACGAACCATCGCATTCGCCACCTGATCAAGGCAGGACTGCTGCCCGCAGAACAAGTCGTACCCCGGGCGCCATACCAGATCCGGGCGAGCGCACTGCTCGATCAGACGATCATTGAGGCCATCGCGCGAACACACAGCCCGTGTCGCACGCAGGCGGAGAATCAGATCTCAATGTTTTCAAGCACTTAACGAAGAGGGGCACTATGAACACGTCATCACGACTGCGCGCAGCGCCCGCTCGGCCGCGTTGTTGTCCATCTCGATGTGCCCGTCGTCCACGAAACGCACAAGGGCCTGCCAATGGTTGAGCGAGTAGCCAATGGCCAGCGCCATGGACGACTTGGCCGAGAGCTGGCCCAGGGCGTCCTGGAGCCAGCCGTGCAGCGCCTCGACCAGGGGTTTGGCGCGGCTTTGCCGCTGGCGCCGGCGCTCCTCAGCGGATTTGCCCCGAATATCTTTCTCGATGGCGTACAGCGCCCCGATGCGCAGCAGCGCCTGATGGGCCAGCGTGCCCGGCATCTCATCCTGGCCCTTGTGGATTTCATAGTATTTACGCCGGGCGTGAGCCCAGCAAGCAGCTTCCACCACCTGGCCATCGGCAAACAGGGCGTCGTAGCCTGCAAAGGCGTCGGCCTGCAAGGTGCCGGCAAAGCCTGCCAAGTGGCCCCTGGGATGCTCACCCTTGCGGTCCGGGGAATACTCAAACCACACCGCTGGCGGCGACGCATCGCCGCCGGGGCGGTCGTCACGCGCATACACCCACAGCCGGGCCGTGCGGGTCGTGCCCCGGCCCGGGCTGAGCACCGGCACGGGCGTGTCATCGGTGTGGAGCTTGCCCGCGCTCAGAACGTAGCGGCGCACCGCGTCGGCCAAAGGCTGGAGCAGCCGCGCCGCGCCGGCCACCCAGTCCGCCAGTGTGGAGCGCTCAAGCACCACGCCCTGGCGGGCGTAGATCTGGCTCTGGCGGTAAAGGGGCAGGTGGTCGCAGAACTTGCCCACCAGCACCTGCGTGATGACGCCGGCGCCGCCCAGGCCGCGATCAATGGGGCGGCTCGGCGCGCTCGCCTGCACGATCGTGTGGCAGCGGGCACAGGCGAACCGGGGGCGCACGTGGCGCATGACCTTGAAGACACCAGGCTGGTACTCCAGCACTTCGGAGGTGTCCTGGCCAATCTGGCGCAGTTCGGTGCCGCACTCCTGGCAGGTGCAGTCGCTTGATGTGAGGTGCATCACCTCCTGGCGCGGCAGGTGCCCGGGCAGCTGGCGGGGGGGCGGTGCGGCAGGAAGTGGCCTGGCGCTTTTGGCGGGCGTCCGCCAGATCGACCCCCTGAGCAGCGCCCGGGGACTGCTTAAGCGACGCAGGGGGTGGGCTACAACGCCGCGCCGGGCAACTTCAGCGGCAACTCGGGACTGTCCACCTTCTCGCTTGATCGCCCGTAGCGCATGCGCCTGAGATGGAACAGCTCCAGGGTGAGTTTGTCGATGGCCAGGCGCAGCGCGCCGATCTCCAAGTCACGCTGCGCGACACCTTGCTCCAAAGCATCGATTTGTTGCAGCAGCAGCGCGTGTGAACTCATGCAGACCACTTTGCCAGAAAAACCGGCGCGCCAACAGAAGGGGTTTCACGGTTGCGGGTAGACCCCGCATGGGGTGTTGCGTCCGCCCGGCTCCCCGTGCGCGCCCCTTGGGGCAGGCCATCCGTTCATCCTAAATCCGGCAGTTACCCAACCAACCCGAGCGGGTCAGGTGGAGACCAAGGCGGCAGCGGTCGGGTGATTTTCGCCACCACATAGTCCACAAATGCCTTCCAGCGGTTGGCCTTGGGCAACTGCTCCGCAACTGACCTCACATGACCGAGAGCCGCACGGATATGGGTGATGAGCGCCGCCAGCTTGTCCACGGCTGCATGCATCGGCGTCAAGTGCAGCGTGGTCTGCCCGGCATGCCTGACCGCCCGGCCCACACCGGCCAGCAGCAAGGCGCGGCTGGTGATGGCCTCCATCCGGGCGCCAGGTGCCCAGCACATCGCGTTGGCTCGGCGCGTTCGGGCTGCTGTAGCTCAGGGGCAGCTGTCGACCCAGGATTCGTAGAGGCCGGTGGTGGCCAGGAACTCGGCAAAGAACGTCAGTTGCGCGTTCGGCGAAGCGCTGGCCGTGTGGCCCCATTGCACGTGAATTCGGCCACCGGGCGTGTCCACAGCCATGGCCTCCAGGGCCTGCGTCAGGGCAAGTTTTTCGCGCCTTTTTGCTTCACCCATCTGGTGACTCCTGCAAATTCGTTGAAACTGCCTCCCAGTCTAGCTTGCCGCTGGGCTGGATGGCTTTAACTGCCGGAAATAGGTTAATTCAAGCGCATCTTGAAAGCCCGCGTCAAACCATCGACGTCGATAAGCCGGACATGGCGCTTGTCCACTTCAAGCAGACGCAACTGCTGAAAGGCAGAAAAGGTCCGGCTGACGGTTTCCAGCGTCATGCCAAGGTAGCTGCCAATCTCGGCGCGCGACATCCGCAGATGAAATTCAACGGCCGAATAGCCGCGCACCTTCAGGCGGTGCGACAGGTTCAGCAAGAAAGCGGCCAGCCGCTCTTCGGCATTCATGCTTCCAAGCAGGGTCATCAAGCTGTGCTCGCGCAAAATCTCGCGGCTCATGATTCGTGCAAACACCTGCTGCAGGCCGGCGTTGCCCGCGGCCAGTTCGCTAAGCTGGACATAGGGAATGGCGCAGACTTCGGCGTCCTCCAGCGCAATGGCGCTGCTGGCATGGCTGCCATAGGCGACTCCGTCCAGGCCCATGATTTCGCCGGTCATGCAAAACCCGTTGACCTGCTCTCTTCCGTCTGCAAGCATCAGCTTGGACTTGAAGGTGCCGCTGCGCACGGCATAAAAGAACTGAAAGCGGTCGCCCTCGCGGTACAGGGTCTGCCCTGTCTTGACCTTGCGCCGGCCGAACCTGAATTCGTCCAGGCGCTGCACGTCGCTCACGGCCGTTCCGCAGGGCAGGCATAAGCCCCCCAGATGGCAACTTGAGCAGCGCATCCTCAAGGGCATCACTGGTGCGGATGTGGGCGCCTGCGGCAGAACGCGAGGTTCCAGGGGTGAGGCTAAAGCTTCGAGAACGGCAGACATGATGAATGCTCCTTTTTTATACAGGCTCTGAAATTTCAATAGTCGGCATGTTGCGAGGCGTTGAACACCGCTTTCGCGAGTTGATCGAATTCATGGCTCTTGTCGAGAAAATGATCGGCTCCAGCGCCCAGGTAGCACTTGCGATAACCCGGGTCCGAGCTGTTGCTGAAAATGACAAATGCAATGTCCGGCGCTGCGTGGCGAATCGCTCGCAATACCTGCAGACCCGAGCCGCCTTCCAGTTGAACGTCGAGCACGACAACGTCGGGATAGACGGCCAGAATGCCCTCGATGGAGTCTTGCGGCGTTTCGGCCTGACCGACGATCGTCATTGCGCAAGCGCGCAGCATTGAAGCGACGCGCTCCCGTATGAGGGAGGAGTCATCTGCAATAAAAATCCTCAAAGCGGTATTTTTCTGATCCATCCCTGTAATGTGGCGCCCCTCAATACCGCCCGCCATGAGCGTTGCCTGACAGGCAGCATCAGAAAACTCTGGATCCGCCCATGGCCTGTGCCGATCACCCCTAAACCAATCCCGGTCAAGCGCCATGCATGAAAGGCTTGCGCCCAAGCCGGACGGGTGAAGGTTGCGCGGGCGCAGATTCATCAAAGAAGGCATTTACGGCTCCAGAGGCTCGGTAACGCCATGCTTGATGGCATAGCGAATCAGTTCACTCTGGTTTTGCAGGCTCATCTTCTGCATCAGATTGGCTTTGTGGGTGCTGATGGTTTTTGCCGAAAGGTTCAGCCGTCCTGCAATATCCGTTACCGACATGCCTGTGGCGATCAACCGGAAGACCTCGAACTCCCGGTCCGTCAGCTTTTCATGCGCTGCTGTGGTTGAGCCCAGCATCGATCCCAGCGCCAGCTGTTCAGCCACCCCGGTGCTGATGAAAGCGCCGCCTGCGGCAATCTTGCGCAACACCTGCATCAGCTGCAGCGGCGCGCTTTCCTTGGTCAGGTAGCCGCTGGCACCGGACTTGATGGAGCGAACGGCATATTGGAGTTCCTCATGCATGCTGAGCACCAGGATGCGAAGCCTGGGTTTTTCGCACCGCACCAGCTTGATCAACTCCATGCCACTGCGCCCGGGCATGGACAAGTCGAGCACCAGCACATCGAAATCGGACTCCCGCACCTGCTGCATGACTTCCGCTCCGTTCGCGGCTTCCCCGACCACCGTCATGTCTTCAGCCAAAGTGACAATGCGCTTGAGTCCTTCCCTGACGATGGCATGGTCGTCCGCAATCACGATCCTGATCATCACAGGACTCCCAACGGATCCAGGGGCATGCTGACCTCGACGCAAGTCCCTTTCCCGGGGGCGCTGCCGATGGAAACGCTTCCACCGAGCAATTGCGCGCGTTCGCGCAAACCCATAAGCCCCAGCGATTGCGGCTTGCGCGCAGCAGCTGAAACAAATCCGCAACCATCGTCCTGCACCACCAGCCTGACCGTATCCAGGGTCTTGTCCAGCGTGACCGCCACCTGCGAGGCGGCGGCATGCTTGGCAACATTGTTCAGTGACTCCTGAACGATACGGAACACCGCGGTGGCATAAGGCTCGGGCAACTCCAGCCCCAGCCCGCCATTGACCGAGAGCGCGCAGGGAACCCCGCAACGCTGCGTGAACCTGCTGGCGAGCCACTCGATGGCGGGCACCAGACCCAGATCATCCAGCAGCAGCGGCCGCAAGTCGGCAGCCATGCGGCGCGTCGCGGCAACCGTGCGATCAAGCATTTCCACCATTTCAGTGAGCTTTGCAGCCACCATTGCGGACTGGGCGCCCGCATGGTCGCGGATCCAGAGGGTGTCCATCTTCAATGCCGTCAGCGACTGCGCAAGCTCATCGTGCAGCTCCCGGGCCAGGCGGGCCTTTTCTTCCTCGCGGATGGCGTTGGCGGCCACAGCAAAGGCCCGGCGCTCTTCCCAAAGCCGCGCCGCATCGGTCAGCTCCGCCGTCGCATCAACAGCAACCGCTTGCGCAGAAGGCTGCCGGTCGCACATCTGGCGGCACGCGGCCCAACGCTCCACTCTGACCAATGCTTTCGATGTCAGGTCAAAATCAACATGATTCTTCATATATTCCCCTGAAGGATGTCGCAGGCGCCGTCTGGTTTTCAGGGCAATTGCTGCTTTTTCCAAAAGAGCAAAAGGGTTCTGAAGGCTTCGCTGAGGGACTGACCGGCAAATGCGCATCGTTCTATCTGTTCATGTAATGTTTTGACCTTAAAGCAAATGGGTACGCAGATCGATGAATGAGCGACCTTAACTACAAACAGTTATCGCTGTTACAGAGTGCCCTACCCAGTTAGGCTGTTTTTTTAGAGTAAGAACTGCGTTGAAATTCCCCTTTCGGCTTCAGCGGGTGGGCACAAGGCCGAGCTGGGCGACTACATCTGGAAGCAGTTGTTCGATGCGGCCTTCAACCCGCCTGATGATGAAAACAGGCTCCTGCGCAATACTGGCGTGCGTAAGCAGCTATCATTTAAATAGCATTCAAGCGAACCCGTCCCACAGCAGCTTGATGCCGGTCAGCAGCATGCCGCCATAAAGAAAGCGGTAAAACCAGAGCGGGCTGATGCTCCGGGCCATGCGCACGCCTATCCACACGCCCACCGGCGCCAGCGGCAGCAGCACCAGCGAAGTCGCCATGTTGCGCCAGTCGAGCAGGCCCAGCCAGGCGTAGGGAATCCACTTGGACAGGTTGATGACGAAAAAGAAAACCGCCATGGCGGCGCACCGCCACCGGGGTTCACCTGGCGCTCAATGAGCAGATGCCGATGCTGGTTGCCCAGCAGGTCGGTCATGGCGGAGGCGCTGCCCTTGTACGGCACATGCTGCATCTCGACTTTCGCCATGGCCTTGAACAGCTCGCCCGACAGGTGGATGGAACTGCCGTTGCCGGATGAGCCGAAGTTGAGCTTGCCCGGATTGGTCTTGGCGTAGGCAATCAGTTCCTTGACGGTCTTGAAGGGCTGCGCCGGATTGGCGACCAGCAGGTTGGCACATTGGCCACGCGCCCTCGGGGCTGCTCTTGCGGAACAGTTCGGTGGCGCTCGGCCCGGGGCCAAGCGCATTCACGGTGATGCCGTCGCGGCCGAGTTCCATGGCCAGCGTGCGCGTCATGCCGATCATTCCGGCCTTGGTGGCCGCATACACGATGCGGTCCACCTTGCCCAGCGCGGCGCACGAGGACATGTTGACGATGCGGCCCTGGCCGCAGGCGCGCAGGGTCGGCCTGGGAGGACACGAGCTGCAAATGGCTCCAGTCGGGCAGAACGTAGTCGAGGTTGACCACGTTGTTGCCTTGCGCCAGCAGGCCTCGGCAATGGAGCGGCCAATGCCTGAACTGGCGCCGGTGACGACCGTGACTTCAGTCAAGGGTGCGGTCATCGCGCTCAAACCCGTTCCAGGATCACGGCAATGCCCTGCCCCACGCCAATGCACATGGTGCACAGCGCGTAGCGACCGCCGGTCTGGTGCAGCCGGTTGACCGCCGTGGTGGCCAGGCGCGCGCCGCTGGCGCCCAGCGGATGGCCCAGCGCAATCGCGCCGCCCCAGGCGTTGACGCGGGCATCGTCGTCGCTCAGGCCCAGCGCGCGCAGCACGGCCAGGCCTTGCGCGGCAAACGCTTCGTTCAGCTCGATCACGTCCATCTGGCCGATGGTCAGGCCGGTCAGGGCCAGCACTTTTTGCGTCGCGGGCGTCGGGCCAAAGCCCATGATGCGCGGCGCCACGCCGGCCGTGGCCATGCCCACCACGCGGGCACGCGGCACCAGGCCATTTTTCGCGGCAGTGGCCTCGTCGGCCAGCAGCAGCGCGCAAGCGCCGTCATTCACGCCGCTGGCGTTGCCGGCCGTGACCGTGCCGTCAGGCCGGACCACGCCCTTGAGCCTGGCGAGCGCTTCCAGGCTGGTGGCGCGCGGGTGCTCGTCCTGGTCCACGAGAAGGGCATCGCCCTTTTTCTGCGGAATGCTCACGCCGATGATCTCGCGGGCCAGATGGCCGGCCTGTTGCGCGGCCACGGCGCGCAGCTGGCTGTTCATGGCCATGCGGTCTTGCGCCTCGCGTTCGATGCCGAAATCGGTCGCCACGTTCTCGGCCGTCTCAGGCATGGAGTCGATGCCGTACCGGGCCTTCATCAGCTTGTTGACGAAGCGCCAGCCAATGGTGGTGTCGTACACCGCATTGCTGCGGCTGAAGGCGCTCTCGGCCTTCGGCATCACGAATGGTGCACGGCTCATGCTCTCGACGCCGCCGGCAATCATCAGGCCCGCTTCGCCCGACTTGATGGCGCGCGCGGCCGTGCCCAGCGCATCCAGGCTGGAGCCGCACAGGCGGTTGATGGTCGCGCCCGGCACTTCAACCGGCAAGCCGGCCAGCAGGCTGGACATGCGGGCGACGTTGCGGTTGTCTTCGCCGGCCTGGTTGGCGCAGCCGTAGATCACGTCGGTGACGGCCTGCCAGTCCACATTCGGGTTGCGCGCCATCAAGGCGCGGATGGGAATGGCACCCAGGTCGTCGGTGCGCACGCTGCTCAGGGCGCCGCCGTAGCGGCCAAAAGGGGTACGGATGGCGTCGCAGATAAAGGCTTGGTTGAGGGTCATGTTCTTGTCTCTTGAGTTAAGGTCAAAACGGTCAAAACGGTCAAAAAGGTGAAAAAGGTTGTCCAGCTCAGGCGGCAATCGGCAGGCCGACCAGCTGTTCGAGTTTGGCATGCGCCAGCCCATCGACCTTGTCGATGAGCCTCAAGCCCTGCGGCGTGCATTCGAGCGTGGCCAGTTCGGAATAGATGCGCTTGACGCAGCCAATGCCGGTCAGGGGATGCGTGCATTGCGCCACCACCTTGTTCTGGCCTTGCCTGGTCAGCAGATCCATCATCACCCAGGTCTGTTTGGCGCCAATGGCCAAATCCATGGCGCCGCCCACGGCCGGGTGACGGGCTGCTTGCCGGCATTGATGAGGTCGTCGTCTTCCTCGCTTCGTTTTTGATAGCTGCTCATGCTTGCTCCTTATGCGGATAAAGCCGATTTGGCAATAATTTTGATGCCGCCGGCCCGGGTGGCGACGCGCTCGATCCGCACGATGCGGCTGACGTGGATGCCCGGCGTCACGATGCGCCCGGCCTTGAGCAGGGCCGCCAGCCCGGCCTCGCCATTGCCGGCGTTGTTGTTGACGACGGTCAGGTCTTTGGCGCCCTGCGCGATCAGCCCGTCAATCAGCTCGGGTTGCCGGCGGTGCCGAATCCCCCGATCAATATCGGTCGAGCCGTCTTTCACATCGGCCAGCGCATCGGCCACCGACAGGGCAATCTTGTTGATCATTCATGCGTCTCCAGCGAACAGGGGGGAATGCTGGCGGGCCGCGGCGCAGGCCATCTCGCAAAGGCTGAGCCTGCAGCGCAGCTGACAAGCCAGGACCATCTCAAGGAAGAACAACGATTCAGGATTTACGCGCGCCCATCACCAGCACGATGGCGCCCAGGGCAATCGCGCCCAGGCTCAGCCACTGGGGAATGTTGACCGACTCCTTTTCGGTGACGGTCAACTCAAGCGGGCCGATCTTGGCGGCGGTCTTGTCCTTGGTAAAGCTGAAGCCGCCGGTAAAAAATCCGGCCAGGCCGGCGACGATCAAAATAATGCCTGCAATGCGTGCTGCGTTCATCGAAATTCCTTGCCGGGCTTGTGGGTCTTTGAGTGGCCCCGCCCCGGAACCGTGCCACCCTTGGGGTAATGTAAGTCCTTTCCGTTGCGTGATACGCTTGCGGCCATGTTTACGCCATCCCAAGCCGATGTTCGCCGTTTTTTTTGCTCCGTTTATGCCAAAGCGCGCACCCGTCAAGCACTTGAAGCTATAGAAACCATAGCAAGCCAATGGATTGACGAGCATCCTGAGTACCAGGCCGATTTCATCGATGCAGACGCTGCGCTGGAAAAAATGTACGACGTGGAAGGCGGCCACACCAACCCTTTCCTGCACCTGGCCATGCACCTGTCGATCAGCGAGCAATGCTCGATTGACCAGCCGCGCGGCATCCGCCAGGCGGTCGAGTTGCTGACGGCCCGGCGCAACTCCTTGCATGACGCCCACCATGAAGCCATGGAATGCTTAGGGTCCATGGTCTGGGAAAGCCAGCGCTCGGGACGCCCGCCCGATGGCGCGGCCTATATCGAATGCGTGCAGCGCCACGCGACCCGGGATTGAAGTTCGCGCAGGCGCATCGCCTGCCATGCGCCCACAAAAAAAGCCGCTGGTTCAGCGGCTTTTTGCGCAGGAAGGCTGGTCTGCCGGCTTAGCGGAAGCGGCTTTCCGGAACGACCTTCAGATCGCCCTGCACGGATGACAGGTAGTTGGCCATGGACTTGAGTTCGGCATTGGTGTACTGCTTGGCCATGCCGCCCATGATGGGGTGAGCGCGGCCGACTTTTGCGTTGGCATTGGCGCCGTTGTCCGCCTTGTAGGCCTTCAGCGCCACGAACAGGTAGTCGGCATGCTGGCCGGCGATCTTGGGATAGGAAGGGTCGATGGGCTTGCTGAAATTGGCGCCGTGGCAAGAGGCGCAATTGGCTTTGCTGAGCAGCGCCTGAACGTCTGCACCGGGCTCCCGGGCTGGCTTGGCGGAAAGCTCTGCGCCGGCCACCACGCCGTGGCCGCTGTAATAAGCGGCCAGATCGGCAATATCCTGCTCGGTCAGGGTATCGGCAATGCTGCGCATGGTGGGATGCTTGCGATCACCTTTTTTATACTCGTGCAGCGCAGCAGAGATATAACCGGCGCTCTGGCCCGAAATCATGGGAACCTTGTAAACCTCGGGGAAAGAGGATTGATAGCCCTTGATGCCGTGGCAGCCGATGCACATGGAATTCTTGGTCTGGCCTGCATTGGCATCGCCCTTGATGTCCTGGGCAAGGCTTGCAAGCGTCGCGGAAGTGACCGCCAGGGCAAATATCGAGGTGAACAGCTTATTCATTTTGCGAGCACAATCAGGTGAGAAGTCATCGTTAAAACAACGGTGGATTATATCTGGGCCTGCCAAATCACGGCCTGTTGCTCATAATTTCACCGGATACCCCATTTATGTCAACACGTCCATTCGAAAAATCATGAAATTCCAAGGTTCTAAAAACTATGTTGCCACGCCCGACCTGATGCTGGCGGTCAACGCCGCCGCCACCCTGACGCGGCCGCTGCTGGTCAAGGGCGAGCCCGGCACCGGCAAGACCATGCTGGCCGAGGAAGTGGCCGAGGCCTTGAGCCTTCCGCTGCTGCAGTGGCACATCAAATCGACCACCAAGGCACAGCAGGGCCTGTATGAATACGATGCCGTGTCGCGCCTGCGGGACTCACAGCTGGGCGATGAAAAGGTCAAGGACATTCACAACTACATCCTCAAGGGCGTGCTGTGGCAGGCCTTCACCGCAGACCAGCCGGTGGCGCTCCTGATTGATGAAATCGACAAGGCCGACATCGAATTTCCGAACGACCTGCTGCGCGAAATCGACCGCATGGAGTTCTACTGCTACGAAACCCGGGAAATCATCCGCGCAAAGCACCGGCCCTTGGTGTTCATCACGTCCAACAACGAAAAGGAACTGCCCGACGCCTTCCTGCGCCGCTGCTTTTTCCACTACATCAAGTTCCCCGACGCCGACACCATGAAGAGCATCGTGGACGTGCATTTCCCCACGCTCAAGAAAGAACTGCTGGCGGCTGCAATGAAAACGTTCTACGACGTACGCAACCTGCCCGGCCTGAAAAAGAAACCCTCCACCAGCGAGCTGCTCGACTGGCTCAAGCTGCTGGTGGCCGAAGACATTCCACTCGAAGCGCTGCAAAGCAGCGACCAGAAGGTCGCGGTGCCGCCGCTCATCGGCGCGCTGCTTAAAAACGAGCAGGACGTGACACTGTTTGAAAAGCTGGTGTTCATGCAGCGCAACAACCGCTGATGCGCAAAGGGCGGCACGCATCAAGACCGCCCGGATGCCATCAGGCGAAAGGACTCGAAAGACATGCGATTTATTGAACCCCTGACCCTGACCGGGCGCGACTGGGCCATCCTGGAGCCGCTGGAGCGCCGGCATGAACCCGAACTGCTGGAAGCCGCCAGGGACGGCGAGTTATGGAACCTCTGGTACACGGCCATTGCCGGCCCGGACGGCGTGATCGGCTACATGGATGCCGCCCTGAAAATGCGCGACGAACTCGGCGCCATGCCCTTCGTCGTGCACCGCAAATCGGATGGAAAGCTGGTGGGCTCGACGCGCTACTTCAACGTGGACGCGAAAAACCGCAGGCTTGAAATTGGCCATACCTGGTACAGCAAAAGCGTGCAGCGAAGCGGCCTGAACACCGAGGCCAAGCTGCTTTTGCTCAAGCATGCCTTCGAAAAGCTGGACTGCATCGCAGTGGAATTTCGCACCCACTGGTTCAACTTTGACAGCCGGGCCGCCATTGCCCGGCTGGGCGCCAGGCAGGACGGCGTGCTGCGCAATCACCAGGTGTCGCCCAATGGCACCCTGCGCGACACCGTGGTGTTCAGCATCATTGCCAGCGAATGGCCGACGGTCAAGGCGCACCTGAAGTATCAACTCGGCAAACCACGTGACTGATTGAGCGACACACCATGCTGATTGATTTTTTCTACACCCTGCGCTCGGCCAAACTTCCGGTTTCGGTCAAGGAATTCCTGATGCTGCTCGAAGCGCTGGAGGCCGGCGTGGTCGGCCCCAACAGCGGCAAAGCCGACGGACCTGATGGCGAGATCAGCGAAGGCGCCTACAGGATCGACGACTTCTATTACCTGAGCCGCACCGTGCTGGTGAAGGACGAAAAACACTACGACAAGTTTGACCGCGCCTTTGCCAGCTACTTCAAGGGCGTTGAAATGATTGCCGACTTCACCAAGGACATTCCCCTTGAGTGGCTGCGCAAGAACCTGGAACTTGAACTCAGCCCCGAGGACAAGGCGAAGATCGAGAAAATGGGCTGGGACGAGCTGATGGAAACGCTCAAAAAGCGTTTTGAAGAGCAGAAAGAACGCCACGAAGGCGGCAGCAAATGGATTGGCACCGGCGGCACCTCGCCCTTCGGCGCCAATGGCTACAACCCGCAGGGCGTCCGCATCGGCCAGGAAAAAAGCCGCAACCGCAGCGCCGTCAAGGTCTGGGACCAGCGCGCCTACAAGGACTACGACGACACCCAGGAACTCGGCACGCGCAACATCAAGGTCGCGCTGCGCCGCCTGCGCAAGTTCGCCCGCCAGGGCAACCAGGAAGAACTCGACCTGGACGACACCATCCGCTCGACCGCCGCCAACGCCGGCTGGCTGGACATCAAGATGGTGCCCGAGCGCCACAACAACGTGAAGGTGCTGCTGCTGATGGACGTGGGCGGCACCATGGACGACCACATCCACCGGGTCGAGGAAATGTTCTCCGCCGTGAAGGCCGAGTTCAAGCACCTGGAGTTTTATTACTTCCACAACTGTGTCTATGACTTCATGTGGAAGAACAACCGCCGCCGCTTTGCCGAGAAGTTTTCGACCTGGGACATCATCCGCAAGTACAACAAGGACTACAAGCTGATCTTTGTCGGCGATGCGACCATGAGCCCCTACGAAATCCTGCAGGCCGGCGGCAGCGTTGAATACAACAACGCGGAAGCCGGTGCCGAATGGCTGCAGCGGCTGACCAATGCCTTCCCGAAATTCGCCTGGATCAATCCCGAACCGCAAGGCGTGTGGCAATACCGCCAGAGCATCAGCATGATCCAGCAGCTGATGGGCCAGCGCATGTATCCCCTGACCCTCAAGGGCCTTGAGGAAGCGATCCGGCTGCTCTCGAAATGATGTCACAGTAAACTCGGGTCCGTGACCCATCCCAGTACCTGCTGCGCGCGGACGGCCGCCGGGGCCATGACCTTCTCCTCGCGTCTTGCGCTGACTGCTTTTGCCTTGACGGCCCTGCTCCTGGGGCCTGCCGCCAGGGCGCAGGCTGCCGCACCCGTATCGCCTGCCGGCACGTCCATGTCTTCCGGGTCAACACCGCCTTCCGACGTCCGGCAAACCGCACCACCACCGGCGCCGCCCCCCGAGAAAGTCGAGCCTGTCGATACGCCGCAAGGCGCTGTCGGCCCGACCAGCGCCACGCCCGAAGTCACTGCGTTTGACATTTCCGTTCGCGCCCCGACAGAAGTGCGCGAACTGCTCGAACGGCACCTGGAACTGCAGCGCTACCGTGCCGTCACCGATCTGGATGAAACAGAACTGACACGCCTGATCGTGCTGGCCGAGCGCAATGTCCGCAACCTGGTGGGCACGCTCGGCTACTTCAGCCCCGACATCCATATCACCCGCGAAGGCGGTGTCAACGCGCGGCCCGTCATCGTGGTGGCTGTTGATCCCGGACAAGCCACGAATATCGGCCCGGTGGCCATCACTTTCGCCGGTGATATTGCCGCCTCGCCCGACACCGATGCCATTGCCCAGCGCACTGAAATCGAGCGCGACTGGCGCCTGCCCACAGGCCTGCGTTTCACCCAGGATGCCTGGAGCGGCGCCAAGACCCAGGCCTTGCGGCAGCTGGTGGCCCGTCGCTACCCTGCCGGCAGGCTGGGCGGCAGTCTGGCCGACATTGATGCACCGAACCGTACCGCCAGCCTGACGGTCAACCTGGACTCCGGCCCGCTGTACCGGCTCGGTCCGATGCAGGTCAGCGGCGTGGAGCGCTACGACCCGGTGCTGGTGCCGCGACTGGCGCGGCTGAGCCAGGGAGCGGTCTACGACCTGAGCCAGCTGGTGGAAGCGCAGCAACGGCTGGCCTCCAGTGGTTATTTTGATTCGGCCTATGTCTTCATCAACCCCGAGAACGATCCGCTGGCAGTGCCCGTGCAGGTGCAGGTACGCGAAGCCAAACTGCAAAAAGTGGTTCTGGGCGTGGGCGTGACCACGGACACCGGGCCGCGCGCATCGGTCGAGCACACGCATCTGCGGGTGCCCGGCATCGGCTGGCGCGCCGTCACCAAGCTGCAACTGGAGAAAACCTCGCCTTTCGCACAGACCGAGTGGACCGCCATCCCGGATGAAGCCAACTGGCGCTGGGGCGTCCTGGGCCGCGTCGAGCGAATCACTGACGATGCGCTGATTACCCAGGCGCAGCGGCTGCGCTTTGGCCGGTCGCAGGTCGGCGACCGGATTGACCGCAACATCTACCTGCAATACGACCGGGCCAATGTTCAGGGCGCGGGCCTGCTGGGCAATTCAGGGTCCGATACCGGCGACGGCTCGGCGCTGACGGCCAATTACGTCTGGACCGGCCGCTACTTTGACAGCCTGCCTTTTCCCGGCAAGGGCTATGCCCTGGGCTTCGAGCTGGGCGCCGGCACCACGCTGGGCCAGAACCGTCAGCCATTTACCCGCACGGTGGGCCGCTGGCTGGGCATCAAAACGCTGGAGCGCGGCCGGATTGCCATGCGCGCGGAAGCTGGCGCCGTGCTGGCCAAGGACGCGGCAAACATCCCGTCCACCCAGCTGTTTCGCACCGGCGGCGACAACACGGTGCGCGGCTATGGCTACCGCGACATCGGCATTACGCTGCCCAACGGCGTGATTGGTCCGGGCCGCTACCTGGCGGTCGGCAGCGTCGAGTGGCAGCGGCCCATCACGCTCAAGGGCCGGCCCAGCGAGTTCGAGCACACAGTATTCATTGACGCGGGCGCCGTGGCCGACAAGCCGCAGGACATGCGCGCGTCCGTCGGCATCGGCACCGGCGTGCGCTGGAGAAGCCCGATTGGACCGCTGCAGATCGACCTGGCCTACGGCCTCAAAGTCAAGCAGGCGCGCCTGCACATCAGCGTGGGCTTTGTCTTCTGATGGCTGCATCGAACACGCCCGAGGATCAGCCGGCAGCGCCAGCCGCCAGGCCGGCGCTGCGCGGGCTGAAAGCTGCTGCGCTTGCCTTGGGCGGCGTGGTGGTGCTGGCCTTCGGCGCCATGGGCGCGCTGTGGTGGTGGGCGGGCACCGAAGGCTCGCTGGACACGGCGCTGCGCTGGGCTGGCAAGTCGCAGCCGCTGACGTTCGAGAGTGCCACGGGATCATTAAGGGCAGGCGGCCATATTGACCAGTTGCAGTGGCAACAGGACGGCATCACCGTCCATGCCCGCGATGTCAGCCTGGCCTGGCAGGCCTGGTCATTGCTGCAGGGAACGCTCAAGCTCAACCGCTTTGCCGTTGCCAGCGTGCAGGTCATCAACGAGCGCCCGCCAACGACCACGCCCACGACACCGCCCAACGCGCTGGGTCTTCCATTGCGGATTGCGCTGGACGAATTTTCAGTCGGCCAGTTCGACTATGCCGGCAAGACTGCATTCACCGCCTCGGCCATCGCAGGCAACTATCTCTACACCGGCCTGCAGCATCAGCTCGACCTGAAAAGCATGGCGTTTGCCAGCGGACGCTACAGCGGGCGCGCCGCCCTGACCGCCACCAGCCCGCTGACGCTGGACGCCAGCTTGTCGGGCGCCCTGGCCGTCGCGATTCCCAACCATCCGGCATCGGTGCCGCTGGCTTTCCAGGCCACGGCGAGCGGCCCGCTGACCGAATTGCTGGTCAAGGCCGAACTGCAAATGACGCAAGCACCGCCAGCCGATGCGAAAAAACCCGCGCTGCAACCCCAGGCCAGCGCCACCGCTCGCGTCATGCCGTGGGCGGCGCAACCCCTGCCGCAGGCCGATGCCACGTTCCGCGACCTGGACATCGCGACCCTGTTGCCCAACATGCCGCAAACCCTGCTGACCGGCAGCGCCAGCGTCAGACCGCTCGAAAGCACTCCGGCAACGGCCAGCGCTGGCTGGGGCCTGCAATTGCAACTGACCAACGCCCTGCCCGGCCCGTGGGACCAGCAACGCCTGCCGCTGGAGCAACTGGACACGCAGGGCGAATGGCGAAACGGCACCGCCATGGTGCGCAGCCTCAAGGCACAACTGGGCGGCGGTGAGATCCTGGCCAGTGGCGAATGGACGCAGACGACGCTCGCCGGCAAACCCGCCACGACAGAACCGGCAGCGCCCGCACAGGACTGGAAGCTGAGCGCCACGCTCAGGCACATCAACCCGGCCCAGCTGCATACCCAACTGACGCCCTTGCCGCTGGACGGCCGGGCTGAGGCCACCGGCCAGGGCGCCACCGCGCGCTTTGATGCCAGCGTTCAGGCAGTGGCTGGCGCAGGCAGCAGGCCAGCGCCCAGAACCCATTCAGGCCAGAACAATTTTCTGCAACAGCTGCGCCTGCGCGACGCCCAGGCCACCGGCAGCTGGAGCCCGCAACGGGCGGGCGGCACGCTGGCGCTGTCGGCCCTGCGGATGCGCACCGACGACGCCGAACTGAGCGGCCAGTTCGAAGTGCAGCCCGCCGCCAAAAGCGGCCAGGGCAAGCTGGCACTGACCGCCCCCGGCCTTGAAGCCCAGTTCAATGGCGCACTGCAGCAAACCAGTGGCGGCGGCGAGTTGAATCTGCACGGCCGCGATGCAGCCCAGGCCCTGCGCTGGCTGCAAAAACTCCCCGGCATGCCGGCTTCGGTATTGAACGCTTCTGCCAGCGGTAGCGCCGAGCTGCAAGCCAGATGGCAAGGCGGCTGGCAAGACCCGGCCCTGCAGGCACGGCTGGAAGTGCCTTCGCTGGACTGGATGGCAGCCACGCCCAAGACGGCAGCGTCGGCAAAAGCCACCCCAGCGACACCCGTCATGGCCCCGAAAGCCGCCGCACGCCCCACCCTGCTGAAAATCCGTGAACTGCAGGCCACGCTGTCAGGCCGATTGAGCCAGGCGCAACTGGGCGCGCAAGGCCGGGTCGAAGTTGACCAGCGCCGCTATGCGCTGCAACTGGCCGCCGACGGTGGACGCCTGAAGCCGGCGGGCACGGCCAGCCCGTCGCTGGGCGAGTCGGCCTGGCAAGGCCTGGTCAGGCAACTCAGCCTGAGTGTTGAAGACCCGGCGCTGGGCAGCGGCGCATGGCGGCTTGCAACACGCGGCCCGGTCGCGCTCAAGTGGACACCGGCACGCGCTGGTGGCGGCGCCTTTGAAAGTGGCGCTGGCGAAGCACTTTTGACAGCGCCCCCCAGCACCGCCTCAAGCGCTGCGCCGTCCCAGGCCACGCTGTCCTGGCAGCCGGTGCGCTGGCGCGCCGGAGAACTCGTGACCGCCGGCAGGATCACCGGCTTGCCGATTGCCTGGATCGAACTGCTCGGCGGCCCGCAAATGACGGGCGCAGGCCTGGGCGGCAGCCTGGTGTTCGATGGTCAGTGGGATGCCGTGCTTGGCAACACCCTCAAACTCAGGGCCAGCCTGGCGCGCAGCAGCGGCGACATCACGGTGCAGGCTGAAGGCGTGCAAGGCAACTCGGCACGCGTGGCAGCCGGCGTCAAACAGGCTAGCGTTTCGCTGGAAACCGCCGGCGATGCCTTGAGCCTCGCCCTGGTCTGGGACAGCGAACGCGCCGGCACGGCCAGCGGCCAGCTCAGGACACGGCTGGTTCGCGCCCCCGACGGCCAGGGCGTGGGCGGCTGGCTCTGGCCGGTTGATGCGCCGCTGAACGGCCAGCTTCGGGCGCAACTGCCACGCATCGGCGTCTGGTCGCTGCTGGCGCCGCCCGGCTGGCGGCTGCGCGGCTCGCTGGGGGCCGATATCGCCATCAGCGGAACCCGTGCGGCCCCCAGCCTGGCAGGCGACCTGCAGGCCAATGACCTGGCCTTGCGTTCGGTGGTCGATGGCATCGAGCTCGGCAACGGCCGCCTGCGCGCCCGGCTGGACGGGACGCGGATGCGCATCAGCGAATTCACCCTGCAAGGCGCAGGCGAAAAAGACACTGGCGGCAGCCTGACCGCCCAGGGCGAGGCCGGCTGGATCGATGGAAAGCCGCAGGTCCGGCTCGACGCAAAACTGCAGCAGCTGCGCGCCAGCATTCGCACCGACCGGCAGGTCACGGTTTCAGGCGATGTGCAGGCCAGCCTGAAGGGCGAACAGACCGAACTCACCGGCAAGCTGGTGATTGACCAGGCGCGCATTGTGCTGCCCGACGAAGGAACGCCCCAACTGGGCGAGGATGTGGTCGTGCGTACCGCCAGCGGCGCGGCAACCGGACAGAAAGCACCGTCGCAAACCAGTGCGGCAAGCGCCGACAAGGCTGCCCGTCCGCTCAAACTGGCGATGGAGATTGACCTGGGAAGCGACTTCCGGATTCAGGGCAAAGGCATTGATACGCGGATTCGCGGCACGCTGGCGCTCAGCGGCAGCTCCCTGAGCACGCCGCGCCTGCTGGGCACCGTCAGAACCTTCGGCGGGCAATACCGCGCCTACGGCCAGCGCCTGGATGTCGAGCAGGGCGTGATCCGCTTTACCGGAGCGATTGACAACCCGACGCTCGACATCCTGGCCATACGCCCCAATCTCACGCAGCGCGTGGGCGTGCAGATCACTGGCACCGCACTCCTGCCGAGCGTCAGGCTCTATGCGCAGCCCGAACTGGCTGACGCTGAAAAGCTGTCGTGGCTGGTGGTCGGCCGGGCTTCAGCCTCGGGCGGTGCAGAAGCAGCCTTGCTGCAACAAGCCGCACTCGCACTGCTGGGCAGTAAAAGCGGCGGCATGTCGGGCGGTCTGGCCGCCTCGCTGGGCCTGGATGAGCTGTCGTTCCGGGGTGCCTCCAGCAATACGGACGGCACCACTTCTGGCAGCGCCGTGACACTGGGCAAGCGCTTTTCGCGCAACTTTTACGCAGCGTACGAACGCAGCATTTCGGGCGCCCTGGGAACGCTGTTTGTTTTCTATGACCTGTCGCGCCGCTTCACGATTCGCGCCCAGGCCGGCGAGCAAAGCGCGGTGGACCTGATTTTCACCATCCCCTACGACTGAACCAGGACCGCCCCGTTTTTCAATAACGCCCGTTCAGCGCATACAATTCCCGTTCTTCGCCATGCGCCCAGAAAAAATCGCCATAGTTCAATGGACAGAACGAGTGCCTCCTAAGCGCTAGATACAGGTTCGATTCCTGTTGGCGGTACCACCTACCCCTATCAGGCAGTGTCATAACCTATCAAAACCCGCGTAGTTCATAGCTACAGCGGGTTTTTTGTTGTCTCATGCGGTATCACGGGCTACCATGACATACCAACAAAATCATGGTAGTTCTGTTGGTATTTTCAAATACCAACAAGGGGGCGGACCGTGGCACTTACCGACACCTTCACGCGAAACACCAAGCACAGCGGCGCGCCTGCTGGCGACAAGCACAGCGACGGCGGCGGGATGTACCTGCACATCACCAAGGCCGGGAAGTACTGGCGCATGAACTACCGCTTCGCAGGCAAGCAAAAGACGCTGGCGCTTGGCGTGTACCCGGCGGTATCGCTGGCAAAGGCCCGGCAAGGCCGCGACAAGGCCCGCGAACTGCTGGCGCAAGGCACTGACCCCAGCGCCGCCAAGCGCGAAGATCAACAGGCCACGGCGGCGGCAGCGGCAAACACCTTTGAAACCGTGGCGCGTGAATGGCTGGTCAAGACCGAACCCGAACGGGCAGCCATCACCCAGTTGAAGGTTTCCACCTGGCTTGAGAAGGACGCCTTCCCCTTCATTGGCAACATGCCCATTTCCACCATCAAGCCGCGTGACGTGCTCGACCGGGTTGTGCGCAAGGTAGAGGCACGGGGCGCTGTCGACACGGCGCACCGACTCAAACAGCTTTGCGGGCAGGTGTTCCGGTATGCCGTCGCCACGGGCAGCGCAGAGCGGGACGTGACGCAAGACCTCAAGGGCGCACTGACCGCGACCACCACCCAGCACTTCGCCGCCATCACAGAACCCAAGCAGGCGGGCGACCTGATGCGCTCGATAGCCGCCTACACCGGGCATTCCTGCACCCTGGCCGCACTCAAGCTTTCGGCGCTGGTGTTTGTCCGGCCTGGCGAGCTGCGCACGGGCGCTAAGGTCATCCAATTCAAGGCGGCGTGAACGAGGTATTTGATGCAATCTGACACATTATGACTTAAACTTGCACCAGTTCAAGTACAAGTCAAGGAGCATCAAAAATGAGAGTCATCACCTATTCCGAGGCGCGCAGTTCGCTTAAATCCGTGCTCGACACGGTGCATGAAGACGCTGACGTGACCATCATCAGCCGCCGGGACGGTGCGGACGCCGTGGTGATGTCGCTGGAGCATTACCAGAGCATCATGGAGACCATGCACCTGCTGGCGACTCCAGCCAACGCGGCGCACCTGGCCAAGTCCATTGCGCAGCACAAGGCGGGCAAGGCGGCGCGGCGCGAGCTGGTGAACCCTGAGTGAGCCGCGCTATCCGCTTCACCCCGGCGGCATGGGAGGACTACACCTGGTGGCAGGGGCAGGACAAAAAGACCCTAAAACGCATCAACACCCTGATCGAAGCGGCGCGACGCGACCCCTTCACGGGTATCGGCAAGCCGGAGCCGCTGCTGGGCAACTTGGCGGGCTACTGGTCAAGGCGCATTGACGAGACACACCGCCTGGTCTATGCCGCTGATGAAGTTAACCTGGACGTTATCGCGTGCCGTGGGCATTACGACGATTGAGACGCACCCCTTTCAAGGTCTTTGTTCCGCCGCTGCCTTGAGCACCCAGGCCGTGGAAACATGTGCCCGAGCCTTGGCTCCGGCGACCCAGCCCTTGGGTTTTTCGATCTTGGGCCCGCGCTTGCTCGTAGCCACTTGCCGGGGAATGCTTCAACCTAGAAAAACTCCGTGCGCTTGACCTTGTCGTAGAGCGCGGCCAGCGACACCGGCAGGTGTTCCATCTTGCGCGCAGCCGCATGCAGCGAAGGCTGCAAGCCCAGGCTCACCAGGGACATCAACGCCACGACGGTGGAAAACAGCAGCTCCCGCGGGTACTGGCGCTGGCGGTTAGCTTCGAACACCTCGTCGATCCAGGCCGCCGGCATGGCCTGTTCCAGCGCAATGCGCGCCATCACGCTGGCTGGCGCCTGCTTTTCAAATCGTTCCAGTACCTCTTGCCACATGCTTCTGGCCTCCACGCAGTAAAAAAATGGTGAGGCGCAGAGCTTACTCAAAGACCTTGAAAGGGGTGACGTTGAGAACCCAAAGCAAGCACGTCTTCATGGCCATTTATGCCGTCTTCAAACTCGAATGCTTGAGCGTCAAAAACAAGATCAACTCCTTTGCTCTGAGGTTCAAGCTTCTCATCAATGCCACCCGCAGCGCTTTTGACCAGCTTCAGAAGTTTCAGGCGGCTGCGTAAGGTCGGTAACTACCCAGCATCCCCGATTTTCTCCTTCCCGCCTTTGGGGGAAGGAGCCATGCGGACTCGGGAGCATGTGGCGACCTGTGTAGTTACTGGTTTTGATAAAAATATGCCTTTTGCGCAGTATCCACCAGCACTTACAGCTATCTATTCAATAGCGCCAAGCAGGCATTGGCGGGCCGTGGGCCAGCGCCGGGTGAACGGCAGCGCCTTATTTGCTCAGGCACTCTTTCATGAAGGCCTTGCGCTCGTCGCCTTTTTTGCCGGTGGCGTCGGCATTGCAGGTCTTCATCTTGCTTTGCTGGGCGCCGTCCTTCGCCGCCACTTCTTTCCTGGCGCTCAGGCATTCCTTCATGAAGGCCTTGCGCTCGTCGCCCTTTTTGCCGGTGGCGTCCTTGTTGCAGGTCGCCATCTTGCTTTGCTGGCCGGTTTTGGCCGGTGCTGCCACGGCTGGGGATGCCGGGGAAACCACTGGCGCCGTGGCCATTTTGGCGGGCGCGGCCGGAGCCGATGCAGCCTTGGCCGGGGCTGCCGGGGCAGCCGGGGCGCTCTGGGCCTGGGCGCCGGCGGACAGGCCCATCGTCAGGGAAAATGCAATCGCGCTCAGGGACAACAGCTTGTTCATGGTGACTCCAATCAGTGGGATGTAAAAACGATTTCCGGCCGGAAATCCAGACCATAACGCGGCCCGGCCCGAATTCGATGACCGGGTATCCGCCAGGCCGGCGGCTCAATTCGGCCAGCGTTGGGCTTGACCGTAAAATCCGGCCATGCTTTCGATTAAAAAAGACCTGCTCTCCGACCTGGCTTGCGCGCTGGAAACCCTCTCTCCTGGCGCCGGCGACAAAGCCGCCTTCGAGTCCCCCAAAGTCGCCGCCCACGGCGATTTCGCCTGCACCGCGGCCATGCAGCTGGCCAAGCCGCTGAAACAAAACCCGCGCCAGACGGCCGAAACCCTGCGCGCGCTGCTCTTGCAGGCGCCGGCCTTCGAGCGCTGGGTCGATGCCATTGAAATCGCCGGCCCCGGCTTCATCAACATCCGCCTGAAACCCGCCGCCAAGCAGCAAACCGTGCGCTCGGTGCTGCAGGAAAGCAGCCGCTACGGCATGCAGCCGGCCGGCAGCGACGGAAAAATGATCGTCGAGTTCGTCTCGGCCAACCCGACCGGCCCGCTGCATGTCGGCCACGGCCGGCAGGCGGCGCTGGGCGACGCGATCTGCAACCTCCACGCCACGCAGGGCGCCGATGTCTGGCGCGAGTTCTACTACAACGATGCCGGCGTGCAGATCCACACCCTGGCCACCAGCACGCAGGCGCGCGCCAAGGGCCTGACACCGGGCGACGCCGGCTGGCCCGAGCCGGCCTACAACGGCGACTACATTGCCGACATTGCCGCCGACTTCCTGGCCGGCAAGACCGTCAGCGCCGACGACCGGCAATTCACCGCCTCGGGCGACGTGGACGACATGGAGTCGATCCGCCAGTTTGCCGTGGCCTATCTGCGCCACGAGCAGGATCTGGACTTGCAGGCGTTTTCGGTCCGCTTTGACAACTACTACCTTGAATCCAGCCTGTACAGATCGGGCCGGGTCGAGTCCACCGTGCAGCGCCTGAAAGACGCCGGCAAGACCTACGAGCAGGACGGCGCGCTCTGGCTCAAATCGACCGACTACGGCGACGACAAGGACCGCGTCATGAAAAAGAGCGACGGTTCGTATACCTATTTCGTTCCCGACGTGGCCTACCACCTGGCCAAGTGGGAGCGCGGCTTTACCAGGGCCGTCAACATCCAGGGCATGGACCACCACGGCACGATTGCCCGGGTGCGCGCCGGCCTGCAGGCGGCCAACGCCGGCATTCCGCAAGGCTACCCCGACTATGTGCTGCACACCATGGTGCGCGTGGTGCGCAACGGCGAGGAAGTCAAGATTTCCAAGCGCGCCGGCAGCTACGTCACGCTGCGCGACCTGATCGAATGGACCAGCGCCGACGCCGTGCGCTTCTTCCTGCTCAGCCGCAAGCCCGACACCGAATACATCTTCGACATCGACCTGGCGCTGGCCAAGAACAACGAGAACCCGGTGTATTACGTGCAGTACGCGCACGCCCGCATCTGCTCAGTGATTGCTGCTTGGCATGCGCATCGTCGGGGCGATGACCCGACATTGAACGACTCAGATTTGAAAAGCCTGGATAAAGCCGGACTAGACAAGCTCGGGGAACAAGCGCAGTCGTCGCTCGAATTTGCTATTAGTGAACTTCGTGATGTTGATCTCTCGCCGTTGACCAGCCCGCAAGCCCAGTCGCTGATGCTGCTGCTGGCCAAGTACCCTGACATGCTCAGCCATGCGGCCAGCGGCTTTGCCCCTCACGACGTGGCGTTTTACCTGCGCGAACTCGCCGCCTGCTACCACAGCTATTACGACGCCGAGCGGATCCTGGTCGATGACGAAGCCGTCAAGCTGGCGCGCCTGGCGCTGGTCGCCGCCACCGCGCAGGTGTTGCACAATGGCCTCGCGGTGCTGGGCGTCAGCGCGCCGCGCAAGATGTAGCAAAGCTGCGGAAACTCCCGGCAGCGATTCAAATTTCAGTTAATGCAAGTAACGGCCAAGTCATCGGAATACGGTATGAAAAAGCAACGTGGTGGAACCCTGCTGGGTCTGATTATTGGCGCACTGCTCGGCCTGGCCATTGCGCTGACCGTGGCGGTGTACGTCACCAAGGTGCCGGTGCCCTTCATGAACAAGAGCCCGTCACACAGCCCGGGCAGCGACGCCGCCGAAGCCCTGAAAAACAAGGACTGGAATCCGAACGCGCCCCTGGCCGGGAAAAACCCCGCCAAGGCCGCCCCTTCGGCGTCGGGTGAACTCAGCCCGCCGGTCGAATCCGAGCCGGCCACGGCCAGCACCGTTCCCGACTTGATACCGGCGCCCGAAGCGAAGAAACCCGAACGCGTCGTGAAACCGCCCAAAACCGCAACCGCACCGGCAGCCGCCCCGGCCCCGGCGGCAGTTGCCACCCCGGCCCCGGCGCCCGCCCCCGCACCTGTCGCGGTGGCAAAACCGGCCCGGCCAACGTCGGCCGACCCGCTCGGAGACCTGGCCAAGTCTCGCGCCGAAAGCCCGGCCGCCGCATCGGGCCCGGACCCTTTCAACTACTTCATCCAGGCCGGCGCCTACCGCACCCCCGAGGACGCCGAACAGCAGCGCGCCCGGCTGCTGCTGCTGGGCATGCAGGCCAAAGTCACCGAGCGCGAACAGGCCGGCCGCACCGTGTACCGCGTGCGCGTGGGTCCGTTTGACAAGAAGGACGACGCCGACAAGGTCAAGGACCGGCTGGACAACAGCTCGATAGAAACCGCGCTGGTCCGGGTGCAGCGTTAAGTTCGCTCCTGGCTGAACTTTTCGGGCTGGCGGCATCAAACCCCCTGCAACATTGACACCAGGAGAAACCATCAATGCAACGTCGTGAGTTTTCAATTTCAGCCGCCACGCTGGCCGCTGCCGCTGCCGGCATGTCGGCGCTTCCTTCGCTGGCGCAAGCCCAGGCCAAGGCTTTTCAAAGCGGCTCGGACTACCTGACGCTGGACAAGCCGGCCGCCACCGAGGCGCCGGCCGGCCAGATCGAAGTGGTCGAATTCTTCTGGTACAACTGCCCGCACTGCAACGCCTTCGAGCCGATGTTTGATGCCTGGGCCAAAAAGGCGCCCAAGGATGTGTCGGTACGCCGCTCGCCCATCGCCTTCCGGCCCGACTTCGAGCCGCAGCAGCGCCTGTATTACGTGCTGGAAGGCATGGGCAAGGTCGATGAACTGCACAAGAAAGTCTTCAACGCCATTCACGTTGAAAAGCAGCAGCTTGGCACGGCCGACCAGATCACCGCCTGGGCAGAAAAACAGGGGATTGCCAAAGCGAAATTTGTCGAAATGTACAACTCGTTTTCAGTCAGCACCAAGGTGCGCAAGGCCACGCAGCTGCAGGATGCCTATGCGCTGGACGGCGTGCCCGCCCTGGGCATCAACGGTCGCTATTTCACCTCGGGCTCGCAGGCCAAGACGCTGGAGCGCGCGCTGCAGGTCACGGACTACCTGATCGGGCAATCGCGCGGCAAGACCCGGTAAATCGAATCAACCGGCCTTTCTCGCAAGGCCGCAAGCCCGGCGCCCCCTGAAAAGGCGTGGCGCCGCGCGCTCAAATTCCCTGGTCAGTGGCAGGCCGGGCTGGCCTTCATGGCGCCAGGACCACTGAATCCTGGTTTTTCGGCGGCAGGCACAAGGCGGGCGAACCCTGGGGAACCGCAATTATTGTCCCGAGGAATTCTGGCGCCGCCGGCATGGCTACAATTGCAAAAATCCAGTTGCAAGAACCGTGCCTTATGAAAAGCCCCTTTCTCTCCCTTTTCCTGACTGCCATCCTGGCAGCGGGCGCCGTGCTGCCGGCCGCTGCCGAGAAAGCTGACCGCGACAAGCCGATGAATGCCGAGGCCGACGCCTTGCGCTACGACGACCTGAAGCAGACCACAGTCTTTACCGGCAATGTCGTCATCACCAAGGGCACGACCATCATTCGCGGCGCGCAGGTCGATGTCAGCCAGGATCCTGAAGGCTACCAGCAGGCGGTGGCCATCGCCGCGCCGGGCAAGCTGGCCTACTACCGCAAAAAGCGCGACGGCGTCGATGAATACATCGAAGGCGAAGGCGAGCGGATCGAATACGACAGCCGCGCCGACCTGGTCAAGTTCATCAAGCGCGGCGTGGTGCGCCGCTACAAAGGGGCCACGCTGAGCGACGAGACCACCGGCGGGCTGATCGTCTACAACAACCTCACCGATGTGTTCACCGTCGATGGCGGCGCGCAAAACAGCACCGCCGCCAATCCCGGCGGACGGGTTCGCGCCATGCTGTCGCCACGCGGCACAGCGCCTGCCGGCACCACGGCCGCGCCGGCCAGCGGGCCGGTTCCCGTTTTGCGCCCCAGCACCACGCTGGGCAACGACACACCTGCGAAAGTACCCTGAACCCATGAATGCAGTGATTGAGACAGTTGTTCCGCAAAATGCAGCGGCCCGTGCCGAACAGGCCGGCGGCCTGGTCGCACAAGGCCTGAAAAAGTCCTACGGCAGCCGCCTGGTGGTGAAGGATGTATCGCTGTCGGTGCAAAAAGGCGAGGTCGTCGGCCTGCTCGGCCCCAACGGCGCGGGCAAGACCACGTCGTTTTACATGATCGTCGGGCTGGTGCGCGCCGATGCCGGCGAGATTTCCATCGACGGCCAGCCGGTCGAGCACATGCCGATTCACCTGCGCGCCCGCCTGGGCCTGAGCTATCTGCCGCAGGAGGCGTCTATTTTTCGCAAGCTCACCGTGCAGGAAAATGTGCGCGCCGTGCTTGAGCTGCAGCGCGACGCCTCGGGCAAGCCGCTCGGCCGCGACGCGCTTGAACTGCGGCTCGATGCGCTGCTGAAAGACCTGCGCGTGAGCCACCTGCGCGACTCGCCAGCGCTGTCGCTCTCGGGCGGCGAGCGGCGCCGGGTCGAGATTGCCCGCGCCCTGGCAACCCAGCCGCGCTTCATTCTGCTCGACGAGCCGTTTGCCGGCATCGACCCGATTGCCGTGATCGAGATCCAGCGCATCATCGGCTTCCTGAAATCGCGCGGCATCGGCGTCCTGATCACCGACCACAACGTGCGCGAGACACTGGGCATTTGCGACCACGCCTACATCATCAGCGACGGCCATGTGCTGGCCAACGGCACACCCGCCGAGATCGTGAGCAATGCCGATGTACGCCGCGTATATCTCGGCGAACACTTCAAGATGTAAATATGAGTTCCCCCCCGTTGTCGCTCACTTCGTGTAGCTCCCTCCCCCCTCAGGGGGCCGACACCTGCGGCCCGGCGAAGCCGGTTCCGCGGCGCGTGCTTGCCAGACGCACGGACACAATTCCCCGCCCGTGCCAGTACCGGCCGCGGAACTGGCTTTGCCAGGCCGCAGACGGGGCGGCCCCCTCGGGGGGCAGCGAACCACACGCAGTGGGGAGCGTGGGGGCGCCATGAAACAAGGTCTCTCTCTTCGCGTTTCGCAGCATCTGGCGCTCACGCCGCAGCTGCAGCAGTCGATCCGGCTGCTGCAGCTGTCCACGCTGGAGCTGAGCCAGGAAGTCGAG
The DNA here is from genome assembly GCA_016000195.1 of Burkholderiales bacterium. GTDB lineage: Bacteria > Pseudomonadota > Gammaproteobacteria > Burkholderiales > Burkholderiaceae_C > Polaromonas. The sequence goes on along the minus strand of JAECRO010000029.1, from coordinate 4,161 downwards.
CAGATGCTTGACGAGAACCCTTTTCTTGAGATGGTGGACGACACCGCACCGCGTGAAGAGTTTGGCCTGGAGCAGACCGACACGCCCGTCAGCCAGGACAGCCGCGAATTCGAATCTGCTACGGATTCGATAGCTGGAAGCACAGACACAGCAAGCGCAAACAGCCAAAAAGAGTCTGAAAACACGCCCGAAACAAGCGCCGAGCCCGCGCTCGAAGAAAGCTGGGAAGGCGACGGCTCGGTCGAGTCCTCGCCGGACGACAGCGAATGGGGCGGCGACGCGCCGGCGCGCAAGAACAACCTGGACGACAGCGACGCCGAAGCCTCGGACCTGACCGGCGCGCACGAGTCGCTGCAGGACCACCTGCACCGGCAGGCGCTGGGCCTGCGCCTGTCCGACGTGGACCGCGCCGCCCTGCACTTCCTGATCGAGTCGCTCAATGACGACGGCTACCTGGAAGACAGCCTGGCGCTGCTCGCGACCGGCCTGGCCCACGGCGACCTGGAGCAGGCGGAGGAGCTGGAGCAGCATTTCTCCATGGCGCTCAAGCTGCTGCAGCACATGGAGCCGGCCGGCGTCGGCGCGCGCACCCTGGCCGAATGCCTGAACCTGCAGCTGCTCGACTGCAAGGATGGCGAGGAAACCCGCGCCGCCATCGCCATCTGCCGCCAGCCGATGGAACTGCTCGCCAAGCGCGATGTCAAGCGCCTGTCGCACCTGTGCAAATTCCCCGAGGACGTGATCAAGGGCGCCATGGCCATCATTGCCCGGCTCGACCCCAAGCCCGGCAGGCGCTTTGCCAACGTCGAGCGCAACCTGATCGTGCCCGATGTCATCGTCGTCAAGTCGGGGCGCGGCTTCAAGGTCTCGCTCAACAGCGACGTGATGCCCCGGCTGCGGGTCCACGACATTTACGCCAGCGCCCTGAAGCAGAGCAAGGGCCAGAGCGGCCAGGCGCTGCAGCAGCGGCTGCAGGAGGCGCGCTGGTTCATCAAGAACATCCAGCAGCGCTTCGACACCATCCTGCGGGTCAGCAACGCCATCGTGGAGCGGCAGAAAAACTTCTTCACCCACGGCGAGCTGGCCATGCGCCCGCTGGTGCTGCGCGAGATTGCCGACGAGCTGGGCCTGCACGAGTCCACCATCTCGCGCGTGACCACCGCCAAGTACATGGGCACGCCGTTCGGCACCTTCGAGCTGAAGTATTTCTTTGGCTCCGGGCTGGGCACCGAAAGCGGCGGCAATGCCTCAAGCACCGCCGTGCGCGCGCTCATCAAGCAGTTCGTCGCCTCTGAGAGCCCGAGCAAGCCGCTCAGCGACAATCAGATTTCAGAGATGCTCAAGGAGCAAGGCATTGAATGCGCCCGCCGCACGGTGGCCAAATACCGCGAAGCCCTGCGCATCGCACCGACCAATTTGCGCAAGGCGCTGTGAATGTCGCCCGAGATGGGTACGCAACTATTTTGTAGCATCCCGTCATTCCCGCGAAGGCGGGAATCCAGCCCCCGCTTGCAGGCACCTGACTGTCGCGGCACTGGATACCCGTTTTCACGGGCATGACGGCATTGAGAGAACTTTTTCATGAACCAACTCCAACTCTTCCTCCCCTGCGCCGCCGGCGTCGAGAACCTGCTGGCCGCCGAAGTCCAGCGCATCACCGGCATCGAGGGCAAGGCCTGGCGCGCCGGCGTGCAGCTGCAGGGCTCCTGGCGCGAAGCCCTGCAGCTCAACCTGCACAGCCGCCTGGCCCAGCGCGTGCTGATCGAGCTGCAGCACGGCCAGTACCGCAGCGAGCAGGATTTGTACAACGCGGCCGCCAGCGTCGCCTGGGAAATCTGGTTCACACCGAATCAGACCTTCAAGGTCGAGATCACCGCGCAGCACAGCCCCTTGCAAAGCCTGAACTTTGCCGCGCTGAAGATCAAGGACGCGATTGCCGACCGCTTTCGCCACAAGTTCAACGACGTGCGGCCCAGCGTCGATACCCGCTGGCCCGACGTGCGCGTGTATGTCCACCTGACCACCGACGCCGTGACGATTTACATCGACACCTCGGGCGAGCCGCTGTTCAAGCGCGGCTGGCGCGAGGACAAGGGCGATGCGCCGCTGAAGGAAACGCTGGCCGCCGCCATGATTGCCGCCAGCGGCTGGAGTGGCGCCGAAGGGCTGTGCAAGCAGGGCGTGCCGCTGTATGACCCGTGCTGCGGCTCGGGCACCATCGTCATCGAGGCGGCGCAGATCGCCTGCAACATCGCGCCGGGCATCAACCGCAAGTTTGCCTTCCAGAAATACCTGCCCTTCCAGGGCCATGTCTGGGACGGCCTGCTCGACCAGGCCGAGGCGGCGATTACCGAGCCGACAGCGCCGGTGTTCGGCAGCGATGTCTCGTTCCGCATGGTTGACTTTGCCGGGCGCAACGCCGAGCGCGCCGGCGTGGCCCATGCCGTGCAGCTGCGCGGCGGCGACGCACTGCAGCGCATGCCGCCCGCGCCCAGCGGCGTGATGCTGGTCAACCCGCCGTATGGCGAGCGCATCGACGTGGCGGGCGTGGCCGGCGTCAGCGGCGCGCAGGGGCGCGACCAGCGTGACCAGCGCGACCAGCGGCGTTCGCAGTTCCAGGGGCAGAGCGTCGATGAATTCGGCCAGCCGCTGCCGCACCCCGAGCCGGGCGGACGGCCAGGCCGCGACGAGCGCAATGACCGTGACAGCCGCGACGAAACCGGCTTCGAGCCGCCGCGCGACCGCTCGGCCAACCCGGGCCGCGAGCAGGCGCAAAACGCCTGGGGCGAGGAAGCCGCGGACTTCTTCCCGCAACTGGCCGCGCACTGGAAGAAAAACTATGCCGGCTGGACCGCCCACGTCCTCACGCCCGACCTGAAATTGCCCAGCAAGATGCGCCTGAAAGAATCGCGCCGCGTGCCGATGTGGAACGGCCCGATTGAATGCCGCCTGTTCCGCTTTGACATGGTGGCCGGCTCGGCGCGCGCCAAGCCGGCGGACCCGCCCCAGCCGTGACGATGCCAGCCGTGACGGTGCCAGCGGGCGCGCCGGCGCACGAAGCCGGACCTTCTTCTTGCAGCGAGCCGCTGCCGGCGCCCGAGGCGCGCCGGGAAGCCGTCGTCATCGACACCAACATCATCCTGGACGTGTTCGTGTTTGCCGATGCGGCCGCCAAACCCATCAGGAAAGCGCTGGAAGCCGGCGAACTCGACTGGATCGCCACCCGGCCAATGCGCGACGAACTCGCCCGCGTGCTGGACTACCCGCAAATCGTGCCGCGCCTGAACTTCTACCGGCTGAGCGCGGACGACGTGCTGGCCTCGTTCGACCGCCACGCCCGCCTCACCGAAGTCGCCATCAAGGCCCGCCTGAACTGCAGCGACCCCGACGACCAGAAGTTCATCGACCTGGCCGTTGCCGGCCAAACCCTGCTCCTGAGCAAGGACCGGCATGTGCTTTCGATGTCAAAAAGGCTGCTGGCGCATGGTGTGCGGGCGCGAGCAGCTATTTAATTCATAGCATAAAAGTTAATGATGGTGGAAGAGGAACCCCGGCAGATTGCCAAGCGGCGGCAAAAGGCGCGGCTGATTGACCACTTCAACCACAAGAATGTGGTGTTCACGATGGCTCGGCGGGCCAGTGGGGATTGCAATTTTCTGCACCCCACCACGCGGCTGTGCACGGTGTACGACCAGCGGCCCGAGACCTGCCGGCTGCACCCGCAAAAGAAAAGCCCGAAGCCGGGGTTTTGTGTGTATGGCGGCCGCGTCGCCTGACTGCCTGGGTGGCGCGGCGGCTGACTCTTCCAGTGGCCGCTGTCTGACCACGCCGCGCCTACCCCATGCCCGCCATCAACCCCGCCCACTGCACGGGCTGCGGCTGGTGTGTGGCGGTGTGCCCGCCGCATGTGCTGTGCAAGGGGCAGTTGTCCACCCAGGATTCGTAGACGCCGGTCGTGGCCAGGAACTCGGCAAAGAACGTCAGTTGCGCGTTCGGCGAAGCGCTGGCCGTGTGCTCCCACTGCACGTGGATTCGACCGCCCGGCGTGTCCACGGCCATGGCCTGCAGGGCCTGCGTCAGCACCGCTCTTTCGCGCCTTTTTGCTTCACCCATCTGGTGACTCCTGCAAATTTGTTGAAACGTAACCGTCCGCCCAGTACC
>JAECRO010000084.1 GCA_016000195.1 Burkholderiales bacterium | reverse complement strand
AAACTATTTTTTGACTTTTTTCTACTTTCTGACTTTCAGGCCACTTTTCAGCAGCGCCTCCTCGTCTTCAGCAGAGCCGCAAATCATACCACCCCTGCTTACGTATTGCGGAAAAATTCTTCCTTTATTTTCTATCAGAAGCCTGAATCCGTGACCTCAAAAAGCCAGCCACCGGCTTTCTCCTGAATTGCGTGAATATTTTCCAGAAACTATGTGAAACCAGTTCATTCAGCCGTCCACCGTATCTCGAAAGCCCGCGCTCGTGGATTTTCCGGTGCTGTTACGCAGCGCATGGCAAATTGCGCGCAGGACTTGTCTTGCCCGATTCGCTCGGGCGGTATGAATTTCGTCTCATGGGATTTGCTGACTGCTGCTGAGCCGCTACGCCGTCTTGAGCTGCCCATAGTGGCGCTCAAACACGGCAAAGCCGCTATCGCTCTCGCCCAAGCCCAGAATCCAGCGCCCTGCATGCTTGATCATGCGCGCGGCCTTGCCTTCGATGCGCAGAATTTCCCAGACCCGCCACGCCGCCACCCCCAACGTCGTCGCAAGCAAGGGCCCGTCCCAGTGGCCGAACCCTTGCGGCGGCGCCAGTTCGAGCTGGGCCAGGATGCGCTCGCGCAATTCCGGGCCGTTCTTGCGCGGCGCTCCCGAGCGTGGCCGGTCCTGCAGGCCCGCCACGCCAGCGGTCAAAAAACGACAGCGCCACAGGGACACGGTGTCTTTATTGAGCCCCATTTGCTTTGCCGTGTCCTTGACCCCGACCCCGTCAATGCCCCGCAGCACGATGCGCGCTCGCTCCTTCAGTCGCGCTTCATCCTAAATCCGGCAGTTACCCAACCAACCCGAGCGGGTCAGGTGGAGACCAAGGCGGCAGCGGTCGGGTGATTTTCGCCACCACATAGTCCACAAATGCCTTCCAGCGGTTGGCCTTGGGCAACTGCTCCGCAACTGACCTCACATGACCGAGAGCCGCACGGATATGGGTGATGAGCGCCGCCAGCTTGTCCACGGCTGCATGCATCGGCGTCAAGTGCAGCGTGGTCTGCCCGGCATGCCTGACCGCCCGGCCCACACCGGCCAGCAGCAAGGCGCGGCTCGTGATGGCCTCCATCCGGGCGCCCGGCCTGGCGGCCCGGCAGTACCAGCTCCACCCGTTGTAGACCAGCGCCACGGCCCGGGCGCTTGTCTGGCAGCGCTCGATATCCTGCGTTGTAAAGCCGCCCCAGCCCCACTGGTTTTTCAGCTCATCAAAGCCGTTCTCACAGTCAGCGCGGTCCCGGTAGAGCTGGCCAAACACCTCCAGGGCATAGGCGCTGTTGGTCACCAGCACTGCATATTCCCAGGCCTGCACGTCCTTGTCCGGCATCAACAACTCCATCTGCTCGCCCGGCTCATTTTTGGTTTTGCGGCTCAGCGCCAGATCGGCCTTTACAGAGCGGCGCAAGACCACGACCCGGCGCGCCTTGTCCCAGCCTGCGAGCTTGAGCGTATCTTCAACGGCGCTCTAGCCCTGGTCGCCGGGTCCGGGCACGCTCCAGTCATCGCGGGCAAACTGGCGACTCAGCAGACGCTTGACGCTCTGAGGTTCAAGCTTCTCATCAATGCCACCCGCAGCGCTTTTGATCAGCTTCAGAAATTTCAGGCGGCTGCGTAAGGTCAGTTAATAATTTTTGTTGAATGACTTACCCATTTCAATCATCCCCATGACACAAACCCCGGAACAGCCCGACCGCGAACACCGCATCGACTTCGAAATCGTCGTCGATGCCTACGACGAAACCGAGCGCGCCATGGGCTGGTATTACTACCTGGAAAAAACGCTGGAAATGCCCTTCACTGCGCAATGCAGGATCAAACGATCCACCTCGCCTTTGAAGGTCGGGCAAACCGTGCAGGTCATCGGCATGGCTGAAGAGGATGAATGCATGTCGGAGATATTTGTTCGCATCGCCTGCGAGGAATCGGAACTTGCCGTGCCGCTTGACCAGCTTGAGTGCCAGTCGCCCGACGAAGCAAGCTGCCAGGCGGTTGCCGACTGGCACTACTGGCTGGCACGCGGGTATGCGTACTAAATCAGGACGAACAGCCACCGCCAAAAAACCAGCCGTGGGATGATGTAGCCTGTTGCAATTGAAGGCACATGGCCATGTCCGAAATCCTCACGCTGACTTCCCTTCCCCTCTTTCCGCTGGGCGCCGTGCTCTACCCCGGCGGCTTGCTGCCGCTGCAGATTTTCGAGGTCCGCTACCTGGACATGATTGGCAAATGCCATAAAACAGGGGCGCCGTTTGGCGTCGTTTCGCTGACCGAAGGCTCGGAAGTCCGCAAACCCGCCAATGCAAGCGCCAAGAGCGCCGCACCCGGCGGCGACGGGTTTGCCAGCGAAGCCTTCAACGCCGTCGGCACCCTGGCCAAGATCATCGAGTTTTCGGCGCCGCAGCCTGGCCTGATGGTGATCCAGTGCCAGGGTGTTCACCGCTTTAGCATTACCCGCCGGGAAAAGCTCAAGCACGGCCTGTGGATTGCCGATGTGGTGCGGATGGAGGAAGACCTGCCCGTCAAAATTCCCCATGATCTGCAAAAGTCCGCCGACGCGCTGGGCAAGCTGATCAAGGGGCTCCTGAACAGCAGCACGCCGCCTGAAAAAATGCCGATGCCGCCGCCCTACCTGCTCGACGACTGCAGCTGGGTGGCCAACCGCTGGTGCGAACTGCTGCCGATGCCGCTGGCACTCAAGCAAGGCCTGATGGAACTCAACAATCCACTGGTCAGGCTGGAGCTGGTCTGCGATATTCTGGAACGCAACGGCATTTCACGCTGAATCCCGGCAAGCATTGACCGTGATTTTGGGCAAAGATGGCGGCCAGGTCATGCTTCGCGGAAAAACCCCACCTTAAAAACCTAAAATCAGCGATTCGGCGTTTTTTCGCCCCTCTGGGCGGCTTGGCGCCCGACGCTCATACCCCCTCTCTTTCCGGAACACCGACCTATGTCCAGCCACTCGATTTCTCCCGCCACCGGCAGTCTTGCCCCGGCCCACCACGACGAAAACCAGCTGATGGTCGAACGCCGCGAAAAGCTCGGCAACCTGCGCAAGCACCAGGCGGACGGCAAGGGCGTGGCGTTTCCGAACGACATCAAGCCTGGGCATCGTGCCGAAGCACTGTTTGCGCAGTACAGCCACCTGAGCAATGAAGAGCTGGAGCCGCTGGCGGTCAAGGTGAGTGTCGCGGGCCGCATGATGCTCAAGCGTGTCATGGGCAAGGCCAGCTTTGCCACGCTGCAGGATGCCTCGTTCGGCCCCACGGGCGGCCGCATCCAGCTCTACATCAACAACGCCGGCGTGGGCGAGGAAGTCCATGCAGCCTTCAAGCACTGGGATCTGGGCGACATCGTGGCGGCCACCGGAACACTGTTCAGGACCAAGACCGGCGAGTTGTCGATTCACGCCGACAGCATCCGGCTGGTGACCAAGAGCCTGCGCCCGCTGCCCGACAAGTTCCACGGTATGGCCGACCAGGAAGTCAAATACCGCCAGCGCTATGTCGATCTCATCATGGATGAATCCGCGCGCAAGCGGTTCATGGCGCGCAGCAAGGCGGTCAGCGGTATTCGCGACTTCATGGTGGCGCATGATTTTCTGGAAGTCGAAACGCCGATGCTGCATCCGATTCCGGGCGGCGCCAACGCCAAGCCGTTCAAAACGCACCACAATGCGCTGGATCAGGAAATGTTCCTGCGCATCGCGCCCGAGCTGTACCTCAAGCGCCTGATCGTCGGCGGCTTCGAGCGGGTGTTCGAGATCAACCGCAGCTACCGCAACGAGGGCATCAGCGTTCGCCACAACCCCGAGTTCACCATGATGGAGTTCTACGCGGCCTGGTGGAACTACACCGACCTGATGGCCTTCACCGAAGCGCTGATTCGCGACGCGGCCCAGAAAGTCTGCGGCTCGCTGCAATTGAGCTATGCCGGCAAGCCGGTGGACCTGGAACCTGCCTTCGAGCGCCTGACCATCCGCGAAGCCATCCTCAAGCACACCGACGCAGGCGATCAGGTGGACGACGCCGCCTGGCTGACCAGTGCACTCAAAAAGCTCGGCCTGAACGAGGAAAAAAACCGCCTCTCCACCCGCTCGCTGGCCAGCCTGCAAGTCTTGTATTTTGAGGAAACCGTGGAAGAAAAGCTCTGGCAGCCGACCTTCATCATGGAGCACCCGACCGAAATCTCGCCATTGGCGCGCGCCAATGATGAGCGCCCGGAAGTCACCGAACGCTTTGAGCTTTACATCACCGGCCGCGAGTTCGGCAACGGTTTCAGCGAGCTGAACGATGCCGAAGAACAGGCCGCGCGCTTCAATGCGCAGGTCCATGCCAAGGACAGCGGCGACGACGAAGCCATGTTCTACGACCACGACTTCATCCGCGCCCTCGAATACGGCATGCCGCCGACCGGCGGCTGCGGTATCGGCATCGACCGGCTGATGATGCTGCTGACCGACAGCCCCAGCATCCGCGACGTGATCCTGTTCCCGGCGCTGCGCCGCGAAGTCTAGCCCTTCCCGGGATCAGGGCTCAGGAGCAGGATGTCTTGCGTCCGCTTCGGAGCGCTTGTGGCTCTTTCCACCGGCATGCGCAAATCGTCCAGGTAGTCGCGTGCAATGTTGACGCTGCATTTCATCGGCCCAGCGCGAGGCGGACCAGATAGCGCCGCCCAGTTGCCTCAGCAAGACGTGGAAAGGGGCACGCTGCCACAAGGACAGCGACTGCGAAACCGAAGAGGACAAGGCGCCCAGATGGCCATTTCATCGGTCGCATCCGGCAGTTCGGCCACAAACACAGCCGGACTGAACTGCTGGACGATTCGGCCACCCAGTCGCGTGACCTCTTCGTCGGCAGCGGCCATGCCCCGGGTGAAGCGCAATACGTTTTTTGCCATCATGACTCCCCTTGAAACAAGATTGCCGAACTGCAAGTGCGCGTGCCTGCAGGCGCTTTCAAGTTCGCCGGGCTTTGGCGTGGGTGCAGTCCTGATGCGAACCAGCTTGCAATTCTTCTCTCATGCCGTATCTACATCCATGGGAATTATTTCTCAATACAAAGGGCGCGGCACAAAAATGAGCCTGCGGGGCGCGCCCCCTTGCCGAAGCTGTGCCGCCAGGG
>JAECRO010000028.1 GCA_016000195.1 Burkholderiales bacterium | reverse complement strand
TTTAGGCCGGGTTCCCTGGCTGGCTTTTCCAGTCAGGGTGAAACTGCTCTAGTGGGTGTAAATATTTGGGCGAAAAAAAACCACCAATAAACCACTGGGAAGTGGGTCTTGGTGGGTTCTTTTGGGTATCATCAAAAACCTATTTGCGACTTGTGTCGCTCGTAAGTCCTTGATTTATAAGGTTTGGCGGAAACGGAGGGATTCGAACCCTCGATGAGGCTCTACACCCCATACTCCCTTAGCAGGGGAGCACCTTCGGCCACTCGGTCACGTTTCCAATTCAAAGATTATCGCACGACTTCAGGGCTGTTTCAGGCGACAGGCTGATCAAGGTCAAAAGCCTTGTGCAAGGCGCGCACGGCCAGTTCCATGTATTTCTCGTCGATGACCACCGAGGTCTTGATTTCGCTGGTCGAGATCATCTGGATGTTGATGCCCTCTTCGGCCAGCACGCGGAACATCTTGCTGGCAATGCCGACATGGCTGCGCATGCCGATGCCGACGATGCTGACCTTGCAGATGCGGGCGTCGCCGGTCACTTCCTGCGCACCGAGCGCGGGAACGACCTTTGACTTGAGCAGATCAAGGGCCTTGGCAAAGTCGTTGCGATGCACGGTGAAGCTGAAGTCGGTTTTGCCTTCCTTGCTGATGTTCTGGATGATCACATCGACTTCGATGTTGGCGTCGGCGATTGCGCCCAGAATCTGGTAGGCAATGCCCGGGGTGTCTGGCACGCCGAGCACGGAAATCTTGGCTTCGTCGCGGTTGAATGCGATGCCCGATACGATGGCTTTTTCCATTTTTTCGTCTTCCTCAAAACTGATCAAGGTGCCTGATCTGGCTTCTTCATTGATGTCGATATTCCAGTCGGTGAAGCTGGACAGCACGCGCAGCGGCACTTTGTACTTGCCGGCAAACTCGACCGAGCGGATCTGCAGCACCTTGGAGCCCATCGATGCCATCTCCAGCATTTCCTCGAAGCTCACGGTCTGCAGGCGGCGCGCTTCGGGCACGACGCGCGGATCGGTGGTGTACACGCCATCGACATCGGTGTAGATCAGGCATTCATGCGCCTTGAGCGCGGCGGCAATCGCCACGGCCGAGGTGTCGGAGCCGCCACGGCCCAGGGTGGTGACGTTGCCGCCCTCGTCCATGCCCTGAAAACCGGTAATGATGACGATTTTTCCGGCATCCAGCTCGGCACGCACTTTCTCGTCGTCAATCGACTCGATGCGGGCCTTGGTGAAGGCGCTGTTGGTCTTGATGGTGACCTGCCAGCCGGCATAACTCACGGCCTGCATGCCTTCGGCCTGCAGTGCAATGGCCAGCAGCGCGCTGGAGGCCTGCTCGCCGGTGGCGGCCAGCGCATCGAGTTCGCGGCTGTAGCTGTCGTCGGCCCCGGCGGGCGCCAGTTCCCTGGCCAGGCCCAGCAGGCGGTTGGTCTCGCCACTCATGGCGCTGGGAACCACCACCATCTGGTGGCCGGCGCGTGCCCACTTGGCGACGCGCTTGGCGACATTGCGGATGCGCTCGGTCGAGCCCATTGATGTGCCGCCGTATTTATGAACGATCAAAGCCATTGCAGGATGTCAATCAGGAGTTGGTGGTGAACTTGTTTTTGCCGGCGCACTGACGCAAAGCCAATTGAAATGCCAGAAAAACCGCTTGCGTCAAGCCTGCTTTCCGGCTTAACAGCAAAGCCTTAAATTATAACCAGCACAATTGCCCGCTCAGCGGGCGCTGGCTGCGACGTTGCTGTAGCACAAGCTGGAGCCGAGCCGCGTCACATGGCCCGACGCCACCTTGAGGTGAATCCGGTGCCCGCGCGTGGTGCAGGCGGCCACCTGATGCAGCAATTGGTCCAGTTGCGCGGCACTCGGCGTGGCCTGCTGCTGGAGCAGCCAATGGCGCAGAACATTGGCCTGGCGCGGCGGCGACAAGGCTTGCAAGGCCTTGATGGCGGGCGGGTCGCCGACGGTGGCCAAGTCCTGCAGGGCGACTTCGACCAGCACCGCCTGGGCCTGCGCGGCATGGCGGGCGCTGCGTGCAAAGGTGGCGCGAAACTGCGGGAACGCCTGCGCCAGCGCGGGCAGCAGACGTGCCCGGATGCGGTTGCGGGTGTAGCGCTCATCGGTGTTGGTCGGGTCGTCCACAAACTCAATCCGCTGCCGCACCAGCCATTCGCGCAGAACGGCAGAAGGAATTTGCAGCAGCGGGCGGTAAAACGTCACGCCGCCGCGCTCAAACTTTACAGCCATGGCCGACAGGCCGGGCAGACCGGCGCCCCGGCTCAGCGCCAGCAGCATCGTCTCGACCTGGTCATCGGCATGCTGGCCGAGCAGCATGCCCTGCATGCCGCGCGCTGTCGCCGCCGTGGCCAGCGCGGCATAGCGCGCGCGCCGGGCCGCGTCTTCGGGGCTTTCGCCTGAAGCATGGCGGGCATCCACCTGGACGATATGCAGGGGCACTGCCGCTTTTGCGCAGACCGACTCGCAAACGCGAACAAAGTCATCGGCAGCGGACTGAAGCCCATGGTGGATGTGAAAAGCCTGGACCTGCCCCGGCCAGCGCTCGGCGGCGGCCAGCAGCAAGGCGGTCGAATCAGCGCCGCCGCTGTAGGCCACGCCCAAAGGCAGGAGTGATGAAGACGATGACGGGAGAAAAGCCGAAAAAAGGGAATCAATGCCCGCCAGCGCCGGATTCAAGGAAGCAGCTGAAGCAGCCAAGCCCGGCGGCTCAGGGCGAAGCAGGTTATTTGCCGGCGTCAGCTTTGGTGTCGGTGAAGCGGCCATAGCTTTGCAGCCGGTCATAGCGACGGTTGAGCAGTTCCTTGACCGGCAGGTCGCTGACCTGGCGGAACGCGTCGTTGAGCGCACGCTTCAAAAAGGCCGACATCTGCCTGGGGTCGCGGTGCGCACCGCCGACCGGCTCGTTGACGATCTTGTCGATGACGCCCAGCGCCTTGAGCCGGTGCGCGGTAATGCCCAGCGCTTCGGCGGCATCTTGCGCCTTGTCCGACGTTTTCCAGAGAATCGAGGCGCAGCCTTCGGGGCTGATGACCGAGTAAATCGAATACTGCAGCATCACCAGCTGGTCGCCGACCGAAATCGCCAGCGCGCCGCCGGAGCCGCCTTCGCCGATGATGGTGGTGATGATGGGCACTTCGAGCTGCGCCATCTCAAAGATGTTGCGGCCGATGGCTTCGGACTGGCCGCGCTCCTCGGCTTCGATGCCCGGATAGGCGCCCGGCGTATCGACAAAGGTGAACACCGGCAGCCTGAATTTTTCGGCCGTCTTCATCAGGCGCAGCGCCTTGCGGTAGCCCTCGGGCTTGCTCATGCCGAAATTGCGCAGGCCGCGTTCCTTGGTGTCGCGCCCTTTCTGGTGGCCCAGCACCATGCAGGCATTGCCGTTGAAGCGGGCCAGGCCGCCGACGATGCTCAGGTCGTCGGCAAAATGCCGGTCGCCGTGCAGCTCGACAAAACCGGTGAAGATGTCGCGGATGTAGTCCAGCGTATAGGGCCGCTCGGTATGCCGGGCGATCTTGGTGATCTGCCAGGGCGTCAGGACGCTGTAGATGTCCTTGGTGAGCTGCTGGCTCTTTTTGGCCAGCTGCTCTATTTCTTCCGAAATATCGACCGCTGATTCGGTTTGCACGTAACGCAATTCTTCAATTTTTCCTTCAAGCTCCGCAATCGGCTGCTCGAAATCGAGAAAAGTCTTTTTTGCCATGTGTAATCCTCAGGCTCTTTTTAATCTTGAAACCGCCGGTGCGGGCTGCCCCACGCTGTCCATCAGGCGCCGGGCGCGACTTTCGGGTCCAGCGAACGCCAAATATACCAAGTCGCCACGCTGCAGTAGGGCGTCCAGGCCGCCGCGACCTCGCGGGCATCGCTGCGGCTGACGGATTCGCCGGAAAAATAATTGCGGCTGATGCCGTTGATCAGCCCGACATCATCGAGCGGCAGCACGTTGGGCCGGGTCAGGTAGAACATCAGGAACATCTCGGCCGTCCAGCGGCCAATGCCGCGAATGGCGATCAGCTCGGCAATGATGGTTTCATCGTCCATTGCCTGCCAGTCCTGCACATGAACCCGGCCGGCATCAAAGTTGATCGACAGATCGACCAGGTATTCAACCTTGCGCGCGCTCAGGCCGGCGGCGCGCATGTCGTCCACCTTGAGGCGCAGCACCTGGGCCGGCGTCATCTCTGGCGGCAAGGCGGCAAAACGGTGCCAGACGGTTTGCGCCGCCTTGACCGAAATCTGCTGGCCGACAATGCTGCGCGCCAGCGTGCTGAAGGCATCGCCGCGCGACTGCAGGCAGGTGTTGCCGAACTGCGGAATCAGGCGCTTCATGACGCGGTCTTTTTTGACCAGGTGCTTGCAGGCGTCCTGCCAGTACGGCGGCACGACGATGGCAGGCTCCGGGGCGCCCGCCTTGTCGGTCAACTCAATCGGCGCGGGACTGGCGGAATCGGTTTTTACTATGATTTTCATAGCTGCTGACGCCCGCTGGCTGTGCGCAAGAGGCTTAAAAGGCTTGAATTCTTCACGATTTCACCTCCCAGGTCGTGCCCGTGGGTGAATCCTTCAGCACGATGCCCAGGTCCAGCAGTTCGGTGCGGATGCGGTCTGCCGCCGCGAAGTCTCTGGCCTTCTTGGCATCGGCGCGTGCGTTGATCCGCTGCTCGATGGCCGCGTCGTCCAGCCCCGCGCCGGCCTGAAGGTAGGCCGACGGTTCGCCCTGCAGCAGGCCCAGGCAGGCGCCCAGGCTTTTGAGCAGTCCGGCGCGCTCGGCGGAGCGGGTCTTGTTGACCTCGCCGGCCAGCTCGAACAGCACGGCAACGGCTTCGGGCGTGCCGAAGTCCTCGTCCATCGCGGCCTTGAAGCGGGCGGCGAAAGGGTCCAGCCAGTCAATCGCCACGGCGGCCGGCGGCGCCAGATGCAGCGCCGTGTACAGGCGCTTGAGCGAATTGCGCGCATCGTCGAGGTGCGCGTCGCTGTAGTTCAGCGCGCTGCGGTAGTGGGCGCGGATGATGAAGAAGCGCACGGTTTCGGCGTCGTACTTTTGCAGCACGTCACGGATGGTGAAGAAGTTGCCCAGCGACTTGGACATCTTCTCGTTGTCCACGCGCACAAAGCCGTTGTGGATCCAGAAGCGCGCCAGCGGCTTGCCACTGGCGCCTTCGCTCTGGGCGATCTCGTTTTCGTGGTGCGGAAACTGCAAATCCGCGCCGCCGCCGTGGATGTCGAAGGTCTCGCCCAGCGTCTGGCAGCTCATGGCCGAGCATTCGATGTGCCAGCCGGGCCGGCCCAGGCCGTAGTCGTGGCCCAGCGCCGCGCTGTCCCACTTGGCGTCCTCGGGCTCGCTTTCCTTGGCCGACTTCCAGAGCACGAAGTCGAGCGGGTCTTCCTTGCCTTCAAGCACCGCCACGCGCTCGCCGGCGCGCAGCTCGTCGAGCGACTTGCCCGACAGCTTGCCGTAGCCCGGAAACTTGCGCACGGCGTAGTTCATGTCGCCGCCCGAGCCGCGGTAGGCCAGTCCTTTTTTCTCAAGGGTGCTGATCATGTCCAGCATTTGCGGCACGTAGTCGGTCGCGCGCGGCTCCAGCGTCGGCGGCTCGATGTTGAGGGCGCCGATGTCCTGGTGCATGGCGTCGATCATTTCGTTGGTCAGCGCGCGGATGGTGATGCCGCGCTCGACCGCGCGCTTGATGATCTTGTCGTCGATGTCGGTGATGTTGCGCACATAGATGACCTGGTAGCCGCTGACCTTGAGCCAGCGCTGCACCACGTCGAAGGCCATCATCATGCGGGCATGGCCGATGTGGCACAGGTCATAAATCGTCATGCCGCACACATACATGCGGACCTGGCCGGGAACGAGGGGGGAAAAATCTTCTACGGCACGCGACAGCGTGTTGTAAATGCGAAGGCTCATGGAAATTGTCTGGGTGCGTGGTCTGACGTCGGATTGCCAGAAAGGAAAAGGAAGGAAAGCCTGTCTATCCGGGCGCCACCGGCGGCGATGATGCTGAAACAGATGTGAAATTCGCGGGATAAAACCGGGAATGAACAACAGGACAAGGAGGGTGACTATACCCCCTCGGCTAGAATTACGCAGTATATCCAGCCGGTCCAGGCAGGTGTGACGACGCCGCAAACCCGACCCGGTTCGGGTTGTTTGACGGCCACTTTCCGCCCCAGCGCGGCCTCATGCTTCCATAAAACCAGCGAGAGTTCTTATGCCCACGCGAGCCTTCTTTTTACGCCAGCCCCCGGCCTTCGTGATGCGCGGCCTGCTGCTGCTGACGCTGCTAGCCGCGTCAGCAGCCCATGCCGACGCCTACACCGATGTCAACCGCCTCATCAGCGCCCGGCAGTTTCCCGAAGCCCTGGCCAGCGCCGACAAATACCTGGCCGGCAAGCCGCGCGATCCGCAGATGCGCTTTCTCAAGGGCGTGATCCAGGGCGAAACCGCCAAGACTGGCGAGGCCATCGAAACCTTCACCCAGATCACCGCCGACTACCCCGAGTTGCCCGAGCCCTACAACAACCTGGCCGTGCTGTATGCCAGCCAGAGCCAGTTCGACAAGGCCCGCGAAAGCCTTGAAATGGCGATTCGCCTGAATCCCCGCTATGCCGTCGCCCACGAAAACCTGGGCGATGTGTATGCCCGCCTGGCCAGCCAGTCCTACACCCGGGCGCTGCAGCTCAATGCCGGCAACCCCAGCCTGATGCCCAAGCTGGCCATGCTCAGCCAGCTGCTGGCGCCCCCCGCCAAGGCGGCCACGCCGGCCAAGGCCCCGTGACGCCCCACCCGACTCCCGGAAAGACCGACTCAGTGAAAATCTCCACCTCCACCTCCACTTCCACCGCCCCACTCACCCGCCGCGCCGCCACCGCCCTGCTGGCCGCCCTGGCCCTGGGCGCCGGCATGGCCCTGGCTGCCGAGCCCGTCGCCCCCAAGGTCAGGTTCGCCACCAGCGAAGGCGACTTCGTGGTCGAGGTCTATCCCGACAAGGCGCCCAAGACCGTCGAGAACTTTCTCCAGTACGTCAAGGACAAGCATTACGACGGCACCATCTTTCACCGCGTGATCAACAACTTCATGGTGCAGGGCGGCGGCTACGACGGCGCCTACGCCGAGAAAAAAACCCGCGCCCCCG
Organism: Burkholderiales bacterium; assembly: GCA_016000195.1. Lineage (GTDB taxonomy): Bacteria > Pseudomonadota > Gammaproteobacteria > Burkholderiales > Burkholderiaceae_C > Polaromonas. The sequence continues at coordinate 29,954 of JAECRO010000028.1, read as the reverse complement.
TGGCGCATGAAGGCCGCGAGGCGCTGGCCAGGGGCGGGCCGAAAAACGTCGCCGGCACGCTGGCCATGGCCCGCACCAACGACCCCGATTCCGCCACGGCGCAGTTCTTCATCAACGTGAAAGACAATGACTTCCTGAACCCGTCAACCCTGGCCCCCGGCTACACCGTGTTCGGCAAGGTCACGAGCGGCATGGACGTGGTCAACAGGATCAAGTCCGTGCCGACCGGCAGCGCCGGCCCCTTTCCTTCGGACGTTCCCAAGACGCCCGTCATCATCAAATCCGCAACCCTTCTCCCCTGACTCATTCATTAACCCAACAAAGGACACTTTCATGAGCAATCCAAAAGTCGAGCTGCACATCGCCAGGTACGGCGTCATCACCCTGGAACTGAATGCCGACAAGGCGCCCAAGTCGGTCGCCAACTTCCTGAACTACGTCAACAAGGGCCATTACGACAACACCGTGTTTCACCGCGTGATTCCCGGTTTCATGGTGCAGGGCGGCGGTTTTGAAGTCGGCATGAAGCAAAAACCCACCGACGGCGAAATCGAGAACGAAGCCACCAACGGCCTGAAAAACGACATGTACACCGTTGCCATGGCCCGCACCAATGCGCCGCATTCGGCCAGCTCGCAGTTTTTCATCAACGTCGGCAACAACGGCTTCCTGAACCACACCGGCCAGAACGCTTCGGGCTGGGGTTACGCCGTGTTCGGCAAGGTCATCTCGGGCACCGACGTGGTGGACCAGATCAAGGCCGTCAAGACCGGCCGCAAGGGCTTTCATGACGACGTGCCACTCGAAGACGTGGTGATCGAAAAAGCCGTCGCGCTGGCTTGAACTCACTAAGGACTGAGCTTGCCTGAGTCCTTGATGGAAACCACATCGACCGTGCCCCGGATGGCCGAGCTTGACGCTCCCCGGTCCTGGCGCACGGTCGATTTCATTTCCGACCTGCATCTGAATGCCGACGCGCCGGCCACTTTCAGCGCATTTCAGCGCTACCTGCAGGACACGCCGGCCGATGCGGTATTCATTCTGGGCGACCTGTTTGAAGTCTGGGTCGGCGACGATGCCGTCAGCACCGGCTTCAGCGCCCATCCCGGCAACTCCTTTGAAAACCTTTGCGCCAGCACGCTTGATGCGGCAGGACGCCGGCTGGCGCTTTTTTTCATGCATGGCAACCGCGACTTCCTGGTCGGCCAAGCCTTGATGGACACCTGCCATGCCACCCTGCTGGACGACCCGGCGGTGCTGACCTTCGCCGGCCGGCGCTGGCTGCTCTCGCATGGCGACGCGCTGTGCCTGGACGACACCGACTACCTGCGCTTTCGCCGGCAGGTGCGCGGGCAGGACTGGCAGCAGGCTTTCCTGGCCAAGCCGCTGGCCGAGCGCCAGGCCCTGGCCCGCGAGATGCGCCGCCAAAGCGAAGCCCGCAAGCAATCCGGCGCCGACTACGCCGATGTGGATGCCGGTGCCGCCCGCCAGTGGCTGCAGGCCGCCAACGCCGCCACGCTGATCCACGGCCACACCCACAAGCCGGCCAGACACGACCTGGGCAAGGGCCTGTCGCGCGTGGTGCTGAGCGACTGGGATGCGCAGGCCAGAACCCCGCGCGCCGACGTGCTGCGCCTGAGCGCCTCCGGCCTGCAGCGCATCGCCCTGCTCACGGCATGAGGCCGGCGCCATGCTGAACTGGCTTCAATCCCTGCTGGGCTTGCCCGGCGCCCAAGCCAAAGCCAAAGCCATTCCCGAAACACTGTGGCAGCACACCCTGCAGCGCTACCCTTTCCTGGCCCGGCTTGCGCCAGACGACCAGCAGGCGCTGCGCGCGCTGGCCGGGCAGTTTTTGCAGCAAAAGGAATTTACCGGCGCGCACGGCTTGCGCGTGACCGACGAGATGGCCGTGGCCATCGCCGCGCAGGCCTGTGTGCCGGTGCTGCACCTGGGGCTTGGCTGGTATGACGACTTCACCGGCATCGTCATACACCCCGGCGCCATGCTGGCGCCGCGCAAGACCACTGACAGCGCCGGCGTGGTCCACCACTACAAGGAAGCGCTGCTGGGCGAAGCCATGCAGGGCGGCCCCGTCACCCTGAGCTGGCAGGACGTGGCCGCCTCGGGCGCTTCCTCCACACACGGCCACAACGTGGTGATTCACGAGTTCATCCACAAGATCGACATGCGTGACGGCAGCGCCGACGGCTGCCCGCCCCTGCCCTCGCGCGCCGCCCACGCCGCCTGGCATGACACGATGCAGGCCGCCTACGACCGCTTTCGCGAACAGGTCGCCATGGCCGAGCGCTTTGGCGGCGCGCCGCCCTGGCTCGATGCCTATGGCGCCAGCGCGCCGGCTGAATTCTTTGCGGTGGCCTGCGAAGCCTATTTCGTGAACCGCGAGCGCTTCAGCGCGGATTTTGCCGCCGTGACCGCGCTGTTTGACCAGTTTTTCAAGCAAAAATAGGCGTTTGCGCAGGCAGGATATGCGCAAGCAGCTATTAATTTAATAGCAAACTGCCTGCTTGATGCGCCTGCCGGCCAGCGCTTTTCCGGGCTGGCGGCAGGCGCATATTTTTCAAAAACCGGTAGTTTTGACACAAAAAAAGCATAAATTCCGGCCATGCCGGGTGCCGTGCCTGTAGGTGGCACCGGCCAGCAAAAAAACAAAAACAACAAAAAGCAAACCCATGCGCAAATCAACAAGCCTTTTTACCCAGCTGTTTGCCCGCTTCCTCAAATCGCGCCGCACCCGCCACCTGTTTCGCCGCCGGGTCATTCTTGAATCCCTGCCCAGGAAAAGCCGCGCCGAAGCCCTTCCCGACCTGCTGAACCGGCAACTGGTGCAGCAGGCGACGCAGGATTTGCCGTCCCTGCTGGCGCGGCTCGGCAGCCGCCAGCAGGGCCTGAGCCCGCGTGAAGCCGCCGCCATCCGCGCCCGGGTCGGGCCGAACGAGGTGGAGCATGAAAAGCCCATGCCCTGGTGGCTACACCTGTGGCTGAGCTACAAAAACCCCTTCAACCTGCTGCTGACCGCGCTGGCCGTGCTGTCGTATGCCACCCGGGACATCAAGGCGGCGCTGGTGATTGGCTGCATGGTGGCGCTGTCCACCCTCATCCGCTTTGTCCAGGAACGGCGCTCCAGCCAGGCCGTGCAGGCGCTCAAAGAGCTGGTCAGCAACAAGGCGACCGTGATCCGGCGCGGCAACGCAGCCGCCAAGACAGCCGCCAATGCCAGGCACCCGACCGCTGCCGGACCGGGCATGCCGACCGCCGGCCAGGTCGAGCTGCCGATCCGGCAACTGGTGCCGGGCGACATTGTGCGACTGTCGGCCGGCGACATGATTCCGGCCGATTGCCGGGTGATGGTGGCCAAGGACCTGTTTGTCAGCCAGTCGGCCATGACCGGCGAGTCCCTGCCGGTCGAGAAATTCCCCGAAGCCACAGCCCAGTCCCAGGGCGCGCTGGAAATGGCCAGCCTGGTGTTCATGGGCACCAACGTAGTGTCGGGCTCGGCCACCGTGCTGGTGCTGGCAACCGGCAACAGCACCTACTTCGGCACGCTGGCCACGCGCGTCACGGCCGCCACGCCCGAGGTCAACGCCTTCCAGGTCGGCGTGAACAAGGTCAGCTGGCTCCTGATCCGCTTTGCGCTGGTCATGGTGCCGGTGGTTTTCCTGATCAACGGCCTGACCAAGGGCGACTGGATCCAGGCCTTCCTGTTCGCGCTGTCCATCGCCGTCGGGCTGACGCCGGAGATGCTGCCCATGATCGTCACCTCCACGCTGGCCAAGGGCGCGGTGATCCTGTCGCGCCAAAAAGTCATCGTCAAGCAGCTCGACGCCATCCAGAACTTCGGCGCCATGAACGTGCTGTGTACCGACAAGACCGGCACGCTCACGCAGGACAAGATTGCCCTGGCGCGCCACACCGACGTGTTTGGCCGCGACTCCGAGGAAGTGCTGGGGCTGGCCTACCTGAACAGCTACTACCAGACCGGCCTGAAAAGCCTGCTCGACCGCGCCGTGCTGGAGCATGCCGAAGTTCCCCAGGCGCTGCAACTGGCCGAAAACTACAGCAAGATCGACGAGATTCCCTTTGACTTCCAGCGCCGCCGCATGTCGGTCGTGGTGTCCGAGCGCAGCCACCACCACGAGCTGATCTGCAAGGGCGCGGTCGAGGAAGTCGTGGCCATCTGCACCCATGCGCGTGACGGCGGCAACACCGTGCCGCTCGACGCCGCCATGCTGGAGCGGGCGCACCGGGTCACGCGCGAGTTCAACGAAAGAGGCCTGCGTGTCGTGGCCGTCGCCATGAAGGAGATACCGCCCAGCCAGGAGGTCTATTCGGTGGCCGACGAGTCGGCGCTGACGCTGATCGGCTACATCGCCTTTCTCGACCCGCCCAAGGAATCCACCGCCCCGGCGCTCAAGGCGCTGGCCGCCAGCGGCGTCACCCTCAAGGTGCTGACGGGCGACAACGAACTGGTGACGGCCGAAGTCTGCCGCCAGGTCGGCCTGGCGGTCAAAGGCGTGATGCTGGGCGCGCAGCTCGACACCCTGGACGACAAGGCGCTGGCCGGGGCCGTCGAGCAGCACACCATCTTTGCCAAGCTCTCGCCGCTGCACAAGGAGCGCATCGTGCGCAGCCTGCGCGGCAACGGCCACGTCGTCGGCTTCATGGGCGACGGCATCAACGACGCACCGGCGCTGCGGGCCGCCGACATCGGCATTTCGGTGGACAGCGCCGTCGATATTGCCAAGGAAGCGGCCGACATCATCCTGCTGGAGCACAGCCTGATGGTGCTGGCAGCCGGCGTGATTGAAGGCCGCAAGACCTTCAGCAACATGCTGAAATACATCCGCATGACGGCCAGCTCGAACTTTGGCAACGTGTTTTCGGTGCTGATTGCCAGCGTGTTTCTGCCTTTCCTGCCTATGCTGCCGCTGCAGCTGCTGGTGCAAAACCTGCTGTACGACGTGTCGCAAATCGCCATTCCCTTCGACAACGTCGATGCCGAACTGGTCAGCCAGCCCTTGCGCTGGAACCCCGACGACATGGGCCGCTTCATGGTCTATTTCGGCCCCATCAGCTCGATTTTTGACATCGCCACGTTTGCCGTGATGTGGTACGTGTTCAAGGCCAACTCGGTGGCGCAGCAAACGCTGTTCCAGTCGGGCTGGTTCGTCGTCGGCCTGCTGACGCAGACGCTGATCGTCCACATGATCCGCACGCCCAAGATCCCGTTCATCGAAAGCCGCGCCGCCTGGCCGCTGACGGCGATGACGCTGTTCATCATGGCCGCAGGCATCATCTTGCCCATGGGCCCGCTCGCCAGCTACTTCAAACTCCAGGCGCTGCCGCTGGCCTACTTTGGCTGGCTGGCCACGATTTTGCTCGGCTACGCGGTGCTGACGACGCTGATGAAGCGCTACTACATCCGGCGCTTCGGCTGGCAATGAGGAGAACGTGCAGCAGGCCCGGCAGCCCCGACCCGCCCGGCTTAATACTCCCTTAATCTTGCCGTTGCAGGATGAGCGAGCCAACATCCCGCGAGCACGCGCGTCGCCTTTGTGAACCACCCGCTTCAGGAGAGTCAACCCCCCATGCAACCGCTTCACACCCTTCCCACCACCCAAACATCTTCCTACGCGCCACTGGCGGTCGTGCTTCACTGGACGCTGGCCGTCCTGATCATCGGCATGATCCCGCTGGGCTGGTACATGATGGAGATTGAAGACGACCCGGGCAGCGCCTGGTTTTTCAACCTGCACAAGTCCATCGGCCTGGTGCTTGCCGGGCTGGTACTGCTGCGCCTGCTCTGGCGGCTCGGTCATTCGCCGGCGCCATTGCCGGCCAGCGTTGCGCCCTGGCAGGCGACCGCCTCAAAAGCCGGCCACTGGCTGCTGTACGCCGCGATGATCGCCATGCCGGCCTTCGGCATCATCGGCTCCCTGCTGACCGAGCGCGGCATCGTGTTTTTCGGCATTCCCCTGCCCAGCGTGCTTCAAGCCAATCACGACCTTGCAGAGCTGTTTTTCGAGGCGCATTCAGTCACCACCTGGATTCTCATCGGCCTGGTTACGGTTCACGCGCTGGCCGGGCTCAAGCACCTGCTGATCGACAAGGACGGGGTTTTCCAGCGCATGTGGTTTTCCCGGTAAGGACACTGTCAGCAATAACTTACCTGCGCCATTCCAGCGAAGAGCCTGCCCTCGACCTGATCGGGGGCGAGTATCCAGACTCGTTTGAGCGTTTCAGCCCGTGTCGCTGGATTCCCGCCTTCGCGGGAATGACGGACGGGAAGTTATTTGTAGCCTGGAGCAGTTTCACCCTGGCTGGCTTTTCCAGTCAGGGTGAAACTGCTTGCGCGCCAGGTTCAGCGCCAGCAGCCGCTTCAAAATCTCTTCATCCGGCATGTCCGCGCGGTAGTCGGCCCAGCCGTAGGCAGCGGCCACGGCGGCATCCAGCGCCTGATGGGCCGCGTCCAGCCAGGCCGGGCGCTGGTTGTAGAGCTTGGTCAGCGTGCGCTCGGCCAGCTCTTTTTCGTGGCCGTTCCTCGGCACGATGCGGTCGGGGTACGGGCTTTTTTCCATCCCCAGCGGCGTCACCTCGGGCAGGCGCTGCATCCATTCGGGCGGATTGAGCCAGCTTTCGCGCAGGTCGTTCAGGCGCTTGGCGGCGCGGGCGATGTGCATGGCGATGGGTTTATTTGACGCCGGCAGATTGAGCGTCAAGTCCTCTGGGAATGGAAATGGCTCGACGCAGCGGCTGGTGGTGTAAACAGGCCGGTCTTCCAGTGAACTGCCCACAGCCAGCGCCCACACAACATGGACTCGCGACGACAAGACACCGAAAGTCTGGTCATCGGAGCGGGGAATCACCACGAGTTTGTGCTCTGGCGCAATGGCCGCAGGGCACCAGACAAAGTAGCGGTGCTTGGACGTTTCCGAGGTCACGATGACACGTTCATGCCCAGCCATGGCTTGACGCAAGCCAGGCCGCGCCTCTCCATGTCGCCACCACATCCGCGCCCGGCTTTGACGATTGTTTTTGTCCCGCACCGGCTTGACGCAACGGCGAATATGCTCGAAAGGCAACTCGTACAGGCAGGCATCCGCCTCGTTCATCAACGCAAAATCAATCACCCAGCGATCCGCCGCACGGCGCGTCACGTCCGCCCCGTTCCAGATGGGACGAATCACATCGCTGTTTGGCCGGCCGTTCGGATTGCCGCCTTTTCGCAGCCACTGTCTCGCCAACTCGCCTTCAATGGTGAACGGCCCGGCGAGGGAAAGCCCGAAAAACGAGACGTTTTCGTTTTCCTGCAGCGGCTTGGCCACGGTCAGGTCCAGTCCCTGGGTTCCATCGGTCAAATCGGCGTTGATACGGTCAACCTTGCGGCCATTCAAAAAGCACTCGGCAGCCGCACCCTGGGTAAGCAACGACACCCGAACGGCAGCGCCCTCGTTCACCCACGGCTCATCGCTCCAGGCGTCGTAAATCTGCGTGCTTGCACAGATGCGGTCGAGAACTTTCCGATTTGCGGCTTGCCGGATTGAATTGGTCGCAACCAATCCAGCCGCACGCAATCCGTGACTTTCAATCTGCGCCCGCGCCTTCTCGAACCAATACGTCACCAAATCGGCGCCACCAGGAACGCGGCCCGCGAAGACCTTGCGCAGCGCTTCGGTGTATGCATCGCCCAGTTCAGCGCGCATTTTCTTGTCACCCAGAAACGGCGGATTGCCCATCACCACGCTGGCTTTCGGCCATTCGGCCTCAACTGGCGCGGCGCTGCCAGCGCCAAACGCCAGCAGCGCATCGCGGCACTCGATATGGTCGAGCGGCTCCAGCACCGGATTGGTCTTGAACTCGTAGCCGTGCAGCAGCCGCCATTGCAGCTCGCCAATCCAGACCGTGACGCGCGCCAGTTCGGCGGCGTATTCGTTCAGCTCGATGCCGAGCATGTTGTGCGGGCCGGTCACGAGGTCGGCTTCGCGCTCCAGCCCCAGCGTGGCGGCTTCGATGTGGCTCTGGTGCTCGATGTCCTTCAGCGCCTTCAGGCCCATGAACAAAAAATTGCCGCTGCCGCAGGCCGGGTCAAGCACGCGAAAGTCTTTGAGCTGGTCGAGCCAGCCGATGAACTTCACCTGCGCGGCCTTGTAGTTTTTATCGCCTTTTTTGGTACTTTTTGCCAGCAGCGCTTGCAGCACGGGCACCAGCTGCTCCCAAACTTGTAGCAGCGGGCGCTTCAGCACGGGCAGGACGATGCGCTCGATCGTCGCCGGGTCGGTGTAGTGCGCGCCAAGCTGGCTGCGCTTGCCCGGGTCCAGCCCGCGCTCGAACAGCGTGCCGAAGATCGACACGTCAATCGCGCTCCAGTTCAGGCCGGCGGCGTTGCGCAGCTCGGTCATCTCCATCACGCTGAGCGGCGGCACCTTGATGGCCTTGAACAGCCCGCCGTTGAACCACGGAATATCGTCGTTGCCATACATCCCGCCGCCCTGCATCACGCTGAACAGGTTGCGCAGCCCGCCGGTCAGTTTCTCGCTGGTCAGCTTGCGGTTGTTCACCAGCCCTTCAAACATGCGGCCGGGCAGCAGGCCCACGTCCTCGGCAAAAAAGCAGAACAGGCATTGCGTGAGGAAATGCGCCACCTCGTCGGCATGCGTCTGCCAGCCCTGCGGGTCGGCGTCCTTGGGCGGGCCGCGCTTGCGCAGGCCTTCGGCCAGCGTGGCAAAGCTGCGCGCGGCCGCTTCGGTGATGTCGCGGCTGGTTTTCTGCGGGCGAAAGCTCTCGGGCTCGGTCCAGATGCGGCGCAGCAGCGCCAGCTTGGCCGGCTGGTCAAGCTCGGCCAGCTGCACGCTGTGGGTTTCGCTCGGGTGGCCGGTGAACTGGGTGTGAATGCGGATCGTCAGGCGGTCGCAGACCACCAGGATGGGCGGATTGCTCAGCGCCAGGCTGTAGCTGAGCAGTTGCCTGAGCGCGGCGTCAAGGTTCTTGCCGGGCGCCTTGTTTTCCCAGGCGAAGGCGCCGCGCCGGAACACGTCGGCATAACCCGTGCGCCCGCCGAGAACAAAGTTTTTTTCTTCAAACAGGTAGCCCGCTTCGCTGCCAGGCTTGGGCACGCCAAGCAGCTCGCACAGGTCAAGGAAGTGGCTTTGCGCGCCCTGCTCTTCGTTCAGGCCGTAAGCCGGGCCGCCGGGACCCCATTTTTGAATAAAGTCCTGGGGCGTCATAAGATTCCGTTCGTCGTTCCCGCGCAGGCGGAAATCCAGTCCTTCCGTTCGTCGTTCCCGCGCAGGCGGGAATCCAGTCCTTCCGTTCGTCGTTCCCGCGCAGGCGGGAATCCAGTGCGGTGCTGGCAGAAGCCCGGCTTTTCGTACACCGGCTGGATTCCCGCCTGCGCGGGAATGACGGATCTGATCGGGGCCGGGTCACGCGGCGTTGATGCGGCGTTGATGCGGCGTTGTGGATCCGGCCTGTGGCTTCAGCGCTTGAGCAAGGCTTTCAGCGCATTCTGCAGGCGCCGCGCGTTGCCGGCGTCGAATTCGGCGGCCAGCACTCTGGCGGCGTCGTCGCCCCAGGTTTCAAGCGGCGCGGGTGCGTTGCGCTTGGTCAGCAATTGCAGTTGCAGCATGCGGCGCGCGCTGATGTGATCGGCCGGCGTCGGCACCTCGGCGGCCATCTCCAGGCGCAGCAGCGCTTCGGAGGCGTCCTTGCCAGCCGGTGCGCCCAGCGCCTTGGCCCAGCTGTTGCGCACGGCGGGCGCCACCAGCTTGCCGAGTTCCTGCGCGGCGGGCAGTTGCTCGGGGTCGCGCTTTTCCCAGGCGGTCAGCAAATTGGTCAGCACTTCGCCGTGGGCCTGCATGGCGAGCTTTTTCAGCGCCTGGTTGGCGGCCTCGAACGCTTCGCGCTGGGCGCGGAAGGCGGCGTCGCCCAGGCGCGGGCCACGCTCTTCAAATGCCGGACGCTCGCTGAAACGCTCAGGCCGGCCTTCGCGCTCGGGACGGTAAGGCTCGAACTTGTTGTCGGTGCTCTGGCGCGGGCCGCTTGGCTTGCCGCCCGGACGCGCGTCCTTGCGGTCGCCAAACTTGCCGCCACGGCCTGCGGGCGCGGGCTCGGCACGGCGTGCGCCGGGACGGTCGTCGCCGCGCATGGCAATGATGGGCTTGGCGGCGGGTTTTGGCGCGGGCGCTGGCTCGGCCGGCTCGGTGGCAGGCTGCGCCGATTCGGCGAACTCGGCCTGCGCGGCTTCGGCGGTCAGGTTGCCATCGGCATCGACAGCGGCTGCAGTTGCTATGCTTTCCGTAGCTGCCTGCGCATGCGCATCCTGCGCTACAGCCTGATTTCCTTCAGAAACCGGGGCTGCTGGAACGGCGTCGGCGGCGGTCCTGGCGTCAGCGGCGGCCTGCACCTGTCCGCGCACGGCGGCTTCTAGGGCCTTGGCGGCAGCATGGATTTTTTGCGCGTCGCCGCTGGCGGTGGCCAGCTCGACGGCCTTGGCGGCTTCCAGCACGTAGCGGTCATGCTCACCCAGGGCGGCGGCGGCTTTTTCGCGCTCGACGGTCTTGCGCTGGAAGGCGTCGTCAATCGGCTTGCGGAAAGCGTCCCAGAGCTTTTGCTCCTGCTTGCGCTCAATCGGCACGCTTTGCGCCTCATGCTGCCAGCGCTGCTGCAGCGACTTGACGGCGTCGATGCGCAGCTGCGGCTCGGCGCCCAGCACCTGGGCTTCCTCGATCATGGCGCGGCGGCGCGCCAGGCTGGCGGCGCGGGCGGCGGTCAGCGCGGCATCGGCCTGGTCCATGGCGGCTTTCCAGACCGGCTGGATTTCGGCAAAGGCTTTTTCACCCAGATGGCCGGCTTCGCGCCATTTATCGACGAAGCCGTTCAGGCTGCGGATATGGTGCTTCCAGTCGCTGTTGTCCTGGTTGGCCTCAGCCCAGGCCAGCACTTCGTCGATCAGCGCCTGGCGCTGGGCCTTGTTAGCGTCGGCCTGTTCCTTGACTTTTTCGAGCCAGGCTTCGACGACCTTGTGCGCTTCGTTGCAGGCGTCGTCAAAACGCTTCCACAGCGCGTGGTTGGGCGTGCCGCCCTGGTCGCTGGTTTTCCACTGTTCGCGCATGTTGCGCAAGGCTTCCTGCTGCTTGCGCCCGCCCAGCGGCTTGGCCACCAGCGCTTCGGCCTTGACAACCAGTTCTTCGCGAATCTGGTCGGCGCGCCAGCGCTGCCAGCCTTCGAGTTCGCCGGCAGCGGTCAGCGCGGCGTGCGCGGCGGCCTCCAGCTTGCTGTCGATGTTGCGGATGTTTTCCTTCAGCGCATGGCGCAGGTCGGCGGCGACCTTGGGCGTGGACTTGCCGTGGCCTTCGGTGACTTCATGCTCCAGCCGGGCCAGCGCTTCCTGCACGATGGCGGCGGACTTGGCGCGCAGCTCATTCAAGGCGCCGGGTTCCATCTTGGTCTTGGGCGCACGGGCGGGCGGGCTGCCGTCGGCAGTCGTGGCCTGGGCTTCGGCTTTGGACGTGGGCAGGCCGCGCGCGGCGCGCAGCTCATCAGCCCAGACCGGCACGGCGGGCAGCGGCGCGGCGCTGTCTTCGGCGGCTTTCACTGTCAGGGCGAGCGCGCTCTGGAATGCCTCCCAGACGGCCAGCAACTGGCCGCGCGAGGCGTCGAGCAGCGGCGGAAACTTGCCATCGACGCTGGCCCAGTTCGCATCCTGCGTGAGTTCGTCGGCTTGCGCCTGCCAGTGCGCCACGTCGGCGCGCAGCGTGTCGAGCACGGCATCGGCATCGCGCCACGGCTTGATCGACAGCACTTCGATGCGCTGGGCGATCAGCACGGCGGCTTCGCGCTGCACCTGGGTGCGGTGCTGCAGGTCTTCAATCGTCTTGACGCGCTCGGCGAGCTGCGTTTTCAGGCCGGCCAGCGGTTCCCTGGACAGCGGGGCGCCGGCCTTGGCGGCATCGCGCTGCCAGGCCAGGGCGTCGGCCAGGTTGAGCTTGGGCAGGGCCAGCAGCGACTTGGCTTTTTCGGCCCATTCGACGGCGATGGCTTCCTGGCCCTTGCTGCGCTTGACTTCGTCGAGCTTTTCTTTCAGCGGCTTGGCTGCGCCCTTGTCGCGGTTGGCCAGGTCTTTATAGACTTCGGCCATTTGCTCGGGCGTGGGTTCGGTGGCCAGCCACTGGCGGATGCGGGAAGCCCGCTCGCCCGAAGTGGCCGCTGAAAAAGCGCCGCCCGTCACGCCGTCCAGCGGATGGGCTTCAGCACTTTTGCCCGGGCTGGTTTTAACGGCGGCGGCCGGCGTGGGTTCGGCTTTGGAAAATTTGGGCAACAAAGAGCGCAACATAGTTAACAATCGTTTCGAAAAAAAAGCAGCCTGGGACAGTTCCTGCACCGGGCTTTCAAGGCCCCTGCGCGTCATGCCTGCCAGCACTGGAAACGCATCAGGGAGCGAAGAGCAGGAAAATCTGTCAGCGAAGAAATTCGGGTCACGGCTCGCAAGGCCTCAATCCCGCAGCTTTACCAATAAAGCAATCCGCTTATTTTCGCTGTTTTTACGGCATTGCCAAATTAAGTTCAGCATGCGGGGTCCGCACATCGTCCATCTTGATCTCTCGCTGCGAGGGCAAATTGCTTAAAAATGGTAACGGCTCAGCATTCCCGATTTGCGCCTTCCCGCCTTTGGGGGGAAGGCGCCCTGCAGATTCGGAGGCATGGCGTGGCCTGAGTAGTTACGTTCATTGCATTGCCAGGCAGAGGCGCTGCGTTTTTAGTGCCCTGCCGCAAAGGTCAATGCCTTGCTTTGGATCGGCTCGCCGGACATGAAAAAACCCCGGTCAGCAGGGGCTGGCCGGGGTTGATGGCGGGCATAAGGCCCATGCCATCGGGCTTCGCAAAAGGAGAGATGAATCGTCTCGCAGTGCGTTGGAAGCAAGTGATTGCTTCCGTTTTTTACCGGGACTGGCTACCCGGCTGGCATCCGAAAACTCGGACAACTGCAGATTAAACCCGGCGCCGCGCGCAGGCAAGCCTAATTTTTCAATCGCGATACACGGTGTAATTGGCATTTTCTTTACCTGTTTTTTGCGCCCGGCAGGATTCAAACCGCCGCAGGAAGACCTTGAGCCGAGCGCGCTCGGGCATGCGCTCCGTCAAATGTTACTTAAAGCAAGCATTGAAAAGAAACTCGCCTGATCGTGAAATTATTCATTTTTTCGCAAAAAAAATGTCTTTTACACCGATTTACGATATATCAAATCAATTTGTTATTATTGACAGGTTATTAAAGCGGCCACTAGAATGCCCCAAGCCCCCCCCCTAAGGTCAGGGCTTACCCGAACTCGCTGCCGATTCCGGCAGCCCCTACGAGGGTCAACAACCAGCAGGTATTTGCCTGGTTTGATGGCGACCCAATCAAAGCCTGCGCAGCCTTGCACAAGGTTTGCATGCAAAGAAAGGAGTGCTAATGACAGCGCTAGTAAATAACCGTCTCGATTTCAACATCAGGACACATCTGAAAAGTGTACGCAGCGGCCTTGCCACGGTTGCCGACGATATTGCCCGAGGATTTTTCGATATCACCCACAACAGCTTTGCCCTTCTGGGTCTGGCTGTCGTGTTTGCAGTAGTCACCCTGATGGCCCGGCCTGACCTGCGTGACGCGAGCGAAGTCAGACTCATGGCGTGGCTGCAGGAGCGCCGCGCGCCAGTAACTGCCCCGGCAGTCGCCGCGCTCAAGGCGCCGGCCCCGGTTGAACCCGCTGCCGCCGACAAGCCCAAGGCACTGTCCAGCCAGCAGGCGGCAGTGGCCTCGTGGATCAGCAAAAAATATTCGGTGGCGCTCGAACCCGTGGGCGCGCTGGTCGCGGAAGCCTTCGAGATCGGCCACAAGGTCAAGCTCGACCCGACGCTGATCCTGGCCATCATGGCGATTGAATCGGGCTTCAATCCATTTGCCCAAAGCCCGGTGGGCGCGCAGGGCCTGATGCAGGTCATGACGCAAGTGCATCATGACAAATACGCCAAGGTCGGCGGCAAGCTGGCAGCGTTCGATCCGATGGCCAACCTGCGTGTCGGCGTCAATGTGCTGCAGGAATGCATCACCCGCGCCGGCTCCGTTGAAGGCGGGCTGAAATACTACGTTGGCGCGGCCAGCCTCGACAGCGATAGCGGTTATGCCGACAAGGTCATGACCGAACATGCCCGCCTGCTGGCCGTGGTCGGCGGCAAGCACCCGCCCACGACAGCCCGGGTCTTTGCGTCTCCAGCGCCTTCGCGCCCCATTCCAGTGTCATTGCCAGCCGAAGCCTCGACGCAGGAGCCAAACGAGAAATCGGCGGAAGAAGTGGCGCTGCTGGGCCAGTCCTGACCGGCTGAATATTCCACCGGAGTACCCCTACGCTACACTAGCGCGGTGCGCGACTGGCGATAGGCTTCATGGTTTTTTGGCCATTGATGCGGACGTGGGACACCACGGGGAAGCGCACCGTTTGCGGCCATCTGGCCAAAAAGCGTTCAGCCGTTCGCCTGGGCAGCCCTTGCTTCCTTGGCTCTGCAATTGAGCCAAAGGACAAGGAACTGAAGTCTTGAAGGACTGCCATGTACCACCGCAACATTCTCATCGAACAGACCGACCCCGAAATCTTTGCCGCCATCCAGGCTGAAAACGCCCGCCAAGAGCAGCACATCGAGCTGATTGCCAGCGAAAACTACGCCTCGCCCGCCGTCATGGCCGCGCAAGGCTCGCAACTCACCAACAAGTACGCCGAAGGCTACCCCGGCCGCCGCTACTACGGCGGCTGCGAACATGTCGATGTGGCCGAGCAGCTCGCCATCGACCGCGTCAAGCAGATTTTTGGCGCCGATGCCGCCAACGTCCAGCCGCATTGCGGCGCGTCGGCCAACGAAGCCGTGTTCCTCGCTTTCCTCAAGCCTGGCGACACCATCATGGGCATGAGCCTGGCCGAAGGCGGCCACCTGACGCACGGCATGGCGCTCAACATGAGCGGCAAGTGGTTCAACGTCGTTTCTTACGGCCTGAACGACAAGGAAGAAATCGACTATGAAGCGATGGAGCGCAAGGCCCATGAAACCAAACCCAAGCTGATCATTGCCGGCGCCAGCGCCTACTCGCTGGCAATTGATTTTGAACGCTTTGCCAGGGTGGCCAAGGATGTCGGCGCGATTTTCATGGTCGATATGGCGCATTACGCCGGCCTGATTGCCGCCGGCATCTACCCCAACCCGGTGCCGCATGCCGACATCGTGACCTCGACCACGCACAAGAGCCTGCGCGGCCCGCGCGGCGGCATCATTTTGATGAAGGCGCAGCACGAAAAAGCCATCAACAGCGCGATCTTCCCCGGCCTGCAGGGCGGCCCGCTGATGCATGTGATTGCCGCGAAAGCCATCGCCTTCAAGGAAGCGCTCTCGCCAGAATTCAAAATCTACCAGCAGCAAGTCCTGAAAAACGCGCAAATCGTTGCTGAAACCCTGACGCAGCGCGGCCTGCGCATCGTCAGCGGCCGCACCGAAAGCCACGTCATGCTGGTCGATCTGCGCGCCAAGGGCATCACCGGCAAGGAAGCCGAGGCCGTGCTGGGCAGCGCCCACATGACCATCAATAAGAATGCGATTCCAAACGACCCGGAAAAGCCGATGATCACCAGCGGCGTGCGCATTGGCACCCCCGCCATGACCACGCGCGGATTTGGCGACGAAGAAGCGCGCATGACCGCCAACCTGGTGGCCGACGTGCTCGACAACCCGCGCGATGCCGCCAACATCGAGGCGGTTCGCGCCAAGGTTCACGCCCTGACCAGCCGTTTTCCGGTTTACGGCTGAACGCCATGGACGGCGCAGCAGCTATTTATTTGATAGCTGCTTGCGCCCGTATCTATTGCGCTAGCGGCCTGAAACGCTTGATAAATTGCCTGGAGGACGCATGTTTCAATCCACGCCCCTTTCAGGGCGAATTTGGAAGAGGTTACCCCTCTCCCAAATGAATTCTATCCCCCTGAAGGGGAAGGTTTCAAACCGGAGTTTGTTTTTGATGAAATGTCCTTTTTGCGGTCATCTTGAAACCCAGGTTGTCGAAACCCGGATTTCCGAAGACGCCGAGTTCATACGCCGCCGCCGCCAGTGCGGCGCGTGTGAAAAACGCTTCACCACCTACGAGCGGCCCGACGTCAGCTTTCCGTCCATCGTGAAGAAAGACGGCCGGCGCACCGACTACCAGCGCAGCAAAATCCTCGGCTCGATGACGCTGGCCCTGCGCAAGCGCCCGGTCAGCACCGCGCAGATCGACGCAGCCGTCGAGCAGATTGAAGAAAAGCTGCTGAACCTGGGCCTGCGCGAAGTCGCCTCCAGCCGCCTGGGCGAACTTGTGATGCTGGAACTCAAAAAGCTCGACAAGATTGCCTACATCCGCTTTGCCAGCGTGTACCGGAGTTTTGAGGATATTGACGAGTTCAGGATGCTGGTGGATGAGGTTGGGCGGTAGGCTTGCGTATCAGGCTCCATGTTGGGAGGCATGCTTGCTGACCAAAGCAAGAGACCCCCAGCCTTTCTAATTTTCTGATTTCCCCGACAGACGGTAGCGCTCAACTGACCAGTTGAGCGCTTTTTTATTGGCATTCTGTGACAATTTTCAATATGGAGTGTCTTATTGTGTTGAAGAAACGCTGTCGGGGTTTTACCCTTATCGAACTCATGGTCACCATTGCCATTTTGGCTGTCGTGACCACCATGGCTGCGCCATCCATGCAGACATTCGTGTCGCGCAGCCTCATGCGAGGCATCAGCGCCGACTTTACCCTGGCCATGCAGCGCGCCCGCTCTGAGGCTATCAGCACTAACCAGTGCGTGGCGATCTGCATGTCCAGTACCGGGACAAAATGTGTTAGCTCTGGAGATAACTGGGGCGTTGGCTGGATCGTTATCCGTTTGCCAGCCTGCGGCACAGTTGACACGGCTACCCAGACTGCTGCCAACATCCTGCTGGTGCGCGAAGGATTCAACACGCGCTACCAGTTGAACACCCAGTCATCCGTGCGCTCCGTAGTGTTCAATGCGCGCGGAGTGTCTACGCTTTCGAGTGCAGGCGGCTTCAATTTGGTGGATACCGGCGTTTCATCCAACGATTCGATCAACCGCACTTTTTGCTTGGACATGGTGGGCCGATTGCGTACGCTGGAATATGCCAGTACCTGTTCCTGAGACAAGCACCCCCCTATGAAAAGCAAAGTTGCCCTCAAGCTCCCCAGTCGCCATGCCGGCGCCACCCTGGTGGAAGTGCTGGTGTCCATTTTGATATTGTCTTTTTCCCTACTGGGAATTGCTGGCTTGCTAAGCGTCACCACGCGCTACCAATTGGGCGTCGAAAGCCGCGCTGCCGCGACAATGCTGCTCAACGAGAGCACTAGCCGGCTGCGCGCAAACCTCAATGAAGCCCTGATGTTCACCACGACGATTCCAACCTACGCCTATGCGGACAGTTGGAACACGCAGCAAGCTGCAATAACTGCGGCGGCCAAAAACTGCGGATCCGCCGCCACTACTACCTGCACGACTGCTGAAAGAGCCGCTTACGATCTCTGGGAAATGCGCAGCATGGCCCGCAGATCGTTACCACAAGGCAGCATGCAGTTGAGCGGCACCCCGGTGGATGGAATGACCGTGACTTACTTGTGGTTCGATAAGGAATACGCAGACACATCGCTTGTAACGACTGCAAATCCATCGGGTTTAAAAACAAGTGCCACTTGCGCCACCACGCAATCTCCAATCCAACTCTTGAGTTGCTGCCCGGCGGCGGCCAGCGTCAGCAGCACGCCTGGCGTCAGGTGCCTCAATCTCACCTTCATTCCTTGACTTCCCTGATTTCCATGCGTCACAAGCCTTCACACAAACGCGCCGCTTCATCACCGGAAAAATCCAACGGATTCACATTGGTGGAATTCATGGTTTCCATTGCGCTGAGCATGGTGATAGTCATTGCCGCCTCGTATGTTTACCTGAGCACCCGCGAAACCCAGCGGACATTGCAGGAAAAAGCCTTTGCGTTTGAAAGCGCACGGTTTGCACTCGATGCCATCGGACGCGATATTGAAAATGCTGGCTTTTACCCGGAAATTCGCTCGCAAACAGGCACGGCCATGCCTAACTCACTGCTGGTGGAAGACTATGCGAACCCGGTCACCGTTAGTCCGCCTATCGCCTATGAAACGCCCGTTTTTGGCTGCCAGGCAACGCGTTATCTTCCGCTTGCTGCTACCCAGGCATGTGGTGCGCACAGCAGCAACACGGTGGATGCAGATGGGCTGGTGGTGAATTACTACACCAATGATGCCTTGGGGCTGGACATTGGGAATCGGGCAGATTGCCTGCGTCAAGACTCGGCCAACGACCCCAATAACGCCGCACGCAGGCACCTTAACTACTTGACAACGGCAGCCGCCAGCAGGCCATGGCTACTCCCTCAACGCCCACTTTTTGTATCAAACAAATATACCTTGCAGCCCACCACTACCAGTACGACCTCAATGGTCATTGAAGGACAAACCATTACGACCTTCAGCCTGGGCTGCAATGGCAATGGCAAATCCATTGCCGACAACACCTACCAGCCCATGGTCTCCGGCATTGACCAGTTGCGGTTTTATTTTTTAATCAGTAGCAGCGGTAGTTCGCAGTTCAGGCGTGCCAATGATGTCGCTACGGCTGATTGGCCTAATGTTGCGGCCGTGCGGGTCTGCCTGCTGGCCCGTTCCCTTCAGGCTGCGCGCCTGCAAGGCAGCACTTCCTATTCAATCACCGACTGCGACGGAACGAGCACTGCATTCACTGATGGCATAGCGCGCCAGGTCTTCAGTCAGGTTTTCACACTTAAAAATAAAATGAATGCGACCTTTTGAGTTATGGCCAATAGCAGTTTTTCAAAACGGACGCGTTCAGGGCAATCAGGTGTTGTCCTTGTGATCGTTCTTATCTTCATGCTGGCACTGACCACTATTGCCATTTTTAGCGCACGCAACGCCACGCTCGGAGAAAAGCAGGCACGAAACGATCTGGGGTATCAAATTGCACGGCAGGCGGCTGAAACCGCGCTGCGGGACGCTGAGAGAGATTTGAGCCTGCCCTCTATCGCTACGCCTACTGGCGCAACCTGCACACGCGGAGGATATTTGCGCGCTGATGAGCCCACCATCAGTGATGCTGAATTCACGACAACGTGCCTCAGAGGGCAGTGCCAGCTGTCAAAAGCCAACTACGCTGTCCCATGGAGCGCCACGAACGCTGCAAGCGCTGCGAGCACTAGCAACCCCGGAGAGCCCTGGTGGCCCGCCAACAAAGGGGGGCTATGGGGCGATAACAGCAATTTGACCAGTTCCAGCTGCGCCACCTTCACTGGCGCGGTGCCCCTGGGTTTGTTCACCGGCGCCTCAGCGCTAGCAGGCGTTACCAGGCAGCCTGAATACCTCATTGAACTCCTGACGGCAACACAAGATTCTGGGCAGGAATTAAAGAATTTTGACTGTCCAAACCCCGTCGCCGTGCCGGAGGCTGGCGTAGAGACTGCAGACGCGGCCACAACCACCGTCGCCGCACAAAAGCTGAACATGCCATGCCATTTATTTCGCATCACCTCGCGCGGCTTTGGGCCAACGGTCGATTCTCAGGTGATTTTGCAGACCTACTTTCACATCATTAAGAGTTAAGCCATGGCGCATCCACAAGACAACAGGCTTCATCGTTTGCGTAAGGATTTCAACATGTCATCTTCAAAACCTTCGCGTTTATTCCTGCGCTGCATCGGTCTGCTTCTTATTCCAGCCTTTGTCTATGCGGCACCGCCCAACACCTCGACCACGGTCTATCCTGCGGTTCCACCCAATATATCGTCATCCAGTTCAAAGCCCATGCTGATGCTGGTGGCCAGTAAAGACCACACGCTGTTCAGTCCGATGTTCACCGACTTTGAAGATCTGGATGGCGACGGCGTCATTGACGTCACCTTCAAGCCAGATTTCAAGTATTACGGCTATTTTGACGCGTCAAAATGCTATCTGTACCAAAACAGTCAGTTCGAGCCCGATACCACCGCCACCCTCACCAGCGGTCGCTATGTCTGCGGCGGCACCAGCCAATGGAGCGGCAACTTCCTCAACTGGGCCACGATGACCCGGCTAGATACCGTGCGCAAGATGCTGTATGGCGGCCAGCGCTCCACCGACAGCGCGACTGAAACGGTGCTGCAGATTGCCCGGCTCTCGCGTGACTCCCACTCGTTCGTCAAGTACTACAACGGCACGGACATCCGGGATTACACCCCTTTTACGACTGCCAACCTGATCAAGACGACGGGCGACAATGCCAACGTGTATGCAGGTCTGACCATGTGCATGCAGGCCAAAGTCAACGACAGCGGAGCCACCTCCATCCCGCTCATACGGATGGCCAAAGGCAACTACCGGATGTGGGCTACCGTTGAGGGGGGATCTGTCTGTAATTGGGACAGCGGCATCCTGGGCAACAAGCTAAGCCGTTACTACGGCGGCACTGCAGCTTACCAAGGCAATGGCGGGACTGACCATGAATCAGCATGGCCTACGGCAACGGACTCCAGAGACCAAGCCAAATACGGCACAGTGGGGCCCGACCTAAACGCCAGAATCAAGGTATGCGTGACAGGCAAACTGGGAGAGGAGCGCTGCCAAGCCTACGGCAGCAGCAATGCACTGGTTTACAAGCCGGTTGGCCTGCTCCAAGACTTTGGCACCACCCAGTCGGGTGCCACCAGCGCAAAAACAGAATTCGGCCTCATCACCGGAAGCTACGACAACAATCTTAAAGCGGGTGCGCTGCGCAAGAATATGAACGACCTGCTTGATGAAATTAAACCCACAACGGGACAATTTTGCTTCAGCACCGGTGCAAGCTGCCCAACTACAGCATTGCCTGACGGACGCGCATACACGTCATCAGGTGCCATCAATGCGCTCGACAAAATTATTCTGTATGGAAAAACCAGCGGAAATTATGACGGCTCCAACAATCAGCTTCCCAGTGAATTGACGAATGGAACCATGTCTGCATGGGGTAATCCTGTTGGCGAAATGGTGGTGCAGGCGCTCCAGTATTACGGAGGGCAGTCATCGACAAACCCCAGCACCACCACCAAAGACGTTGGGGCATCCATCCCGGTTACGACCTGGAGCGATCCCTTGTCAGATGCCAACACCACACGCAAATCAAAGTATGGAACAGCGATCTGCCGCCCCTTGAATATTCTGGCACTTTCCAGCAGCGCTCTAAGTTTCGATGGTGATGACGCTGACACTCCTTTCGCCACTATGCCCAACCGCAGCCGGGGGACACTGGCCGATTTCACCAACGTCGTCGGCGCAGCGGAAGGCATTCAAGGCACCCTGCGCTCGGTCGGATCGGTCACTGGTGGATTTGGAGAAACCTGCACAGCCAAAACAGTTGCTTCCTTGTCAAACGTCAGTGGTGTTTGCCCGGAAGCGCCAGCGATTGGCGGAACGTACAAAATTGCCGGTGCGGCCCTTTACGCCAATACCAACCGGATTCGCACAGTCACATCGCCACCGCCAGACCTGCCCGCCTGGGCGCTCAAGATCAAAACCTATGCGGCCTCGCTCGCCGGCGGGGTAGCGCGTATTGAAGTAGCCATTCCCAATACAAGCCCCAAAAAATACGTTTACATCACTCCCGAGGGGCTTTGGGCAGGCGCTAGCAATGCAAAAATTATGCCCTCGGCGATGCTGACATTTTCAGCCATCAGCTCATCAATCACGCATGGCGCCTTCATGGTTACCTGGAACGATGCGCTGTTTGGCGGCGACTATGACATGGATATTGCCGGCTACTTGCGCTATGACATATTGGACCCCGTAGCACCCTCCACCAAATACCGCATCAAGGTAACAACAGACATCGTCAATGTGGGCGCAGGCTACACAGGAGCGCACGGCTTCAGCATCATTGGCTCCAATGGATTTGACGGCCGCTACCTTACCCACCGGCACAGAAACGTTGACAGTGTTTTGAATAATTCGGAGGGCTACCTGTGCGGCACAGCGAACAGCGAGAAATACCGCAAAGCAACCGACCTGTCCACCATCACTTTGTCTCCTCCCCTTCCACCTGTTACTGGCAATGGCACGCAAGCTTGCAATGTCCAAATTGATAACAACAATGTGGTGGATCGCGACTCACCCGTCACACTGACATTTGAAATGCTGGGCGCCGAGTCAGTCACCCTGCGCGACCCGCTCTGGTATGCCGCCAAATACGGCAGCTTCATCCCTGCCAATGCCACCAGTTCCACCGAACTGCCCGATACCTCCGCAAAGTGGGATTCACGCCGCAACGATGGCAAAGCCTGCGGCGGCACGACCGGCCTGTTATGCCAGGATGGCGAACCCGACGGCTACTTTCTGGCGCGCCGTCCTGATTTGCTGGAGCAGCAATTGCGCGCCACGCTCGAAGCGATCATCAACACCACCAACTCGGCGCCGGCCGTGTCGTCTTCGCAGCTATCAAACGGCTCCTTCAAGTACATCGCAACCTTTGAGCCATCCCAAAACTCAGGCTCCATCATTGCCTATGAAATGAACAGCGCCGGGGATTTTTCAAATACTCCGAAATGGGAAGCAGGACAAAAACTCACCACCGTCACCCCTGCCACCCGTGCAGTGATTACCAACGACGGTGTTACAGGCAAGGCATTAAGCACCACAAGCGCGCTTTCAACTGATTTCATGGACGCGTTACGCGGCACCGGCACCGGGGCGCTGACCACCGCGCAGGGCGACGAACTGGTGAACTATCTTCGAGGTGAGCGGAGCAAGGAAAAACCAGCCGGCATCTGGCGCGCACGCAGCGTCAGCAACATCATGGGCTCGATTGTCAACTCATCGCCCTGGCTTCAGACACGGCCGGCAGCACAAGGTCTTGGCACATTGGCTTCCAGCTATGCCACCTTCATTACGCAACAAGCCACACGCGATCGACTGATTTGGGTCGGTGCAAATGACGGCATGCTGCACGGCTTCAAGGCCCAAGGAACCGATGGCGGTGCACCGGTGCTGTCCTACGCACCCTCTCCGTTGGTAAATCGTTTGCGTACGCTGTCGCAGGAGTCCACCCAGATCATTTCCGGCATGGACGGCAGTCCTTATACCGGTGACGTGCAGGTCGGCAGCGGCAGCAGCGCCGCCTGGAAAACCTATCTGTTTAGTAGTCTGGGGCGGGGCGGGCGAGCCTTTTTCAGCCTGGATGTCACCAGCCCGGCCAACCTGACGCAGGCCAATGCAAGCAATATCTTCAAATGGATTTTCAGCTCCGAAGACGACGCTGACTTGGGCTATGTGATTGGCGACCAGCAAACTCATCCCGTCAGCAATCAGGCTGCGCCCATCGTTCGCATGAACAACAACAAATACGCCGTGTTGTTGCCCAACGGCGTGGGCTCAAGCAACGGCCGTGCCGCCTTGTTCATTCTTTTCGTGGACGGCCCCGCCAGTGACGGCACGTGGACGGCTGGCACACATTACGTGAAAATCCCCACCGACAATCTGACCGGCAATGGCCTGATGGGCGCGAACTGGGTTGACACCGACAACGATGGCAAGGCTGATGCGCTGTATGGCACTGACTTTAAAGGGCGTTTGTGGAAGTTTGACGTTTCCAGCCCGACCTCATCCAACTGGTCATCGGCCTTTGCGAGTGCTGGCACGCCAGTGCCCATGTTTGAGGCGAAAAATGGAACCGATGCACTTCCTGTCACCACCGCACCTGCCATCAGCTTCCCAAGCTTTGGTGGCGTGATGGTGGCGTTCGGCACTGGCAGCGCCATCTCCACCTCAGATTTTCCGGATGCGAGCAGAACGCAACGCCTCATCAGCATCTATGACCGCTGGCCCACTAAGTCAACGGAACCCACCCGGACGCTGCCGAACAGCAACCTGTCTACGCTGGTCCCACGAACATTCACCCGTTTATCGAATGGCGATGCATACGTCAGTTCGGGGAATATTGCTTTTGACAAGGCCTCACACGACGGCTGGTACCTCAACTTTGCAGCCATTTCCAGCGGTAGCACTCTGAACAATGAAATGGTCTTGAGCAGTCCACAAGTGCGCAATGGCACCCTCTTTTTTACCGCGATCAGGCCCACAACGGCATCCTCCAACAAGTGTTTTGCCGATCCGGAGGGGACGCTCTACGCTGTTGATCCGGTTTCAGGCACACCGAAAGTTGCACTCTTGGGTGTTGTCAACATCACCGTGAACGGAACCACGGTCAAGGTAAATACAGCAGGCAGGTCAATAGGAGGCCAGAAAGTCACGCTTCCTGTCTTCTCCAAAGGCAGCAAGGCCAACATCAAAATCGTCGGTGGTAGTGGTGCTGGCGACAATATAGACTTGCCAGAATACATGCGGTTGATGCGTCGGCAATGGCGGGAAATTTCTGGAATGAGAACTGACTGATGAAGCCAAAAAGCTCGCGTGGGTTCACGCTGATTGAAATCATGATCGTGGTGGCCATTGTTGGGATTCTGGCCGCTGTCGCGCTGCCGAGTTATGCCGAATACATTGCGCGTGGGCGGCGTACTGATGCAAAAACGCAGTTAATGGCAGCGCAGCAATGGATGGAACGGCTTTATAGCGAGAGTTTTGATTACACCCAGGACTCCGCAGGCAATGCCACAACAGGCACCACCGGGTTGTTGTCAACGCAGCCTTTTAGCACCTCGCCCCGAGGGAATGAAGGCAGTTCAGCCTACGCCATTACGCTCACCGCATCGGCAACCAACAGCTACACCCTCACCGCCACCCGAGTCGGTGCAGCCAGTAGCGATAAATGCGGCAATTTCACCTTGACCAACACAGGGGTCAAGTCAATCGCAGCAGGAACTTTCAACACCACTAAATATCCCACCATCAGCGATGCCATACTGGACTGCTGGCGATAGGTAAAGCAAATGACCCCGATGACCACAGCCCTTGAACTGGCCGCCGAATCGCGTCTTTTGACTGCACCCAACCCCCGTGTTGGCTGCGTCCTGGTATCCCCAGAAGGTCAGATCATGGGCGTCGGCCACACCCAACTCGCAGGTGGCCCCCACGCCGAAATCATGGCCTTGCGCGATGCAGCCGCTCAAGGCCATTCGGTCGAAGGCGCGACCGCCTACGTCACCCTCGAACCCTGCTCCCACCACGGCCGCACCGGCCCGTGCTGCGATGCGCTGATTGCCGCAGGTATCAAAAAAGTCGTGGCATCCATTGCCGACCCGAACCCATTGGTGGCAGGTCAGGGTTTTGAGCGGCTGCGCGCCGCTGGCATTGAGGTCGAAGTCGGCCCCGGCGCCGCCGAATCGCGCGAACTCAATATCGGTTTTTTCAGCCGCATGATCCGCAAGACACCCTGGGTGCGCATGAAAATGGCGGCGTCGCTGGATGGTACGACCGCGCTGGTCAACGGCCAGAGCCAGTGGATCACCTCGCCCGAAGCCCGCGCCGATGGTCATGCCTGGCGCGCCCGCGCCAGCGCGGTGCTGACGGGTATCGGCACGGTGCTGCAAGACAATCCGCGCCTCGATGTACGCGAAGTGCCGACGCCACGCCAGCCGCATATCGTGGTGGTTGACAGCCAGTTGCAAACGCCGCTTGATGCTCATCTTTTCATAGCTGGACGCGCTTGTATCATCTACGCTGCAGCCCAAAACGATGCCAAAAAAGCAGCGCTGGAAGCGCGTGGTGCGACGGTGGTCATGCTGCCTGACGCCAACGGCAAGGTTGACCTGGGCGCCATGATGCTCGACCTGGGCCGACGCGAAATCAACGAGTTGCATGTCGAGGCCGGCAGCAAGCTCAATGGCTCGCTGATACGTGCGGGGCTGGTGGATGAATTTCTGGTTTACCTGGCGCCCAAGCTGCTCGGGCCGGGTCAGGGCATGGCGACGTTCGGGCCGTTGCAGTCGCTGGCTGACGCGGTTGAGTTGCAGTTTCAATCCACCGACAGGGTCGGCGTCGACTTGCGGATAATTGCCCGTGTTGCTGGGCGGGACCAGTTCTAGCCGCCTTTTTTACCACGGCAGTCCAACGCAATCTGCCGGCCTTTTCCACGCCTTTTGTGCCCTCCCGGGCGTTAAACCTCTTTTCCCTGCGAAAATAACCATATGTTTACCGGAATCATCACCGGCATGGGGCGCATCATCGCCGTCCATAGCCAAGGCAGCTCTTCACATCATGGCAAGCGACTCACCATCGAAACCCCTGCGGGTTATCTCGATGATGTGGAACTGGGCGACAGCATTGCGCTCAACGGCGCCTGCATGACGGCCATATCGCTGGACCCTGCCAGCAACCGCTTCACCATCGATATCTCCGCCGAATCGCTGGACAAAACCTGCGGCCTGGCTGAACCCGGCATCATCAACCTCGAAAAAGCCCTGCGCGCCCATGACCGGCTCGGCGGCCACATCGTTTCAGGCCATGTGGACGGTATCGGCCGGGTCACGCATTTCGCCCAGGTGGGCGAAAGCTGGGAGCTTCGCATACGAGCGCCCAAAGAACTGGGTAAATACCTGGCTTACAAAGGCTCCATCACCGTCAACGGCGTGAGCCTGACGGTGAACCGGGTCATCGACCTGGCCGGCGACGCTACAAATCTGCCGGGCTGTGAAATCAGCATCAACCTTATTCCTCACACCGTTCAGCACACAGCGCTCGGCCAGTTGGCCAAAGGCTCCCAGGTCAACCTGGAAATTGACCTGATCGCCCGCTATTGCGAGAGGATGTTAAGCTATCAAAATACCGTCCAAAGCGGACGCATTGACTAGCAAAATCAACAACTTACGAATCTTTAGACGTTGTTGAACATAGTTTATCCACCACTCTCTCTACGGTAGTATTGCCGGTATCGTAAAAATACCGCCACGAAAATACCGTCAAATATTGAGTGAAAAGACCGCCAAGCTAGCCGCCCTTGCCCTGCTGCACACTGTTTTGCATGGCGGTACGGGCAACGCTGTCCAGCGCGCCTTCAAACACGCCCTGCTGACTGACCACCTTGACCAGCTTCAGCTTCAGCAGATGGCGAAGCACCCGGGAAGTCATTGAATGCTTGCGTCCCCCCTGACTGGTGAACATGAACAAGGTACTTACCGGACTGACCCACGTCAGCTGCGCACGCAGCCATTGCATGTCCACGAGCAGGTCAACCCAGTCGCCCAGCGCCAAGTCAATGAGATCGTCGTCCGGTCCAGCGAGCCCGGACGTGGCCGGACTGGCACTGTCCTGCGGCGCAAGCAGGTTTTCCCTGGAATCGGCCACGGACGGACCATCCCAGTCCTCCATGAAGCCGGAATGCTGAACTTCGGAAGGCGCCAGCCATAGCGGGGCGCCGTCAGGCCCGTCATCCGCGACAAACATTTTTTTCAGCGCATGGGTGTTTTTGGGCGCGGCTGCAGGCACCTCGGGCTGGACCTTGAGCGCCTGCCGGTGAAGCGCCATCAGTTCATCAAAAAATGGCCTGGATTGCTCGATGGGAAAATCTATCGACGCCAGCCCCTGCCTGAGCGACTGGAGCATGTCCGGAATCATTTCAAGAAGGCGCTTTCGATGAGTCGCGACCCGCTCAATATCAAGACTCCAGAGTACGTCGTCCAGCGTCAGGCTGTATACGGCCTGGCTGGAGCCAAAGGCCTCTCCCTGGCTCGCCAGCCGTTCCCGTGCCATGACCTGCGCCCAGGGGCCGGTAAGGAAAGCCGTGATGATGCGCTTGCCCTCAACGAAATCGGGGCGTGCCCTGATTTCGGCAGCAATTTTTACGGCCATCAGGTTGCGCTGCTCTGCCTGCAACAAAGCCTGTACCGCCAGACGCTGGGCCCGGCGGTTTTCGGTTGTGTTGCGGTTCTGCTTGCGCTCAAAGTCCTGAAACAGTTCGGTGAAATGCTGGGCATCGCTGAGCTGGCTCTGTGCAAGCAGGGCGGCAACCTCCTGCAGGTTCTTCATGAATTCCGGAAAGCCGGGGGCATCCTCGCTGGCATATTCCAGACTGGCACTGGTGATGGCCTCCAGCAGCCTTCGCGCAGGATGGGTCTTGTCACTGAAAAACCGAGGGTCTTTGACCGCCAGGCGCAAAAAGGCGGGCTCGACGCTGGCAATCATCTGCCTGACCGGAGTCAGGAGCCGCTCGTCATGGGCCATCTGCTCGATCATCAGTCCAACCACTTCAATGGCCAGCGACTGTCCCAGCGTTTTGGCATCGGTCTTGAGTCGCGCACGTAACTGCGCGACAGGTGGCGAAGGCGCTGGCCGCGTCAGTTTGATGCGGGTGGAAACCAGTCCCTTTTCCTCAAGTTCCGTGAGGAAGTCGAGCGCGGCGGGCACGGTATGCGAAAAATCCTGATGCACCAACTCTTCAGTGCCAAATTCTGAAAACGAGGTCGGCTCATCGGAAGAATTTTCATAGTCGCCCAACAGCAGATGGTGCAGGTGGTCAAGCGTGAGCAACTGTTTGCGACTCGATGGTGGCGATTTATTTTCAGCAGCCGCCTTGCCGTCATCCGAAGTCAGCAGCTCAGGCGGATTCGAAGATGCCTCGAATGCCCCGCTTTCACGCGGCAAAGCTCTTGCGTTCCTGCCTTGAGACGTGCCAATGACACCATAGGCAGCCGGGGCCATACCCTGGCCGGCCAGGAAGTCATTGAGCGACACATAAAGGGACTGCAGTTCTTCGCCCATGATCCGGGCGCCATCGAGCAGCCAATAGGCACGCGTCTGCGTGGTCACGGGAAGTTCCTGCAGCAGTCTGTGCAAGGCCAGGGCCATGATTTCCGGGCGCAGCGGATTGCTGTCGCCCTTGACCACCAAAAAACCCTGCGCCGTGCTCAGCCGCGCAGAAAAACTGGACAGTTCCCCTTCACAAGTCAGCCTGACGACCTGCTGCAGCCGCGCGCTCTCCACCGCCTCCTGAACCTGGTTGTCCCCCATCAGTTCCAGCTCGTCAAAACTGACGGATGACAGAGAACGCCCGGAATGGAGCGACTTCCTGGCCGTCCCGGCGTCATCCTCAATGGTTTTTTTCAGTTTTTCAGGAAAGCCCTGCGCAATGATGGCCCGGTTCTTCCTGAGCATGGCAATGGCATCCTGAATTTGATGCCGCTCTGCAGGATCAGGAACACCCACGGAACGTTCGTACATCGCATCCACAAGTTTTGAGGACCAGCGATCAATCAGGAAAGCCGACTGCCGGAGTGCCTCGTCAACACACGACCTGAAGGCCGCACTCGGAGCTTTTGATGAGGTCGTCATGACGGTTGGCACCTCCCTTCAGGTGAAATTTGCAACAACACAACACGGCAACCAGACAGAAGGCAAAGCCCCGGTTTGCCTGGCGCTCTCCATTTCAAGAATGCAGGCCCAAGTCCTGCCAGCCAGAATAACCCAGCTTCTCCAGCGTCTTGATATTCTCTTCAAAAATAGCCTCGGCTTGCGGAAAAGCCTGCACCGCACGGTCTATGCTTTCCTCGCGCAGCAAATGAAGCATAGCAAATGGGGCGCGATTGGTGTAATTGGTGATGTCGTCCGGCTCGGTGCCATCGAACTGGAACTTCGGATGAAAGCTGGCCAGTTGCACTACGCCTTCAAGTCCATGCTCGTCCAGCACGCCCTCGGCGATTTCCAGGAAATCATTGAAGTCCAGAAAATCATCAAACAGCGTCGGGTGAATCAGCAGCGTCGTGTCGATTTCCTCCGCCGGCGTGGCCACCAGCAGGTCAAGCTCGCGGTCCAGCTCTTCCAGCAGGTCGTCGGCATGGCGTGCCTGGCTCACGACCAGGCGAACCTGGTTTTTCACATACACCGCTTTGGCAAACGGGCACAGGTTCAGGCCGATCACGGCTTTTTCAAGCCAGTGAC
>JAECRO010000083.1 GCA_016000195.1 Burkholderiales bacterium | reverse complement strand
CAGGCCAGGGTGTTGCTCGTCTTGGGAGTGGTGTCTTTCACGTTAACAGGACAGGCTGCCGCGTAAGGTCAGTTACCAGTCAACCAGACTCAGCCCGACGCTCAGCACATTGCGTCTTTTGTTGTAGTCCAGCAGGCTGTCGCCATAGCCGCTGAACCACTGGACGTGGTAGCGCAGGCCGGTATAGGTCGGCGATGCGGCGGGAGCCATCATCCAGTCAACGCGGGTTGATCCCCGGGCTGCACTGCGCAGCGAGTGCCGCAGCGTGAGGCCCAGGGTATTGGCCTTGTTGATTTGCCAGTTGGCCCTGATCTCGGCGCGGCCGATGTAGTTTTCAATTCCGGGGTTGTCGTCATCGGCGGCCGATTCGTGCATCCGGTCCCAGATGCGGCCCTGCAGGCTCAAATTGGATTCCGGGCCCAGCACCTTTTCTGCGGCGCCCATCAAATAGGTCCGGTTCCAGCTACGCGACAAGGGCTCAGACTGGCCGTTGGACTGATGCACCAGCCCTATGCCCGATAGCCGGTAATTCCAGCCGCCGGGCAGCGCTATCTGGTGCGGGTAAATATAGATGAGCTCCGGCTCATGGTCAGTGGTGCGAAACGGCCGTGAAAGGTTGCTTTTGAATAGCTGCCAGTAGCTTTGCTGGCTGTAGCCAAACCAGAGCGAATCCTGGTCGTCCTCGTCGGAATCACCGCTTTTGAGCAGACCCTTGGCAATCTTGGTGCGTACCGACAGCTGGATCTTGGTTTCGGCATGGCTGTAATCCGGTGGCGACCTGGCACCAATCACTGGCGGCGGATTGACGCCGCTGGACATGACGAACGCCAGGGAAATAGGCCGGTAGCCGCGAATGGCAAAGGTGTCGCAATCGGTGCCGCGCTGCAGCTCCCAGAACCTGGACAGATCGGAATATTGGGTGTTGCGGCAGCCGATGGGCTTGCCGTCAGGCGCCTCGGTATTGAGCGAAGGCAACAGCAGTATCTGCGTCGCCGGCTCCCCGGTGGCCGGATTGGCCGGTGCGGTGGTCATGGACGCTGGCGGCGTATTGGCGGGCAACTGTGATTCGGCCCATTGCTGAAAACACGTCAGCTGTGCGCTGGCATTGTCCTTGATGGCCTGGCACGCCTGCCAGCCGAGGCTGGAAGGGCGGTTGGCGGGAAGCTTGGCAGCCGGATCGGTTTGGGCTTGCGCGAAACCGCCCGCCAGCAGACCGGCCATGAACAAAAGGCTGTTCAGGGGCCGGAGTTTGAAAGTCATGGGTCGGGTCGTCATGGTGGTTGGATTCAGGCTTGCCAATCAAGGCAGTTTTGTCAGAGTGAAAGGCACGTCAGGCGCATCCGGGGCGGCGCCCGGGCTGGTGTCTTTCCAGCGGCCCTGGTACACCTTGCCGCAAGAGCCTGTCTTCATTTCACCGTTCCAGGTGCCCGTGATGCTGACGCCGTCGGAGGATTCGTCGAGCAGCAGCATGCCTTCGTCAAGGTCGCCGGCCAGCGCGGCCTGGGCTGCGTGTCCGGTGGCCGTTGTGCCGGAGGCATGGCTCAATTCGCGGCTGACCGTGCCGGCCAGGCTTTCTGAAAATTCCGCATGGCGCTTGAGCTGCATCGTGGCCTGCCCGGGCAGGCCGGCCGGGGGGGCGGTGAACTGGACAGCCCAGCGGCCGTGCAACTGCTCGGCTTTCATGCTGTGCGCCGGTGGACAGGTTGATTCAGGCTTATTTTGGGCATTTGCGCACGCTACAAGGGCGCTATATGCTATTAAAAAAGTAGCAACTCGGAGGAGTCTGGAATTCATGTGTCAGTAAGATCCTTGATCGGCTAGGCCAGACTGAGCTGTTGAAAAGGAAGGTTTGTGGTTCTTGCGGCGCCGTAAATACCGGCGGGCCATGGTATCTGAAACCTGATTCTTGCGGTTAGGCAAGGGCTGGTGGCCCAAAAATCCTGGCTTACCGGCCTTCGTAAGCCGCTTTTGCCGCTGCTGCCGCAGCCAGTCCATCGGCGGATTTCTTGGCGAATTCGGCGCGCAGGGCCTTGAGCTTTTCGCGCGGGTCTTGCCGGATGGTGGCCTTGTCCAGCGCCATTTCGGCGATGAAGCGGCTGGGCACGCCAGCAATCGTGTCGCGGCCTTTCTTGCGCTTGCGCAGCCAGTCCACGGCCAGCGTGCGCTGGGCGCGGGTGATGCCGACATACATCAGGCGGCGTTCTTCCTGCAGGCGCAGCGCAATGCTGTCGCCATTGCTGCCGTCATCGTCGTCCAGCTTGAAGGGCAGCAGGCCTTCGTTGACGCCGGCCAGCACCACATGCGGCCACTCCAGCCCCTTGGAGGCATGCAGCGTCGAGAGCGTGACGACATTCTGGTCGCCTTCGCGCTCGCTGATGGTCGAGAGCAGGGCAATCGTCTGCACCACTTCGAGCATGGTCTTGGTCGGTTTTTCAATCGTCGCGCCCGAGGTGTCGTCAATCTGCCCGCCGCAGCGCTGCGACATCCAGTCGCAAAAATCCATCACGTTGCTCCAGCGCGCGGCAGCCACCTTTTCGCTGTCCTCGCCGTCGTAGAGGTGCTTTTCGTAGTCGATTTCCTTGAGCCAGTCGGTCAGGAAAATGCGCGCATCTTCGGCGCCCACGGTGCGCTTGGCGCGGTATTCGAGGTCGTTCAAATAGCGGCCGAATTCCTGCAGCGAACCGACCGCCTTGGCCGGCAGCACCGAGCCCAGCGAATTGCTGAACAGCGATTCGAACAGGCTGAGCTTGTAGGTCTCGGCAAAGGTGTTCAGCGCGCCCAGCGTGGTGTGGCCAATGCCGCGCTTGGGCGTCTTGATGGAGCGGATGAAGGCCTGGTTGTTGTCGTTGTTGACCAGCAGCACCATCCAGCTGCACAAGTCCTTGATTTCGGCGCGGTCGAAAAAGCTTTGCCCGCCCGACACCTTGTAGGGAATATTGGCCTTGCGAAAGGCTTTCTCGAACGGCTTGGCCATGTGGTTGGCCCGGTAGAGCACGCAAAAGTCCTTCCATTCCCTGTATTGCTGTCCCTCGGCCAGCAGGCTGCCTTCGGCGCGCAGGCTCTGGATGCGCGCCACCACGCGTTCGGCCTCGTGCTCCTCGCTGTCGCAATCGACCACCCGCACCGGCTCGCCTTCGCCGAGTTCGCTGAACAGGGTTTTCGGGAACAGCTTGGGGTTTGGGCCGATGACGTTGTTGGCGGCGCGCAGGATGGCGCTGGTCGAGCGGTAGTTCTGCTCCAGCTTGACCACCTTGAGCGTGGGGAAGTCCTGCGGCAGCTTTTTCAGGTTGTCGAGCGTCGCGCCGCGCCAGCCGTAAATCGACTGGTCATCGTCGCCCACCGCCGTGAAGCGGCCGCGCTCGCCGACCAGCAGCTTGAGCACTTCGTACTGCGTGGCATTGGTGTCCTGGTATTCATCAACCAGCACATGGCCGAGCGATGCCTGCCACTTGGCGCGAACGGCTTCATGCTCCTGCAGCAGCTTGAGCGGCAGGCCGATCAGGTCGTCGAAATCGACGCTCTGGTAGGCGCTCAGGCGCTCTTCGTAGTGGTGCATCACGCGCGCCACCAGCCGTTCCTCGTCGCCGCTGGCCTGGGCTTCGGCCTGGGCGGCGTTCAGGCCCTGGTTTTTCCAGGCGCTGATGGTCCATTGCCACTGGCGCGCCGTGGCCACGTCGGTGCTGCCGCCCGCGTCTTTCAAAATACTGGTCACGTCGTCGCTGTCGAGAATGGAAAACTGCGGTTTCAGGCCCAGCGCCGCACCGTCCTGGCGCAGCATGCGCACGCCCAGCGCATGAAAGGTGCAGATCAGCACGCCCTTGGCCGACTTGCCGATCAGGCTCTTGGCGCGCTCGCGCATCTCGGCGGCGGCCTTGTTGGTGAAGGTGATGGCGGCGATCTGCTCGGGCCGCATGCCCATCTGGATCAGCCGGCCGATCTTGTGCGTGATGACCCGCGTCTTGCCCGAGCCGGCGCCGGCCAGCACCAGACAGGGGCCGTGCAGGTAGTTGACGGCTTCCTGCTGGGCCAGGTTCAGACCGTGGGCGATGGGGGAGGCGGGTGAGGGTGAAGACATGCGGGCGGGGAATCCGAAAGGGCGCTATCGGCAGCACCGGAATGAAGACCAAAAGGAGGGGCGCCAGGAAGGCAGAAGGCTGGAAACAGCGTTCAATCATAGCCAGTCGTCCGAAGGGCCAGTAGGCATTCGGGATGTGGAAATAACCGATGTTCCTTTTTTGGGGTGCTGGCAGGATGCAGTGCGAAATATTGCGAGCGCCGTGTGGCACAAGCCATTACTCCTTATTTCATAGCTACTTGTGCACGTACTGCTTGCGTCGGAGGCATATTTGGCACCTGAAAAAGCGAGTTTTAAGCCTATTTCACGCTACCAGAGGGCGTGAAAGCGCTGCTTAGGGAGGAAAAACCACTGATTTTCAGCATCAAATCAGCCTCTAGCGCAATGTGTACGCGCGTAAGCAGCTATGTAATTAATAGCGCATCCAAGACTCCGCCTTCGCGGGAATGGCGGAAATAAACGGTAGATTTGCCATTTCTGGCTCCCTTAGGCTTCACGCGCTTTGCTCATTAAAGTGGCCCCCGGATTCGAGACTGGCATTTAAGAGAAGCCCCTTTTCCGCCGTACAAGGGGCGGCCCTTGGACGCTTTCTTATGAGCCTTGTAGAGAGCGAGTTCGACAAGGCGCGGCGAAGTGCCGACGATTGAGGCCACAGAGCGTATGACGGGCAAGTAATCGAGCCAGTTGTTGATGGAGAGACCTCTGCCTGCCTTGTTTCGCGAGACAGCTCCGGCACCGTGTAGAAACTGCCAAGCGCGTATATCAATAACGCCAAACCGCTTGGGATCAGCAGCGGCGAGCAACGCTGATGCCCTTGGCACGGCAACTCCCTTCAGGGTGAGCAGCGCCTCCATTTGTGCTTGTTCGGAACTCGCCGAGAATGCCCTACGCGTTGCCGCCTGTACTTGGCGTTCGGTGTTCAGTTGGCACAGACCGATGTGGCGTCCGCTCTTCCATTTACAAATGCGCAAGAACTCACTGCGGGTGTAGTAGCCGCGCATACGAGCTTGACGCCCGATACGGGCGAGCGCCCGAAATTCAGCATCGGGCTCGACCAGGACTTTGCGAGCAGCACGTTCGATGTGGAGGAAACGCATGGGGCTTCTCTTAAGAACCATGGATAAAAAACGGATACATCATGACGCGTGGTTATGTTTCTTCGGCACGGAGTCCGGGCGGGGCCGGCTGGATCGCTAACGTAGAGTTCAGCGGACTGCGCGGCTGTTTGCGCAGCTCCGCTGGAACGCCGGGTTGGGCATCGAGGCCACAGAAACGAAATTATCTTTGTCTATTAGGACTTACGCAAACTATTATTGATTAATATTTTGGTTGATTGG
>JAECRO010000027.1 GCA_016000195.1 Burkholderiales bacterium | reverse complement strand
AATTAAATAGCAATCAGAGCACTCCTCTTGCAAGCCAGGGCGATTTCGCTCTAGCTACCTGCGTCAGACAAGCGCAGCACCCGAAGGGGAAGCGGTCGGGTCGGCGCCGCAGCGCGCAGCAGTCGGGGCCGCATCGCTGCCAGGTCAAAGCGCCGGCTGAAACGGTAAGCAAATTCGGCCAGGCAGCGCGCGCCATACTTGGCATGGTCAACCCAGCCGAAGCAAGGCCAAGCCCCTCGTGGGCAGCACAGTACGCGTTGCGGCAAGGGTGGGGACGTATTTCCCAGCCAGCAGGGGCCGCGGAACCGGCTTCGCCGGGCCGCAGGCGCAGCGGCCCCCTCGGGGGGCAGCGAACCACACGCAGTGGGGAGCGTGGGGGCTCTTCTTAATCCTGTCCTTCGGTCAGCGTGTCGAGCTGGAACTTGCCGCTCTTGTCCCAGAGCCAGGTGTCGGTATAGACCACCTTGCCCAGCCGCACGGGCGCCGGAAACGGCGACGCCTGCCGGATGGTGCGCTCGATTTCCGCCACGACTTCCGGCGCATGGCGCGGCGCCCGCATCCAGTCCAGGCGGGTGACGCGGCCCACCCGGTCGATCTCCACGTTCATCACGCCGATGGCATACAGCAGGGGCGGCATTTTTCCCTTGTAGATGCGCTCGGCATTCAAGCCGTAGAGGTGCGTTGCGCCGTCTTCCCGGTAGGCGCGGGGCGATGCGGCTGACGAGCTTCGGGCCGATCCCCGGCTTCCGGACAGCGGCCCGATCACCCTGGGGGATTCGGCCGGCGCGGGGCTGGTCAGGGGCGCCAGTTTGCAGGCGCTCACCACCAGCGCGGCGGCGCTTGACAGCAATCTCAGCAGCCAGAAGCGGCGGGGCGGGGAGGGGATGGATTCAGGCATGGCGTGTCTCTTGATGTGTGGCTGGGGCCAGGCGGGATGCGGGCGGAGCGCAGCACTGAAAGGCAAACTTGATGCTAAGGTGGCATGGCTCAGCCGCTGGACCTGACCCTTGATTTTGCTGTTTTTTCCTGCCCAGTCCCCTTTATTTCGTAACAGTTTTTTATGATTCCCCGCTATCTGGAACCTTGCGCCGAGCGCTTTTTGACCCTGCTGGCCCGGCAGCCGGCGGTGCTGGTGCGCGTTGCCTCCACCCGGGGTTCGGTCCCGCGCGAAGCCGGTGCCTGGATGGCTGTTTTTGCCGGCTCGGCGGTCGGCACGATTGGTGGCGGGCATCTGGAATACCAAGCGATTGCCCAGGCGCGGGCCAGCCTGGCCGCGCCGGCTGAAGCCGCGCCCGCGCTGGCGCGGTTTGCGCTTGGGCCTTCCCTGGGCCAGTGCTGCGGCGGCGTGGTGCAGCTGAGTTTCGAGCCCGTCAGCGTCCGCGATCTGCCCGTCCTGGCGCAAACGCTGCGCACCGGGCTGACGCCGGTGGCCCTGTTCGGCGGCGGCCATGTGGGCCATGCGCTGGCGCAGGTGCTGGCGCCGCTGCCGTTCCTGATCACCTGGATCGACAGCCGCGATGGCGTTTTCCCTGATCAAGTCCCGGCGCGGGTAGTGTGCGAGCATTCCGGGCCGGTGCAGTCGGCGGTGGCCCGCCTGGCGCCCCGGTCGCGCGTGCTCATCATGAGCTTCAGCCATGCCGAGGACCTGGAAGTCGTGGCCGCCTGCCTGAAGCGCCAGCGCGAACAGGCCGACCTGCCGTATGTCGGCCTGATTGGCAGCAAGACCAAATGGGCAACGTTCAGGCGCCGGCTGGAAGCGCGCGGTTTCAGCGCCGAAGAACTGGCGCACATCACCTGCCCGATTGGCGTGCCCGGCATTACCGGCAAGGAGCCGGAAGTGATTGCCGTGTCGGTGGCGGCCCAGCTGTTGCAGACCCTGACGGCCTGAAAGAGTTTGCGCCACGGACGGTGGGGGGCAGTGCGTTTCAAGCATAAATGCTATTTAATTGATAGCTGCTTGCGCTTGTACTGCATGGGCAAGGAGGGGTTTTCGTTCATGAACAATCACCTTGGCGGTTTCGCACCGTTTGCCCGGCGCCAGCGTCAGGTGCCGAGGCTTCTCCGCACCCGCCTCAATGCCCGGCGGACCTGGAAAACACATTGATCACCACCACGCCGGCAATGATCAGCCCCATGCCCAGCCCGGACCAGATGGCGTAGGCGATGCCTGTTGGAACGGTTCTGAGCGTGAGGGTCAGCAAGTAAAAGGAAACCGCATAAAAGGCCACGGCCACCATTGACGGCAGCCGGGCGTGCATGCGCTGGCCGCCGACACCGACGGCGTGGAAGACAACGCCGGCGCTTTCGTGGCGCCCGACACGCTCAGTCGCGCGCTGGCCGTCGGCATGAAGCTGGACCATTACCTGGACCGCAACGACGCCTACGGCTATTTTGACAAGCTCGATGACCTGGTCGTCAGCGGGCCGACCTACACCAATGTCAACGATTTCAGGGCCCTATTGATCCTGCAGGAGCGCTGCATCGTGCGGCTGCGCCCGCTGATCGTGACGCTGCTTTCCGGGCAGCCCGGCGAGCCGGTTCAGCGCGCTGCTGCCTGCGTTTCAGGGGGTTTGGGCAGGGCGGCATCCTGGGTTTTCTGGTAGCCGTACCACAGGCTGTGCGCAATGCGCTGGGCCAGCGCGTTGGCCTGCCCGGCCAGCGCCGCGTTCGGCAGCGCCCCGGTGGTTTGCCTGAACAGCCCGAGCCAGCGCTGGAACAACTCGATGCTCAGCCCCGGCAGGGCGGCATGTTTTTGCATTGGCGAGCCCCGAAAGCGCGCCGTTCCGCGCAGCGCCGATGACCAGAAATCCACCATCACCGGCAGGTGCGCATCCCAGTTCTTCACATGCTGGTTAAAGACCGGCCCCAGCACCTCGTCCCGGCGCACCGCGTCGTAAAAACCGTAAACCAGCTGGACGATTTCATCTTCGGAGCACAGGTCGGCGGATGGCATGGCGAATTCCTTGGGTGGATTCGGATGTGGGCTTGGGATGAATCAGCGCTTGCGCCACACGCTGGCCAGCCAGGGCTGCTGTTCGAGCGGCAGGCCGGCGGGGCGGTAATAGTGCGTCAGCTCGACAAACCCTGCGGCCAGCAGGTAATCGCGCCAGGCCGGCCAGTCATGAAAAGCGCCGTAGCGCTCGCCGTTCCAGCCCTCCTGGTTGTTGCCCCGGGGGTTGGAGCTGAACAGCACGCCGCCGGGCTTCAGGGTGGCATGCAATTGCCTGAGCACGCCCGGCAAGGCCTGGCTGGGCACATGAAACAGCACCGCGTTGGCGAACACGCCGTCGAAGCGCGCCTCGGGCAAGTCGAGCGCAAGAAAATTTTGCTCCAGCACGGTGCAGCCGCTGTAGCTGCGCGCCATGGCGGCCAGCCGCGCCGAGCCTTCCAGTCCGGTCGGGCGGTGGCCGAGTTCCTTGAAGGTTTTCAGGTCGCGCCCGGGGCCGCAGCCGAAATCGAGCAGTTCAAGCGGCGGCGCGGCCTCGATGGCATCGAGCAGCGCGGCGATGTTCTGGCTCACGTCATGCGCGCGTGTGCCTTGCCAGAATTCGTCGGCATGCTGTTCGTAATGCGCCAGCGTCAGGGCGGTGATGTGGGCCAGGGTGTCGGAAGGAAGGGTCATGGCGGATCATGCTAGCCGATGTGCCGTCGGGCAACAAGGGACGCACGCGAAAAGAGGTATGGGCGGATGGCCTCGCATGCCTCTTGCAAACAGCCGGGCGCGCTGCCGCGCCTGCGGCCCCGGAATCAGAAACGGTGGCGAATGCCAACGCCGAAGCTGTTGCCGGTGGTCTTGTCGGTGATGCGGTCGTTCATGTACATCGCATACACGTCGGTGCGCTTGGACATGTTGTAGCCGTAGCCCAGCGTGGCGGTCTTGCGCTTCACGCCGGTCAGCGTTTTCTCGGTCTGGACCCAGTCCACCAGCACCTTGCCGGCCGGACCCGCCGGAATGGACGCACCGAGCTGCACGGTCTTGGCCTTGTCGGCGGTGTTGTCCGCCGAGGCCTGGCCGTAGCTCAGGAAAGGCTTGACCATGCCGAAGTCGTAGGCGCCATGAAGCGCCCAATCCTTTTTGGTGGCGCCGATCAGCGTGCTGGCGCCGCTGGCCAGCGGGTAGTTCCTGATCTGGTCGCGCTCGTAAAAGCCGGTGACGGTCAGGGGGCCGCCAAAGTAGAAAAAGTTCGCGCCGATGTTCTTCTTGCCGTTGTCGCCGGGCACTTCGCCAAACTGGTACTGGAGGTTGGCCTGGAAGCCGCCGAGCCTGGGCGTGCTGTAGACGATCTGGTTGCTCCAGCCCGTATCGGCGGGCGTGGTGGCGGTCCAGCCCGTGCCGTTGAACAGCGGCACGTTCATGTGCAGGATCAGCGGCGAAAACGTGAACGAATCGCCGAATGGATTGCCGACGACGGAAGGCAGGAAGTTGGGCGCCATCCAGCGGCCCAGCAGCACCGTGCCGAAGTCGCCCGACAGGCTGACGTTGGCATCGCGCGAGAACAATGCATCGTTGGTAAAGCGGCCTTGCGCGCCGGTGTCCGACTTGATGAAAGAGGTCACGGCAAAGTTGGCTTTCAGGCCGCCGCCCAGGTCTTCAGTACCCTTGAAGCCAAACCACGAGGTGGTCAGGCCGCTGCTGTCAACGACCGACTGGCGGTTGGCGTCACCCGCCATTTTCATGGCGCCGGCAAAGGTGTCCACGATGCCGGTGAACTGTACAGAGCTTTGGGCGTGGGCGCCTGCGGCGCAAAGCAGTGCGGCTCCCAGGGGGATCATTTTTTTATGCATTGAAACTCCAGCAGTAGATGAAAGCGCCGATCACTCGGCAGCGGTATGGACCGGCCCCAGTCCATGCGGCTGGTTTGTGTCCATACGTTGCTGGTATGCAAATAGTGTGCCTAAAAGTATCAGGAATTCTGCGGCGATCACGCCAGAAATCGCCCCATGGCTGGGCAGCTCAGCCGTCCAGCCGGCCAAGCGCGCGCAGCACGTTCTCCGCCGTCGCCGGCGCCTCCAGTTGCACCCGCGCATCCGGCCGCGCCGACGCCACCGCGTCGCGCAGCGCCTCGAACACGCTGATCGCCAGCATCAGCGGCGGCTCGCCGACGGCCTTGCTGCCGAACACGTTGTCTTCGCGGTTCGGCTCGGGCCACAAATCGACCTTGAAGTGCTCGGGAATGTCGCCCGTGGTGGGGATTTTGTAGGTGCTGGGGGCGTGGGTGCTGAGCAGCCCCTGGTCGTTCCAGACCAGTTGCTCGGTGGTCAGCCAGCCCATGCCCTGCACGAAGCCGCCTTCGATCTGGCCAATGTCGATGGCCGGGTTGATGCTGTTGCCCACGTCGTGCAGGATGTCGACCTTCAGCACGCGGCTCTCGCCGGTGAGGGTGTCAATCGCCACTTCGGTGCAGGCCGCGCCGTAGGCAAAGTAATAAAACGGCCGGCCGGTCAGCGTGGTCTTGTCGTAGTGGATCTTGGGCGTGCGGTAAAAACCGTCGCTCCAGAGCTGGATGCGGTTGGCGTAGGCCAGTTTGACGACTTCGGTGAACGGGCGCCGGCCCGCCGGCGTGATGACCTGGCCGCTCCTGAACGACACCGCGCCCGCGCCGCAGCCGTCCAGCCCGGCCACGAACTGCGCCAGGCTGTCGCGCACGGTGCGCGCGGCGTACTGCGCGGCGCGGGCGTTGAGGTCGGTGCCGGCGGAGGCGGCGGTGGCCGAGGCGTTGGGGATTTTGCTGGTGTCGCTGGCGGTGGCCAGAACCTGCTCGAAGGCAATGCCCAGCTCGTCGGCGACGATCTGCGCCACCTTGGTGTTCAGGCCCTGGCCCATTTCGGTGCCGCCGTGGTTCACCTGGCAGGAGCCGTCGGTGTACACATGCACCAGCGCGCCGGCCTGGTTGAACAGCGTGGCGGTGAAGGAAATGCCGAATTTCACCGGCGTCAGGGCGATGCCGCGCTGAATCACAGAATGTTGCGAATTCCATGCCGAAATAGCCTGTTTACGCCGTCGATACTGCGCCGTCAGCTCCAGTTTTGATAGCAGCGGCACCAGGATGTTGTCCTCGACCTTCATCTGGTAATGCGTCACGTCGCGCTCGCCAATGCCGTACAGGTTGCGCCTGCGCACATCGAGCGGGTCCAGGCCAAGCTGGCGGGCAATGTCGCCCATGATGGCCTCGATCACGATCATGCCCTGCGGCCCGCCAAAGCCCCGGAACGCGGTGTGGCTCTGGGTGTTGGTCTTGCAGCGGTAGGACGCAATTTCGACATTTTCCAGGAAGTAGGCGTTGTCGGCGTGGAACACGGCGCGGTCGGCGACCGGGCCGGACAGGTCGGCGCTGAAGCCGCAGTTCACGGCCATCAGCAGCTTCAGGCCGGTGAGTCGGCCAGTGTCGTCAAAGCCCGCCGTGTAGTCGTAAGCAAACGGATGGCGCTTGCCGGTGACGAGGAAATCGTCGTCGCGGTCCATGCGCAGCTTGACCGGCTTGTTGAGCTTGCGCGCCGCAATGGCGGCCCAGACCGCCATGTGGCCCGATTGCGTTTCCTTGCCGCCAAAGCCGCCGCCCATGCGCCGGCATTCGACGCGCACCGCATGGCTGGCGATGCTCAGTGCATGCGCCACCCAGTGCTGGACTTCGCCCGGGTGCTGGGTGCTTGAATACACCAGCCACTGGTTTTGCTCCTGCGGCAGCACGTAGGCGATCTGCCCTTCAAGGTAGAAATGCTCCTGCCCGCCGACTTCCAGCGTGCCGTGCAGCGTGTGCGCCGCGGCTTTAAGCGCCGCCTGGGCATCGCCGCGTTTGACGAACACCGGCGGCAGCACATAGCTTTGCGCCTTCAGCGCGTCATGCACGTTCAGGATGGCGGGCAGGGCGTCGATCTGGCACTTGACCTGCCGCGCCGCGCGCCGCGCCTGCATCACCGAGTCGGCCACGACCACGCCGATCACCTGGCCGACGTGCTCTACCCGATCGAGCGCAAATACCGGCTCGTCGTGCGAGAAGTTGCCCAGCACCGGGTCGCCGGGAATGTCGCGCGCCAGGATCACATCGCGCACGCCGGGCATGGCGAGCGCGGCCTTGCTATCCACGCCCAGCAGCCGGCCATGCGCGACGGTGGACAGAATCGGCGCGGCATACAGCGTTCCCTTGACTTCGGGAATGTCGTCCACGTAGCTGGCGGCGCCCTGAACCTGGGCGCGGGCGCTTTCGTGAAAGCGTGACGTGCCGGCGGCCTGCGCCGCCGGGGGCGGGCTGCCTGCGGCGGGCGGCGCTTCGGGCAAGCGGTCGGCGTGGGCGTGGATTGAAACATCGCGGCTCACGGAAAAATGGTTGTCCAGGGTCATACCGTGTCCTCCAGAACGAAGGATGCCAGGTTGATCTGCTGCATGCCCTGGCTCTCCAGCCAGTAGCGCTCCAGCAGCTTGCCCAGCACTTCGGTGCGGTAGGCGCTGGAGGCGCGCATGTCGGAGATCGGCGCGAACTCGGCGCGCAGCACATTCATGGCCTGCCGCACGGTGTCCAGCGTCCAGGGCTGGCCGGTCAGGAAGGCTTCGGTGTTGGCCGCGCGCACCGGCGTGGCCGCCACGCCGCCCGCGCCTATGGATGCACGGGCCACGACGCCTTGCCCGATGTGCAAGTTGATGGCCAGGCAAACGGCGGAAATGTCGTCGTCGTAGCGCTTCGAGATTTTGTAAACGCGCAGCAATTCGGGGAGAGGGCTTCCCGGCTTCGGCACCCTGATCCAGGCCAGCACTTCATCGGCCGCCATCACGGTTTGCCGGTAGCCGGTGTAGAGCTGCTCCAGCGGCATCTCGCGCCGGCCGCGCTCGCTCATCAGCACGACCTCGGCATTCAGCGCAATCAGCAGCGGCATCGAGTCGCCAATCGGCGAGCCGTTGGCGACGTTGCCGCCCAGCGTGCCGGAGTTGCGCACGGGCAGGCCGGCAAAGCGGCTGGCGAAGTTGTGCAGCTGTGGCCGGCCCTTGACCAGCGCGGCAAAGGCGTCGGCCAGCGTCACCGCCGCGCCTATCAGCAGGTGCCCGGGCTGGTCTTCAATGTGGCGCAGCTCCTCCACCTGGGTGAGGTCGAGGATTTCGCCGAACTGGCGCTGCTGCTTCGTCACCCACAGGCCGACATCGGTGCAGCCGGCCACGAGCTGCGCTGTCGGGTGGGCGGCACGGTCCTTGAGCAGGTCGGCCAGCGTGTATGGTAATTTATAAGCCGAATCGACCTCTTGCGCATAGCCCGCCTGCGCAAGCAGCTCCAGTTTTGATAGCAGCGTGTCCTGGTCAAGCGTTGCGGGCGGCAGGCTGCCCATCATTTGCGCGGCGTCCAGAATCGGCCGGTAGCCGGTGCAGCGGCACAGGTTGCCCGAGAGTTCTTCCTTAGCAAGCGCCCGCGTGATGGGCTGGAACGTGGCAGACGTGGGGGAGTCTTCCGCATCTTCACCAGCAGGGGCCGCGGAACCGGCTTCGCCGGGCCGCAGGCGCAGCGCCCCCTCGGGGGGCAGCGAAGCACACGCAGTGGCAAGCGTGGGGGCCACATAGTTCTGATACATGCCGAACAGGCTCATAACGAAGCCGGGCGTGCAAAAGCCGCATTGCGAGGCGTGGCACTGCACCATGGCTTGCTGCGCCGGATGCAATGCGCCGTCTTCGGCGGCAATGTCCTCGACCGTCCACAGCGCCATGCCGTCAATCGAATGCGCCAGCCGGATGCAGCTGTTGATGGCGCGAAAACGCA
This sequence comes from Burkholderiales bacterium, assembly GCA_016000195.1. GTDB lineage: Bacteria > Pseudomonadota > Gammaproteobacteria > Burkholderiales > Burkholderiaceae_C > Polaromonas. Next base: position 30,099 of record JAECRO010000027.1, on the reverse strand, counting down.
GGGCGTCCCCCTCGATCTGGCCGAGCACGACGGTGCAGGCGCCGCAGTCGCCTTCGCCGCAGCCCTCCTTGGTGCCGGTGCAACCCAGGTCTTCGCGCAGCAGCTCCAAAACGGTGCGTCCGGGTGGTACATTGCCGAGATTGACCACTTCGCCCCTGCGGATGAAGCGGAGGATTTTGACGGCGGGCTGGACAGCAGAGGGGTGGGTGGTCATGAGAATCAGGTTAAAACAATCGGGCCCTGGCCTGCCTGCAACGCGTCATATGACCTGTCCGGGCGGACAGGTAATGGCGCTCAGGCGCACCGCAGCCAGCCGCCATTGCGCATGGCATCAAGCTTGCTGCACGATCTTCTGGCAGGCAGCGGGTCTGAAGGCAAAGCAAGGAAAATGCCGCGCTGCCGCCTGACGCTGCCCGTCACTGATAAGCGCTGAAAAAGATAGCTGCCCACGCCCGTAACCACTGCGCGCAGAGGCAAAAAGCCTTGATAAAACAAAAAATACGCCTATCCAGAACCACCCATGACCGCTTCACCCACCCCCACCAGCCGCAGCGCGGCCCCGCCGCCCCGGCTGCAGCTTTTCGGCATCAGCAAAAGCTACCCCGGCGTGGTTGCCAACAGCGACATTGCCCTCGTCGTGCAGCCCGGCCAGATTCACGCCGTGCTGGGTGAAAACGGCGCCGGCAAATCGACCCTGATGAAAATCATCTACGGCTCGGTCAAGCCCGACGCCGGCAGCGTCTCCATCGACGGCCAGCCCGTGGTGGTGCGCAATCCGCAGGAGGCGAGGGCGCTGGGCATCAGCATGGTGTTCCAGCATTTCAGCCTGTTCGACACGCTGACCGTGGCTGAAAACGTCTGGCTCGGGCTGGGCAAACGCCTGAGCCTGGCCGACGTGTCCCAGCGCATCCTGGAAACCACGCAGGCTTACGGCCTGCAGCTCGACCCGACGCGGCCGGTGCATACGCTCAGCGTCGGCGAGCGCCAGCGCGTCGAGATCGTTCGTGCGCTGCTGACCCACCCCAAGCTGCTGATCCTGGACGAGCCGACCTCGGTGCTGACGCCGCAGGCGGTCGAAAACCTGTTCGTCACGCTGCGCACGCTGTCCAGCCAGGGCTGCAGCATTTTGTACATCAGCCACAAGCTGCACGAAATCCGTGCGCTGTGCAGCGCCTGCACCGTGTTGCGCGGCGGGCGAGTCTCGGGCGAGTGCGATCCGCGCGAGGAATCGAACGCCTCGCTCAGCCGCCTGATGATTGGCGCCGAGCCGCCCGCGCTGGAGCGCCGCGTGTTGAAGACCGGCGCTGTCGTGCTCGACGTGAAGCAGCTCGACCTGGCGAAGGAAGACCAGTTCGGCGTCGATCTGCACCAGGTGGCGCTGCAGGTGCGCGCCGGCGAGGTGGTCGGCATTGCCGGCGTCTCGGGCAACGGCCAGAAGGAGCTGCTGTATGCGCTGTCGGGCGAGGACACGCGCGCGGCCGCCGGAGCCATCACCGTCAAGGGCCAGGGCGTCGGCAAGATGAACCCGGCCCGGCGCCGCCGGCTCGGCCTGCATTTCGTTCCCGAGGAACGGCTGGGGCGCGGCGCGGCGCCCATGCTGCCCCTGGCGCGCAACCTGCTGCTGACGCGCAAGGACGCGGTGGGCGCGGGCGGCTGGGTCAGCAGCACCAGGCTGCAGGCGCAGGCGCGGCAGATCATCGAGCGCTACAAGGTCAAGTGCGGCGGGCCGCAGGCCGTCGCCAAGTCGCTGTCGGGCGGCAACCTGCAAAAATTCATCATGGGCCGCGAGATTGATGCCAGGCCGGCGCTGCTCATCGTGTCGCAGCCGACCTGGGGCGTCGATGTGGGCGCTTCCAGCCAGATTCGCGGCGAGCTGCTGAAGCTGGCGGGCGCCGGCGGCGCGGTGCTGGTGGTCAGCGAGGAACTTGACGAGCTGTTTGAAATCTGCGACCGGCTGTACGTGATGGCCAAGGGCCAGCTCTCGCCTTCGCTGCCGCGCGCCGAAGCCACGGTCGAAAAAGTCGGCTTGTGGATGAGCGGCCTGTGGGCGCCTGCCGCCCAGGGGAGTGCCGCATGAAGCTCGAAATCCGGCCGCAGCCGTCGTCCTTCTGGAGCTATGCCTCGCCGATCCTGGCGCTGCTGATCACCGTCGCCATCGGCATCGGCCTGTTCATGGCGCTGGGCAAGGACCCGGTCAAGGGCCTGCAGGTGTTTTTCTGGGAACCCGTCAAGTCGCCGTATGCGCTGGGCGAGCTGCTGGTCAAGGCCACGCCGCTCTTGATCATTGCGCTCGGGCTGGCGGTGTGCTTTCGCTCGAATGTCTGGAACATCGGCGCCGAAGGGCAGTTCGTGATGGGCGCGCTGGCGGCCGGCGGTGTGGCGCTGCTGGCCGACCGGGCCACCGGGCCGTGGATCATCCCGGCCATTTTGGCGGCGGGCGTGCTGGGCGGCATGGCCTGGGCGGGCATCACCGCTTTCCTGCGCGACCGTTTCAACGCCAATGAAATCCTGGTCAGCCTGATGCTGGTCTATGTGGCCGATCTGATCCTCAACTACATGGTGTTCGGCCCCTGGAAAGACCCCAACGGCTACAACTTTCCGCAGACCCGGACCTTCGAGCTGGTGACGCAGATTCCGCGCCTGATGCAGGGCTCGCGCGTGACGATTGGCATCTTGCTGGCGCTGGCCGGCGTGGCGGCGCTGTGGCTCTACCTGTACCGCACCTACGCCGGCTTTGCGCAGGAGGTCAGCGGCCAGGCGCCGGCGGCCGCGCGTTACGCCGGGTTTTCGTCGCGCCGCGCGCTGTGGGTGGCGCTGCTGATCTCGGGCGGCGCGGCCGGGCTGGCGGGCGCGCTGGAAGTCGCCGGGCCGATTGGCCAGCTCACGCCCTATGTGCCGGCGGGCTACGGCTTTGCCGCCATCATCGTCGCCTTTGTCGGGCGGCTGCACCCGGTCGGCGTGGTGTTCTCAAGCATGTTGATGAGCATGTTCTACATCGGCGGCGAGCTGGCGCAGTCGCGGCTGGGCCTGCCCAAGTCGATCACCGGCGTGTTCCAGGGCCTGCTGCTGTTCAACCTGCTGGCCTGCGACACCTTGATTGCCTACCGTTTCCGCTGGTTCAAACCGCTTCCCGTTTCCGCCCAAGGAGGCCGCTGATGGATTCCACCGCCTTGCTGCTGGCCAGCACGCTGAGCGCCGGCACCGTGCTGGCGATTGCCGCGCTCGGCCTGCTCATCAATGAAAAAGCCGGCATCGTCAACCTCGGCGCCGAGGGCATGATGCTGTGCGCGGCCATTGCCGGCTTTGCCACCGTGATCCACACCGGCAACACCTGGCTGGGCTTTGCCGCCGGCATGGCGGCCGGCGCCTTCCTGGCCGCCATCTTTGGCGGGCTGGTGATCTGGCTCAACACCAACCAGTACGCCACCGGGCTGGCGCTGACGCTGTTCGGCACCGGCTTTTCGGCCTTTGCCGGCATCCGCTACGTGCAGGAAAAGCTGCCCGAACAGACGCACTACCCGATTCCCTGGCTGGCTGACCTTCCGTTTGTCGGCCCGGCGCTGTTCCGCCAGCATCCCATGGTCTATATCGCCATGGCCCTGACGGCCGGGCTGATCTGGTTTTTGTACCGTACCCGCGCCGGGCTGGTGCTGCGCTCGGTCGGCGAAAGCCCGGAGTCGGCGCATGCGCTGGGCTACCCGGTGCGGCGCATCCGGCTGGCCGCCGTGATGGCCGGCGGCGCATTGTGCGGGCTGGCGGGCGCCTATGTGTCGGTGGTGTACACGCCGCTGTGGGTCGAGGGCATGATTGCCGGCAAAGGCTGGATTGCCCTGGCGCTCACGACCTTCGCCACCTGGCGGCCGGCCCGGGTCTTGCTTGGGGCCTACCTGTTTGGCGGCGTGACGATGCTGCAGTTTCACCTGCAGGGGCTGGGCGTGAATGTGCCGAGCCAGCTGTTGTCCATGCTGCCCTACCTGGCGACCATCGTGGTGCTGGTGCTGATTTCGCGCAATCCGCTGTGGATACGCGTCAACATGCCCAGCTCCATCGGCAAGCCGTTTTACCCCGGCGCCTGATTTTCCAGCCGCATAATGACTGGCTTTTCAAGCGCCACCGGCCCCTGTTTTTTTGACCCTTGAATGAAAGCGACATGACATGACAGACCTGCAAAAACGCTCCCTGCTCAAGCTGGCGGCCCTCTCGGCGGTGGCCGCTGCGGCCCTGATGGGCTGCGGCAAAAAAGAGGAGCCAGCGCCTGCACCTGCGCCCGCACCAACCGCTGCCGCGCCGGCCAAGGCAGAGCCTTTGAAAATCGCTTTTGCCTATGTCGGCCCGGTCGGCGACGGCGGCTGGACCTATGCCCATGACAACGGCCGCAAGGCGGTTGAAAAAGAGTTCGGCGACAAGGTTGTCACCAGCTTCGTTGAAAAAGTGCCCGAGTCGGCCGACGCCGAGCGCGTGATCCGCGACATGGCCGGCCAGGGCGCCCAGCTGATCTTCGGCACCACCTTCGGCTACATGGAGCCGATGCTGAAGGTCGCGGGCGACCTGAAGGATGTCAAGTTCGAGCACGCCACCGGCTACAAGACCGCGCCCAACATGCGCACCTACGACAGCCGCACCTACGAAGGCGCCTACATGGCCGGCGTGGTGGCCGGCAAGATGAGCAAGTCGGGCACGCTGGGCGTGGTCGGCTCGGTGCCGATTCCCGAGGTCGTGCGCAACATCAACAGCTTCACGCTGGGCGCGCAGTCGGTCAACCCGAAAATCACCACCAAGGTGGTCTGGGTCAACGAATGGTTCAACCCACCCAAGGAAACCGAGGCCGCCACCGCCCTGATCAACGGCGGCGCCGATGTGCTGTTCCAGAATACCGACTCGTCGGCCGTGCTGCAGACCGCCGAGAAAATGGGCAAGCGCGCCTTTGGCTGGGATTCGGACATGACCGCCTACGGCCCCAAGGCCCACCTGGCCTCGGCCGTCATCAACTGGGGTCCGTACTACATCAAGTCCGTGGGCGACGCGCTGCAAGGCAAGTGGACCGGCGGCACGTCTGCCTGGTGGGGCGTGAAGGAAGGCGCGATTGACCTGGTGTCCATCGCCGCCGATGTGCCCGACGACACCAAAAAGCGCATCGACGAAGTCAAGGCCGGCCTCAAGGACGGCAGCTTTGCCATCTGGAAAGGCCCGATCATGGACAACACCGGCAAGCAACTGCTGGCCAAGGATGTGGTCGCCGACGACAAGTTCCTGGGCGGCCTGAAGACCTACGTCAAGGGCGTGGAAGGCAAGGTTCCCGGTAACTGAAGATAATGACGCGATGCTCCGCGCCCTGCGGCCGGAGCGCTTGCATGGTCAGTTTTTGAGCTGCCTTCGGGCAGCTTTTCTTTTTTCAGGACCTTGAAATGAACCTTGTCAAACCCGTTGCCGCCGACCGCCTGCCCGCGCTGCTCAGGCAAATGCCCAAGGCCGAGCTGCACATCCACATCGAAGGCTCGCTGGAGCCCGAGCTGATCTTTGCGCTGGCCCGGCGCAACGGCGTGGCGCTGCCCTATGCCAGCGTGGACGAGTTGCGCGGTGCCTACGCCTTCACCAACCTGCAGAGCTTTCTCGACATCTATTACGCCGGCGCCAGCGTGCTGCTGAAGGAGCAGGATTTCTACGACATGGCGCGGGCCTATTTCCTGAAGGCCGCCGAAGACAACGTGGTTCACACCGAGCTGTTTTTCGACCCGCAAACGCACACGGCGCGCGGCGTCAGCATGCAAACCGTCATCAACGGCCTGCACCGCGCCTGCGTCGATGCGCAGGCCGAGCTGGGCGTGAGCGCCTCGCTGATCCTGTGTTTCCTGCGCCACCTGAGCGAACAGGACGCCTTTGAAACCCTGGAGCAGGCGCTGCCTTTGCAGGACAAGTTCATCGGCATTGGCCTTGATTCGGGTGAGGTCGGCAACCCGCCCGAGAAGTTCGCCCGCGTGTTCGCGCGCTGCCGCGAACTGGGCTTTCACCTGGTCGCGCATGCCGGCGAGGAAGGGCCGCCGGCCTACGTCTGGACCGCGCTGGACCTGCTCAAGGTCGAGCGCATCGACCACGGCGTGCAGTCCAGCCGTGACGCCTTGCTGATGCAGCGCCTGGCCAAAGACCGCATCGCATTGACCGTGTGCCCGCTGTCCAATCTCAAGCTGTGCGTCTTTCCCGACCTGGCCAGCCACAACCTGCGCCAGTTGCTCGACGCCGGGCTGGCGGCCACCGTCAACTCGGATGACCCGGCTTATTTCGGCGGCTACATGAACGAGAACTTCACCCAGACCTTTGCCGCCGGCCGGCTCAACGCCGAACATGCCTACAGGCTGGCGCGCAACAGTTTCGAGGCCAGCTTTATTGACGACGCGGCCAAGGCGCGCCATATCGACAGGCTCAATCAAACCTTCGCGGCGTTTCAGTAAGTGGTGAACCGTGGCAGCAAGGAAAAGCCTGGCATGGCGCTGACGGCACAAGAAACAACCCGCAGAGTGGCTGACGCCGCGTCCGGCGCATGGCCCATTGCACTGGCCGGGCTGGTGTCGCTGGCCGTGGCCATGGGCATAGGCCGGTTTGCCTTCACGCCGATATTGCCCATGATGCTGCGCGACGGCGTGGTCGATCTGCCGGGCGCCAGCTGGCTGGCCAGCGCCAATTACCTGGGCTACATGCTGGGCGCCTTGCTGTGTACGCTGCAGCCGTGGCTGTGGGCGAGGTTGCGCTGGCTGCCTTCGCTGGCCTATGCCTCGCTGGTGCGGGCCGGGCTCGTGGTCACTGGCGTGCTGACCCTGGCGATGGCCTGGCAGGTTCCGGCCGCCTGGCCCGGTCTGCGCTTTGCGGCGGGCATCACCAGCGGCGTGGTGTTTGTCTACACCTCGGGCTGGTGCCTGTCGCGGCTGGCCAGGCTGGGTGTGCCGGCGATGGGCGGCATCATTTACGCCGGCCCGGGCGTGGGCATCATCGTCAGCGGGCTGATGGCCAGCGGCATGGTGGCCTGGCACTGGACGGCGGCCACCGGCTGGCTGATCTTCGGGGTGCTGGCCTTTGTGCTGTCGGCCTCGGTCTGGCGCATTTTGCGCGGCGGCGATGAGCGCCTGGCACCGCTGGCCCGGCATGGCGCCGGTGCAGCCGGCGCATCGGGCGCTGCGCCGGCCCATCATGGCCCGGCCGAAATGACGGTGCTGACCCTGGCCTATGGCCTGGCCGGTTTTGGCTACATCATTACCGCCACCTTTTTGCCCGTTATTGCCCGGGCCGCGCTGCCCGGCTCGGCCTGGCTGGATTTGTTCTGGCCCATCTTTGGCCTGGGCGTGACCGTGGGCGCGCTGCTGGCCACGCGCCTGCCGCCCGGAAAAGACTTTCGGCTGCTGCTGGCCGGCTGCTATTTCTTGCAGGCGCTCGGCATTGCGTCCAGCCTCTGGAGTCCCAGCCTGGCCGGCTTTGCCATTGGCAGCCTGCTGCTCGGCCTGCCGTTTACCGCCATCACGTTTTTTGCCATGCAGGAAGTTCGCCGCCTGCGCCCCGCCACGGCGGCCAGCTTTATCGGCCTGCTTTCGGCCACTTACGGCGTGGGGCAGATCCTCGGCCCGCCGCTGGTGGCGCTGCTGCTGCGGCACACGGCCACGGCCGGCGAGGGTTTTACCCTGTCGCTTGAGATCGCGGCCAGCACCCTGCTGGCGGGCGCGGCCCTGTATGGCTGGATGGTCCGGGCGTATCCGGTGTTAAGCCGCTAAAATCACGGGTTCACCAGCGCGCTGTCCCGGCGCGCTGGTGTTTTTATTTTTCCGGGGCCATGTAGAGGACTACCATGTATAAAAACCTCGCTGCCACGCTCGTGGCCGCCTGTTTTATTTCTCCCGTTTTTTCGCAGCCTCCCGCCCCTGGCGCGCCGCCGCTCAAAATCGGCTTCGTCTACGTCGCGCCGGTCACTGAGGCCGGCTGGGTGCATCAGCATGACGAAGGCCGCAAGGCGGTCGAGGCGGCGCTGGGCGAGCAGGTTAAAACCACCTACGTCGAAAACGTGGCCGAAGGCGCTGACGCCGAACGTGTGATCCGCGACCTGGCCAGCCAGGGCCACCAGCTGATCTTCACGCCCAGCTTTGGCTACATGGAGCCCACGCTCAAGGTTGCCAAGGACTTTCCGAACGTCAGGTTTGAATCCATCACCGGCTACAAGACCGCGCCCAACGTGGCGGTGGCCAATGCGCGCTATTACGAAGGCCGCTACCTGGCCGGCATTGCCGCCGGCAGGCTGACCGGCAGCGCCGGTTATGTGGCCGGTTTCCCGATTCCCGAGGTGATCCAGGGCATCAATGCCTTCACGCTGGGCATGCGTTCGGTCAACCCGAAGGCCAGCGTCAAGGTGGTCTGGCTTGGCGCCTGGTTTGACCCCCCGCGCGAGCGCGAAGCGGCCATGGCGCTGTTCAACCAGGGTGTTGACATCATGGCTTTTCATACCGGCTCGGATGCCGTGATGCGCGCCGCCCAGGAGCGCGGCAAGCTGGCGGTGGCCTACCATTCCGACATGCGCCAGGTCGCGCCCGACGCGCAGCTGCTGGCCATCACGCACCAGTGGGGCGGCTATTACACGCGCCGCGCGCAAGCCGTGCTCGACGGCAGCTGGAAAAGCGCCGCCTTCTGGGGCGGCGTGAAGGAGGGCATGATCCGCGTGGACAGTTTTGGCCCCAGGGTGCCCAGGGCGGTGGCCGACGAAGTGCTGGCCCGCCAGCGCGACATTGCCGCCGGCAGGCTGCATCCGTTCCAGGCGCGCAGCGCGCTGCTGGACAACGAAGGCCATGAAGTGCTGGCCGCCGGCCGGGCGCTGAGCGACGAGCAGATCCTGAACATGCACTTCCTGGTGCAGGGCGTTCAGGGCAAGCTGACGCCATAAGCAGGGAAATCATCATGAGCTACCAGGTCAAGGAAATTTTTTACACGCTGCAGGGCGAGGGCGCCAACGCCGGCCGCCCCGCCGTGTTTTGCCGCTTCGCCGGCTGCAACCTGTGGTCGGGCCGCGAGCCGGACCGGGCCAGCGCCGTCTGCCGGTTTTGCGACACCGATTTTGTCGGCACCGACGGCACGCTGGGCGGCAAGTTCAGGGATGCCGACGCGCTGGCCGGCCTGATCGAAGCCCGGTGGCCCGCCGGCGACGGCGCGCACCGCTTCGTGGTGATGACCGGCGGCGAGCCGCTGCTGCAGGTCGATGGCGCGCTGATTGATGCGCTGCACGCACGCGGTTTCCAGGTCGCGGTCGAAACCAACGGCACCATCGCCGCGCCGCCGGGCATCGACTGGATCTGCGTCAGCCCCAAGGCCGGCGCGCCCTGGATTCAGCGCGAAGGCCATGAACTCAAGGTGGTCTGGCCGCAGCCGGCGCTCGACTGGGCCGAGCTGCAAGCCGCGCGCTTCACGCACCGCTACCTGCAGCCCATGGACAACGCCGCCCGGCAGCAAAACCTTGAGGCCTGCATTGCGCTGTGCCTGGCCCGGCCCGCCTGGCGGCTCAGCCTGCAGACGCACAAGATCACGGGCATTCGATGAACGGCATTCCCATCATGATGTGCGAGCTTAGCCAGACCTTTTTCTTCGATGCCGCGCACACGCTGGACCGGGCCATCGAAACCGCCAGCAGCAAACGCATCCACGGCCACACCTACAACGCCGAGGTGTTTCTAACCGGCCAGCCCGATCCAAAAACCGGCATGCTGATTGACCTGGGGCTGGTGCGGCGCGAGGTGGCGCTGCTGCGCGAGCAGCTCGACCACCACCTGCTCGACGAGGTTGAGGGCCTGGGTCCGCCGACGCTTGAAAACCTCTGCCAGTTCATCTTCGCCAGACTGCTGCCGGCGCTGCCGGCGCTGACCTCGGTACGGGTCTGGCGCGATTCCATCGGCGATGGCTGCCGCGTCGGCAAGCCCATGGGCCAGCCCCTCGAATAAGGTAATCATGCAGCCATGAAAGCCTACCGCGCCTCGATCCTTTATTTTTCCGGCTTTTCCGATCAGGAAAACCACCGGGCCGTGCTGGAATCCGATGGCCTGCTGGTCGTCGGGCCGGATGCCCGGGGCCGGCAGGTGGTGCAGGCGGTGGGGCCTTTCCACCAGCTGGCGCCGCGTTTTGCCGGTGTGCCGACCGAGCATTTCCCGGGCCGCATCATTGCGCCTGGGTTTGTCGATATCCACATCCACTATCCGCAGATCGACGTGATTGGCTCCCCGGCCGAGGGCTTGCTGCCGTGGCTGGAAAACTACACCTTTCCACATGAAAAACGCTTCTCCGCACCCGACTACAGTGCGCAGGCAGCTACGTTTTTCATAGCGGAACTGCTGCGCAACGGCGTCACCACGGCGCTGGCGTTCGCCACTTCGCATCCTGAATCGGTCAACGCGCTGTTTGCCGAGGCGCAAAAAAACCATCTGCGCCTGATCGCCGGCAAGGTATTGATGGACCAGAACTCGCCCGACGGCGTGCGCGATGAAACCAGGCAAAGCCTGCTGGACACCGAAGCGTTGATCCAGCGCTGGCACGGCGTGGACCGGCTGGGCTATGCCATCACGCCGCGCTTTGTGCCCAGCTGCAGCGCCGCGCAGTTGCGTGGCGCGGGCGAACTCGCCGCCAGATACCCGGACGTATGGGTCCAGTCGCATGTTGCCGAAAACAGGGACGAGGTCGCCTGGGTGCGCGAGCTGTACCCCGAGGCGCGCAGCTACCTGAGCGTGTACGAGCAGTTCGGCCTGATGCGTCCGCGCGCCATCTATGCCCATTGCATTCACTTCAACGACGAAGACCGGGCGCTGATGCGCAGCACCGGCGCGGCGGCCGCCGTGAGCCCGACCAGCAACCTGTTCCTGGGCAGCGGGTTTTTTGACTACGCGGGCGCCGACCGTGTGGGTTTCAGCTACGGGCTGGCCAGCGACGTGGGCGGCGGCACCTCGTTCAGCCCGTTTCACACCATGCTGGCGGCCTATTACGTCGGCCGGGAAGGGCAGACCAAGTCCGGCGTGTCCCTGAGCCCGCAACACCTGTGGTGGCAGCACACGGGCGGCGCCGCGCAGGCGCTGGGCCTGGGCGGCGTGGTGGGCAATCTGCTGCCCGGCTGCGAGGCCGATTTTGTCGTGCTCAACCCGCAGGCCACGCCGCTGCTGGCCCGCAAGACGGCACAGGCCGCCAGCCTGGACGAGCTGCTGTTTTCAATGATCGTGCTGGGCGATGACCGGCTGGTCGAGAAGACCGTGATTTCGCAGGCCGGAAGCGCTGCCGGGCATCCGCAATCAAAGTTATGAACCAAACAGGCCTCTGGCGCAGGCCGGGCGGGCGCAAGCAGCTATTGAATCAATAGCAAATCGCCGGCCTGGAGGAACGCAGCCAGAAGCGAGCCGCAGTGCCCGTGGCTTCAATCTGGCCTGCCTACAATCACCGGCAACGCAAGGAACCTTTCCCATGAGCATCAAGAGCGACAAATGGATACGCCACATGGCCGAAACCACCGGCATGATCGAGCCTTTCGAGCCGAAGCAGGTCCGCGAGCAGGACGGCCACAAGATCATCAGCTACGGCACTTCGAGCTACGGCTACGACATCCGCTGCGCCCCTGAATTCAAGGTCTTCACCAACATCCACAGCACCGTGGTGGACCCGAAAAACTTCGATGAAAAAAGCTTTGTGGACATGCACGGCGACAGCTGCATCATTCCGCCCAACAGCTTCGCGCTGGCCCGCACCCTGGAATACTTTCGCATTCCGCGCAATGTGCTGACCATCTGCCTGGGCAAAAGCACCTATGCGCGCTGCGGCATCATCGTCAACGTCACGCCCTTCGAGCCCGAATGGGAAGGCTATGTGACGCTGGAGTTTTCCAACACCACGCCGCTGCCGGCCAGGATCTACGCCGGCGAAGGCTGCGCGCAGGTGCTGTTCTTTGAAAGCGACAAGGACGACGTTTGCGAAGTCAGCTACAAGGACCGGGGCGGCAAATACCAGGGCCAGGTGGGCGTGACGCTGCCGAAGGCGTGAACTGGCGATTTTCCTGATGCCGGCTTTGGCCTCGGCACTGGCAGCGCGGATTCCATCCGGGCCTGTTCAGTTGATGCGGCCTGAAGGTTCAGCCGGCTCAGGCGCCGCTTCCTGCCAGCGCACCGTGCCCCGGTAGGCATGCCAGCTGGCATGGCCGATCAGCGGCCCGACCACGATCAGCCCCAGGCCCCAGGGCAGCAGTGCCAGCGCGGTGAGCGCCGTGATGAGCAGGCCCCAGAGCAGCATCACGCCGGGGTTTGAAAACATCACCCTGATGCTGGTGATGGCGGCCGAAATGGCGTCGGTGTCGCGGTCCAGGATCATCGGAATCGACACCACGACGGTAGAGAAAACCAGCGCCGCGAACATTCCGCCCACAGCGAGGTAAACAGCGACGAATTCCCAGTTGTCGGGGTTGAACACGGCCTTGAGCACCCCGGTGGTCGAGGGCATGCCGGTATTGAAAAACACCGCGAACACCACCAGCGAGGTGCGGCCCCACAGCAGTTCCAGCACCATCAGCACCAGCACCAGCATGCCCATGCTGCGGATGTGCGCGTCCCAGCAGGTCAGCGAAGTCCCCAGCTCGGGCCTGAGGCCCTGTTCGCGGCGGCGGCTGACTTCATACAGGCCCATGGCCAGAAACGGGCCCACCAGCAGGCAGCCGGAGGCAATCGTCAGCGTGTATTCAGGTCTGGCGCGAAACACGGCGCCCAGCGTGATGACCATGAACCAGAAGCACAGCCCGTAAAAAAGGCCGATGCCGGGGTGCGCCTTCAGGTCGCGCCAGCCGGCGGCCAGCCAGCCAAAGGGAGCGCCGGCACCAACTGCCCGCATCATGGCCTGCGGCCCGGTCGGCGGCGGCGGCACGTAGGGCGCCTCCATGACGGGAAGCTCGCCCTGCAGGGGTTCGGTCTTGAAGGGGGCTGCAGGCGGCGCACTGCCGTCTGCAGGAGAAGTGGGAGAGGTCATGGGACTTTGGTTGAGAGAGCTGGTGAGCGCTGATCGTTATCAGTCACCAGCCTAACCAGTTCCCCCTGTCTTGACCATCAGGAAAGTACCCAGCTGTGCGGGTACTTTCCTCTGGAAAGCGCCTTGGCCCTGTATTGCGCTACAGGGCAGGGCGCCAAGCTGGTCAGGCCAGGGAAGGATCGGCTGCCATGTTGTCAAACTTCTTGAAGAACTGGCGGGCCAGCGCCACCAGCTGGGCATCGCTGGGGTGGTCGGCCACGACCGAGTCCACGATGGTTTCGGCCACGGCAGCCTGGTGGTGGCTGCACCACTCGCGGAACTGGTTGTGGGCCAGGCCCGGGCCGCACAGCAGGACTTCATGCGTACCCGTCAGGGCGCCGGCAATGTCGGCAAAAAAGGCGTGGCTGTCGTCGCCCTTGCCCTGGTGCTTGTGGTGGCTGCGTGACTTGATGCGCTGGGCCTGAACGTGTTCGCGGTCAAACATCACCGCATGGGCTTCGGAATGGTCCATCCAGATAACGGCGTGAAAAGTGCTCATGCAATGCTTTCTTGAGTTGGGAGTTGTGAAAGGATAAAAAAAATCGGGCTTCAGGCCGAACGGGGCTGTTCGGCTTTTTCCTGGCAGGGAACGCAGCGCGATGCTTCGGGGCTTGCCTGCAGCCTGGCTGCGGGAATGTCGATTCCGCAGCCGATGCATTCGCCGTAGGTGCCTGCTTCAATGCGGGCCAGGGCCGCGTCGATCATGGCAAGCTCGCCGATTTCGCGCTCGTCGATGGCGAACTCCAGTTCGCGCTCGGTGGCCACTTGCGCGCTTGAGTCCTCGCGTCGCTCAAAATGGTCTGCCGCCGCTTCTGCGCGGCCAAACACGCCTCCGCGCTGCTCGCTCATTTGCGCAAGGATGGATGCGCGCATCTCCAGCAATTGCTGGCGGTAGGGAGTTGCTTGTTGTGGGGTCATTGAAGTCATCTCCTTGGTATTTATGGGTTCATGATGCGCCAGGAAGGGAGTCCTGTCCTTGACAAGGGTCAACAGTGAGGGCGCCAGACCCGGCCAGGCCGCTGCTATTTTTGCAAGCTTGCCTTAAATCAAGTGTTGCGCCGGTATTTGCAGGTAAGCTCCAGGCCCATCGTGCCTCCTTCCAAACTCCCCCCTCTTTCACCCCTTCCGCCGCCGGCAAGCCGTGGCGCTCTGGCGCTGCCTGACATTCGCAGCATCAGCCTTGCCCAGCCTCTGAGCTGGCTGGTGCGCGGTGCGCGGGACATGCGGCACGGCGGCTGGCTGAGCCTGCTGCATGGTCTGGTGCCTGCGGCTTTTGGCGGCCTGCTGGTGCTGGCGGCGCGCGACCAGTTCTGGCTGCTGGCCGGCGCTTTTTCGGGCTTTCTGGTGGTGGCGCCGGTACTGGCCACCAGCCTGTACGCCATCAGCCGGGCCATTGAGCGCGGCGAGCCGGTCAATCTGCAGCTCATCATCAATACCTGGACGCGCTGGCAATACTCGCGTTATGCGGCCAGGGGCGGCTACTGGAGCATGGTGCGCTTTGGCCTGCTGCTGGCACTGGCCGGCACCGGCTGGGTGCTGACATCGGCCGCCTTGATTACGCTTCTGGCAGCTCAACCCATCAACACGCCGCTGGATTTTCTGCGCCATGTCGTGCTGGCCCCGGGCTACTATGTGTTTGAACTCTGGCTCACCATGGGCGGCCTGCTGGCTGCGCCGATTTTTGCCTCCAGCGTGATCGCCATGCCCTTGCTGCTCGACCGCCGGGTCGATGTGCTGCAGGCGGTGCTGACCAGCTGGCAGGCGGTGCTGACCAATCCCGTCCCGCTGGCTTTGTGGGCCGCGCTGATCATGGGGCTGACACTGCTGGGCCTGTGTACGCTGCTGCTGGGCCTGATCGTGGTGCTGCCCCTGCTGGGCCACGCCAGCTGGCACGCCTACCGTGATCTGGTGGATGCCAGCGCGCTGCCCGAACGCCTTCCGCCTGCTGGAGCCGCGTGATGTTCGGTTACTCGGAGGAGCAGGTTGCCGCCTTTGGCCTGTCGTTTGGCGTGGGGGCTTTCATGCTCTATATGCTGTTCATCATCAGCCAGCTTGCGTGGTCATCGAAGGCGGGGAAGTTCGGCACTTTCGTGATTTTTCTGGGCCTGGCTTTCGGCATGGTGGGCTTTGTCGCCAAATACTTCATTCAGTGGATACTGGAAAGCAAGTGATTGGCATGAATGCGCGTACAACAAACCCATCCGCCCCTGAATTTCCCCCTCTCGTGCGCGCTGCTTGCCAGTAGCGCCGGCGCGTTCACTATCTTGTACCCGGAGGCAGCATGAAATGGGAAGGCAATCGCGAATCTGACAATGTCGAGGACCGGCGCAGCGACGGCGGCGGAGGTTTTGGCGGCGGTGGCGGCCTGCTGGGCGGGCGCAGCATCGGCATCGGCACCATCGTGGTGGCGCTGCTGGGCGGCTGGATTTTCGGCATCAACCCGCTCACGATCCTGAGCATGCTCAGCGGCGGTGGTGCGCCCACGGCGCAGGTACAGCCGCAAACGCCCGCGCAGCGCCCGCCTGCCGATGACCGCATGGCCGCATTCGTCTCGACCGTGCTGGCGGATACCGAGGATGTCTGGAAGGATGTGTTCGCCAAAAGCGGCGGCACTTACCGCGAACCCCGGCTGGTGCTGTTTCGCGGCGCCACGCAAACCGCCTGTGGCCAGGGCCAGGCGGCGATGGGGCCTTTTTACTGCCCCGGCGACCAGAAGGTGTACATCGACCTGGGTTTTTATGAAACCCTGAAAAGCAAGCTCGGCGCCCCCGGCGATTTTGCCCAGGCCTACGTGATTGCCCATGAGGTCGGCCACCATGTGCAGAACCTGCTCGGCATCAGCGGCAAGATGGACCAGATGCGCGGCCGCGTCAGCAAGGTCGAATACAACGTCCTGAGCGTGCGCCTGGAGTTGCAGGCCGACTGCTTCGCCGGCGTCTGGGCCAATCATGCGCAGAGCGCCCGCCAGGTTCTGGAGCAGGGCGACGTTGAAGAAGCCATGAACGCGGCAGCCAAAATCGGCGACGATGCCTTGCAACGCTCCGGCGGTGGCACCGTGGTGCCCGAAAGCTTTACCCACGGCACCAGCGCCCAGCGCCAGCGCTGGTTCGATGCCGGCCTGAAAAACGGCACCGTCAAGGCCTGCGACACCTTCGGCGCCCGGAACTTGTAAAAGCGGGCGCTGGTTTTTCGGCGTTTGCCTTTCAGCAATGCCGTTTCGGCCGCGTTCGGGTTTTTTCGTGGCAGCTTGTGAACTCCTGAATTCATAGCAGCTTGTGCAGGCAGGGATTGCGCAGGAGGCTGATTTCATCATGATTTTGTCGCAATTGGGCGCATAAAATGCATGGTGCTGCCCTGCAGCCAGATACGATGGCTGCGCGCAAGCAGAGCAAATCCTTCAGGCATCTTCCCATCGGGTACATCACTTCCATGAACATACTTTTAACCGGCGGTGCCGGCTATATCGGCAGCCATACCTGTGTTGCACTGATTGACGCGGGCTTCACCCCGGTCATTCTGGACAACTTTTCCAACAGCCACCCGGCCGTGCTTGAGCGCCTTCGGCAGATCACCAGGCAGGCCGTGGTGTGCGAAAAAGGCGATGTGCTCGACACGCCATGGGTCACGGACCTGCTGCTGCGCCATGAAATTGCCGCCGTGCTGCACTTTGCCGGCGACAAGGCCGTCGGCGAAAGCGTCGCCCGGCCGCTGAAGTATTACCGCAACAACGTTGGCGGCGCGGTCAGCCTGCTGGAAGCGATGCAGGCGGCAGATTGCAGGACGCTGGTGTTTTCAAGCAGCGCCACAGTCTACGGCGACCCCGCTTCGGTACCGATCACCGAGGATTTTCCGCGCCAGCACACCAACCCCTACGGCCACACCAAGCTGGTGATCGAGGACATCCTGGCGGCGATGCAGGCGGCCGAGCCGTCATGGCAACTGGGCGTGCTGCGCTACTTCAATCCGGTAGGCGCCCACCCCAGCGGCCTGATTGGCGAAGACCCGAGCGGCATTCCCAACAACCTGATGCCTTTCGTCGCCCAGGTGGCGATTGGCAAACGGCCTTTCCTGAACGTGTATGGCAACGACTACCCCACGCCGGATGGCACCGGCGTGCGCGACTACATCCATGTGCAGGATCTGGCCGAAGGGCATGTGGCCGCGCTCCAGGCGCTGCTGGAAAAAGGGAAAAGCTTTACCGTCAACCTCGGTACTGGCCGGGGCAACAGTGTGCTGGAGGTGGTGAGCGCGTTTGAGCAGGCCAGCGGCCAGGCCATTCCCTACGAAATCGCCCCGCGCCGCGCTGGCGATGTAGCGCAGTGCTACGCCGGGACAGCGTTAGCCACTGACCTGCTGGGCTGGCGCGCAAAGCACAGTCTGGCCGACATGTGCAGCGATGTCTGGCGCTGGCAAAGCGGCAACCCGGATGGGTATAAATAACGGTGAAACATGCCTCCTGCGCACGGCTGGCATGCATATTCAGCTATTAATTTGATAGTATCTGCGAATTTTCGCAGGCCGCATCTGCTGCGCTTTTTACGCTGTGACCGCGATGTTCTGGTTCACCAGCACGACCTCGGGGCTCATCGAGGTCATGCGCGCGGGGCCGAAGATGGTGGCAAACGCCACATCCTTCGCATCCCGCCCGTTGGCCAGACGCACCACCTGGTCCAAAGGCGACATGGCCGTCGGGTCGAACAGCACCCAGCGCCCGCCGAGGTAAGCCTCAAAAATCGCGTGGAAGTCGGGTGGCGGCTCATCGAAACGCGCGTAGCCGCTGACCAGCCGGGCCGGAATGTTCAGCGCCCGGCAAAACGTGACCGCCAGGTGCGCAAAATCGCGGCAGACGCCCGCGCGCTGCATGAAAACGTCGCGCGCCGTGGTCGTGGCCGTGGTCGAACCGATGCGGTATTCGATGTTGCCGCGCACCCACTCGCAGATGGCTTGGACGCGTGAATAGCCCTGCGGAAGCAGGCCGAACAGTTCGGCGGCATTCGGCCCCAGATGGTCGGATTCGCAATAGCGTGTGGGCATCAGGAAATGCAGCACATCGTCAGGAATGTCATGCACCGGCACTTCGGGCGCGTTGATGTCTACGGGTTCAATCAGGCGGTCGACCAGGGCCCGGTAGACCAGCTTGAGCGGGCCTGCCTGCGCCTGCAGCCGAAGAAAGCGGTTGCCCGAGCGGTCATCGGAAAAGGTATGAAAGGGGATCTGCGGTTCGATTTGCAGCGTTTCCTGAATCAGGGTTTGGCCCATGCCTTGCGCCACATGGATCAAAAAGACAAATTCGGAGGGGGCGTCGATAACGTAGTCCAGTGTGCAGTCGATTTGCAAGCGGTTGCTGTTCGGCGCTTGCGTGGCATAGCCGGCCGGTACGGCGCCGTTTTGGGGTGACAGGGCGCCGTTGGCGTTGTTGTTTTGGGTATCAATCATCTAATGGGTGGTTTGCTGGCCATGCCATGAAACTGGCGCGGCAATGACTGCGGCCAAAGCCCTTGCCGCTTTCGCGCCGATGGCGCTGCTGCATGAAATGGGCGGGCCCTGAGCACAGGCCGGGCTACAGCCGCGCCAGCAATTCAGTCTTTTTCGTGTTGAACTCTTGCTCGCTGATGATGGCTTTGCTGCGCAAGTCGGCAAGCTTTTCGATCATGAGGAAAATATCGGCATCTGCCGGTATGGCGTTGCCGGGCTGCTTCTGCGGAGCGGCGCAGGAGTAAGCGGGGGGAGCAGGGGCTGCGGGCGGGGAGGGCGAAAATTGTTCGGGCGAAAATTCTGAACCAGTGGCCTGCGCATTGCCAAAGCCGTTGGTGTTTTGCTGAATGCCATCGACCGACACGACAGGCAGCCGGGTCACATCGACCATGCCATACTGGCTGGAAAAAGTGACCGAGCCGCCGTAGGATTGCTGCTGTGAGAAGCCGCCGATCTGGTGGTCCTGGGTGTCATAGACGGTCACTTTGCCGTTCAGCTCGATGGCCAGGCGTCGCGCTTGGGCGAAGTACGCATAGCGAACGCCGTTCTGGGCACCCGTGCTGTTGGGCCAGCGCAAATCAGACGGCCACCAGTCCGCCGAAGTTCCCGGGGCTGGCGGCACAAACAGGCTCGCGGCAGGGCTCATGGCCGCGTTGCCGTTCTGGAATGGCTCGCCGGCATGGTTGCTCTGCTGCTGGCCGCCCTGGTTTTGCGACTGGAAGCTTGCCGGTCTGAGCAAGTCGGGCTGGTTTGCCACCAGCCGTGCCAGCTCGGAACACAGGGAATCGACGCGGCCCTTGAGCTGGTTGTTGAACATGTCGGACACCATGGTCATGCCGCCGCTCATCCACTGGCCGGAGCCGCTGAACTCGGGGTGGTTGAATTGGGCCATGCTGCCGTTTCCGTTGATGACGGAGTCCAGCATGCTCAAGACCGCATCCGTGCTGAATCCGTGGCGCAGGGCAATATCGTTGACTGCCTGCAGGCCGCTGCTTGAAAGTTGCTTCATGGTGAGTGTTCAGTGTGTGAAATTAAATAAGAGGCGGCGAAAAATATTTTCCGCCGGGGCGACGGATCGCCGCGTTTCAAAGTGTTGCCCAGGCCTGACGGGGTGCGGCTCTGCGTCGTGGCCTATCCAGTAGAAGCTGCGAATGCGCCACGGCCTTGCGGCTGCATGCCACCCAGGGGCAGCGGCGTGACTGTCACCCGGACCTCAAGATCCTGCTCGCCGCCGCCCAGGACCACGCCGCGCATCGGCGTGACATCGCTGAAGTCACGGCCCCAGCCCAGGGTGATGTGGTCGTGCTGCACGAGGCAGCGGTTGGTCGGGTCGAAATCAACCCAGCCCAGCCCCGGGCAAAACACCGATACCCATGCATGGGACGCATCGGCACCAATCAGGCGGGGTTGCCCGGCAGGCGGGTGCGTCAGGATGTAGCCGCTGACATAACGCGCAGGCAGGCCCAGGCTTCGCAAGCAGCCGATCATGAGCTGGGCAAAATCCTGGCAAACGCCGCGACGGCCTTTCAGCACCTCTTCCAGGGGCGTGGAAATATCGGTCGCGGTATCGTCGAACTCAAACTCGTCAAAGATGCGCTGGGTCAGATCGAGTGCCGCATCAAGCTGTGGCCGGCCTCGCGTATAGCTGATGCGCGCGTACTGTTCCAGATCCAGGCTGCAAATGACATGGGGCGATGCATACAGGTAGCGGTAGGCATCGAGCATGGACGGGTCCGTGTCTTGCTGCAGCCTGTCCCGCAGGCTCTCCCATGAAGGAGTTCCCTTTATGCTGGCAAGGCCGGGCCTCTGCATGAGCACGACCGTCGATTCGGCATGCACCAACAGCTTTTGATGCGGTGCGGTGATCGTCATTTGCCTGGTTTTATTGCCAAAATAATCAATCCCGTCAACGCCATCATTTTCTATCGGAGTAACCCATATCTCATGCGACTCGATTCGCTGATACTGGAAAGACCGTGGCGTCATATGCAGGTATTGCTGCGAAAGCGTGACCACGCTCTGATAAGCGTACCGGGTTTCATGCACGACACGGTAACGCGCGCGCGCAATAGCGTCTGCTGAAAAATGGGTCATGCTGTCTGCGTCCTGTCTTGATGCGTGCCGGTATAGCTGAAAAACTGCACGCTGATTTGCTCTGACATCTCCGCACTGGCCATCTGGATACGGTATAAAAGATCAATCAAATGCGCGTTGCCGCAATAGAGGTCGGTATCCGGTGTCAGTGCGACCAGTTCGTTCTTCAGCAGCCTCAGCTGCTCTTCGCCGCACGGGCCGTAGTTCAGCGATATTTTTTTCAGGCTTTTCAAGACGCCGTCGAGCTGGAACAGGATGGAGCGGGTATTGCTCTCGTCCAGCAAAAGCAGGTCAAGCACCGGCAGCCACTCGGGTTGCGCCCGATAGCGTGTGCGGTAGGTGATGATGGAGTCGGACAACTCCAGCAGCCAGTTCAGGCTGCCATTGGCTTCCATGCCCAGCGCATGCTGCAAGGCAACAGTCTGAAATTGCAGGCGCTCCAGGCGCCGGCCCAGGGACAGAAAGCGCCAGCCCAGATCGCGCGTCATGCCATCGAGGGTGAACCCGGACATGGTCATCAGTGAGGTGGTCGCATCGTCAAGAATGGTCATGGTCTCCGACTGTGACAGCTGGTGATCCGCGCTGGACACCTCCTGGACCATCTGGTTAAGGGCGCGCCAGTTGTCGACCGAGAAGCGTTCGCGCAACTGGCTGGCGCTGCGGTACAACTGCTGCTGCTGCCTGGCCAGTCCCGAAACGTCTGGCGATACCACCGCCAGCATCAGTGCCGCTTCGATTTGTGTGTCGCCCGGTATTTCTTCCGGCTGGTCAGCCTGCCTCTGGCTTTTGCCTGGTTCCCTGGGAGCGATCAGGTGAAACCACGTGCACAGCGCCACCACTGTGGGCCATTCGTCACCGCGATTTGCGGCACCGACATGAAACAGGAAATTCAGTGCGACCCGCAAAAGGCGTGCCGTGTTGTCGCAGCGTTCAGCATTGCGGCCGAACCAGAAAAGATTTTCCGCGACACGGCTCGACAGATGCGTGTCGTCGCGTATCAAGTCCTGGCTGGTGATGGTCCGCTTGAGCAGACTGTGGACTTCGGCCTGCGTACTGGCCTGTATCCAGGTGTCCTTGCTGCCACCGCCGCGCTGCATGGTGATGATGCGCGAATCCGAGCCCGTCGCAACCCGGGTCAGTCCACCTGGCATCACCACATAACCTTTCGGCGTGGCGCAGGCATAGACCCGAAGGCCGATGGCGCAAGCGCTCAAACCGCTGGACGCGCCGGGTTTCCATATCGGCGCCTGCGATAGCCGCACCAGCTCCTGGGCCACATAGTTCTTGGGATTGGCGCGCATCTTGTTGATGAACGCTGTGCGCGCATCACCCGTCAGGTCTTTGCCAAAGACGGGAAATTGCCGAAGCTGGGGAATGCTTGGTTTGATGATGAGCTGGTCCAGCCGCTTGATCACCTCTTCCAGTGCGGCGGGCTCCCCACACCACCAGGTCGCCACGGAGGGCATCTTCAGGGGTTCGCCGAGCAGGCGCTTGCACAGGGCCGGCAAGAAGCCGAGCAAGGCGCCCGACTCCAGCAGGCTCGATCCCAGGCTGTTGGCGATCAGCACATTGCCGCGCCTTGCCGCCTCGGTCAATCCGGCCACGCCCAATGCGGAGTCTGTGCGCAGTTCGAGCGGGTCGCAATAATCATCATCGACGCGGCGCATGATCACATGGACGCGCTGCATGCCGGACAAGGTCTTGTGCCATACCATCCCGTTGCGCACTGTCAGGTCGCTGCCTTCGACCAGTGGCAATCCCAGATAACGCGCCAGGTAGGCCTGCTCGTAATACGTTTCGTTGTAAGGCCCAGGAGTGAGCAGCACAATCAAGGGCGCCTCACTGTTGCGCAGGGGAACGCCATCGTTGCCGCTGGCCGCGCATTGGCGTCCCCATTGGGCCAGGCTGTCGCGCATGGTGTCAAAAAAACCCGCCAGATGCTGGACTTTCAGATCACGCAGCAAATCCGGGAAGGTGCGTGAAATGACCGACCGGTTTTCCAGCGCATACCCGGCCCCGGAGGGGGCCTGGGTCCGGTCAGCCACGGCCCACCAGCGGCCGTTGGGCGCACGGGCCAGATCAATGGCGTAAAAGTGCAGGGCGATACCGTCTTTGTGCTGCATGCCGTGGCAGGGACGCAAGAAACCGGCATGGCCATGGATCAGCGCCGGTGGCAATAGCCTTTCTTCCAGCATTTTCTGTTCGCCATACACATCGATCAGGAGCCGGTTCATCAGTGTGGCTCGCTGAATGACTGCGGCTTCGATGCCCGCCCACTCGTCGTGCGGCAGGATCATCGGCAGCACATTCAAATCCCACGGGCGCTGTATGCCTTTGTCGTCGGTATAGACGTTGTAGGTAACGCCGTTTTCACGTACCTGACGTTGCACCGATTCGGTGCGCTTGCGCATGACATCAGGAGCTTCATGCGCCAGACAGTCCAATATAGTGCGCCAGTGCGCGCGCGGTTGGTTTGACTCATCCAGCATTTCATCAAAACTATCTGGCGAGGCTGGGTAATCGGCAAGTAGTTGATTCAGCATGGGGTCGTTTATTTCTCTGACAAAAACGCGGATGGATCAGAACGATCCATCCGCGTTGAGGGGACGCGCGAGGATACGGTCAATAAGGCTGCCAACGCAAATCGAGCGTCATGGGGAAGCTTGGATTAAGCTCTTCCTTATACACGTTCATCGGTCCTGGAGTATGCCCATGCGCCCAAAAACGGGCAAATCGGCGTGCCTCGGCAGCATTGGCATTGATTGGCGCACTTTCTTCGCTGCGTCCGCCCGGATGCGTGACATGGTAGGTGCAGCCGCCAATGGCGCGGCCGCTCCAGTTGTCAATCAGGTCGAAAGTCAGGGGCGCCTGCACCTTGATGGTCGGATGCAGGGCAGACCAGGGACTCCAGGCGCGAAACCGAACACCCGCCACGTATTCGCCCGGAACACCGGTCGGGTGCAATGGCAGCATGCGTCCATTGCAGGCAATGACGTGGCGCCCATCGGTCAGTCCGCGCACCCGTAATTGCATGCGTTCCACCGACGAATCGACATAGCGCGCGGTGCCGCCGGCGCTCATTTCT
Source organism: Burkholderiales bacterium (assembly GCA_016000195.1). GTDB lineage: Bacteria > Pseudomonadota > Gammaproteobacteria > Burkholderiales > Burkholderiaceae_C > Polaromonas. Next base: position 6,401 of record JAECRO010000027.1, on the reverse strand, counting down.
TCACCCAGCACATTCCAGGGCTCGATGGCCTGACGCAATTCCATCTCTACGCCTTCGTAGACCACCGTGCCGAAACGAGGAAAACGGAATTCGATAAAGGGGTCGAACCAGTGCTCTTCGAATGCATAGCCCGAGGCGCGCAAATCCTTGACCACATCGCGTATGTCCTGCGCCACAAAGTGCGGCAGCATCCATCGGTCATGCAATGCCGTACCCCAATGCACCAGCTTGGCCTGGTAGGGCTGGCGCCAGAAGCGGGCCACCAGCGCGCGCAGCAACAACATTTGCAGCAGGCTCATGCGCTCATGCGGCGGCATCTCGAAGGCGCGAAATTCGACCAGGCCCAAACGGCCGGTCGGGCCATCGGGGGAATACAGCTTGTCGATGGAGAATTCCGAGCGGTGTGTATTTCCGGTCAGGTCCACCAGCAAATTGCGCAGCAAACGGTCCACCATCCAGGGCTTGTCGCCGGGCTGCAGGGTGGGCAGCACCTTGTCCATTTGCTGGAATGCAATCGCCAGTTCATACAGGTTGTCGTCCCGTGCCTCATCAACCCGGGGTGCCTGGCTGGTGGGGCCGATAAACGTGCCTGAAAACAGATAGGACAGCGCCGGATGGTTTTGCCAGTACGTGATCAGGCTTTTGAGCAAGTCCGGGCGGCGCAGCATCGGGCTGTCTTCTGCAGTAGCGCCGCCGAGCGTGGCGTGGTTGCCGCCGCCAGTACCCGTATGGCGTCCATCGACCATGAACTTTTCAGTGCCAAGGCGCGTCAGCCGTGCCTCTTCGTACAGGGTCGTCATGTTGTAGACCAGCTCGTTCCAGGTGGCTGCCGGGTGAATGTTCACCTCAATGACGCCGGGATCAGGCGTCACGCTGAGCAGTTTGATACGGGCGTCGCGCGGAGGTGGATAACCTTCAATCCACAGCTTGAGCTTGAGCTTGGCGGCTGTATTCTCAACGGAGGTGACCAGCGCCAGGTAGTCTTCAATGCGCGTGACCGGCGGCATGAAGATATGCAAGCGACCATTGCGCACCTGCATGCACAGCGCGGTGTGAATAACCTCCCAGGGCTCGGGATTCGCGTCAACCGGAGCCGGTTTCTTTGCCTTGAGAAGTGCCCGTTTTTCTTTTCGTCCGGCATCCAGCGCGGTTTGTGGCGCGAATGGATCGACATCAAAATCAGGTTCTTTTTCTTCTGGAAGCACCCATGGCAGCGCGCTCAGCGGCAGGCGCAGCCCCATGGGCGAGTCGCCCTCGGTCAGATACAGATGACCGCGTTTAAGCGGCCACGGGGACGTGCGCCAAGCCGTGCCCAATGCAATATTCGGGTCAAGGTCCTTGGGTTTCAGCGGCAAGACATAGCCCACGACCTGACCCAATCCCCCTTCCAGCAGGCGCGCCAGGCGCCGTCGTTGCTCCGACGCCTTCAGGTCAACCTGGAGCGGGTCAAGGTTGACCGGCAGTCCTTGCTCCAGATGGGCCTGCTGCACGACATCTTCATAAGCCGGAATCTGGCTGAAAGCCGGCAAGCCCAGTGACTTGACGAGTTCAGCGGCAAAGCGTTCAGCCTCTTCATAGCCATAGCCGTCGCTCTTGTTCTCATCCGAGAACAGCGTGGGATCGAGCCACATCGGTTGGCCGTCAATGCGCCAATAGATGTTTAACGCCCAGCGCGGCAAGGGCTCGCCCGGATACCACTTTCCCTGTCCGTAATGCAGCATGCCCCCAGGCGCAAAATGATTTTTCAGGCGGTGCATGAGCTGCCCGGCCAACTCACGTTTCTTGTCGCCGTGCGCCAGGGTATTCCATTCGGCGCCGTCCATATCGTCAATGGAGACAAAGGTAGGTTCACCGCCTTGGGTCAGTCGCACATCCTGCCGCTTCAGGTCGGCATCGACTTGCTGGCCGAGCAGGTCAATTTTGTGCCAGTCCTCATCCTTGTAAGGCTTGGTCACGCGCGGATCTTCGTGAATGCGCGTAATCGTCATTTCATGAAAGAACGTGACCTCGGCCTTGTCGGTAAAACCGGTAACTGGTGCCGCCGATGACGGCATGGCCGTGCAGGCGAGCGGAATATGGCCTTCACTTGCCAGCATGCCCGAGGTCGGGTCCAGCCCGATCCAGCCGGCGCCGGGTATGTACACCTCGGTCCATGCATGCAGGTCGGTAAAGTCAACTTGCGTTCCGCTGGGGCCGTCAAGCGCTTCCTGGTCGGCGCGCAACTGGATTAAATAACCCGATACAAAGCGTGCCGCCAAGCCCATCTCGCGCAGAATTTGCACCAGCAGCCAGCCGCTGTCACGGCAGGAGCCTGAGCGTTTTTGCAAGGTTTCCTCCGGCGTTTGAACGCCGGGCTCCATCCTCAGCAAATAAGCAATATCACCCTGCAGTCGTTGGTTGACGGCCACCAGAAAATCGTTGGTTGCCAGGTTTTTCTTCAGAATATCGCGCCGGGCGGCTGCAACCCATTCGACCAGCAGTTCCCCGGGTTTTTCCGTCTTCAAATAGGGGCTCAGTTCCGCCGCGAGTTGAACCGGGTAGCTGAAGGGGAAAAATTCAGCGTATTTTTCGACGAAAAAATCAAACGGATTGATGACGGTCATGTCCGCGACCAGATCGACCGTGAATTCCAGCTTGTCCGATTTGCTCTGAAATACGTAGCGACCAATGTAATTGCCGTAAGGGTCTTGCTGCCAGTTGATGAAATGGTCTTCTGGCGTGACGGTCAGCGAATACGAAAGAATCGGGGTACGCGCATGAGGCGCCGGACGCAGGCGGACTTCATGCGGTGACAGGGTAACCAGGCGATCATAGTGGTAGCTGGTTTTGTGGTGCAGCGCAACACGGATTGCCATTGGAGGGTGCCTTTCAGTGAATGGTGGCGCGATGCGGACTGGCCGTATCGCTGGAAACTAAAGCTCGTCCTGAACGCAGGATTCATGCCCAGACTTTTTAGAATCAGCGCACTTGCCGCAATGCGGCAAGTCTTTCGCCATCATCATAAGTGGGCTGCATGGCCTTGCAATGGCTGGACAATGCGCAGTTGGCGGAAAGGGTTTATTTCCCGGTAAAACCCGTGAACTGATACCCCAGCGAGACTCCGAGCACTTTGGCTTTGAAGTCGCCGTTCAGTGACGCTACTTGTCCCACGGTGGTCATCACGGAAAGAGACTTGGACAATCGATAGCCGACACCGGCATTGACCTGGCTCACCAAACCCTTGCCCACGGCCAGGCCGCCACCGCCCGCCGCACCCATCAGCGCTTCACCTTCCACAAACCAGCGATCCGATACAGGCCACTGGCCACCTATGCCAACCTGCCCGGTCATGTAGGCGCCCGCCTGACCGGCATAAGCGCCCAGGCCCTGGCCTGTCAGGAACCAGTTAGGCGATACAAAATAGTCAAGCTGAACGCCAATGTTGCTCACCGACCTGTCCACATAGTTGGCGCGCCACTTGGGATCGTCCTTGAAATAGGTCTGGTTCACCGCACGTACGCGCAAAGGCGTGGCGTCGAATCCACCCAATGTATCCCAGGCGACGGGGGCCGCAGTCACTGCAGGCAGTCCAAACTGGTAGTTCAGCTTGAGCGCCACGCTGCTCGCCTTGAAGCTTCTGGAGGGTGCGCGTACTGCACCGACCGATAACTCCAGAGCGGTGCGCTGCGTCAAGTTTTGCTGGAGCGCGATGCCCGCATCAAGCAGTAGCCCGCCGCCGGTGTCCACCCGGCCACCGCCTGCCGGACCGGCTGCGGCATACAGTTTCAGGGCCGTGCTGTGCGTCAGCGGCAGACGGTAGCCGCCGCCCGCCAGAATCTGCATATAACCGTTGCTCTCTCCGCCCATGGCACCTTCAGACTCCAGTTTGACAAACCAGCGATCGTCCAGGTAGGACAGCCATTCAGCGCCCAGCAACTGCAGGCTGTTGTGTTGCGGTTTCCCGTCGTCCTGCACCACGGAAGACGGGATTCGGTAACTGCGCATCACCAGTGAAAATTCTTGTGGAGTAGCGGAAACAGTTGCCGAGGAAGGGCGCTTGCCGTCTGGCGTTGTTGTGCTCCAGCCCTGGCCCAGCAGACTGTAGAAAGGATATTCATACAGCAGGTAAGGCTGGGTGCTGCTGATGACGCCGGACGGAAACGACACATGGCTGATGCCCAGACCCAGGTTGCCGTAGCCGCCGGTTTCATAGGTCAGGCCAATATCGCTGCGCACCATCAGACCGCCGCCCGCCAGCGATGAGCCGCCACGTCCGCCGCCACCGCCCAAAAATAGACCCGCATGGCCCAGCAGGGAAGGGCTCAGCCGCTGTTGCACTTCGCCTGCCAGGCCAAGCGTGATGAAGCCACCGCGATTGCCGCGCATGGCGCCATAGCTACCCAGGCCCAGCTTGACGTTCTTGTTGAGATCGAACAGCAGGCTGCCGCCCACCATGCCCATTTTTTCGTTGCCGGGCAGTTTCCAGCTTTCAGACGTAAGGCGCCAGGTCGTTGGTGTGGGAATCAGCTCTGAAGGGCTGTCGAGGGGAATTGGCTGGCTCTGTGCGAAGCCAGCCAGCGGCCAGCCCAGTCCACCAGCACACACGCTGGCCATCGCCAGGCTACGAAAAGAGAAAGACGGGCTCAGTGCGTGGTTCATGGTGAAAATTTTCAATAAAAATTCCGCCCTGCAGCTGCATGACGGGGTTGATTTTTTGATACCGGAGAAATTAATCGAAAAATTGACGTTCGCATGACCAATGGCTTAGCAGGCTGCTGAAATACTTTCACAAAGGCTTCATCCGATTGATGATAGCTATGGTATATGGACTTTTGGTGACGCAAAGTGCGCCATTTAGAGCGATAGACCTTTAATTTATAGAAAAAATCTATCGCTACAGTCCTTGAAAACAGTATTTCAGCAGCCTGTTAGGACCGCCTTTTAGACGGAAAGCCAATGCGCCGAATTCAGTTTTTGCTGTCATTGCGTAATCAGATTTACGATATTAAACATTATTTAACACCTTCTGGGGTGAACATGCCGCTCGACCTGATGCGTATATCTGTAACTGACCTTACGCAGCAGCCTGAAACTTCTGAAGCTGATCAAAAGCGCTGCGGGTGGCATTTATCCTATTTCCGGCAGTTAAAGCCATCCAACCCAGCGGCAAGCTAGACTGGGAGCCAGTTTCAACGAATTTGCAGGAGTCACCAGATGGGTGAAGCAAAAAGGCGCGAAAAACTTGCCCTGACGCAGGCCCTGGAGGCCATGGCTGTGGACACGCCCGGTGGCCGAATTCACGTGCAATGGGGCCACACGGCCAGCGCTTCGCCGAACGCGCAACTGACGTTCTTTGCCGAGTTCCTGGCCACCACCGGCCTCTACGAATCCTGGGTCGACAGCTGTCCCCTGAGCTACAGCAGCCCGAACGCGCCGAGCAAACGCGATGTGCTGGGCATCTGTAAGCGCTCCACGAACCCCAGACTTTCAAAGATGGATTGAAATCGGCATGCTTGGGCCATCTAACTTCAGATGGAAAACGGACATGACCAAGACAGCAACCGAGCAATACTGGGGCCGCCATATCGAGGCCGTCAAAACCCAGGCGATCACAGCAAAAGCTTACGCCCAGCGACACGGCCTGGTCTTGTCCACGCTGTACTACTCTGGCAACGCAGGCTCAAACCGACTGCTGCGAGCCGGGTAAGCCCGCTATCGGTGCCCTTGCCTGCGCAGGCCGTGGCGCTGCTCAGGCAGTTGCACCCCTTGACCGGCCACGGCGCTTTGGTTTTTCATGGTGAACGCAGCCACGACTGCCCAATCAGCGGCAACACCCTGCGCGCGGCGCTGCTGACGCTGGGTTATGGGCACTGACGTGCAAACCGTGCATGGATTGAGGGCCGCGGCCCGCACGCTGCTGGCCGAAGTGCTGGACGTTGACCCGCTGGTCATTGAAGCGCAACTTGCCCACGCGGGGAAGGACACCAACGGACGGGCCTACAAGCGCACCCAGTACATGCAGCACCGGGCCGGGATGATGCAGACGTGGGCTGACCCCGATGGTGAACACCGGGACACCCTGACCCGGCGGCGCTGGTTTTCTTTTCAGGTGCGCTACAGGGAACGTGTGGGCCACTGGCGCTCAACACTTATGCGGAATTTCAAGGCGTGCCGGAAACGCTGCGCATGGCCGGGCGCAACTATGGCCTGCGGGGCTTGCCTTACGTGCTGCAGATACTGGTGCCGGCGGCTTTGCCGTCCATTTTGTCGGGGGCTGAAGATTGGCTGGGCTTTTGCCTGGCGCACGCTGATCGCCGCTGAACTGGTGTTCGGCGCGTCGTCGGGCAAGGGCGGACTGGGCTGGTGCATCGTAACCGTCCGACGAATACCATTCTTGCGCGGGATTGATGGGCCGGGCAGTA
>JAECRO010000026.1 GCA_016000195.1 Burkholderiales bacterium | reverse complement strand
CTCAGGCCAGGGTGTTGCTCGTCTTGGGAGTGGTGTCTTTCACGTTAACCAACTTGGCCGCCGCCGTCATCGGCGACCGGGGCCGGGAGTTCGAGCAGCGCGCCTGATCCGGGAGATTTGCTTATTCCTGATTTTTATTCAGGTCGTGGGTGTATTCAAAACACTGAATCAGGCCCTGCTCTTCCAGCTCATTGAGATCCGTGCGGGTGACGAATTTGTTCAGCTGTGCCAGGGCTTTTTGGTAATTGGAAAAGCGCTGCTGCCAGCGAATATCGAGCGCTTGCTCTCCAGGAATCGGGTTCATGCCATTTTTCTTTCGTTGGCCACTTCAATTTTAATAGCAGCTTGCGCTTATGGTGCTTGCGCTGCGAGCCAATTTGGCTTGAAAAGCCTGCTCAATCCTTCACCCTTGACGCAAACGTCTTGCGAAACTTCTCGACCTTCGGCCCGACCACGAAAGCGCAGTAGCCCTGGTTCGGGTTGTTCTCAAAATAATCCTGGTGGTAGCTTTCTGCCGGCCAGTAGTGGGCCAGCGGCAGCACTTCGGTCACGATGGGCTTGCCAAAGGTCTTGTCCTGGCTGGCTTCGCGGATGAAATCGTCGGCCACCTGTTTTTGCTCGGGCGTCGAGTAGTAAATGCCGCTGCGGTACTGCGTGCCGGCGTCATTGCCCTGGCGGTTCAGGCTGGTCGGGTCATGGATCACGAAAAAAATTTCGAGAATCTCGCGCAGCGTGATCCCGGCCGGGTCATAGGTCAGCTTGACGACCTCGTTGCAGCCGGTGCGGCCGGTGCAGACCTCTTCATAACCGGGCCGGGCCGCCTGGCCGTTGCTGTAGCCCGACTCCACATCTAGCACGCCGCGCACCTTGACGTACACCGCTTCAAGGCACCAGAAGCAGCCGCCGCCCAGGGTGATGGTTTGCAATTCGTTCATGAGATGGTTTCCTTTTGCTGATCGGCCACTTTAGCCGGTTCACCGTGCGTTTGCAGCCCGCACGGCATCGACGAAGGCCGCCAGCGCCGGGTTGTCGCGCGCGGTTTTCCACAGGCAATGCGTGTCGTAGGGTGTGGTCGCCCTGTCCAGCGGCACAAATGCCGCGCCCGCCATCGCCGACCGGCCGAGCGCCGCCGGCACCAGCGCCACGCCCATGCCTTGCGACACCAGCGACACCACGCTGAGCCAGTGCCGCAGTTCATAGCGGATTTCGGGGTAAAAGCCGGCTTCGATGCAGATGCTCAGGATGCGCTCATGGTAGTCAGGCGACACCGCGCGCGACACCACGGCAAACGGCTCGCCCTGCAGGTCGCCCAGCGACAGCGATTTTTGCTGCGCCAGCGCATGGCCGGCGGGCAGGCAGCCGACGAAGGCCTGGCTGGACACAAGAATCTGCGACAGCTCGGGCGGCACGCGCGTCGTGTGGACGAAGCCGATGTCGAGCCGGTCATGGGCCAGTTCGATCAGCTGCTCGCTCGAACTGAGTTCCTTCAGCATCAGCCGCAGCAAGGGATGCCGGGCCTGGAAACGCTCCAGGATGTCGGGCAGGCCGCTGTACAGCATGGTTCCGGCAAAGCCTATCGTCAAGCTGCCGGCCATGCCCTGCCCCACATCGCGCGCATGGCGGGCCGCCTCTGCCGCCTGGTCGAGCAGCGCCCGCGCGGCCGGCACGAAGGCCAGCCCGGCGGCGGTCAGCGCGACCTGCTTGCTGCTGCGCGTGAACAGGCGCGCGCCAATCGACGCCTCCAGCTGCTGGATGTTGAGCGACAGCGGCGGCTGCGAGATCGACAGCCGGCGCGCGGCCCGGCCAAAATGCAGTTCTTCAGCCAATACCAGAAAATAGCGCAGATGCCGGAATTCCATGGATACAAATAATATATCGTTGCATTGATAATTGATATTGGACAAGTATTCATGACCGTCCAACAATACCCATCATTTCCCTACACTTTGCCAACCCTTCAAGCACCACAAGGATCCGCCGCCATGAAAACCAAATTCAACTGGGAAGACCCGTTTTTTCTGTCCGAGCAGCTCAGCGATGACGAGCGCGCGGTCCAGGAGGCGGCGAATGCGTTTTGCCAGGAAAAGCTGCAGCCGCGCGTGTTGATGGCCGCGCGACACGAAAAATTCGACCGCGAGATCATGAATGAAGCCGGCGCGCTGGGCTTTCTGGGCTCCACCATCGAAGGCTACGGCTGCGCCGGGCTGAACTATGTCAGCTACGGGCTGGTGGCGCGCGAGGTCGAGCGCGTGGACAGCGGCTACCGCAGCGCCATCAGCGTGCAATCCTCGCTCGTCATGCACCCGATCAATGCCTACGGCAATGAAGCGCAGCGGCAAAAATACCTGCCCAAATTGGCCACCGGCGAATGGGTCGGCTGCTTCGGCCTGACCGAACCCAACCACGGCTCCGACCCGGCCAGCATGCTGACGCGCGCCAGGCCGGTCGATGGCGGCTTCATCCTCAAGGGCGCCAAGATGTGGATCACCAACAGCCCGATTGCCGACGTGTTCGTGGTCTGGGCCAAGCTCGAAGACGAAGACGGCAAGGTCGGCGGCCAGGAAGCGATTCGCGGCTTCGTGCTGGAAAAAGGCATGAAAGGCCTGAGCGCGCCGAAGATCGAAGGCAAGATGAGCCTGCGCGCCTCCATCACCGGCGAGATCGTGATGGACGATGTGTTTGTCCCAAGCGAAAACCTGCTGCCCAACGTGTCCGGCCTCAAGGGTCCGTTCGGCTGCCTGAACAAGGCGCGCTACGGCATCGCCTGGGGCGCACTCGGCGCGGCCGAGGACTGCTGGTTCCGCGCCCGCCAGTACACGCTGGACCGCGTGCAGTTTGGCCGCCCGCTGGCACAAACCCAGCTGATCCAGAAAAAACTGGCCGACATGCAGACCGAAATCACGCTCGGCCTGCAAGCCTGCCTGCGCGTCGGCCGCCTGATGGACGAGGACCGCGCCGTGCCGGAAATGATCTCGCTGATCAAGCGTAACTCCTGCGGCAAGTCGCTCGACATTGCCCGCATGGCGCGCGACATGCACGGCGGCAACGGCATCCACGACGAATACCACGTGATCCGCCACATGATCAATTTAGAGACCGTCAACACCTACGAAGGCACGCATGACGTGCATGCCTTGATCCTGGGCCGCGCGCAGACCGGCCTGCAGGCATTTTATTGATGATTCAGGCCTCTAGCGCAGGTACGGCCTGCACAAGCAGCTATTATTTTCATAGCGATTGATGGCGCTTGGCTTTCTTAAACCGTTGCTGACCAGCCTGGTGATGCCACCGCTTGCGCTGCTGTTGCTGGCGCTGCTGGGCGTGCTGCTGGCGTGGCGAAAAAAGCGCGGCGGACTGGCGCTGGCCACGCTGTCGCTGGCGGCGCTGTGGCTGCTGAGTTGCCACGGCACGGCGGTGTGGCTGGCGCGCCATGCGCTGCCGCAGTTCGCGCCGGCCTCCGCCGCCCGGCTGAAAGCTGAAAATGTGCAGGCCATCGTCATCCTGGGCGGCGGCTTGCTGCCTGGTGCGCCTGAATACGGTGGCGCGCCCCAGCCATCGCCCTACACGGCCGCCCGGCTGCGCTACGGCGTCTGGCTGGCGCGCCAGTCGGTGCTGCCGGTGGCCTTTTCCGGCGGCACCAGCTGGGCGGCCGACGGCATGCAGCCCACCGCCGAAGCCGAAGTGGCGGCACGTGTGGCGCTGCAGGACTACGGCTTCAAGCTGCGCTGGAGCGAATCCGCATCGCGCGACACCTGGGAAAATGCGCGCCTCATGGCCCCCGTGCTCCAGCAGGGCGGCGTGCGGCGCATTGCCCTGGTCACGGATTCGTGGCACATGCCGCGCGCGCTGGCCGCTTTCGAGCGTGCCGGCTTGAGCGTGACGCCCGCGCCCATGGGCTTTACGCTGCCCATCGAGAGCGACCTGCTGCAATGGCTGCCGTCAGGGCACGGCCTGCAGGCTTCGCGGCTGGTGCTGCGCGAATGCCTGGGCCTGGCGGTGAGCCGCTTCCTGCCGGTCTGAAGCACCGGCGCGCAGCGGCGGGCAAACACATCGGTTGACCGCTGGAGGGCAAAAAGCTACATTACTAACCAGTCAGTCAGTAATTACGCCACACATGCCCTCTCCAAACGACCACATTCCAGCCCCATCGGCCAGGCGCGAGCGGCGCAAGGAAGCCCGTCCGGGCGAATTGCTGAATGCCGCGCTGGACCTGTTTGTTGAAAAAGGCTTTGCCGCCACCCGGGTCGAGGAAGTCGCGGCGCGCGCCGGGGTTTCAAAAGGCACGCTGTTTTTGTACTTTCCCAGCAAGGACGAGCTGTTCAAGGCGGTGGTCCGTGAAAGCATTTCGGGACGGCTGGTGGAGTGGAACAGCGATTTTGAAACCTTCCAGGGAACGGCCTGCGAGATGCTGGGCTACTGCATGACCTCCTGGTGGGAGCGTGTGGGCGCGACCAAAGCCTCGGGCCTGACCAAGCTGATGATCAGCGAAGCCAGCAATTTCCCCGACATTGCTGCCTTCTACCAGCACGAAGTCATCCAGCCCGGCCAGGCCCTGATACGCCGCGTCCTGCAGCGCGGCATGGAGCGCGGCGAATTCCGCCAGATTGACCTGGACTCTGCCGTCTACAGCGTGGTCAGCCCCATGGTTTTCCTGATGCTGTCCAGGCATTCGCAGGGCGTTTGCGTATCCGACCAGGTGACGCTGGACCCGAAAAAATACATTGCCGCGCAACTCGGCATCATCCTGAACGGCCTGAGCCTTCGGCCAGGCGATGCGGCCCCGGACGAAAAGAAAGTCTGAAGATGTTTCAATCCACACCCTTTTCGGGGCGAATTTGGAAGAGCTTGCCCCTATCCCAAATGAGTTCTATCCCCCTGAAGGGGAGGTTTCAAACCGGAGTTTGTTTTTGATGAAGCGCTGGATCCAATGGGCCGTGGCCCTTCTCGTCGCCGTGCTGCTCGCGGCCGGCGTGGTGCGCGCCCTGTCGGCGCGCAAGGCCCGGCAGCAGGCGCTGCTTGCGGCCGGCAGCGCCCAAAGCCTGGGCTGGGTCGAGCTGGCCGAATCCGACGTGGTGAAGGCCCAGGCGCGCGACATGACGCAGGGCGTCGCCATCTCGGGTTCGCTCAAGGCGGTCAACTCGGCGGTCATCAAGGCGCGCGTGCCCGGCGAACTCCAGGGCCTGAGCGTGCGCGAAGGCGATTTCGTCAAGGCCGGCCAGGTGCTGGCCCGGATCGACGCCAGCGAATACCAGTCGCGCGTGCGCCAGGCCAGAGAGCAGGCCGACTCCGCCAAGGCGCAGGTCAACGTGGTGCAGCGCCAGTACGACAACAACAAGGCGCTGGTGGACCAGGGCTTCATCTCCAGAACCGCGCTGGACACCTCGCTGGCCAACCTGAACGCCGCCCAGTCCACCTACCGCGCGGCGCTGGCCGGCGTTGAGGTGGCCGCCAAGTCGGTCGAGGACACGGTGCTCAAGTCGCCGATTGCCGGCCAGGTGTCGCAGCGACTGGCGCAGCCGGGCGAGCGCGTCGCCATCGACACCCGGATTGTCGAAGTGGTCGATTTGAGCCGGCTGGAGCTTGAAGCCAGCCTGGGCGCGCAGGAATCCATGAGCGTGCGCGTCGGCCAGAGCGCCGGCTTGCAGATTGAAGGCAGCCCGCAAACCGTCAGCGCCAAAGTCGTCCGCATCAACCCCAGCGCGCAGGCCGGCAGCCGCAGCGTGCTGGTCTACCTGAGCATTGACAACAGCGCAGGCAGCAACAGCAGCAGCAGCAGCACCCTGCCCTTGCGCCAGGGCCTGTTTGCGCAGGGAACGCTGGGCACGGCGCAGGCATCGCTGCTGGCGGTGCCGGTCAGCAGCGTGCGCACCGACAAGCCCGCGCCCTATGTGCAGGCGATTGAAAACGGACGCGTGACTCACAAAGCCGTTGAACTCGGCACGCGCGGCACGACGCAAGGCGAAGCGCTGGTCGCCGTCCAGGGGCTGGCCGACGGCATGCCTGTGATTCGCGGCAACATCGGCGGCCTGCCGGAAGGCACGCAGGTTCGCTTCACCAAAATGAGCGCGCCCGGCGCACCCGCGTCCAGTCCTGCTTCCGCCAAGACAGCGCCCTGACGCCCGATAAGGCAATAACGCCATGTGGTTCACCCAGGTCAGTCTCAAGAATCCGGTGTTCGCCACCATGGTCATGCTGGCCATCGTGGTGCTCGGGCTGTTTTCGTACCAGCGCATGCAGGTGGACCAGTTCCCGAACATCGACTTTCCGGTGGTGGTCATCACCGCCGACTACCCCGGCGCCTCGCCCGAGATCGTCGAGAGCGAAGTCACCAGGAAGATCGAGGAAGGCGTCAATTCGGTCGCCGGCGTCAACACCCTGACCTCGCGCAGCTACCAGGGCCAGGCGGTCGTCATCATCGAGTTTCAGCTGTCGATTGACGGGCGCAAGGCCGCCGAAGACGTGCGCGAAAAAATCGCCGCCATCCGGCCCCTGCTCCGCGACGAGGTCAAGGAGCCGCGCGTGCTGCGCTTCGACCCGTCCAGCCGCGCCATCTGGTCGGTGGCGGTACTGCCGGAGGCAACGCAAGGCAAGCCAATGACAGCCATCGAACTGACCAACTGGGCCGACCAGGTGCTGAAAAAGCGGCTTGAAAACGTTCGCGGCGCCGGCTCGGTCACGCTGGTGGGCGGCACCAAGCGCGAGATCAACATCTACCTCAACCCGCAGGCAATGGAGTCGCTCGGCATCACGGCCGATCAGGTCGTCACGGCGGTGCGCAATGAAAACCAGGACTTGCCGATGGGCGCGCTCCGCTCGCTGACGCAGGAGCGCACCGTCAAGATCGATGCCCGCATGAAGCGCCCCGAGGACTTTGGCAACATCATCGTGACGCGCAAGGGCAACGCGCCCATCACCGTCAGCCAGGTCGCCCGGATTGCCGACGGCGCCCAGGAACTCGACAGCCTGGCGCTGTACAACGGCCAGCGCACCCTGCTGCTGACAGTGCAAAAAGCGCAGGACGAAAACACCATCAGCGTGGTCGACGGGCTGAACAAGGCGGTCGCCGAACTGCAGCCGCTGCTGCCGCCCGGCGCGCGGCTGGAGCTGATCACCGACGGCTCGCGGCCGATTCGCGTGGCGGTCGAAAACGTGCGCCGCACCCTGATCGAAGGCGCGCTGCTGACGGTGCTGATCGTGTTCCTGTTCCTCAACTCCTGGCGCTCCACGGTCATCACCGGGCTGACGCTGCCGATCTCCATCATCGGCACCTTCCTGTTCATGAACCTGTTCGGCTTCACCATCAACATGATCACGCTGATGGCCTTGTCGCTGTGCGTGGGCCTGTTGATCGACGATGCCATCGTGGTGCGCGAGAACATCGTGCGCCATGTGCAGATGGGAAAAATGCCCTACCAGGCGTCGCTCGACGGCACGCAGGAAATCGGCCTGGCGGTGCTGGCCACGACTTTTTCCATCGTCGCGGTGTTTTTGCCGATTGGCTTCATGGGCGGCATCATCGGCAAGTTTTTCCATGAGTTCGGCGTCACCATCGTGGCGGCGGTGCTGATCTCGATGTTCGTCAGCTTCACGCTGGACCCGATGCTGTCGAGCATCTGGCACGACCCGTCGATTGAATCGCACGGCAGGCGCGGCGTTCCCGTGACCTTCTACGACAAGACCATTGGCCGCGTCACCGGCTGGTTTGACAGCGCCACCGAATCGCTGAGCCAGCGCTACCAGGGCATCCTGCGCTGGGCGCTGGTGCATAAACTGGCCACGCTGGCGCTGGCCGTGGTGATTTTTGCCATCAGCATTTTCATGGTGCCGCTGCTGGGCACCGAGTTCGTGCCCAAGGCCGACTTCTCCGAAACCTCGCTCAACTTCAACACGCCGGTGGGCGCATCGCTCGAAGCCACCGAGGCCAAGGCGCGCCAGGTCGATGCCATCATGCGCGAGTTGCCCGAGGTCAAATACACCGTCGCAACGCTCAACACCGGCAACGCGCAGGGAAAAATGTACGCCAGCGTCTATGTGCGGCTGGTGGACCGCAAGTCGCGCACACGCAATGCCGACGAAATGTCGGCGGCGCTGCGCGAGCGGCTCAAGCAGGTTCCCGGCATCACCGTGACGCATGCCGGCCTGCTGGACCCGGTGGGCGGCAACAAGCAGGTCGAGTTTTCGCTGCAGGGGCCTGATCTGGAGGAACTGGGCCGATTGAGCCGCCTGGTCAGCGAAAAAATCCGGGGCATTCCCGGCCTGGTCGATCTGGATTCGAGCCTGAAGGCCGACCAGCCGGTGATTGAACTGGACGTGCGGCGCGATGCCGCCTCAAGCCTGGGGCTGTCGGCAGCGCAGATCGCGGCGTCGCTGCGCACCCTGATCGCCGGCCAGACCGTCGGCAACTGGCGCGCCCCCGACGACCAGACCTACGACGTGAACGTGCGCCTTGCGCCCGATGCGCGCAATTCGCCGCAAGACCTGGAGCACCTGCCCTTCATGAGCAGCGTGGTGGGCAGCAACGCCGACGGCTCAAGCCGCATCGTGCGGCTCAGCCAGGTGGCCCGCGTGAAGGAATCGACCGGCCCGAACCAGATCAACCGGCGCGACCTGACGCGCGAAGTCGCCATCAATGCCAACGTGTACCAGCGCTCGGCCGGCGAGGTGTCCGGCGACATCAAGGCCGCGCTGGCCGGCATCAACTTTCCGCCCGGCTACCGCTACGCCTTCAGCGGCTCGACCAAGAACATGGCCGAGTCCTTCGGCTATGCGGTGTCGGCGCTGGTGATGGCGATTTTGTTCATCTACATGATCCTGGCCAGCCAGTTCAAGAGCTTTTTGCAGCCGATGGCGCTGATGACCTCGCTGCCGCTGACGCTGATTGGCGTGGTGCTGGCGCTGCTGCTGTTCGGCTCGACGCTGTCGATGTTTTCCATCATCGGCATCGTCATGCTGATGGGGCTGGTGACCAAGAACGCGATCTTGCTGGTGGACTTTGCCATCCGCATGCGCGAGCAGGGCATGGAGCGCAGCGAAGCGCTGCTGACAGCGGCCCGGGTCCGGCTGCGGCCGATTTTGATGACCACGCTGGCCATGATTTTCGGCATGGTGCCGCTGGCCTTTGCCTTGACCGAAGGCTCCGAGCAGCGCGCGCCCATGGGCCAGGCGGTGATTGGCGGCGTCATCACCTCGTCGCTGCTGACGCTGGTCGTGGTGCCGATCACCTATTGCTACATGGACGACCTGGCGCAGTGGTTCAAGCGCAAATTCAGCGGCAAGCCATCGCCCGCAGCGCAGGCCGAAGCGCAGCCTGCGGCGTCAGGACGATGAAGCGCGCGCCGTCTAAAATCCGCCCTTGCGATCCACGCCCTCATCCTTCTTCCTCACACTCCACATCGTCCAACAACAGGTCCGCCATGAACTACGAACAAGCCCGATTCAACATGATTGAGCAGCAAATCCGCCCCTGGGAAGTGCTGGACAGCCAGGTCCTTTCCCTGCTCGCGGTGATGCGGCGCGAGGATTTCGTGCCGCCGGCCTTCAAGGCGCTGGCCTTTGTCGATATGCAAATTCCGCTGCCGCCGCAAAAAAACGCCAGCCAGTGCATGCTGGAGCCCAAGGTCGAGGCCCGCATCCTGCAGGACCTGGCCGTGCAAAAGCACGAAAAAGTGCTGGAGATCGGCACCGGCTCCGGCTTCATGGCCGCCCTGCTCGCGCACCGCGCCCAGCAGGTCATCACGCTTGAAATCGAGCCCGAGCTGGTCGAGACCGCGCGCCGCAACCTGCAAAAAGCCGGCATCTACAACGCCGAAGTGCGCCTGGCCGACGGCGCGGCCAGCCTGGCCGAAGCGGTGTCCGGCAACGGCCCGCTGCGCGGCCCTTTCGACGTCATCGTGCTCAGCGGCTCGGTCGCCGAAGTGCCCGCCGCGCTGCTCGACCTGCTCAAGGTCGGCGGCCGCCTGAGCGCCATCGTCGGCGATGAACCCATGATGCGCGCCACGCTGATCACGCGCGTCGGCAAGGACTCGTTTCGCACCGTGCAAGCGTGGGACACGGTGGCGCCCCGGCTGCTCAATTTCCCCGAGCCGTCGAAATTCACTTTCTGAAACCCCTGACAACCTGAACCCACCGCAAGGCCAATCCGATGATTCCCCAACTCAATCCTTCCCGTTTCGCCGCGTGGCGCGACCAGGCCAAAGAAGGGCTTGCGCCCGCCGCCCTTCCCGTGGTGCTCGATGTGCGCGAGCCGTGGGAAGTGCAGACCGCCTCGGTCAGGGAAGACGGCTTCAGGCTGCTGGCCCTGCCGATGCGCGAGATTCCGGCCCGCGTGGCCGAACTCCGGGACACCCTGGGCGCCGACCACCCGATCGCCTGCCTGTGCCACCACGGCATGCGCAGCCTGCAGGTCGCCAACTACCTGGCGCAAAGCGGTTTTGCTGAAGTCGTCAACCTGCAGGGCGGCATCGATGCCTGGTCGCAGCAGGTCGATCCGTCGGTGGCGCGCTACTGAGCCTCTTCGATTCGAAGCGCTCAAGCCGGCCGGGCTGCCGCTTGTCATTTCCAGCGGCTGATGCGTGCTTTTTTTATTGATTCACTCCACTTCTGCAAGACCTCCATGACCCTGCCTGGAAAATTGTCGGCACTCCGCTTGCCAATGTTGCCCGTTTCGGTCGCATTCGCCCTGGCAGCCCTGGCGCCCCTGGCAAAGGCGCAGAGTCTGGTGGAGTTGTATGAGTCGGCGCGCGCCTTTGACGCCAGCTACCAGTCGGCCAAGCTGCAATACGATGCCAACCTGGCCCGCGCCGACCAGGCCAGGGCCGGCATTTTGCCCACCGCCGGCTTGTCGGCAGGCGCCTCGCGCATTGGCGTTGAAGTCACCACCACGCCGCCCGTCAACACCAGCTACAACACGCAAAACGCCACGCTCAGCGTCACCCAGCCCTTGTACCGGCCCGGCAACTGGGCCACCTACGAGCAGGGCTTGCGGCAGGTGGAGCTGGCCCGCGCCCAGCTCGAATCGGCGTCGCAGGACCTGATCGTGCGCACCAGCCAGGCCTACTTCGACGTGCTGGCCGCGCAGGACACGCTGACCTTTGTGCTGGCGCAAAAAGAAGCGGTGAATGAGCAACTGGCGTTTGCCAAGCGCAATTTTGAAGTCGGCACCTCCACCATCACCGACACCCGCGAAGCGCAGGCGCGTTACGACCTGGTGACGGCCCAGGAAATCGCCGCCGGGAACGACCTGCGCGTGCGCAAGATCGCGCTCGACCAGCTGGTCGGCGTCACCGAATCGCAGCCCCGCCCCCTGACGATGCCGGTCAACCTGCCGCCCGTGGCGCCGGCCGATGCCGGCATCTGGGTGCAGCAGTCCGAGCTGCTCAACCCCGCCATTCGCCAGGCGCAGAGCAACGCGGAAATTGCCGAGCTGGAGATCAAGAAAGCCGAAGCCGGCCACAAGCCCACGCTGGACGCCACCGCCAGCTACAACGTCACCAAAAACCCGTCCAGCACCGCGCCGGCTGGCATTTCCTCCCGCGCCAACACCAGCAATATCGGCCTGCTGCTCAATGTGCCGCTGTTCGCCGGTTTCTCGACGCAAAACCGCATCCGGGAAACGCTGTCGCTGCGCGACAAGGCACTGAGCGACCTTGAAGGCGCGCGGCGCAGCGTGGCGCAGAACGTGCGCACCGCCTACTTCGGCGTGCAGTCGGGCCAGGGACAGGTCAAGGCACTGGAAGCCGCCGAACTCTCAAGCCAGAGCGCGCTCGACGCCAACCGGCTGGGCTACCAGGTCGGCGTGCGCATCAATATCGACGTGCTGAACGCGCAAAGCCAGCTGTTCCAGACCAAGCGCGACCTGGCGCAGGCGCGCTACAACGTGCTGCTGGGCGGGCTGCGGCTAAGGCTGGCCAGCGGAACGCTGACGGCCGAGGATTTGCAGCAGATCAACGGCTTGCTGGCACGCTGATATTCGCTTTTTCAATCCTCCGAAGAGGCGCGGTCCTCTGTGCGCTGCGCTGGGCTTTTCGCGCCTGTCGCACTTCCGGTCATCCGCCCACTTTTTTGACTCCACGCACACCATGAAGCATGGCTACACGACCTCGGAAACAATTTTTTCCCGCTGAACGAACGCTTCGAACCGCGCAATCCTGCCTTCAACATAATCTTGCTCAAAATGCTGGAGCCCTTCAAAGACACGGCTGTTGTAAATCTGCGCACATGCAACCGTTTTGCTCACGCCAAATTTTTGGCGCATCAAAAGCAGGTCGCTCAATCGCAGGTTGCCGGCCTTCGCCTCTTGTTCAACAGACTCGCGCGGCAACAAAAGTTCGGCTGCAAAAGCATTGGCTCGCCGCTCAACATACTGGTCAACCGCACCGCCCAACACCTCCGCAGCCGGCAAGGCATTTTTACGATCTACCAGCAAGTGGCAGAACTCGTGCGCCAAGGTCATTCGCTTGCGTTCATGGCTGTCGTGCGCCCGGTCATCGTTAAGCATGATGCACGGGCCATGCAAACCCCAAAACGCTATTGCTTCGATATGGCTGGAATCAAACCGCAAGCTCGTTACCTCAACATTAAAGCTTGCCAGCACAGCCTCGATATCGACATACCTCTGCAGTCCGACACGCAGTTGCTCCCGCACCCATTGAGCCAAATGGTAGCCCGACTCATGCGCGTAGACGGCCTGACCCTGCTGGAGATGCAAGACCGCCTTGCGGCCAAGCTCGTCAAGCCCAGGCGTCTTTGCAGGGGGAGTTTTCCGGATTTTTTCGATGACTCTTGCGATGGCAGGAACGGGCAGAACGCCTCGGGTCATTCGCGCAGCCGCAAGAAGCTCGTTCTCGTTTGCCGGTACATGGTCCCAGTCGGTTTTGTCTGAAACTTCCCAGTAGTCATTTGCGGAAGAACTGCCTTGCAGCAAACAAAGTTCGCTGGTGGTGAAACCAGTAGCCAGTTCAAGAAAAGATGCTTTCAGGGTTGCCCCCCGCAACCGCCACGCCAGAACTGCGGCAACAACGCGAGAATTGTCCGACCCCTCAAACGCTGCAGCCAATTGATCTCCAATGGCTTGAAGACTGTTTCTGCATTCCTGTTCAGACGCGCGATACGGCATGCCGTTTTCGGGCGAAAGCCAGACACTGTTGCCCACGCGCAGCCAGACAAGGGCAGGCAGCCCAATCCCCTTCCAGCCGGCGGCAAGATTGTGCCGGCGATGAAACTCATAAAGTACGGGTTCCTCCTCGTCAGCGATTGCTTCATCGCGCGACGCCCAGCGATAGTCCGCCCGCATCCAGATTTCTCCAGGATGAGATGCGGATTTGTTCAACCAGTCAAATGGATAAGTCTGCTCGGCCACGAGGGCAGGCCATATTGCCGCTATGTGCTCAAGAAAATCCACCCACGTCCACTCAAACCGCCGCGGATCAGATTCGCTGCCAGAAAACCAGAACGGACGGCCATCCAGAAACAGCGATCCGGCTCCATAGCCGTCATGCCGCCGCCTGGCGTCTTGCGCAGGCACGAATTCAAAACGCAGGACGGAATTGTTGTTATCCATGATTTTTTATCCAGTTCTTGAACTCACGCAAGCAGTTTTTGGCCTGCGCCATTTCAGTCAGTTCGGCCAGCACTTGCCGTGGAAGGCGGTTCATGCCAGGGCGAGCGCACCAAGGGTAGCCATGATAAGAGCCGGCCTGCGTCGGCACGGCTTCATAAATCACGCCCTCATGGACACTCCACATCCGGTAGGGCTGGACAACGCCCTCCTTGTGAACATAGGCAGCGTCATCAAGCAAAAGGCGAGCCTGCTCCTTTGAAAGCGTACTGGGACATTTTCCGATGACGTGAGAGCCATCACGAACAAAGTCGGCGTGCGGCTGATTCCAGCAGTGTTTCAGTCTGTGCTCCGCTGCGTCATATTGCCATTTGGGAGTGCTTGTCATAAGCGCCTATTGTCCACAACAATCGGCTCCAGGCACTGCTGCAGTGGTAGCGGTCCGTCGGACCGAATCACCAGGACAAACGGAAGCGGGAGACAAAAACCGTTCGTGGCACGTTACAAATACCCCCGCAACGCCTCCAGCGTCCTGGCCGTCGCCCCGCGATTGCGCGCCGCGAATGCCAGCCCGGCCTGTACGGCCCGCGCCCGCGCAGCCGCATCTCCCACCAGCCCCAGCCCGGCCTGCAGCGCTTCCTCCATGCCGGAAACGCGCAGCGCCGCGCCCTCGGCCTCGGCCAGTTCCGCCGCTTCGGTGAAGTTGAACGTGTGCGGCCCCATCACCACCGGGCAGCCGCAGGCGGCGGCTTCGATCAGGTTCTGGCCGCCCAGCGGGGCAAAGCTGCCGCCCAGCAGGGCCACGTCGCCCAGGCCGTAGTACAGCGCCATCTCGCCCAGCGAATCGCCGAGCCAGACATCGGCGTTCAGCGCCTCCTGGCTGTCGGCGGGGCTGCCGCTCCATTGCGAGCGGCGCGACACGCGCAGGCCGTGCTGCACGACCAGCGCGGCCACGTCGTCAAAGCGCTGCGGGTGGCGTGGAACGATCAGGGCCTTGAAGGCGCTGGCCGGCTTGTCTGCTACTGAATTCATAGCTGCTTGCGCATGCTGGACCTGCGCAACAGCCTTTATTTGCTTGAGAAACTCGATTTCCTCGCCTTCGCGCGAGCTGGCGAACATCAGGACCGGCTGCGCCAGCGCCTGCCGCCACCGCTGGCCTTTGGCGAGTTGGGCGGCGTCTGGCGTGGCGTCGAACTTCAGGTTGCCGAACACGCCGGCAACCGGCGCGCCGAGCTGGCGAAAGCGGCCGGCGTCCAGCCCGGTCTGCGCGTACACGGCCGACAGCGCGCCGTAGGCCGGCAGCGACAGCGCCGCCAGGCGCAGCGCCTGTTTCAGCGATTTTTCAGACAGCCGCCCGTTAACGAGAATCAGCGGCAGGGTCAGCGTCTTGGCCTGCGCCACCAGGTTCGGCCAGATCTCGGTTTCCATCAGCAGGCCCAGGCGCGGCTTGAAGTGGCTGAAAAATCGTTGCACCGCCGCCGGGCTGTCCCACGGCTGCCAGACCTGAATATCGCCGGGCCGGCCGATGGACTGGAGCAGCGCCCGCCCCTCTTCGCGGCCGGTGGCGGTGCCGTGCGTGAGCAGCAGGCGCAGCGCCGGATGCTGCTGGCGCAAGGCTTTCAGCAGCATGGCGGCGGTGCGGGTTTCGCCCAGCGACACGGCATGCACCCAGAGCAGTTCGGAAGTCGTTTCAGCCGGCTGGCGGTAGTGGCCGAAGCGCTCATTCACGGCTTCGAGGTAGCCGGGTTCCTGCTCGCCACGGCGCGCCAGCTTGCGGCGCAGCAGCGGCTGGCCGAGCGTCATGAGCGCTGAATACAGCCCGCGCGCCCAGTCGCTCATTCGCCGTCATCCCCGGCGCCGGGTGAATCGGGTGAATCGCATGGCTCGCCCCTGACGGTTTCAATGCAGCCCAGCCAGGCCTGCCAGACATCGTCCACGCTGGGCGCGGGCTGGGCGAACACGCTGACCTGCCGCCCGCTGGCCGAATCGGGGCCGGTGCGCCAGGCGGTGTCGAAGTTGTAGAGCTGCACATGCGGCAAGTCCAGCGCGACGGCGATGTGGCTGACGCCGCTGTCCACACCGATCACGCCGGCGCACTGCGCCAGTTCCCGCGTCAGCGCATCAAGCGGCAGCAGCGGCCAGACGATGGCATGGCCGGGCGCGATTTCGTTCAGCATCCTGGCAATCGCCTGGCTTTTGGCCTGCTCTTTGGCGCTGCCATGGGGCAGCGCAATCTGGTAGCCGGCCGCGTTGAGGCGGCGGCCCAGGGCGGCCCAGTGCTTGAGCGGCCATTCCTTGTCGGCGCGCGACGTGCCATGCACGAAAGCAACCCGGTTTGCTATCCTTTCAGGAGCTATAGATGCACGTCCGTATTGCGCAAGCGGCATTTTTAACCCGAAATCCGGGCTTGGCGACGGGGTGTAGCCCAGCGCCCGGGCCGCCAGCTCGCGCGAGCGCTGCACGGCGTGGACGTGCGGCGTGATGCGGATCGCCACGTCGGCCACCCAGCGCGTCGGCGCCTCGTAGCCCGAGCCTTCGGTCTGGTTGGCGAGCGCATAGCGCTTGCCGCCGGGCGCCAGCCGCGCCAGCCGCGCCACCAGAGCGGATTTGGTCAGGCCCTGCAGGTCAATCACCGCGTCGTAGTCGGTCTGCCGCAGGTCGGCCTTGAAGGCGTTCCACTGCTGGCGCGTCAGCGCCGACAGGGGCGACTTGCGCCAGCGCCGGATTTCGCACGGAATGACGCGGTGCAGCCCGGCATTCAGGGCCAGCACCGGGGCAAACGATTGTTCAACCACCCAGTCAACCTGCGCACCGGGCAAGGCGGCGTGGATGTCCTGCACGACCGGCAGGGCATGGACCACATCGCCCAGCGACGACAGCTTGACCAGCAGGATTTTCATGCGGGAGGCCTGACGGGCGTCTTGCGGCCCATCACCTTCATTCCCGCGCGCGCGGGAATCCAGTGCTGCGCACGGGAATGGATTCCCGCCTTCGCGGGAATGACGGGAAAATGGCTCAATGCGCTGCGGCTGCAAACACCGCGTCGGGTTTCACGCTGCGCAGCAGCCCCAGCATGCCGGCCTGGATGCGGTCCAGCGCGGCTTGCGTCTGGCCTTCAAAGCGCAGCACCAGCACCGGCGTGGTGTTGGACGCGCGGATCAGGCCAAAGCCGTCCGGCCAGTCCACGCGCACGCCGTCGATGGTCGATATCTTGGCGGGCGCTTCAAAATGCGCGGCCTGGATGAGCGCGGCCACGGCGGTGTGCTGCTCGCCTTCGGCGCAGGGCACGTTGATCTCGGGCGTGCTGAAGCTGGTCGGCAGGCTGTTGAGCAGCACCCCGGCGTCAGGCGACTTGCTGACGATCTCCAGCAGGCGCGTGCCGGCGTAGGTGCCGTCGTCAAAACCGTACCAGCGTTCCTTGAAGAAGATGTGGCCGCTCATCTCGCCACCCAGCGGCGAGTTGACTTCCTTCATCTTGGCCTTGATGAGCGAGTGGCCGGTCTTGAACATCAGCGGCACGCCGCCGGCTTGCTCGATGTCGGGCGCCAGGCGCTGCGAGCATTTCACGTCAAAGACAATCGTTCCGCCGGGAACGCGCGAGAGCACGTCTCTGGCAAACAGCATCATCTGGCGGTCGGGGTAGATGTTCTGGCCGTCCTTGGTGACGATGCCCAGACGGTCGCCGTCGCCGTCGAAGGCCAGGCCGAGTTCGGCGTCGCTGGCCTGCAGGGTCTTGATCAGGTCCTGCAGGTTCTCGGGCTTGCTGGGGTCGGGATGGTGGTTGGGAAAGTTGCCATC
The DNA here is from genome assembly GCA_016000195.1 of Burkholderiales bacterium. Taxonomy (GTDB): domain Bacteria; phylum Pseudomonadota; class Gammaproteobacteria; order Burkholderiales; family Burkholderiaceae_C; genus Polaromonas. The sequence goes on along the minus strand of JAECRO010000026.1, from coordinate 21,560 downwards.
GACCTCGCTGAACAGCTCGATCACCTCGCAGCCGATGGCGCGGAAGATGGCCGGAGCCGTCGCGCCGGCAATGCCGTTGCCGCAATCGACGACGATCTTCATTGGCCGCGACAGCTTGATATCAAGCACGATGCGCGCCTGGTAGGCGTCCGTCACATCGACATGGCGCACGCTGCCGCCATTTTTGAGCGCCCAGGTCTCGCCTTCCATCATGGCGCGGATGGCCTGAATGTCATCGCCGTAGATGGCGCGCCCGGCCATGACCATCTTGAAGCCGTTGTAGTCCTTGGGGTTGTGGCTGCCCGTGACCTGGATGCCGCTTGAGCACAGCGTGTTGGCGGCGAAATACAGCATCGGCGTCGTGACCATGCCGACATCGATCACCTCGATGCCGACGGCACTCAGGCCGCGCACCAGGGCGGCGCTGAGCGACGGGCCGCTGAGGCGGCCATCGCGCCCCACGGCCACCACGGTTTCGCCCTGCGCCAGCGCAATAGTGCCAAAGGCCTTGCCAATGCCCTCGGCGACCTCCTCGGTAACGGTGGCGGGGACGATGCCGCGAATGTCATAGGCCTTGAAAATAGAAGCTGCTACTTGCATGGTGAAGGGTTCTTTTTAAAGTGGTTCTGACCGTGCATGGCCAGCGGGCGGGAAGGAAAAACGGTAAACGCCGAAAACGATTCTATACAGGGCGCAAGACAAGGGTAACTAGCAGATAACGGGCCAAAAACACACCGTTACAGGTGGTTTGCAGCCTGAAGCGCCTGTTGTGCATCGCGGTACAGCGCCATGTACTGGCTGGCAGCCGAGGCCCATGAAAAATTCTGCGCCATGCCGCGCAGCATCAGCTGGCGCCAGAGCGCGGGCTGGCCGTGGGCAGCAACCGCCTGGAGCAGCGCCTGGGCCAGCGCGGCGGGCGTGGCCGGGCCAAACATGAAACCCGTGGCCAGGCCGGCCTGCACCGCCGCCTCGCTGGCGCCGACCACGGTATCGGCCAGGCCGCCGACATGCCGCACCACCGGCACCGTGCCATAGCGCAGGGCATACAGCTGGGTCAGGCCGCAGGGCTCGAAACGGGACGGCACCAGCAGCGCATCGGCGCCGGCCATCATGCGGTGCGCCAGGGCCTCGTCGTACACCAGCCGAACGGCGACACGGCCCGGATGCATGGCTGCAGCGGCTGCAAACGCGGCCTCCAGCGCCGGGTCGCCGTTGCCCTGGACGGCCAGCTGGGGGCCGCCCGCCGCCGGGAAATCAAGCAGCGCGGGCAAGGCGTCAAGCAGCAGGTCCAGCCCTTTTTGCGAGGTCAGCCGGCTGACCACGGCAAACAAAGGCGCGCCGGCATCGACGGCCAGGCCGAATTCGTGCTGCAGGGCCGCCTTGCACAGCGCCTTGCCGCCCAGCGCGGCGGCCGAATAAGGCACGGGGATCAGGCGGTCGGTGGCCGGGTTCCAGACCGTGCCATCGACGCCGTTCAGGATGCCGGAAACATCAGCGCCCCGGGCGCGGATCACGCCGTCCAGGCCGCAGCCGAAGGCTTCGGTGGCGATTTCGCGCGCATAGTTGGGGCTGACCGTGGTGATGCGGTCGGCGTACTTCAGGCCGGCCTTCATGAAGGAAAGCTGGCCATGGAATTCGAGCCCGACGGGCACCATCAGGCGCGACGGCAGGCCGAGCAGATGAAAGTCGTCTTCAGGAAACAGGCCCTGGTAGGCCAGGTTGTGAATGGTGTACACCGTGGCGGCGCGGGTGCCGGGATGGCAGGCGGCATAGGCGCAGGCCATGGCCGCATGCCAGTCATGGGCGTGCAGCACATCGGGCGTCCAGCCGGGGTCGAGTTCGCCGGCGGCCAGGTGCGCCGCCACCCAGCCGAGCAGGCCAAAGCGCTGCAGGCTGTCCATCCATTCGCTGCCGTCAGGCGCCAGATACGGGTTGCCGGGGCGCTGGTACAGGTAAGGCGCGTCAATCACATAGGCGGCCACGCCGCCCGGCGCCAGCCGGCCCAGGCGCAGCGTGACGCGGCCCGCCCCGAAGGCCGCACCAATCTCGCAGACCACCCGCTGGCGCTCCACGCCCGCCAGGATGGCGGGCAGGCCGGGCAGCACCAGGCGGACATCGGCGCCGGCCGCTATCAGCGCCTCGGGCAAGGCGCCCAGCACGTCGGCCAGCCCGCCGGTCTTGACGAGCGGATAAACCTCGGCGGCGGCATGCAGGACTTTCATGCCGCAATCCTGGCCAGCATCGACGCCGTCACCAGGGTGATGCCGTTCGCGCTGCGATGAAAACGCTGGCCGTCAAGCTCCGCGTCCTCGCCAATCACCATGCCATCGGGAATGCTGCAGCCCCGGTCCACCACCACGCGGTTCAGGCTGGCGCCACGCCCGACCTGAACGTCGGGCATTAAAACTGACCAGTTGACCCTGGCATGGGAGTGAACCCGCACGCTGGAAAACAGCACCGAGCGGAACACATAGCCCGAAACGATGCAGCCGCCCGACACGGTGGACTCGATGGCCATGCCGCGCCGGTCGTCCTGGTTGTGCACGAACTTGGCCGGCGGCAGTTGCGCCTGGTAGGTCCAGATGGGCCAGTGCTGGTCGTACAGGTTGAGTTCCGGTTCGGTGGCGGTGAGGTCGATGTTGGCCTCCCAGTAGGCGTCGATGGTGCCGACATCGCGCCAGTAAGGCTCGGCCACGTCGCTGGACGGCACGCAGCTCAGCGCGAACGGGTGTGCCGCGACCTGGCCGTTCTTGACGGCGCGGGGAATGATGTCCTTGCCAAAGTCGTGGCTCGAATCCGCATCGGCCATGTCGCGCGCCAGCTCCTTGTAGAGGTACTGCGCATTGAAGATGTAGATGCCCATGCTGGCCAGCGACATGTCGCCCTGGCCCGGCATGGCCGGCGGGTCGGCCGGCTTTTCGAGGAATTCAGTCACCATGCTGTGCTTGTCCACCGCCATCACGCCAAAGGCGCTGGCCTCGCTGCGCGGCACGGCAATGCAGCCCACGGTGCAGTCGCGGCCCTTGGCCACATGGTCGGCCAGCATCAGCGCGTAGTTCATCTTGTAGATATGGTCGCCCGCCAGCACCACGATGTAGTCGGCGCCGTAGCTCTCCAGGATGTCGTAGTTCTGATGCACCGCGTCGGCCGTTCCCCGGTACCAGCTTTCGCTGTCGTTGCGCTGCTGGGCCGGCAGCAGGTCAACGAACTCGTTCATCTCGGTTTTCAGAAACGCCCAGCCGCGCTGCAGGTGGCGCAGCAGGCTGTGCGATTTGTACTGGGTGATGACGCCGATGCGGCGTATGCCCGAATTGAGGCAATTGGACAGGGCAAAGTCGACGATGCGGAACTTGCCGCCGAAATAGACCGCCGGCTTGGCCCGGCTGTCGGTCAGGTTCATCAGGCGGCTGCCACGCCCGCCAGCCAGCACCAGGGCAATCGCCCGTTTCGGCAAGTCAAGGCTTTGCGCAAGTTCATTCGGTTTCATGGTGTCCGTGAGATGGGGGGTTATGAAGGGAAAAGGGCCTCACCATCTTAATACCGGAGCCTGCGCAGACAAGCCGTTTTAGGGGTGCCCGAAAGGTGGATCGATGCTGAACCAGCGCCTCGCCTGACATGCACCCGCTGCCGAACCATCGGGTGCTTGAAGGCCGCCGGCCAGCGGTTTTGCGCATGCGAGAATCAACCGAATTTGACGACTGGCCCGCTCCTTGCTGGTAGCCCTGCCTGTCTGCCGAACCTCGAAAGGATACTGCCGTGAACCTGAACCCACCCATCGCCAAGCATGCCCTGGCGGCCCAGATCGAAGAGCATCTTCTCTGCACCGTCGGCGTGGCCTCCGAAGACGCCACCCAGACCGACCTGATGCAGGCCGTTGCCCAGGTGGCGCGCCAGCAGCTCTCCCAGCGCTGGGTTGAAACGCAGGCGCACCAGCGTGCCGCCAAGGCCCGCCGGGTGGTCTATCTGTCGATGGAATTCCTGATGGGCCGCACGCTGTCCAACGCCCTGGCCGCCCTGAGTCTGACCGGCGGCGCCGCGCAGGGCCTGATGCAGCATGCGCAAACCCTCGAAGACGTGGCCGACCGCGAGCCCGATGCCGCTTTGGGCAACGGCGGCCTGGGCCGGCTGGCGGCCTGCTTCCTGGACTCGATGGCGACGCTGGGCCTGCCCTCGTTCGGCTATGGCATCCGCTATGAATACGGCATGTTCGCGCAGGAAATCCAGAACGGCGCGCAGGTCGAATACCCCGACCCCTGGCTGCAGGACGGCACGCCGTGGGAATTCCCGCGTGCCGGCATCACCTACCCGGTGCGTTTCGGCGGCTGGGTGGAGCACCTGAACGGCACGCCCATCTGGCGCCATGCCGGCGAAGTCGCGGCCAAGGCCTACGACATGGTGGTGCCCGGCCACGGCACGCCGCTGGTCAGCACGCTGCGCCTGTGGAAAGCCGTGGCGCCGGCGCATATTGACCTGAGCGCCTTCAACACCGGCGACTACGCGCGCGCCGCCAGCACCAAGAATGAATTCGAGAACATTTCCTGGGTGCTCTACCCCAACGACAGCACGCCCGCCGGGCGCGAGCTGCGGCTGAAACAGGAGTATTTCTTTGTTGCCGCGTCGATCCAGGACCTGGTCAAGCGCCACCTGGACGAGCATCCGGGCCTGGACAACCTGGCCGAGCAGGTCGCGATTCACCTGAACGACACCCACCCCGCCATCGGCGTGGCCGAGCTGATGCGCCTGCTGTGCGACGAGCACCAGATGGAATGGGCCGCGGCCTGGACGCTGTGCGGCAAGACCTTCTCGTACACCAACCACACGCTGATGCCCGAGGCGCTGGAGACCTGGCCGGTCAGCCTGATACAGCATGTGCTGCCGCGCCACCTGGAAATCATTTTCCGCATCAACAAGGAGTTCCTGGAGCTGGCGGCGCGCCACCGTCCGGGCGACAACGCCTACCTGGCGCGCCTGTCGCTGATCGACGAGCACGGCGAGCGCCGGGTGCGCATGGCGCATCTGTCGGTGGTCGGCAGCCACAAGGTCAACGGCGTGTCGGCGCTGCATTCGGACTTGCTGGTCAAAACCATCTTTGCCGACTTCGCCGACCTGTGGCCGGAGCGCTTCACCAACATGACCAACGGCGTGACGCCCCGGCGCTGGCTGGCGCAGGCCAATCCGCAGCTCTCAAGCCTGCTGGACAGCACGCTGGGCAGCCGCTGGCGGCTGGACCTGGACCAGCTCAAGCGGCTGGGTGAATACCGCCTTGACGCCGATTTTCAGGGCAGGTTCATGGCCATCAAGCGCGCCAACAAGGCCCGGCTGGCGGCCTCTATCGAGCGCACCACGGGCATTGCCGTCAGCCCCGACGCTTTGTTCGACGTGCAGGTCAAGCGCATTCACGAGTACAAGCGCCAGCTGCTCAACCTGCTGCATGTGGTGACGCGCTACCAGGCGATCCTGGCGAACCCGGGCGCCGACTGGGTGCCGCGCACCGTGATCTTCGCCGGCAAGGCGGCATCGAGCTACCACACGGCCAAGTCCATCATCCGGCTGATTCACGATGTCGGCAGCGTCATCAACAAGGACGCGCGCATCAAGGGCAAGCTCAAGCTGGTGTTCGTGCCCAACTACGGCGTGTCGGTGGCCGAAGTCATCATGCCGGGCGCCGACCTGTCGGAGCAGATTTCCACCGCCGGCACCGAAGCCTCGGGCACCGGCAACATGAAGCTGGCGCTGAACGGCGCGCTGACCATCGGCACCGACGACGGCGCGAACATCGAGATCCGGCAGAACGTGGGCGACGACAACATCTTCATCTTCGGCCTGAAAACGCCCGAGGTGCATGCGCTGCAGCAAAGCGGCTACCAGCCCATGCGCTACTACGAAAGCCTGCCCGCGCTCAAAGGCGTGCTCGACGCGATAGCCGGCGGCCAGTTCTCGCCAGGCGAGCCGGGGCGCTACCGCGCGCTGGTCGATTCGCTGCTCTGGGGCGGCGACCATTACCTGCTGCTGGCCGACTACGAGTCGTATGTCGCCACCCAGTTGCGGGTCGATGCGCTGTACCGCCAGCCGGCGCAGTGGTGCCAGCGGGCGATTGCCAACGTGGCGGGCATGGGCGTGTTTTCTTCCGACCGGACGATCCGGGAATACGCCCGCGACATCTGGAACATTGAGCCCGCCACGCACTGAGGACGGTTGCATGCTGAACCCGCTCGATATCGACCTGATTTGCAGCGCCCGCCACGGCGACCCGTTCTCGGTGCTGGGCCCGCATGCGCAGGACGGCGGCGTGTCCATCCGCGCCTTCCTGCCCAATGCCCGGCAGGTCGAGGTGATTGATGCCTGCTCGGGCCATCGGCTCGGCATGCTTGAGAAACACCATCCCGACGGATTTTTCGAAGGCGTTCTGGCGCTGCCGGTGCCGGCGGCTTACGGATTGCAGGTGCAGTGGGACAACTACCAGACGGCCTTGATCGAAGACCCCTACCGCTTCGGGCCGGTGCTGGGCGAGGTCGATGTCTGGCTGCTCGGCGAAGGCACGCACCTGCGGCCGTATGAGATTTTGGGCGCCAACCAGCGCGTGATGGGCGGCGTGGCCGGCGCCAGCTTTGCCGTGTGGGCGCCGCATGCCGCGCGCGTCAGCGTGGTGGGCGACTTCAATTATTGGGACAGCCGGCGCCACCCGATGCGCTTGCGGCCAGAGTGCGGCGTCTGGGAAATTTTCCTGCCCGGCGTGGAAATGGGCGCCCGTTACAAATATGAAATTCTGGCCGCCAACGGCCAGGTGCTGCCCGCCCGCGCTGACCCGTATGCGCGGCAAGCCGAACTGCGCCCGGCCACGGCCAGCATCGTCGCCGCCATGCCCGCGCTCCAGCCATCGTCGGACGCGCGCCGGCAGGCCAACGCGCTGGATGCGCCCCTCAGCATTTACGAAGTCCACCTGGGTTCGTGGCGGCGCATTCTTGACCCGGCGAACGGCTGGCAGCGCTGGCTGACCTGGGACGAGCTGGCCAACCAGCTGGTGCCGTATGCGCTGGACATGGGCTTTACCCACCTCGAACTGCTGCCGATCAGCGAGCATCCGTTTGACGGCTCCTGGGGTTATCAGCCCATCGGCCTGTATGCGCCGACCGCGCGGTTTGGCGATGCCGACGGCCTGGTCCGCTTCATCGCGCGCTGCCATGCGGCGGGCCTGGGCGTGCTGCTGGACTGGGTGCCGGCGCACTTTCCGGCCGACGCCCACGGGCTGGGCAACTTCGACGGCACGCCTCTGTATGAATACGCCGACCCGCGCGAAGGCTTTCACACCGACTGGAACACGCTGATCTACAACCTGGGCCGCACCGAGGTGCGCAACTTCCTGATCGGCAACGCCCTGTACTGGCTGGAACGCTTTGGCGTCGATGGCCTGCGCGTTGATGCGGTGGCGTCGATGCTCTACCGCGACTACAGCCGCCAGCCCGGCGAATGGATTCCCAACCGGCACGGCGGGCGCGAGAACCTGGAAACCATCGCCTTTCTCAAGCGCATGAACGAAGTGATTGGCAACGAACGCCCCGAAGCCGTCACCATGGCCGAAGAGTCCACCTCGTTTCCGGGCGTGTCGCACCCCACTTACACCGGCGGCCTGGGTTTTCATTACAAGTGGAACATGGGCTGGATGCACGACACGCTGCAGTACATGGCGCGCGACCCGGTGCATCGCCAGCATCACCAGAACGAGATGACTTTCGGCCTCACCTACGCCTTCAGCGAAAACTTCGTGCTGCCGATCTCGCACGACGAGGTGGTGCATGGCAAGGGCTCGCTGCTGGGCAAGATGCCCGGCGACCGCTGGCAGCAGTTCGCCAACCTGCGGGCCTACCTGGGCTTCATGTTCGGCCACCCCGGCAAGAAGCTGCTGTTCATGGGCTGCGAGTTCGCGCAGCTGCGCGAATGGAACCACGACCAGAGCCTGGACTGGCACCTGCTGGACGACCCGCGCCACGCCGGCGTGCAGCGGCTGGTGCGCGACCTGAACCAGCTCTACCGCGCCACCCCGGCACTGTTTCAGCTCGACTTTGACCCCGCCGGTTTTGAATGGATGGACCACCGGGATGCGGCGCATTCGGTGTTCGGCTTCATCCGGCGCGGCACCGGCACAAGGAATTTTATTTTGGTGGTTTGCAACTTCACCCCCACCGTGCAGACGGCTTACCGCGTCGGCGTGCCCCGGCCCGGCGAATACCGCGAGCGGCTCAACACCGACTCGGCCCACTACGGCGGCAGCAACCTGGGCACGCCGCTGGGCGCCGCCACGGCGGAGCCCGTGGGCTGGCACGGCCAGCCGCATTCCCTCCTGCTGACCCTGCCGCCGCTGGCCACGGTGCTGCTCGAATGGACCGCATGAAACCCGCCCTGCTACCCGGCCGCCCCTGGCCGCTGGGCGCCACCTGGGACGGCTACGGCGTGAACTTCGCGGTGTTCTCGGCGCATGCGCAGGCCATGGCGCTGTGCCTGTTCGACGAGGCCGGCGCCGTGGAACTCAGCCGCCTGATGCTGCCCGTCCACACCAACGATGTCTGGCACGGCTACCTGCTCGGCGCCTCGCCCGGCCTGATCTACGGCCTGCGCGCCCATGGCCTGTGGCGGCCCGACCGGGGCCATCTGTTCAACCACCACAAGCTGCTGCTCGACCCCTATGCGCGCGAGGTGGTCGGCCATTTTGAATGGCGCGATGAACACTTCGGCGCCGACCGCCAGCATCCGCTGCACATGGACACGCATGACAGTGCCGCCTTCGCGCTCAAGGCCAGTGTGGTGCATGACAGTTTCGACTGGGAAGGCGACCTGCCGCCGTGCGTGCCGCTGCAGGACACGGTGCTGTACGAGCTGCACGTCAAGGGCTTTTCCAAACTCAACCCCAAGGTGCCCGAAGCCCTGCGCGGCAGCTACGCCGGGCTGGCGCATCCGGCCTCGGTGGCGCATCTGCAGCGCCTGGGCGTGACCAGCGTCAGCCTGCTGCCGGTTCACTATGCGCTTGATGAGGAGCGGCTGGCGGGCATGGGGCTGCACAACTACTGGGGCTACAACACGCTGGCTTTCTTTGCAGCCAGTACCCGGCTGGCATCCGGCCAGGACGGGCTGAATGCCCGCGACGAATTCCGCGCCATGGTCAAGACCCTGCATGCCCAGAGCATCGAGGTGCTGCTCGACGTGGTGTTCAACCACACCGCCGAGTCGGGCGCAGACGGCCCCACCCTGAGCTTTCGCGGGCTCGACAACGCCAGCTACTACCGGCATCCGCCCGAGTCGCCCGCCGCCTTCGAGAACCACAGCGGCTGCGGCAACACGCTGGACATCCGCCAGCCCCGTGTGCTGCAGCTGGTCATGGACAGCCTGCGCTACTGGGTCAGCGAGATGCATGTCGATGGCTTTCGCTTCGACCTGGCGCCGGTGCTGGGCCGGGGCGACCACGGCTTCGAGTCCAACGGCGCCTTTTTCACCGCCGTGGCGCAGGACCCGGTGCTGTCGCAGGTCAAGATGATTGCCGAGCCGTGGGACATCGGCCCGGGCGGCTACCAGGTCGGCAACTTTCCGCGCGGCTGGCTCGAATGGAACGACCATTTCCGCGACGCGATGCGCGGCTTCTGGCTGCAGGACGACGACAACGCCCGTTCGCGCGGCGACTTTGCGCTGCGCCTGTGCGCCTCGTCAGACCTGTACCAGCCGCGCCACCGGGCGCCTGGCGTGTCGGTCAATTACGTGGTGTCGCACGACGGCTTCACCCTGGCCGACCTGGTGAGCTACAACGAGCGCCACAACGAAGCCAACGGCGAGGACAACCGCGACGGCCACGGCAACAACCTGAGCAACAACCTGGGCGCCGAAGGACCGACCGACGAGCCGCAGATCAACCACCTGCGCGGCCGGCTGCAGCGCGCCCTGCTGGCCACCACGCTGCTGGCGCAGGGCACGCCGATGCTGTGCGCGGGCGATGAACTCGGCCACAGCCAGCGCGGCAACAACAACCCGTACTGCCAGGACAACGAGATCACCTGGATAGCCTGGGCGCAGGCCGACGACGGGCTCATCGACTTCACCGCCTGGGTGCTGTCGCTGCGCCGCCAGCTGCTTCCGTTTGGCAACCACTGGTACAGCGGCTTGAGTGACACGCTGGGCCTGCATGATTTGTCGTGGCTGCATAGCAGCGGCGAGGCCTTGCAGGGCCAGGCCTGGAACGACAACAGCGAGCGCGTGCTCGGCTGCCTGATCGGCCAGCCCGGCCGGGCCCGGGCGCCGCTGCTGCTGCTGGTCAACCCCGATGCCGAAGACCATGACTTCATGCTGCCCGCCGGCGTCTGGCAGGCGGTGCTGGACACCACCCATTCGCGCGGCATGACCCGCTGGCAGGGGCAAGGCGAAGCCGCCTTGCGGCTGGGCGCCCGCAGCCTGATGCTGCTGGTGGCGGCCGGCGCCGTTATTACTTTCTAAGGATGCTGTCAGCAATAACTTCCCTGCGTCATACCCGCGAAGAGCCTGCCCTCGACCTGATCGGGGGCGGGTCTCCAGACTCGTTTGAGCGCTTCAGCCCGTGTCGCTGGATTCCCGCCTTCGCGGGAATGACGGACGGGAAGTTATTTATAGCCAACTCCTAAACCGCCAAGGCGACTTCTTCACCATGACCTTTCCCCGCGCCAGCGGCGTGCTGCTGCATCCCACTTCCCTGCCCGGCCCGCATGGCTGCGGCGACCTTGGCCCGGCCGCCTGTCACTTCGTGGACTGGCTGGTCACGGCCAGGCAAAGGCTCTGGCAGATCCTGCCGCTGGGCGGCATCGGCCCCGGCAACTCGCCCTACATGAGCAGCTCGGCCTTTGCCGGCAACCTGCTGCTGATCGACCTGGCCGAGCTGCGACTGCAAGGCTGGCTGGACGACGCCGACTTGCTGCCCGACGCCGGCTTCAGCGATGCGCGCGTCCACTTCGGTGCCGTGGTGCCCTGGCGCATGGCGCGGCTGCAAAAGGCCGCCGCCCGCTTTGCGCAAAATATCAGCGCCGCCGACCAGGTGGACTACGCCGCCTTCTGCCTGCACCACGCCGTCTGGCTGGAGGACTACGCCCTGTTCATGACGCTGGCGGAAATTCACAGCGGGCTCGACTGGTGCGACTGGCCCGCGCCGCTGGCCCGCCGTGACGCGCAGGCCCTGCAGCAGGCCGGCGCCAAACATGCCGAACGTATCGCCTTCTGGAAATTCGGCCAGTGGTGCTTTTTCAGGCAATGGAAAAAGCTGCGCGCCTATGCCAACGAGCGCGGCGTCAAAATCGTCGGCGACGCGCCGATTTTCATCGCCAGCCAGAGCGCCGAAGTCTGGGCCCGCCAGGAACTGTTCGAACTCGACGCCGACGGCCGCGCCACGGTCATCGCCGGCGTGCCGCCCGATTTTTTCAGCGCCACCGGCCAGCGCTGGGGCAATCCGCTGTACCGCTGGAGCGCGCATGCGGCCGAGGGCTATGCCTGGTGGATCGAGCGCGTGCGGCGCATTTTCGAGCTGGTGGACATCGTTCGCATCGACCATTTCCGGGGCTTTGCCGGCTACTGGGAAATCCCGGCCAGCGAGCCCAACGCCATCCGGGGCCGCTGGCTGCCCGGCCCCGGCGCAGCGCTGTTCCATGCCATCGAAGCGGCATTGGGCGAGCTGCCCATCATTGCCGAAGACCTCGGCGTCATCACGCCCGACGTGGACGCATTGCGCCATGAATTCAGCCTGCCCGGCATGCGCATCCTGCAGTTCGCCTTTGGCGAGGATGCTGCCTTCGACAACACCAACGCCTACCTGCCGCACAACTTCGACAGCAACACGGTCGTCTATACCGGCACCCACGACAACAACACCACGCAAGGCTGGTGGGCCGAGGCCTCGCCCGCGCTGCGCCAGCAGGTGCTGGACTACCTGGGCACGGGCGACGGCCAGGACATCCACTGGCAGCTGATCCGCGCCGCCTGCGCCAGCGTCGCCGACACGGCCATCCACCCGCTGCAGGATGTGCTGGGCCTGGGCGCCGAACACCGCATGAACCTGCCCGGCCAGGGCGAAGGCTACTGGGAATGGCGCTTTACGTGGGGCCAGGTGCAGCCCGTGCATGCCGGGCTGCTGGCCCGGTTTGGCGAGCTGTACCGGCGCGAATAACGCCGGTGTGACGTGGCACGGGCTGCGTTTGACGGGTCCGGAAACGGCCAGTCGCCATCAAGTTCGCGCCGTATCATCGCCGCATGACCACGACAACCGCCCTGCTGGCAGACGATGACTGCTACCTCGCCCTGAAGGCGAAGGACGCGCGTTTCGACGGCCGTTTCTTCACCGGCGTGACTTCAACCGGCATCTACTGCCGCCCGGTCTGCAGCGTCAGAACGCCCAGGCGCGAGAACTGCCGCTTCTTCGGCCACGCGGCGCAGGCCGAAAGCGCGGGTTTTCGCCCCTGTCTGCGCTGCCGGCCCGAGATGGCGCCGCATTCGGTGGCCTGGTCGATTCAGGACGCGTCTTATATCTTGGCGCACCAGGCGGCCCGCCTGCTCGATGAGCCCGACAGCTGGCGCGATGAAGCCCCATCCGTCGAAAAGCTGGCCGCGCGGCTGGGCGTGAGCAGCCGCCATGTGCGGCGGATTTTCGAGGCGCAGTTTGGCGTCACGCCGCTGCAATACCTGCAGACGCGGCGCCTGCTGACGGCCAAGCAGTTGCTGGCCGATACCGATTTGCCCGTCACGCAGGTGGCCCTGATGAGCGGCTTTGCCAGCGTTCGCCGCTTCAATGCCGCGTTTGCGCAGCACTACCACCTGAACCCGACGCAACTGCGCCGCCAGGGCAGCGGGCCAACCAGCGAAGCCATCACCGTGCGGCTTGGCTACCGCCCGCCTTATGACGTGGCGGCGATGCTGGCGTTCATCGGCAAGCGCAGCATCGACACTATTGAATTCATAGCTGCTGATGCAGGCCAGCCATGCGCAGGCAGGACATTTGGCATCGAATCTGGCGGAAAACCGCATGCCGGCTGGCTGCTCGCCCGGTTTGACGAGGCGCGCTGCCAGCTGGTGCTGCGCGTCAGCGACTCGCTGCTGGGCGTGCTGCCGCTGGTGATTCGCCGGGTGCGCGCGATGTTTGACCTGGACGCCGACCCGGCGACCATCAACAGCGTGCTGCACGCCAGCTTTCCGGGCGGCGATGGCTTGCGGGTTCCCGGCGGGCTTGATGGCTATGAGCTGGCCGTTCGGGCGGTGCTGGGCCAGCAAATCACGGTGGCGGCGGCGCGCACGCTGGCGCAGCGCCTGGTTGACCTGCTCGGCGCGCCGATTGAAACCCCGTGGCCGCGCTTGAGCCGGCTGTTTCCGGCGCCCGCCGTGCTGGCCGCCGCCAGCGGCGACGCGCTGGGCCAGCTCGGCATCGTCAGGCAGCGCCAGGCCGCTATCGTGGCCATCGCGCAGGCCGTCGCCGACAAGCGCCTGCAGCTCAACGCCAGCGCCGATGTCAGCGCCACCCTCGCGCAGCTCAAGGCGCTGCCCGGCATCGGCGACTGGACGGCGCAATACATCGCCCTGCGCGCGCTGCGCTGGCCCGACGCGTTTCCGGCCGGCGACGTGGCCTTGCATAAGGCGCTGGGCGTGCAGGCGCTGAAAAATCCGGCCCGGCACGCCGAACTGGCATCAACCTGCTGGAAGCCGTGGCGCAGCTACGCCGTAATCCGCGCCTGGAGCGGCCTGCTGGACGTTTCGCCTGTCACAGCGTCCGTATTGGAAATGCCGATAGCGCTATAAAAACAATAGCTGTCAGCGCAGGTGCAGAATGCGCAAAAGCCTTAAAACGCTTAAAAATCAGCGAAAAAACATCAGCCACAGCATCCGGGTAAACCGGCAGCCCGGCCCACTATCAAAACAATAGCTGCCAGCGCAGGTCCTGCCTGCGCAAAGCCGTTAAAACACTTGAAATCCAGCGACACTTTCAGGAGCGCACCATGCAATTCGATTCCTCCATCGTCCAGACCACCGTCCCCAGCCCATTGGGAAATATCGCCATCGCCGCCACCGACAAGGGCCTGGCCGGGCTCTGGTTTACCGAAAACCAGCGTTATTCACCGCCCGAACTCACGGGTTCAAAAGCCTGGCCCGACAACGCCGCTCACCCCGTTCTCCAGCAGGCCAGCCAGCAGCTCGGCGACTATTTCGCCGGCCGGCTCAGCCAGTTCGGGTTGCCGCTGGACTTGAGCGGCGGCACGCCCTTCCAGCAATCGGTGTGGCAGGCGCTGCGGGGTATTCCCCAGGGCGAAGTCACCAGCTATGGCGAAGTCAGCCGGCGCATCGGCAAGCCGGCGGCGGTGCGGGCCGTGGGTGGCGCCATCGGGCGCAACCCCATCAGCATCATCGTGCCGTGCCACCGGGTGACGGGCAGCAGCGGCGCGCTGACCGGCTATGCCGGCGGGCTGGACCGCAAGACCGCCCTGCTCCGGCTTGAAGGCGCGCTGGCCGAGAGTCTGCTGTGAACGCCCGGTCTTCTGCCGTGGGCGCGCCTGCCGATGCGGGCGCTGCAAGCGCCAGCCGCAAAAAAACTGGGGGATGGATTTCGTCATGCGGGCGGCAATCTGGGGCTCGTCCTTTCTCTTTAGGCGCATGGGCGCGGTCGAGTTTGGCCCGCTGCCGACCGCTGCCGTGCGGGTGGCGATTGCCGCGCTGTTCCTGCTGCCGCTGGTGTGGCTGCGCGGCCTGCTGGGGTGGAGCGCCGGCGTGAGCGTGGGCGGCACGGCGCTGACCACCGGCCTGCTCAAGCCAGAACGCCAGCGCGCACCGCCGCGCTGACCGGCGCCATTCGCTATTGCAAGGCGCCGGCCACCACATTGATGCTGAGCGCCAGCACCAGCATGTTGAAGCCGAACGACAGCACGCTGTGGAGCAGCGTGAGCCGGCGCATCTCGCGCGACGTGACCTGCACATCGGACACCTGCGAGGTCATGCCGACCACATGGGCGTAATACAAAAAATCAAAATAGTCCGGGTCCAGCCCGCCCGGAAACAGCAGGCCCGGCCCGTCCGGCTCCTTGAGTTTTTCTTCCTGGTAATAACGGTGGGCATAACGAAACGCAAAAATCGTCTGGATGAACAGCCAGGAAGCGATCAGCGCCACCACCGACACCCCGATATGCAGGCTGCTCTCAGTGCCCGCAAGGCCCTTGCCCTGCCGCATTATCACCACGATGGCGGCCACGCAGGCCATGGCCGCCAGTAGCATCAGCAGGAACAACACCACGCTGGGTTCATCCTGCGCCTGCGCCCGCTCGCGCGTCCGGCTGGCGTCAAAGCGCTCGCACAGCCACCAGGCCATCGCCAGATAAACCGCCACGCCGGCGCTCCACCCCAGCAGGCCGCGAAACTGCCAGACCAGCGGCAGCGGCAGTGCGGCGGTCGCCAGGCCCGCCGCCAGGCCTGCGAGCAGGCGCTGCAAGGCACTGGTTTCAGAAACATGTTTAAGCATGCGCGTTATTGTCTGCCAGCGCGGAACAATAATCAGGGATTCCATTCACCAGACACCCGGCCGGTCATGCCCCTCAAAAAATCCCCGAAAAAAATGCACATTGCCCGCCGGGGCGTTATTTATTCGCTGATTCTCTGCGGGGTGATTCTGCTGCTGGGCGGCCTCGGCTTCTGGCTGCTCGATCCGGCGGTCAATACCATCGCCGACGGCCTGTGGCTGGCCTTCACCACGGCGGCCACCGTGGGTTATGGCGACATGGTGCCCAGCACCCATGCGTCGCGCATGTTTGCCGTCATCGTGGTGCTGCTGGGCCTGGCCGTGCTGTCGCTGGTCACGGCCTCGCTGGCGGCGATATTCGTCGAAAAGGATGTTGAGGAAGGCGAGGAACTGCAGATTGAGCACCAGCTCATGCGCGAGATCAGGCACCTGCGCGAGGAAGTGCAGTCGCTGCGGCTTGACATCCAGCGCGAAAAATCCGGCCTGCCTTGAGGGATGGCACCGGATATACCCGGAAAATAGCGGTTTTACCTCAATGCCTGCGCCTCGCGGGCAATTCAACCGATTGAAAAATGGAATCCCCGAACGCTCCCGATACCCTGGATAAGCTGGCGCCGCAGCTGACGCCGCGCGGCCACCTGCTGGCTACAAAGCAGGACGACGCGCCGCCCCTGGCGCCGGAGGTCAGCCAGGCGCTGGGCGCCGCTTTCGCGCTGGGCAGCGGCCATGGCCTGCTGCTGCTCGGAACGGCGCACATCGGCCGCATTCTGCCGTTGGCCTGGGCCTGGTGGCGCGATGTGGCGGCGCGCTATGTCACGGCCCTGTGCGCCACGCCCGACGGCGGCGAGATCGCGGTTGACCTGCCCGCCGCCGAAGATTTTGAAGCCCTGATGGCCGATGCGCCACCCATGACAGGCGCAGAATACCTGACGCCCGAGCTGCTGGCCGCGCTGTGGCACGCGCTGGATGCCGCCCTGCATCAGGAACTGGCGGCGGCCGGGGTGCCGCTGCAGGCCTTCCTCAAATCACGCCATCCGGCCTGGAACCTGGTCGGCCGCGTGCATTTCAACCTGGCGGAAAACCGCAAGGACGCCGAGGCACCGTTCGCCTTTCTGGCCACCTACACCGCGCGCCTGTCGGCCCAGGGCAAGGCGCAGCACCAGCCGCTGTCGCAAGCCCTGGCGGAGTTTTCCGGCGGCAAGAGCCGGGCGCAACTGCTGTCGCTGCTGCTGCCGGTGCAGCGCGCGGCGGAACACTGCGACTGGCTGCGCGAGATGGTGGAGGCCGGCGACATTTACCATCCGCTGCGCTGGACCGCGCTGGACGCCTGCCGTTTTCTGGCCGACCTGCCACAACTGGAGGCCGCCGGCATCAGCGTTCGCACGCCGGGCGTCTGGAAGGCGGGCAGACCGCCCCGGCCCGTGGTGAAAGCCAGCGTGGGAACGCGCGCGCCGTCGCTGCTGGGCCAGAATGCGCTGCTCGATTTCAGCATGCAAGTCTGCCTGGATGGCGAGGATCTGAGCGACGCCGAGGTCGAGGCGCTGCTGCAAAGCGGCGATGGCCTGCAGTTCATCCGAGGCCGCTGGGTCGAGGTCGATCAACAGGCCATCGGCCGCCTGCTGGAGCGCTTCAAGGCCATCGAGCAAGTGGCTGAAAACGGCCTGCCCTTTGCCGAAGCCATGCGGCTGGTGGCCGGCGCTTCGCTTGACGAAACCGGCGAGCCGCTGGATGCCGACTGGTCGGAACTCGCCGCCGGCCCGTGGCTGGCCGACACCCTGGCCGGACTGCGCAAGCCCGAGGGCCTGGCGCAGGTCGATCCGGGGCCGGAACTCAAGGCCACCCTGCGGCCCTACCAGCAGGCCGGGGTGCGCTGGCTGTACCTGCTGACCCGGCTCGGTCTCGGGGCTTGCCTGGCCGACGACATGGGTTTGGGCAAGACGATTCAGGTGCTGTCGCTGCTGCTGGTGCTCAAGCGCGAAAATGCCGGCCCGCACCCGCCCAGCCTGCTGGTGGCGCCGGCTTCGCTGCTGGCCAACTGGGCGGCCGAGGCCGAGCGCTTTGCCCCCGGCCTGCGCCTGCTGGTGGCCCACCCGTCGGCCATGCCGCCAGCCGATTTCAAGGCGCTCGATGCGGCGCGGCTGGCCGATGCCGATCTGGTCATCACCAGCTATGGCTCGCTGCTGCGCCAGCCGGTGCTGGCGAGCCACGACTGGCGCCTGGCCATCATCGACGAAGCACAGGCCATCAAGAATCCGGGCGCCAAGCAGACGCGGCAGGTCAAGAAGCTGCAGGCGCAATCGCGCATCGCCCTGACCGGCACGCCGGTGGAAAACCGCCTGTCCGACCTGTGGTCGATCTTCGATTTCACCCATCCCGGCCTGCTGGGTTCGGACAAGGTGTTTGGCAAATTCACCAAACGGCTGGCAAAAGCCGAGCACTTCGGCCCGCTGCGCGCGCTGGTGCAGCCCTACATCCTGCGCCGCCTGAAGACCGACAAACGCGTCATCAGCGACCTGCCCGACAAGACCGAACTCAAGGCCTGGTGCCTGCTGAGCCCGATGCAGGCGGCGCTCTACCAGGACGCGGTGCACAAGCTGGCCGATGCGCTCGAAGACGCCGAAGGCATAGGCCGCAAGGGCGTGGTGCTGTCCTTTTTGATGCGCTTCAAGCAGATCTGCAACCATCCCTCGCAATGGCTGGGAGACGGCGCCTGGAAAGCCCAGGACAGCGGCAAGTTCGCCCGCCTGCGGGAACTGGTCGAGGTGATCGCCGCCAAGCAGGAAAAGGTGCTGGTCTTTACCCAGTTCCGCGAAACCACCGAGCCGCTGGCGGCTTTCCTGGGCAGCATTTTTGGCCGCGAAGGCCTGGTGCTGCACGGCGGCACGCCGGTGGCCAAACGCCGCGAACTGGTCAGGCGCTTCCAGGAGGATGAGCAGACGCCCTTTTTCGTGCTGTCGCTCAAGGCGGGCGGCGCGGGCCTGAACCTGACGGCGGCCTCGCATGTGATCCACTTTGACCGCTGGTGGAATCCGGCGGTGGAAAATCAGGCCACCGACCGCGCCTTTCGCATCGGCCAGCAGCGCAATGTGCTGGTGCACAAGTTCATCTGCCGGGGAACGGTCGAAGACCGCATCGACCAGCTGATCGAATCCAAGCAGCAACTGGTCCAGGATGTGCTGGAGGGCGGCGCCGAACTACTGCTGACCGAGATGAGCGACCGCGAACTGCTCGATCTGGTCAGGCTCGACATTCATGCCGCGCAGGAAAACTGATCATCAAGGAGAGAACAAATGAATTACGGACAATGGCCAGCTTATGTATCAGTCGCCGAACGGCGCGCAAAAGCCGAAAAGGCTGCCGAAAAGGCTGCCGCCAAGGCGAAAAAAGCCGGCACCACCTTGACGCCGATTGCACCTTTTCGAGGCGCCATCGCCAAGACCTTCTGGGGCAAGGCCTGGTGCGACAACCTGGAGAACTACAGCGATTACGCCAACCGCCTGCCGCGCGGCAGCAGCTATGTGCGCAACGGTTCGGTGATTGATTTGCAGATCACGCCGGGCGAAGTGCGGGCGCAGGTCATGGGTTCCAGCCTCTACACCGTCACCGCCAGCGTGACGGCGGTGCCCGAAAAACAATGGAAAACCATCTGCACCGATTGCTCGGGCTCGATTGATTCGCTGGTCGAGCTGCTGCAGGGCAAGCTTTCAAATGCGGTCATGGAACGCATCTGCAAACCGGGCAGCGGCCTGTTTCCGTCGCCAAAAGAAATTTCGTTCGAATGCAGCTGCCCGGACTGGGCGTCAATGTGCAAGCATGTCGCCGCCGTGCTGTACGGGATAGGCGCACGGCTCGACCAGCAACCGGAAGTTCTCTTCACGCTGCGCCGTGTCGATGCCAAGGATCTGGTCAGCCAGGCAAGCCAGGGGCTGCCCGCCGCCTCGAAACGCCCGGCCACCGGCAAGGTGCTTGACGACGCTCAGTTGGCCGATATGTTCGGCATCGAGATGGCAGATGTTTCTGCGCCAGCCAAGCCGGCAGCAGGCGCAAAAACTTCAGCCAGCAAGAAATCGGCGACCGGCAAGGTGGCGCTCAAAGCCCCTGCCAAACCACGCCAATCAGCCAGCAGCAAAGTCGCGGCACCTGCTGCAAAAAAGGCGGCAAACCCACCGGCAACGCCGAAAGCAAGGAAAGTCGCCACGAACAGTGCCCGCGCTCGACCCATCAAGGACAAAACAGATTAAGGACTGAAGGGCTTGCAGACGCGCAAAGCCCTGCCAGTCTAAAAATCCCAATCAAAATGAAAAAAAACCCGTTGCGAACAAATGTTTGCAACGGGTTTTCATATGACTGGCGGAGCGGACGGGACTCGAACCCGCGACCCCCGGCGTGACAGGCCGGTATTCTAACCAACTGAACTACCACTCCTGGTAGAAAAGCGTTTGCTCTTGCGAGCCAAGTGCTTGACAAACTTGTGCGTTGTTCCTTCACCTTGCAGCGAAGAAATTTGGCGACCCTACGGGGATTCGAACCCCGGTACCTACCGTGAAAGGGTAGTGTCCTAGGCCTCTAGACGATGGGGTCTTAACCTGGTGACTTCCGGCGCAGGCTCTTTAAAGCCTGCAAAAATCTCAACAACCTTTTACATCGCAATGGATCTAAGAGGAAAGCCCTTGTAATTCATGGAACTGCAAGGGCTTCAATCTGGCGGAGCGGACGGGACTCGAACCCGCGACCCCCGGCGTGACAGGCCGGTATTCTAACCAACTGAACTACCACTCCTGGTAGAAAAGCGTTTGCTCTTGCGAGCCAAGTGCTTGACAAACTTGTGCGTTGTTCCTTCACCTTGCAGCGAAGAAATTTGGCGACCCTACGGGGATTCGAACCCCGGTACCTACCGTGAAAGGGTAGTGTCCTAGGCCTCTAGACGATGGGGTCTTAACCTTGGAACTTCCGGCGCAGGCGTTTTAAAGGCCTGCTACAAAACTTCAAAAACCTTCTCGACGTTGGTGGAGGTAAACGGGATCGAACCGATGACCTCTTGCATGCCATGCAAGCGCTCTCCCAGCTGAGCTATACCCCCTTAGTCGCCAATTTCTCAGCAACCTGTCGAGCCTCAAATTATATCTACAAAAATCAGCCTTTTGGAAAGTTTCAAACTAAATTCAATTTGGCGATGACTTTGTCTCGCGCCATGAGCGACAGGATCGCATCCAGCGAAGGCGTCTGCGGTGTTCCCATGAGCAGCACGCGCACCGGCATCGCCAGTTGCGGCATCTTCAGGCCGGTATCGAGCAGCACTTGCTTGATCGCGGCGGCAATACCTGCCTTGCTCCATTCGCAGGCGGCCAGCGCCTGCGCCAGCCGGGCCAGCGCCGGCCGCACGGCGTCGGTCACATGGGTGCCGACATCCTGCGCGCTCGGCTCGGCGCCCGTGACCAGCAGCTTGAGCCAGCCGGCCAGTTCGACCAGCGTGCTGCAGCGGTCCTTGAACAGGCCGCAGCCCCGCGCGAGCCAGTCGGCATCCACATCCGTCACGCCTTGAGCCGCCAGGAAAGGCTGGACCAGGCCGGCCAGCTTGTCATCGGCCAGCGCTTTCAAATGCTGGGCATTGACCCAGCGCAGCTTGGCCTCGTCGAACTGCGCGGCGCTCTTGCCGAGGTGGTCCAGGTTGAACCATTGCAGAAACTGCTCGCGGCTGAAAATCTCGTCGTCGCCGTGGCTCCAGCCCAGGCGCGCCAGGTAGTTCACCATGGCGTCCGGCAGATAGCCCTCGGCGGCGTATTGCGTCACCGGCTTGGCGCCGTTGCGCTTGCTCATCTTCTCGCCCTGCTCGTTCAGCACGGTGGGCAGGTGGGCATAGACCGGCACCTCACGGCCCAGCGCGCGCAGGATGTTGATCTGGCGCGGCGTGTTGTTCACATGGTCGTCGCCGCGAATCACATGCGTGATCGCCATGTCCATGTCATCGACCACGACGCAGAAGTTGTAGGTCGGCGTGCCGTCGGGCCGGGCAATCACCAGGTCGTCGAGTTCGTCGTTGCTGATCTCGATGCGGCCCTTGACCTTGTCG
>JAECRO010000025.1 GCA_016000195.1 Burkholderiales bacterium | reverse complement strand
TGCCCGGCCCATCACTCCCGCGCAAGAATGGTATCCGTCGGACGGTTACGTTTTTGTCTGGCCTGCTGGTCATGCTGCTCTGCATTTGGGAAATTTGCCTACAGATTGCCTACAAGCGACAGACAAGAAAAAACCCCACTACCAAATTGATAGCGGGGTTTTCAATGCCTGTAAGGGCTTGTCTGGTGGGTTCTGAGAGATTCGAACTCTCGACCTACGGATTAAGAGTCCGCTGCTCTACCAGCTGAGCTAAGAACCCAAATAAAATTTGGTGGGACGTGCGGGGGTCGAACCCACGACAAACGGATTAAAAGTCCGCTGCTCTACCAACTGAGCTAACGTCCCAAGATTTTCATCTTGACTGAACTGCGTTGTTACAGAACAGCCTCAAATTATAGCGTCCTTTTAAGAAGCTTTTCTAGATCAACCGGCAATTTTATCCAACACCCAACTTGCAGCGCACATTCCAAATGTCGATGTAACGCTAACGACCGAGCCGTACCCGTGACAATTGAGACTTCCATCTGACAGGGTAGACAGTTGCTCCGCAGTTTTCTCGCTAGGAGCGGCATGGGAGACCATATCAACTGCAGCGGAAGGTTTCGCGACGGACTCGCGGCTGAACACACACATCACATTCATCTTGCCGAGACGGGCTGCCTCGTGTTCTTTGCGTAAGCGATAACGCATCTGTGCCAGCAAAGGGTCGTGCGTGACGGTCGACAGGTCGTCAATATCCACGCGGTGGGCAAGCCGTTTTCCTCCAGCAGCACCCACACTGATCAAAATAGCCTTGTTTTTGATGGCCCATGCTGCCATTGCGGTTTTGGCTCTTACCTGATCACAAGCATCAATGACAGCCAGATGCTTGTGATCAAAACGAATATCGGGCGAAAAAAGTCCTGGCCAGTTTGCCGCGTCAACAAAATCCTCAATGCAGTCCACGCGGCAATCCGGATTGATGTGCGCAATGCGTTCGCGCATGGCTTGCACCTTGGCTTGCCCCACAGTGGTATCGAGCGCGTGGACCTGTCGGTTGATATTGGATTCGGCAACATGGTCAAGGTCGATTAATGTCAGGCGAGCCACACCGCTACGCGCCACAGCCTCGGCAGCCCACGAGCCTACGCCCCCCAGACCGACCACCACAATATGTGCATTTCGAATACGCTCGGCACCGGCTGCTCCGTACAAACGTGCAAGCCCTCCAAAGCGGCGTCCAAGGTCAGGAGCCGTCAGATGGGATTCAAATGTCATGTGTTATTCGTACAAAATTTATCGGCTACTTCAGTTTTGACAGACGTTCCTTGGCGACAGACGCAGCCTCGGACTGTGGATAGGCCTTTACAAGTTCTTCCAGGGTTTTGCGCGCCGACTTGGCATCTTTAAGTTCAATCTGGCAATTTGCCATGGACAAAAGAGCTTCAGGTGCCCGCACATGTTCGGGGTCAGCACTTGCAACGGTACGAAAGTTATTTACCGCAGACTTGTAGTCGCGCAAGGCATATTGAGCATTGGCCAGCCAGAACAAGGCTGATGATTTGTATCCGCTCTGCGGGTAACGCTTGGTGAAAGCCGTGAAGCTGGTTTGGGCAGCCGCAAACTCGCCCTTTCGAAGGGTCGCCAGAGCAGCTTCAAATTCCTGCTTTTCAGCAGACTCTGCCGCAAACTCCCTACCATCCACGGAAACCTTGCTAGGTTCGACCTTTCGCAAGCGCTCATCGACCCCTTGCGTGATATCTTTTTGCGTCCGCTGCACGTCGGTGATGCCTCGGGTCAACTGCTCGTTTTGCCCACGCAATGTTGCCATTTCGTTGCGCAGGGATTCAATTTGATTGGACAAGTCCAGCAGGCTGCGGCGAAGCTGGGTATTGTCTTCATTGGCTTTGCGCAGCTCTTCCGTCATCCGCTGCTGGGAAATATCGACTTTTTGCCGCAAATCGAGGATGGCTCTACGCGCCTCATCGTCTTCAAACAAGGCGGCGTTGGCACTGAATGCCAGCACGCAAGCCCCAATAGCACTGACAAGCCTGAATGTTTTCACAGTGGGCCTGCCCGCTTAACGGTAATTGATTTCAGCGCGGCGGTTCTTTGCCATGGACGCTTCATCAAGCCCCGGAACTGCAGGTTTTTCCTTGCCAAAGCTGACGGCTTCAACCTGGGAGTCGGTTACGCCCAGCAGACCCAAGGCACGGCGCACCGCTTCAGCACGCTTTTGCCCCAGCGCCAGGTTGTATTCCCGGCCGCCGACTTCGTCTGTATGCCCTTCAATCGCCATCTTGCGTGATTTGTTTGCCGTCAGGTACCGGGCATGCGCTTCAATGACGCTCTGGAATTCTGGTTTGACCACATAGCTGTCAAAGTCAAAATAAATAATTTTTGCGGTATTGGCAGGCCCTGCAATGGAAGCATCGGATGCACCAATTTGCACGGGAGCCACACCTCTGCTGGCCGCCGCTGCAGCATCTGCGTCTGCCTGCGAGGAGCTTGCTGATCTGTCTTCAACCGGTACATCCTGCAGTTTGACATTGGAACCGCAGGCCACCAGTGTGGCCGCAAGGACGAGAGACGAGATGATGGAAGATAAAAAGCGTTTCATTGATTACCCCTGCTGAACAAAAAATATAGATGCTGGAATTATTGCTTATCGCTGGAACGGACCCCAGTCAGGCTCGCGGATATCACCGCCTGCTCCGGACAAACGTGCTTTTATCTTGCCGTCCAGCGTGGTTGTCATCAGTGCTTCCTTGCCCTGCTGCTGGGTGGCATAAACAATCAGGCGGCTGTTCGGGGCAAAACTCGGGCTTTCATCGGCAGAAGTATCGGTGATCGACGTAACCGTTCCGGTGGAGAGTTCCATGAGATGCAGCTTGAATCCACCGCCAACCCTGGAAACATAAGCCAGCCATCGCCCATCAGGACTGATGGCCGGCGATATGTTGTAGCTACCTGTAAAGGTAACTCTTTCTGCATTGCCGCCCGCAGGGCTCATTCGGTAAATCTGTGGTGAACCGCCCCGGTCGCTGACAAAATAAATCAAACGGCCATCCGGGGAAAATGCCGGCTCGGTATCAATGCTGGATGACTGTGTCAGCCGCTTCGGATCACCGCCATTCAGGCCGATTGAGTAAATTTGCGAGCCGCCCGCCTGGCTCAGTGTGGCAACCAGCTGGCGGCCGTCTGGAGACCAGGCAGGCGCACTGTTGGAGCCCCGGAAATTTGCCAGCAATCGCCGCTTTCCAGTCGCCACATCGTGCGAATAAATCACTGGCTTGCGGGACTCAAAGGACACATAGGCCAATTGGGCGCCACTGGGCGACCATGCTGGAGAAATGATGGGTTCAGGACTTGCCAGGGCTGACTGGGCACTTTCTCCATCAGAGTCAGCCACCCACAGGGTGTAGCGCTGGCCTGCCTTGGTCACATAGGCAATCCGCGTGGAAAAAATCCCCTTTTCACCCGTCAGCTTTTCGTACACAAAATCAGACACCCGGTGCGCAGACAGGCGCAGGTCGGATTTTGTGACGGTGTAGCTCTGGCCGCCAAGATCCTGCTCGCGCACAACGTCCCACAAGCGGAGACGAACATCAAAACGTCCGTCAGCAAGCGGTGAAACACTGCCGGTCACCATCGCATCGGCGCCTTTTTGCCGCCAGCTTGCCAGGTCGGGACGGGTGTTTTCATCTGCCACGACACCCGCAGCGTCAACACCGCGAAACATGCCGCTTCGCTCAAGATCGGCCTTGACGATGCTGCCGATTTTTTGTGGCGATTGCGCTTCACCCCTGAAGGGCGCGATGGCGATGGGCAACTGAGTCATGCCAACGCCCGACACTTCCACGCGAAACTGGGCCAGCGCATAGCCGACGCAGTTTGCAAACACTCCTGCTCCAGCCAGGACTTTGAGAGTAGTTCTGCGTTTGAGAAATTCCCGGGGAGAAAAATCATTTTTCATTCTTACGACCTAAACAATACAACTCGAAATATTTTCCAAATGCTGACTGGGCCTGCATGGTGCAAACCGCGAAGCCCATGGCACCATCCAGGAAGCCCAGTCGGAACACGTAACTGCGAAGAAAAGCTGCTACGGCGGCCAATGCTGCACGGGTCATCGTAGCAGTCTGCCCGCGTGCATAACGCTGGCGAGCCCACTCCTGACTATAGTGTTGAAGCTTGCGCCAATAGTGATCTGATGATGGATAGCTGTAGTGTAAAAGCGGATTTTTCAAGCGTACAACTTTAGTGTCAGCCCGCGTCAAAAGCACTTTTTCATGGACCTTGTCATTACTAAAGCGCCCCTCATCGCGTTTGAACAACCTCAGCACATGATCGGGAGTCCAGCCGCAATGACGAATCCATGTCCCACAAAACTGGGTTCTCCGTGGGATTTCGAAAGCGACTCTCTGGCCGGTGACGTTGGCGCACTTCAGGGCATCCTTGATCTCGAGCGCCAATGCTGGCGTAACACGCTCATCAGCATCAATGGACAGTATCCAGTCCCCGCTGGCAGCATCGAGTGCCCGGTTTTTCTGTGGGCCAAAACCTGGCCAGTCTGGTGTCTGCGAAAATTTCACGTCCAAACGCCCGGCAATTTCAACGGTGTTGTCAGTGCTGCCATGCTCCAGGACCACACACTCGTCTGCCCATGAAACGGATTGAATGCAGGCCTCAAGGTTGGACGCTTCGTTGGAGACGATCAGTAAGGCTGAGAGCTTCATGAAAAAATTGGCAATTCACCATTCGTCGTCGTAGATATTGACACGGGACTCTCTTTTTATGGGTACACAGAAATGATCAGCCGATACAGCAATTGGCTGAAAAAACAGGCTTTAAGCTCCACCACACAACCTTTGTCTTTGGGGGTAGACAGCAACGATGAAAATTACCTTCATGATCAGGGTTACGAAAAACTGGGATGGCGGCATTTCCGCCGACAGGTGCAGTTTGCATTGTCTGGGCAAAAAAAGCATTTGAGTGATCAAATTGATCCCAGCTGGAAGAAAGGCTTGTGGATTTATAAAGGCATCCCACAGATTGGCGATGCGCTTATGGATTTAGCGCCACGCAGCTTGTTACAAAAGCAGGGATTTGGCATCGACCTTTACACTGATACTCACCTCGCAGCGATGTTCAACGGCGACCCCTGGCTTGAGCGGGTGTATGACGATCCACAAATGATTGCGAGCCAAAATTATGATTTTGTCATAGTGCCGAGTCACAAAGGCAGGTCGCTGAGGCACAAGTCCCGCCTGGTATCAAACCTGGCTTGGGTGTCAATGCATGGCTTTTACACCGGTCCCGAATTTCACAGAGGAAAATTTGCAACCCAACGGATCATAGATCTTCTTGGGTATGAGGCAACGGAATTGGAGTTCGCGCAACATCAACAGCAAAAGCTTGCTCCGCTTTCCAGCCACCCGGCCGATTGCAAGGACATCACAAAAATTGCTCTTGCCCTTGGCGGGGTTGATAAATCGCGTACCTACAACAACTGGCTTGCTGTGGCCGAAGCACTGATCCAAAGCGATAAAAAGATCGAACTAACCTTGTTAGGTTCAGGCAATGCTGTCGAGGTTGCCCAAGCGTTCATGAGCAAGTTCACTGATACGCGCAAAGTCACCAATCAAGTCAATAAAACAGATCTTACCGAATGCCGCAGGCTGATAGAGCAGCAGGATTTATTCATCGCAGCGGATGGCGGTCTGATGCATTTGGGTGCAACAACACAAACCAAGCTGGTGTCACTTTTTCATGCAGAAGTCGATCCTCGCTGGCGGATTTCTGGTACGCATCTTCAGTCTGCCCTGCAGTCAGCCACCAATTCGGTCAGTGACATTACGGTCGATGCTATCGTAAGGAGTTCCATCGAAATCTTGGCGGACCAATGCAAAGCTGGACTGATATCGATGTAAGGGAGGCGGTAAATACTAAAGCGCCATTTATGATGTCTTCATTTTGCACAGACGGAGTTGCTGCGTATGAAGACAAGCACACTGGAGCGCAACGGGGTGTCGATGGAGATGGTGGCGTTGCTCGATGGCAAGCAGAGGGTGGCCGAAGGTGTGTTTGGCTGGAATCGAAGCTCCGTTGAATTGGGCATTCATGAACATCAAACAGGCATTGCCTGCGTCAATGACATCAGCGCCCGAGGCAAGCCAAAAACCGAAGACAAGCACCCCAAGCTGCTGACAGAAAGCCAGAACTGACAGGACTCAAGCAGCTTGTGATTAATTTGGACAACGGACCGGAATGCAATGGACGGCGCAGTCAATTCCTTCAGCGCATGACAGAGTTTGCGGATCTGACGGGGCTGTGTGCGCGACGGGTTTACTACCCGCCCTATCGCAGCAAATACAACGCCATCGAGCTACGAGAAGGGTGTCAAGCTTTGTAGCTCCGAGAAAAAACACCTTGAGCACCGGTTGGAGCGATCCGCAGAGTTGCGTTGGTGGGACATAACCATAAATCCTAAAACGATGCTTTTGTAATTTTTACTTCCCTTAGTTCAGTACATGCATGAACAACATCAATCAAGTCAATGAATTTAAAGACTATTGCTCAAAAACCAAATATCGAACAAGTCATGCTTGCTTGCACTGGGCTTATGGTTTTTGGCATGCCTTGGTCCAGCGTATTATTCCGCCTGGGTTTGTATGGTTTTCTTTGCTGCTTCTTGCTGTCAGGGGAATGGCGCAAAAAACTCAGCGTAGCCTGCAACTCTAAAGTTTTTTTGAGCGCTGCTGCGTTAAGTCTTCTGGCGGTCATAAGCCTTAGCTATACGATAGCTCCGATGAATTTGGCATGGGTTGATGTGTCAAGATATCTAAAACTTCTGATGGTCGGCGCACTGATGTTCGTGCTGGATAGTAGAAAAAAACGGTTAGGTATCTTGTTTGCATTGGCCGCAGGCATGGCGATACTGATGCTTCCCACAATTTTAGATGGCAGCGGTATGACTACGCTATTTCGCTTGCCCATAAAGCAGTTTGCCAACCAAGCGTACAGCATTGATCACACGAGCAAGGGTTTCGCCAACCTTGTCTATTGGCGAAACCAAATTGCGCACGGGTTCTTTGTTTCCATACTGTGCTTTATATGTCTTTGCTGTGCAATCGAGTGGAAACGTTATCGCTTTTTACTCATGCTATTGGCTTTAATCTGCGTCATTGACATCGTCTTTTTCATCTATGGGCGCATGGCACTGCTGAGTCTGAGCACCTCACTGATATTATTTGCACTTTTACAGATTCGCTCACCAAGAGCTCGCTCACTTGTTTTGGTGTGTATTTCCGGATTTCTCATAATTACTTATTTCTCTCTTGATGTCGTAAAAAACCGAATCGAATCAATATTTAGTGAAACACAGGCATATTACCAAAAAGATGATGCATCCACCAGCGCAGGTGTTCGCCTGCATTACTGGAAAATCAGTCTTCAGTTATTTAATGAATCCAAACTGTTAGGCGCAGGGGCGGGAGCTTTTCGACACACCCTGGAAATGACGCAAGACCAGTTCTCGAACGAAAATCACAGCCATACGCACAATGAGTATCTCACAGCTCTTTCTCAATACGGTTTACTGGGCCTGGTTGCGCTTGTATCAATGTTGATGCTGGCTTATAAGCATGCACGAAAAGTTAATAACAAGGTCGAACGGCACTGTTATCAAGCAATCATTGTGATTTTTTCTTTAAGCAGTCTCACTGATTCGATGCTGTATAACCAGGATGAAGGCTGGACACTTGTTTTTGTTCTGGCACTGATAGGTGCGGCCACCAGTAAACAGCTAGCGACTAAAAACTTCCATCAAGAAACCTCAGAGACATACCAGCAATTAACTATTTAAAAATCCTCTATTTTTTACCAGCAGGTATAAATTAGTTTATACACGGCTGTAAGCCTATTGATCGCCGTGTTAACAAAGCCCCTCCCGGACGCACAAGCCACCCTATCTAGTGAACCATCATTTTTACGTCGTTAATTTTATTTTACGGACTGTGCTCGCGGCTCTATTGGTGCAAAACCAAAGCAGGACACTCAGTCAAGTTATGGCTGCAACCAAACACGAGTCAATAGCGTGACCCAATGCCCCCAGCCAGTTTTTGCAGGCAAGGTTGAAAAACTGACGCTGTGGCGCCGACTTGCTCGCGTATGGCCGTACTTCAGCGGATCGCGAGCGGGCTGGGCGCTGGCAGTGGGCTCGACCATCTTGGCCTCGGCCACAGAGCCTTTTGTGCCAGCCTTGCTCAAGCCCTTGCTGGACCGTGGCTTTCAGCAGGACGCTTTTAACCTCTGGCTGGTTCCCCTGACGCTGATGCTGCTGTTCATCATACGAGGGCTCTCCGGATTCTTGGCGCAGTTTGCGCTGGCCAAGGTAACGAATGATGGTTTGCTCCAGCTGCGCAAAGCCATGTTTGGTAAGCTCCTGAGCGCCCGGCTGACCTTGTTTACCGATCAAAGCGCCAGCACCATTGCCAACACTGTCGTTTATGAAGTCTTCAATGGCTCATCGTCCCTGATCAACGCCGTCATGCGGCTCGCCCGGGATGTGCTGACGCTGCTGGCGCTCATCGGCTATCTGGTTTATTTGAACTGGAAACTGACGCTGATTGTTGGTTTTCTGTTTCCCGCAGTCGCGTTCGTCATCCAGAATTTGTCTAAACGCCTGTACCGCCTGACCAAGGAAAGTCAAACCGCAACCGACAGCCTGGCTTATGTCGTTGAGGAAAATGTCATGGCGCATCGCGATGTTCGGCTGCATGGTGCCCAGGCCAGCCAGGCCAGCCGCTTTGATGTATTGAGCCATTCGCTGCGCCGTCTGTCCATGAAGTCCACCGCTGCCTATGCAGGAATGAGCGCGATCACGCAGGTTCTCGCAGCGATGGCGCTGTCAGCCGTCATTTCCATCGCATTGATGCAAAGCGCCGAAAACACCACCACGGTGGGTGGCTTCGTGGCGTTTGTCACCGCCATGCTGCTGCTGATTGCCCCCATCAAAAGCCTGTCGGATGCCGCCACGCCGATCACTCGCGGCTTGGCCGCCCTGGAGCGCGGCCTGGACCTCATGGACTTGACGCCCAACGAGGCCAGCGGCTCCTTCGTAAAAACCAGGGCGGTCGGCGACATTGTGTTTTCAAGCGTCAGCGTTGCCTACAAGACCGACGCCCCCCCCGCACTCCGGGACTTCAGTCTTGCCATCGCACCCGGTGAGACGCTCGCCATTGTGGGCGCTTCAGGTTCCGGAAAAACGACGCTGGTGAACCTGCTGCCCCGATTTGTCGAGCTGAGCGCCGGGCGCATCACGCTCGATGGCCAGGACATTCGCGACTGGAATCTGGCATCCCTGCGGTCCCAGTTCGCCTTTGTCAGCCAGCATGTCGTGATGCTCAACACCAGCATCGCTGACAACGTGGCGCTGGGGCAAGCTGTCGATCGAGAGCGGGTCATGGAAAGCCTGACAGCGGCCAACCTGGCTTCGCTACTCGCCCAACTACCCGATGGCCTGGACACGGTTCTGGGCCACAACGCCATGCAGCTTTCAGGCGGCCAGCGCCAGCGGCTTGCGATTGCGCGCGCGCTTTACAAGGATGCGCCCATTTTGATTCTCGATGAAGCCACGTCAGCGCTGGACACCGAATCCGAGATCGCCGTTCAGGAAGCAATCAGGCGGCTGACCTCCAGGCGCACGTCGCTGGTCATTGCGCACCGACTGTCCACCATACAGAATGCAGACCGCATCATCGTGATGGATGCCGGGCAAATTATTGAGTCAGGCACCCACAAGGAACTGCTGGCAAAAAATGGCGCTTTTGCCCATCTTTACAGGCTCGGCTTCCAGTCGTCCTAAACATTGGCATTGCGCGTACTCTGCGCGATTTCAGTTTTAAATGAAATATCTGAATATCCAAACCCATATGAATGCTTCAATCAGCGGCTTCACCTTCATACGCAACGGTGTCAACCTCGGCTTTCCATTCGAGGCGTCCATCCGCTCCCTGCTGCCCTTGGTCGATGAGTTTGTGGTGGCTGTGGGACAGGGCTCCGACGAGACGCTCGAGCGCGTGCGGGCCATTGCGGACCCGAAGATAAGGATTATCGAGACCTTGTGGAACGAGCGCATGACTGACCGAGGCTTTGTGTACGCACAGCAAAAAATGATCGCCCAGTATTCATGCACGGGCGACTGGGCCTTTTATCTGGAAGGCGATGAAGTCGTGCATGAAGCCGAACTGGCGGCCATACGCTCCAGCGTGGATCGCCACCACGCCAATCCCGCCGTGGAGGCGCTGGTATTTGACTACCACCATTTTTATGGCTCATCGCAGTGGACAGCGATCAGCCCGGGCTGGTATCGCCGCGAATGCCGCCTCATCCGCAACACCATCCGCAGTTACGCGCCCGATGGCCAGTACTGGCTGGTCACCAGCAAGCATAAACGGGGTCGCAATCCGCACGCGGCACTCGCCAATGCGCATATTTACCACTACGGATGGATACGGCGCAACGAGGCAATGCAGAAAAAACTCGATCAGGTCAGCAAGTACTGGGCCGAAGAACAAGCCACGGTCATAAAGTACAGCCAGTTCGATTGCCGTGCCCTGGCGCCCTTCAAGGGCACGCATCCACAGGCGGTACAGGAATGGCTAGCGCTCGAAGCCGAGCAGGTTTTGACCATTGACCCGCACTACAAGCCGTCGCGCAAGGAAAACAAATATCATTTCATGCAACAGATTGAAGCAATAACCGGGCTGGATTTCAGCCGCAAGCATTTCAAGCTCGTAGCTTGAAATCACGGCATGCGTAGTAGCATGCGGCTGCCAAGTAATCCACATTAACCGGCCGGATTGGCCTGCTGCTTGGTAAATGCCGTCAGATCTGCATGAAATTCACTGTCGCCACCAAGCGTCACCTGGTGCTCTACAGGATGGACTGGCATTTCGCCCAGAAACAACTCGCGCATCGTGCTGGCGTCAGGCAGATTGAAAGCATTCACCACGGTATAGGCAATGCCGCAGTCCAGCAGCAGGGCTTCCTTTAATTCACGGCTGGCTTTGGTCAACTCCAGTTTGCCTGGAACATCCACGCATCCGACAACCTTGCCGTCCATCGTACAAACGGTGAAGGTGGTGTGCAGGCCATCGAGCATTTCCAGCCATTGCTCACTCTTCAAACGCGCATCGGCTCTGATTTTTACACTATGTTTGGAGTTTAAATTCTGTGTTTCATGCAGTCTGGTAAATCGCAGAATGGGGATTTTCACCATGACTGCATGCTCATGAAAAATGCTCCTGAGCGAACGCCATACTTCTTGTTCGTTGCCATTGACAATCAGACGGCTGCGCAGTGGCCACCGGTCAGGCAATCGCAGTTTGTCCCCGGACTTGCGGCGGCGTAGCCAGCACGCCCACAGCAATGCGCCCAGCATGATTCCGACCAGCAGACTCAATCCCGACACAATGACAGTCCAGGCATTCAAGATGGCTTCTCCTTGGGGGTTTATCTGTGCGTTGTCGGCTGCGCAGTTACACAAAACGCATATCACCTCAACGCGGTCACGAAAATTCTTACATCATGAACGACATGCGGGCCAACGGTCAACCATCTTCACACAAGGCCGGCAACCGCCATTGGCGCTTTTAAAGCTGAAAATATCACATGATGTAGCCGATATGCGCTGAATATTGACAGTTTCGACCTGTTGAAGCTGCATCACGGCATGGCTCTTGCTCACGTTAACATTGCATCCCTTATGTGGACGTCCGGTTTCAGGGCGATCGAGCATTTATCCCCTTGCTGACGCCTGTCATTCCCGTTACTCATTCAATTTCATCATGCATATTCTCTACAGAATCGCGGCTGCGGCCGGCAACCCTTTGTTGGCGCCTGCCGGCACCCGAACCAGAAACCCGAAAAGTGGCGCTGGCTGCGGCATGAATGCCATCGGGGCCGATCAAGGCTCCGCGCAGATTGACACAAAGTGTTTCGCTTCAACGCCGCGGCACCCGTCCTGCCCGCCCGCTGATTACTGAACGCAAGCTGTCATGCCGCAAGTTCTCTGGTTCGGCTGGTTTCGGGCCGACATCGTTTCCCAATACGCCGGGCTGTTCTGGCACGGCCTGCAAATGACCATTGCCGTCACGCTGATCTGCATCGTGCAGGGTACGGCACTGGGCCTGGCCGTTGGCCTGGCTCGCGTGGCCGAGGCGCGCCATTCACCGGCCAGGCAATTATGCAAATACCTGCTGCAATGGCCGGCTGCGGTCTATGTCAGCTTTTTTCGGGGAACTCCGCTGTTTGTGCAGATACTGCTGATTCACTTTGCAGTCTTGCCGCTGTTCATCAACCCGACCGACGGCCTGCTGATTTCAGGTGAAGCGGCTCGCGACCTGAAGCAGAACTACGGTGCCTTTCTGTCAGGCGTGGTGGCGCTGACGCTCAATTCGGGCGCCTATATTTCCGAGATTTTCCGGGCGGGCATCCAGTCTATTGACCGCGGCCAGGTCGAAGCCTCGCGCTCTTTGGGCATGTCGTTTCCCCGGACGATGTACCACATC
This sequence comes from Burkholderiales bacterium, assembly GCA_016000195.1. GTDB lineage: Bacteria > Pseudomonadota > Gammaproteobacteria > Burkholderiales > Burkholderiaceae_C > Polaromonas. The sequence goes on along the minus strand of JAECRO010000025.1, from coordinate 28,179 downwards.
GTGCTGCCGCAGGCCTTTCGCCGGATGCTGCCGCCGCTGGGCAACAATGCCATCTCGCTGCTCAAGGACTCGTCGCTGATTTCAGCGATTGGCCTGGCCGAGCTGGCTTACGCGGCCCGCACGGTGGCCGGTGCTTATTCCCGTTACTGGGAACCGTATCTCACGATTTCACTCATGTACTGGGTGCTGACGCTGGGCCTGGCCTACGGCGTCAAACGACTGGAGGCGCGTTATGGACGAGGTGATTCGCGTTAAGGGCCTGACCAAGCTGTTTGGCCAGCTTGCGGTGTTGCGCGGCATTGACTGCGCCATCAAGGCGACTGAAGTGGTATGTGTCATCGGCCCATCGGGTTCGGGCAAAAGCACTTTCCTTCGCTGCCTCAATGGCCTGGAAGATGCTTCTGGCGGCGAGGTGCTGGTGCATGGCGTGTCGGTGCATGAATCCAAAACCGATGTCGATGCGCTGCGCTCGGAAATTGGCATGGTATTTCAGCGCTTCAATCTGTTTCCGCACAAGACCGTTCTGGAAAACATCACGCTGGCGCCCACCAAGGTGCGCGGCCTGACGGCGGCCCAGGCCCGCGTGCGCGCCAGCGAATTGCTGGAGAAGGTCGGGCTGCTCGACAAGATCAATGCCTATCCCAACCAGTTGTCGGGCGGGCAGCAGCAGCGGGTCGCGATTGCACGGGCGCTGGCCATGCAGCCGCGCATCATGCTGTTTGACGAGCCCACTTCCGCGCTGGACCCTGAAATGGTCGGCGAGGTGCTGGCCGTCATGCAGGCCCTGGCCGAGGAAGGCATGACCATGGTGGTGGTGACGCATGAGATGGGTTTTGCCCGCCAGGTGGCCGACCGGGTGCTGTTCATCGACGAAGGCGTGGTGGTGGAAGAAGGGCCACCGGCCGCTATTTTTGACAATCCGCAGGAAGACCGGACACGCCGTTTCCTGAGCAAGGTGCTGTAGCCAAGGTGCTGTAGCGGGGAATTTTTTCGCGCCTGATGCCTTCGGGGCTCAGGCGCGAAAAAATAATGATGAAAAATGCCTTCTGCGCAGTATCCACGGGCACAAGCAGCTATGTTTAATATAGCAATCCAGATGCCGATACGGTTTCAGCGTTTGCGAAGCGGATCCAGCAGCGACGACAGCCCGTTGTGGTCAATCTCGTGCATCAAGGCCAGCAGGCGGCCTATTTCACCCTTGGGAAAGCCTTCGCGGGCAAACCAGTTCAGGTAATTGCCGGGCAGGTCGGCAATCGGCGTGCCTTTGTATTTGCCATAAGGCATGGCACGCGTCAACAACAGCGGCAGGTCTTCGGGGCGCATGCCTCAGCCCCCTGCCCTTTTTGCGGCGTAACCCTGTTTGCCCAATGCCTGCATCACCTGTTCGCAGTGGTCGCCCTGCACTTCGATGACGCCGTCCTTGACCGTTCCGCCCGAGCCGCAGGCCGCCTTGAGCTGCTTGCCGAGCTGGACCAGCGCCATCTCGTCGAGTGCCAGCCCGGTGACCAGCGTGACGGTTTTTCCGCCCCGGCCCTTGGTGCTTCGGGAAACACGCGCCACGCCACCGGATTTCGGGATGGCTTTAACCTGCTTGCAAATGCAGGCTGATGAAGGCTGGCGGCAGTCGGGGCACATTCTTCCGGCGTCGGTCGAATAGACCAGGCCGGTGTTTGAAAACGCTTTTTTCATGATCGGATAGTTGCCGAATGCAGCGGGTCAATCAGCCGGGCGTCAAATACCCAAGAAGAAAGATACCGGCACCGGGTCTTTCAATTGTTGGTGATGCTCGCGGTCTGGCAGGCCGCACGGATGATTCGCCGATACGGATTAGGCTCGACATCGCGAAACTGCATCGGGCGCGGTTCGCCCTGTGGATACAGGGATCGTTGATACGGCTCGCCCTTCCAGGCGGGCTGCCTGTAATAGTCGATGGACACGTACCGGGCCGTATTGCTGGCGCAATCAAAAAGCACCTCCGACACATAGGAGCGGTAGGGTACGCCATCCCAGCTGACCCGGTCTGCCGACCGGCTCACCCTGATGCGCATGATGCGTGTTCCTTCACTGATACTGATGAAAACAGGCGTCGGGTCAACCTCGATGGTGTTGACCGTTTCATTTTCCGGGTCGCCCATCACGTTGAACCAGGCGGTTTGGGCCTGCAGCGCGAAGGCGCTCCACAGGCAGAAAAAAACAAGTGATTTTTTCATCTCGAACTCATAAGCAGGCTTGTTTTGCAGCTGTCTCGTGCAGTGTTACGGGGGGTGCCATGGGCGCTGAAAGCAGCCAACCCGGTGTTGATCCAGGGCCACGGAAAAGTAAACAGCACCGGCGCGCTCAGGCAAGGAAGAATTATGAATCAATCGATGCCCAGCCAAGCCAATGCGCGGACAAGCAGCTATCTTTTTAATAGTTGCTTGCCAGGGCCACAAGGCACTATGCAGCGTTAACGGCGTGCTGAATCTTCATAAACAACACGCACGGCCAGCCCGCCCAATGGCGTCGAGCGCCCCACCTCGATGCTTAGCCGATGCACAGCCGCGATGCGCCGCACAATCGACCAGCCCAGTCCGCTGCCGCTCTCCAGGCTGCCGGTGACGCGAAAGAAGCGCTCTCCAAGTCGCAGGCGGTCCGCCTCGCTGAGCCCCGGGCCACTGTCTTCAATGCTCAATGCAAGCTGGCCGCCGTGCTGCTGAACGGCCACCCGGATGCGCGCCGCCGGCGGGCTGTAGCGCACGGCGTTGTCCACCAGATTGCGCACCAGCACCGCCAGCAGTGTCTCGTTGCCCGGCATGATGCACAGCCCGCTGGCATCGAATTCGAGCGACTGATTTTTACCAATCGCCTTGGGTGCGATTTCGGCCACGACCCGCTGGGCCAGCGCGCGCAGATCGACGGTGGCCATGACGGGCGATTCTGCCGCTTCGAGCCGGGACAGGCTGAGCAGCTGCTCGACCAGCCGGGTCGCGCGGTCGCAGCCTTCCAGCGTGCCCTGGAGCGCGTGGTTTCGCAGGGCATCGTCGGCTTCGCCCATGGCGACTTGCGCCTGCATGCGGATGGCGGCAATCGGCGTGCGCAGCTCGTGCGCGGCGTCGGCCGTGAAGCGGCGCTCGGACTCCAGCAACAGGCCGATGCGCTCGAACAGGCTGTTCAGGGCGGCGATCATGGGCGCCATCTCGTCGGGCAAATGGTCGATGGCGACCGGACTCAGTGCCTGCGGCTGGCGCTCGGCCAGTACGCGCCCAAGCTTGCGAATCGGCTGCACGCCCAGGCGCACCGCCCACCCTACCGCCAGCACCAGCAGCGGCAGTGCCACCGCCACTGGCCACAGGGTGCTGCGCAGCACCGCCCACAAAATGGAGTTCCGCGAACTGACTTGCTCGCCCACATAAACCTGCACATCGCGCTTGGCGCCCTGGGCGGCAAAAATGCGCCAGGTCATGCCCTTGATCTGCACGGTCCTGAAGCCGGAGGTGAAGTTTTTTCCGGCCTCGACCATGGGCGCGACCGGCGCATTGGCCGAACGCAGCGCCAGCCGGTCTTCATGAAAAACCTGGAACGCAACCTTGGGCGCATAGCGGTGCAGCGTGGGCGCATCCAGGCCCTGGCCGTCATCCTCTTCCATCTCCTGCGCCTGCGGCGCCTGCGCCTGCTGCACCACCAGCAGGGCGGCGGCCTGCGCCAGGTGGCCGTCGAGCAGCTCGTCCAGTTCATGGCGCACATCGAACCAGGTCAGCACCGACGTCACCAGCCAGACCAGCGCCACGCCGGACAGCACCAGCAGCAGCAGCCGGTTTTGCAGGGATCGGGGCGCCCGGATCATCTGGACAGGTCGCGCTGCAGCATGTAGCCGACGCCGCGCACCGTGTGGATCAGCGCCGGACCCAGCTTGCGCCGCAGGTTGTGGATATGCACCTCGATGGCATTGCTTTCCACCTCCTGGCCCCAGCTGTAAAGCTGCTGCTCCAGCTGCTCGCGCGACAGCACCCGGTCGGCGCTGAGCATGAAGGCCTGCAACAGGTCGAACTCCCGCGTCGAAAGCATGACCGGCTCGCCCGCCTTGCGCACCGTGCGGGACGCCGGGTCCAGCTCGACATCCTGCGCGCTCAGGCATTCCTGCGGCTGGCCGTGCGCGCGGCGCACCAGCGCGCGCAGCCGCGCGGCCAGCTCGTGCAGATCGACCGGCTTGACCACGTAGTCGTCGGCGCCGACATCGAGTCCGCGTATGCGGTCGGGCACGGCGTCGCGCGCGGTCAGCACCAGCACCGGCGTCTTGATGCTAGAGCGGCGCACGGCGGCCAGCACGTCCAGCCCATCCTTGCGCGGCAGCCCGAGGTCGAGCACAGCGGCTTCATACGGCTGGGCGCGCAGTTCTCGCTCGGCGGCTTCGCCATCGCGCACCCAGTCCACCAGAAAGCCAAGCTGGCGCAGCCCGGCGCGCAGGCCGTCGCCCAGCAAGGAATCGTCTTCGGCCAGCAGGATGCGCATGGAGGTCTTCTTTCAGTCACGGTCAGGGTTGCGGGCATTATCAGTCTGCGCCGCGTCCTGGACGCCCGCGTTTTGCGGCGCCTCGCTCCACTGCCAGCCCCAGAAACCCAGCACGCAGGCCAGCACAAGGGCCGCCAGCAGGCCATGGTTGCGCCTGGCCAGATCCGGGCCGGGGCCGGCGGCGCGGCCGGTCAGCATGGGCAGCGCCTGGTTCTTGCGCCGCACGAGGCTCAGCAGGGCAATCAGCCCGATATGCGCCAGCACCACGGCGAGCATGGCATTGCCGAAAAATTCATGCACGCCGGCCAGCCATTCGCCGCCCCACTCGTCCCAGACCGCATAGCCGCTGAGCGTCAGCGGCGCCACCACGCCCAGGATGAGCACGATGGCCAGCGCCATCATGAGGTTCTGGCCCTGGCGCCAGGCGGGCTGCGCCGTGGCAGCTGACTTGACGCTCGGCAGCGACTTCAGCCACGCCGGCAGGCCCTGCACCTTGCGCCACAGCATAGCCAGCCTGGCCTGGCGCGGCCCGAACAAGCCCCACAGCACGCGCGCCACCAGCAGGCCGGCCAGGGTGTAGCCCAGCGTCACATGCACCAGGCGCCAGCGCTCGCCGTCGGCGGTGAGGTAGGCGCCGGTAAAACTCAGCGCCATCAGCCAGTGCAGCATGCGCGTGGGCGCATCCACCACGCGGCGGCTTTGCGGACGGGGCGCCTGGGTTTGCGCGCCAGCCGACGCGGCAGAAGGTTGTGCAGAAGGAAAATTAGGGGAAATCATGGTTTTCTCATTGATGGGTCTTATTTCGGAATGCGGACGTTGTCTTCGTCGAAGTCGCCCTTGTCGGCGCGGGTGTGGCAGGCGGCGCAGTTGGCCCGGCTGCCGATGGCGGCCCGTTTCCAGGTATCGGGCGCGACCTCGCGGTGCTTGCGCTCGAACCAGCTTGACGTGGTGATTCGGTCCTGCGGCGGCTCTTCGCTGACGCGCTTGTAGGTGCCTGCGTTGGCGCCCAGCCAGCTGGACAGCTCCTTGACCGTCGCCGGGTCGAGCGATGCGTCGGTTCCGTAATGCCTGGGCAGGTTGGCCATGACCCGTTTCCACGAAGCCGCCGGCAGCATGCCGGGCGGATACGCCAGGTGGCAGGCTGCGCATTCCTGCTTGTATTGGGGCAGCAGCGGCACCATGCGCCTGTCGCCATCGGCCAGCGCCGCCTGCGTGGCGCCGACGGTGGCAAGCAAACCGAACAGGACTTTGGTGGCGAGTGAAGGAAACCGGAATGACATGGCGCTGATCCTTGTGAAAATAAATGAAGTCCTGAAGCGCGAAGGGTCAGCGCTTGAGCGCCAGCAGCCAGCTCAGCACATCGGCTTTTTCGGCGGCCGTGCATTCGCGGCCCGCGACATCGTTGCAGTTGCGGCGAAACCATTTTTCGGTCTTGGCCGTGTCGGTGAAACGCTCGGGGTTGAAGGCCGGCGCCAGCGCGCTGATGGATTTGCCGGTCGAGGCATGCTTGCCGGCCTGCGTCGGCAAGGCGCCATGGCATGAGGCGCAACTCCATTCGCGGCCGTGGCGCGTGTTGAAGAATTGCTGGCCGCGCGCCGGCACGGCAGGCGCTCCGGCCTGCGCTGTGTAGCCGGCCAACTGTTCCGCCGGTGTCGCGGCGCGGGCGGCAGGGACGATGGCGGCGCAGGCCAGAGCGGCGCAAACCAGCAAGGCTTTAAATGGCGATGGATGCAGGGGTGACGGCTTCATGAAGACTCCTCGTTTCGGGTTGCCTTCATGATGCGGCGACGTTCTTAGCGCTTTCTTAAGCCAGGCCTGCGCGGCCTCAGACAGTCTCCTCAGACAGCCTTAAGCAGCAGCCTTCAGGATTGACGCATTCACCCACTCCACAAGGAAACCCATCATGCATCCCGCCCTTCGCCTTTTCATCCGCCAATACATCTGGGTGCTGTGCGCCGCACTGGTGCCGGTCGTCATCACGGCCTTCCTGTCGATTCCGCTCAGCCTGGGCAGTCATCCAGGCGAAACCCATCGCGCTGATGCGATGGGTTACACGCACATGACCTGAAGCAGGACGCCGGCCCTGCCGCTTGAATTCCGTCAATGCCGCAAGGTAAGCTCGGTGCCTGAATCCCGGGCGCAAGCCCTTTTTAACCAGCCATGTCCCATGAAATTCAACGACCTCGCCGACGATTCCGAAGATACCGAGCACAGCCCGGCGCAGCGCGCGGCGGCCGCTTCGCGCAGCACCTGGGTCAGCGTGGGCGTCAACATCCTCCTGACGGTGGGCCAGATCAGCGCCGGCATCCTGTCCAGATCGCAGGGCCTGATTGCCGACGGCATCCATTCGCTGTCAGACCTGGTGGCCGACTTCGTGGTGCTGTTTGCCGGCTATCACAGCAAGAAGGACGCGGACGAAGACCATCCCTACGGCCACCAGCGCTTTGAAACCGCCGCCTCGCTGGCGCTGGGCGTCATTTTGCTGGTGGTGGGCGCAGGCATGCTGTGGTCGGCCATCGCCAAGCTCCAGTCACCCGAGAGCGTGCCGCAGGTCCATGCCAGCGCCCTGTGGGTCGTCGGCATCGCCCTGATGGCCAAGGAATCGCTGTTTCGCTACATGCTGGCGGTGGCCAAGCGCGTCAAGTCCAGCATGCTGGTGGCCAACGCCTGGCATGCCAGATCGGATGCGGCGTCGTCGCTGGTCGTGGGCATCGGCATCATCGGCAACCTGGCGGGCTACCCGATCCTGGACCCGATTGCCGCGCTGATCGTGGGCTTCATGGTCGCCAAAATGGGCTGGGAATTCGGCTGGGACGCCCTGCATGACCTGATGGACCGCGCCGTGGACGAGCAGGAGGTCGAAGCCATTCGCCGCACGCTGATCGAAACGCCCGGCGTCAGCGACGTACACGATGTGCGCACCCGCAAGATGGGCGACATGATCGTCGTCGATGCGCATATCGAGGTCGATGCATCCATCTCGGTGGAAGCCGGCCACGATATTGCGGTGCAGGCCAGGCAGCGGGTGCTCAGGCGCCACCGGGTACTGAACCTGATGACCCATGTAGACCCGTGGCGGCGTCCCGACCTGGACCATGCCCAGGTGGTGAAATCCCCGGCCACGCACTGAACCCTGCCCCAAAAGTCGGTCACGGCCTGGATCGACGATTACGCGCCCAGCATGGGTGCGGCCATTTCCTACTACACGGTATTCTCGATTGCGCCGCTGATGATCAGCGTGATTGCCGTGCAAGGTCTTGCCGCGCACCCGCCAAAAGCCTGATGCCCGCTGCCATCCCCGAGCGCCAGCAAGCCTTGCGGGTGATTGGCCTGGCCTTGGCCGCCTGCGAGAAAAGCGTGCAAATCATCTGCGAACGCAACTTGCGGCCAGCCGAAAAGCTGCATCAGCCCTGGGTTTCGCGCGTTACCGGCCAGTTGCTACATGTTCCGCTCGGCAATGGCCGCGACCACCAGGCGCTCGCTTTCGCGCATGAACTCCTGTGCGATCTGAAAGCCATGCTTTTTGGCGATTACCCGGGTCAGGGGCTCAATCAGCGACTTCAGTTCCAGAACGGTGCTTGCCCGCTCAATGCGGAGCTGGTAGAGAAAGCCGCGAAGCCCCAGCAGCGCCTTGGTCTGCTCGACCAGATAAACGTACAGCTCGTTAAATCCCTTGAACTTGCTCGCCGCATCGGTCTGCTTTGGCACCATGGGCCTGGCGGGTGGCGCAACGTCCATTGCGGCGGGCTCTGCGCTGCCCTTGAATTTTTTATCAATAAACCCGCCGTGAAAAAGAATTTCAAGCGCATCGACCGGCAGGCCCACCTCTTTTGCAAGGCGGATGACTTCAGCAGAGTCACGTATTCCGTCCACGAGAATCAGCACGCTGACCAGCCTTGCGTCGATGCCCGGACTTCGGGCCAGCAGCTCGTTCATGCCTTTTTCTGTTTTTTTATAAACGCCCATGTCGTGACTCTTGGTTATAAAACCGCCAGTCTACAAACTTCAGCCCGCTTGCAGCCAAGCGTTTCAGGACCGTTACCATTTTTTAGATAAAAATGGGCTTTTGCGCAATCAGGACGGGCACAAATAGCTATATATTTAATAGCGCATTTGTTTGCCTTTGCGTTTTTGCGGGGCTTGCAACTTCATGCAACCCGCTTGCCTGCGAAAGCCCGGGCTTAAACTTGCGGGTTCTGGCAATCGCCCGTCGCGGCTTCAAACCGGCTTGCGCCCTCTTGCCTGCCTTCCAATTCCTGCGTAATTTCCTGAGCACCATTTCCATGCCATTTTCATCACTCGGCTTTTCGCCGGCCTTGCTGCCCGTCCTGTTGCGCGCCGTCACCGAAAAGGGCTACCTTGCGCCGACCGCCATCCAGGCAGCGGCGATTCCGCCCACGCTGCAAGGCCGCGACATCGTCGGATCGGCCCAGACCGGCTCGGGCAAGACCGCCGCCTTTGCCCTGCCCATGCTGCACCAGCTGGCCCAGGCACCGGCCGACGCCAGGCGGCGCATTCGCGGCCTGGTGCTGGTGCCGACGCGCGAACTGGCGGCGCAGGTGGGCGAAGCCATCGTCAGCCTGGCCAAATACCTGCCGCAGCGCGTCAAGGTGGCGGTGGTGTTTGGCGGCGTGTCGATCAATCCGCAAATGATGAACCTGCGCGGCGGCGCCGACATCATCGTTGCCACGCCGGGCCGGCTGATCGACCTCATTGGGCACAACGCGCTGAAGCTCGACCAGGTCGGCATGCTGGTGCTCGATGAAGCCGACCGCCTGCTGGACCTGGGTTTTGGCGAGGAGCTGGGCCGCATCCTGGCCTTGCTGCCGGCCCGGCGCCAGAACCTGTTTTTCTCGGCCACCTTTCCGCCGGCGATTGAAGCGCTGGCCGCCAGCATGCTGATCGACCCCTTGCGCATCGAAGTACAGGCGCAAAAGCAGGCCGGGCCCGACATCGCACAGCGCGCCATTGAAGTGGACCCGAGCCGGCGCACCCAGTTGCTGCGCCATCTGGTGCAGACCGAAAAATGGAGCCGGGTGCTGGTGTTCGTGGCAACCAAGCATGCCGCCGAAATCGTGGCCGACAAGCTGCGCAAGGCCGCCATTGAAGCCGAGCCTTTTCACGGCGAACTGAGCCAGGGCAAGCGCAACCAGGTGTTGCAGGATTTCAAGGCCAAGCTGCTGCAGGTGGTGGTGGCCACCGATGTGGCGGCACGCGGCATTGACATTGTCCAGTTGCCGGTCGTCGTCAATTACGACTTGCCGCGTTCATCAGTAGATTACATACATCGCATTGGCCGCACCGGCCGGGCCGGCGAAACCGGCATTGCCATCAGCTTTGTCAGCGCAGACACCGAAGCGCATTTCAGGCTGATTGAAAAACGCCAGGGCCTGAACGTGCCGCGTGAGCAGGTCACGGGGTTTGAGCCGGTTGAAATCCGTCAGGCCAATGCAGCCGATCCTCTGTCGGTCGGCGGCATCAAGGGAAAACGCCCGAGCAAGAAAGACAAGCTGCGCGAAGCGGCGGGCCGGGCACCGTCACCGCAGGACAAATAAGTCCGGCGCATCGGACAAGCGATGCCTGCTTATTCGAAATCTTCGCCGTCGCCGGAGCTGACTTCAGCGCCTTGCGGCCGGGCCATGCGGTGGCCATGCTTCGTCACCACTTCGACGTAAAACTGCTCGCCGCCTTCCTGCGCGGCGGTGTCGATCAGGCCCATGAGCGTGGCGAAGTGAACGACGGCGGAAGTGGCTTCGTTGCTGCCGAACTTGCAGTCGAAGTCCCAGAAATCCACGCCCGCCGGCAAAGGCCGGGCCCGCTCGCGCTTGACGTACTTGCGGATGTCGTGCTTGCTGGCTTCGAGCAGGCGGTCACGGTTTTTGCCTTCGATATTGAGGAGGTATGTTTTTCTCACGGAATTGTCCTTGTGGGGGGTTGATGCGTTATCACCCCTTGCGGACGTGACTTGGAAGCGGCCTATTATCGGGCCACGAATGGCGGCGTTCTGGCCTGGCCGGCAGCCAGCACGCTCAGTGGCGCGGCAGCGCCCGGTCAATCGCCTCGTACAGGTGGTTCAGGCCAAACGAGACATCGGCAAAGACGCCGTTGACGTAAAACGCTGGCGTAGAACGCACGCTGCTCAACGCGCCATGCGCCTGCAAACATGACGGGCATTCAAAGTCGCCGTATTCAATCAGCGTGACCGGCGCGTCGGCCAGCCCGCGAAAGTGATCGGTGGCCTCGTCGGGCTGCAGCAGCGGATCCATTCTGGACTGGGGGGCTCATGGTGTTCCCTTTCAAAGTCGCTTACGGCGTATGGCGGCACTTTCAGCGCCGACTGGCGCGCGGGAATCAATAGCCGGCTCGGCCAGGCTGCGGCGTCAGGCAGCCGTCGATGACGCAGCAGCAGCAGCGGCGGCGGCAGCAGCAGCGGCCTCCAGCGCCTCATCAAGCCCCTTGCAGGAAGGCGAGCACACGGCCTGGGACTTGCCCAGCACTTTTCGGGTTCCCATCAGGGAGCGGGCGCGGTGCTTGCCGCACATGAAGCACGACATGGTGGCGGCGCCAAACGAGGTCGTGGCGGCAAAGGGCGAACCCGATACCTTGGATTTGTAGCGCAGGCCGTCTGCGAGTACGGCGGTTTTGGCGTCAGCTCTTGCCATGGGTGGGGTCTTCCTTGTGTGGTGGGATGGAATGGTTCATGGCCCGGCTCATGGCGCGGCCCAGAACGTCTTTGGCCTGCCGCTCCGCAGCGAGCGAAGCGTCCAGCGCGGAGCGGCAAAGCCCCGCATACTGGTAATTGACGTTTTCATACAGTTCGGCGGCAGCCGGATGGCTGTCGAGCAAAGCGGCGAGCGCCGTTCCCGGCTCTACATCGCCCAGCTCGCTTACCAGGTGCTGCACGACCGAGCGGTATTGCTCGGCCCCGACAGGCACCTTGCTGCGCTCCAGGCGCTCAAGCAGTTCAGCGAGCACATGGGTCACAGTCAGATCGGTTTTGCGGGAGTATGGTTTGGTGGCATTCATGTAGAGAAATCTGGGGGCTCCTTCCCCAAATTCAAGCACTTTGCCAGTCGGCATCACCTGGTCTGGATCGGCTGCCGGGCCACTGCAAGCCCAGCCTGACAGGCATGAATGCTATATTTTTTATAGCTTTTGGCGCTTGTCTGTCGTGGGTTGGAGCCGTATTTTACCGTTAAAAATCACTCAAGCCACTACCCCGACGTTTCAAGACGTGTTTTATGCTAAACCGCAAGCAACACCAGCAACCCTCCACTTCGCCCCCGCTGCAGCCGCTGGCCGGCTTGCGCGTCGTCGAATTCACCCACATCCTCGCTGTGCGCCACCGACCCGCGCCTGTTGCGCAAAGGCATGATTCGGCCTTGAAAAAAACATGCGGACGGACCGCCGTCGGCTTTCCTACAGCCTGGCAATCGAGACTTCGGTGGACTTGACCAGCGCCACGACCTCGCTGCCGACGACCAGTTCGAGCTGGTTGACCGAGCGCGTGGTGATGACCGAGGTGACGATGCCCCAGGGCGTCTCGACATCAATCTCGGAGACGACATCGCCGCGAATGATTTCCTTGACCTTGCCGCGAAACTGGTTGCGGACGTTGATGGCCTGAATGGCTTGGCTGGGCATAAGGTTCTCCTGGAACGGTTAAAAAACCAGAGGAAAGTGATGAAAAAACGATTGATGATGCTATGCAATGAATAGCTGCTTGCGCCCGCCCCTGCTGCGCGGGAGCCGGTTTTGACTCATCAAACCGCCCAGCGCAGGCCGTGCGCGGGCGCACCTGACCAGACGGGTTTGTTCGCCGGCGTTTCCTCGGCGGGCTGCTGCAGCACGCGGTCCAGGATCCGCTTTTCAATCACGCCGAACAGCGGGTCGCTGCGCTGGCGCGGCCGCGCCAAGGGAATGCGCTCGTCGAGCGCGATGCGGCCGTCCTCGATCAAAATCACCCGGTCGGCCAGCGCCACGGCCTCCTGCACGTCGTGCGTGACCAGCAGCGCGGTGAACCCGTTGCGCTGCCACAGCCCCTCGATGAGCTGGTGCATCTCGATGCGCGTCAGCGCGTCGAGCGCGCCCAGCGGCTCGTCGAGCAGCAGCAGGCGCGGGTTGTGCACCAGCGCCCTGGCCAGCGACACGCGCTGGCGCTGCCCGCCCGACAGGCGCGCGGGCCAGTCATTCAGGCGGTCGGCCAGCCCGACCTGCGCCAGCACGTCGGCCGCCGCCTGGTGGCTGCCAGCCGGCAGGCCCAGCGCCACGTTGTCGATCACGCGGCGCCAGGGCAGCAGGCGCGCGTCCTGGAACATGACGCGGGTGTCGCCGCGCAGGCCGCTGACGGGCTGCGCGTCGAGCCGGATGGCGCCCTGCGTGGCCGCCTCCAGCCCGGCCACCAGGCGCAGCAAGGTGCTTTTGCCGCAGCCGCTGCGCCCCACGATGGCGACGAACTCGCCCGGCCCGATGCCGAGCTCGGTGTGCTGAAGCACCTGGCGCTGGCCGTAATGCTTGGACAGGCCGCGTATTTCCAGGCGCACGCCGCGCGGGGGTTTGCTTTTATTATCAAGCATGAAACAAGCCTCCAGCGCAGGCAGCGCCTGCATGAGCCGCTATCAAAAAAGGAGTTTTCATGCGGCGGCCGAGGCGCTCTGGTAGCCCGGATGCCAGCGCAGCCAGTAGCGCTCCAGGCCGCGCGCGAACATATCGGCCAGCTTGCCGAGCAAGGCATACAGCAGGATGCCGACCAGCACCACGTCGGTCTGCAAAAACTCGCGCGCATTCATCGTCAGGTAGCCGATGCCGGCCTGCGCCGAGATGGTTTCGGCGACGATCAGGATCACCCACATCAGCCCGAGGGCAAAGCGCAGGCCGACCAGAATCGACGACATCGCGCCGGGCAGGATCACCTCGCGGTAGAGCTGCCAGCGCGTGAGGCCGTAGCTGCGGCCCATCTCGATCAGGCCGGGGTCAACATTGCGGATACCGTGAAAGGTGTTGATGTAGAGCGGAAAGAACACCGACACGGCAATCAAAAACAGCTTGGCCGTCTCGTCGATGCCGAACCACAGGATCACCAGCGGAATCAAGGCCAGCGCCGGGATGTTGCGCACCATCTGGATGGTCGAGTCGAGCAGGGTTTCAAAGAACTTCACCGAGCCGGTCAGGAGGCCGAGCGCCAGCCCCAGGCCGCCGCCGATGGCCAGCCCGGCCAGCGCGCGCCAGGCGCTGACCTTGACATGCGTCCACAGCTCGCCCGACACGGTCAGCGCCCAGGCGGCCTTGAGGACTTCCGAAGGCGCAGGCAGCACCCGGGTGGAAAGCCAGCCCAGCGACGCGGCCACCTGCCAGAGCACGATCAGCCCGACCGGCACCAGCCACGGCAGCGCGCGCTGGCCCAGCTCGCGCAGCAGCGCGCCGCCGTCAAGGCGCGGCAGGCGCAGGCCAGCGGCCAGCGTTAAAAAACCCAGCCCCGGCCCGTCTATCACGTCGGGCAGCGGCGGCGTCCGGGATTCACGGATTGCTTGTGTCATCAATATGTCCTTGAACTGCGCTTCAGCTTTGCGAGACGCGCGGCAGGTAATTGTTGGCCACGACTTCACCAAACGGGCCGGTCAGCCCCGTGCCCGGCAGCTTCTGGCGCAGCTTGCGCGGCAGCAGCGGAAACACCAGTTCGGCGAAGCGGTAGGCTTCTTCAAGGTGCGGATAGCCCGAAAAGACAAAGGTGTCTATCCCCAGCGCGGCATATTCCTCGATGCGCGCGGCGACCGTTTTGGCATCGCCCACCAGCGCCGTGCCCGCGCCACCGCGCACCAGCCCCACGCCGGCCCACAGGTTGGGGCTGATCTCCAGGTCAGCGCGCGTGCGCTTCTTGCCGCCCGCATGCAGCGCGGCCATGCGGCGCTGGCCTTCCGAATCCATGCGGGCAAACGCGGCCTGCGCCCGGATCACCGTGTCGTCGTCAAGCCGGCTGATCAGGCTTTCGGCGGCGCGCCAGGCGTCGTCGTCAGTCTCACGCACGATGGCGTGCAGGCGAATGCCGAACTTGACGGTGCGGCCGAACTTCGCGGCGCGGGCGCGCACATCGGCAATTTTTTTAGCCACCTCGGCGGGCGGTTCGCCCCAGGTCAAATAGGCATCGACCTGCTCGGCGGCCAGGTCATGGGCGGCGGGCGACGAGCCGCCGAAATAGACCGGCGGATAAGGTTTTTGCACCGGCGGGTACAGCAGCTTGGCACCCTTGACGCTCAGGTGTTTGCCCTCAAAGTCAAAGCTTTCGCCGGTGTGGCTGCGCGCAATGATCTCGCGCCAGATGCGGATGAACTCGGCCGACTGCTCGTAGCGCTGGGCATGGTCCAGGCTGACGCCATCGCCTTCCAGCTCAGTCTGGTCGCCGCCGGTCACGAGGTTGATCAGCAGCCGCCCGCCCGAGAGCCGGTCAAAGGTCGCGGCCATGCGCGCGGCCAGGCTGGGCTGGTGCAGCCCCGGCCGCACGGCGACCAGGAACTTGAGGTTTTTCGTCACCGGAATCAGGCTGGACGCCACGACCCACGGGTCTTCGCAGGAACGGCCGGTGGGAATCAAGACGCCTTCATAGCCCTGCGTGTCGGCGGCCACGGCGACCTGCTTGAGGTAGTCAAAGCTGACTTCGCGGGCGCCTTCGCTGGTGCCGAGGTAGCGGCTGTCGCCGTGGGTGGGAATGAACCAGAAAACTTGCATGAAAAATTCCTTGTGGGGTCGTGCTGCCGGGCGATCAGCTAAGGTCCACCGGCGCAGCGTGCAGCAAATTGAGCTTTTTGGGAATGAGCTTGAGCTCGAAGAAGGTATCGGCAATCGCCTGCTGCTCGGCCAATATCTCGCGGGTGATCGGTGCCGTGCCATAGGCGGCGCGGCTCACATACAGCTCGGTCACGCCGATGTCCAGCCCCAGCACTGCGGACAGTTCGGTGGCCGCCGCTGCCTTGTTCTTTGACACCCAGGTGTCGATGGCATTGATCTCCTGGATCGCCACGCGCAGGATGCCGGCATTTTTCGTGGCGAAATCCCGTGAGGTGAAGTAATACTGGCGGTTGTTCGCCAGGCCCGTGGCGTCCGCCAGGAGCCGGGCGTCCAGCGCTTTCTGCGCGGCAGCCAAAAACGGATCCCAGATCACCCAGGCGTCAACGGCGCCGCGCTCGAAAGCCGCACGTGCATCGGGCGGCGCCAGAAAGACGGGCTGCACATCGCCGTACTTCAGGCCGTTCTTCTCCAGCAGCTTGACCAGAAAATAATGCACGTTCGAGCCTTTGTTCAAGGCGATTTTCTTACCCCTGAGCTCAGCCACCGTGCGAATGGGCGACGTTTTTGGCAGGATGATGGCTTCCAGCCGGGGACGCGGCACGGTGGCGCCGGCATACACCAGCGGCGCGCCGGCGGCCTGGGCAAAAATGGGGGGCGCTTCGCCCACGTCGCCAAAGTCAATCGAGCCGACATTCAGCGCTTCAAGCTGCACCGGGCCGGCATTGAACTCGGTCCAGTTGACGCTGGCGCCCAGCGGCGCCAGGCGCTTTTCGAGCGTGCCACGCGACTTGA
This sequence comes from Burkholderiales bacterium, assembly GCA_016000195.1. Lineage (GTDB taxonomy): Bacteria > Pseudomonadota > Gammaproteobacteria > Burkholderiales > Burkholderiaceae_C > Polaromonas. Next base: position 12,117 of record JAECRO010000025.1, on the reverse strand, counting down.
GCAGCGACAGCCAGCCCTTCTGGTGGCCAATGCGCAGCACGCGCGCAGGCTTTTGCGCCAGCGCCAGGCTACTGGCCGAAAGAGCTGCAGCGGCCAGACCGGCGGCCATGATGTGACGACGGGGTAGGGAAAAAATTTGCGTCATGGGAAAGTCTTTCTTCAAATCAGGAAAAGCCAAAGCAGCGGCGGCGGCAACCGAAAGCCCTCGGCCAGCAGCGTGGCGACGGCCTCGTCGAGCCGGGTCGCAATGTCCGTATCCAGCGTGCAGCAGCCCTCGGTCGAGCGCGGAATCTGTTACATGCAGGGGTTCTCTGTTTTTGTTCTGCGAAAGGGACTTGGTGCTTGCGATGGCCCGGCTTTACTTCTTTTACTTTTTACTTCTGCGTGTAGATCTGGTCGAAGGAGGCGCCGTCGGCAAAGTGGTTCTTGTCGGCCTGGGTCCAGCCGCCAAAGCCCTGGTCAATGGTGAACAGCGTCAGCTTGGGGAACTGGCTGGCGTACCTGGCCTTAGCCTTCTCGCCGGTCGGGCGGTAGTAGTTGCGCCCGGCAATGTCCTGGCCTTCGTCGGAGTACAGGTAGTCGAGGTAGGCCGTCGCCACGGCGCGGGTGCCCTTTTTATCGACGTTCTTGTCCACCAGCGTCACCGTGGGCTCGGCCAGGATGCTGATCGACGGCACGACGACCTGGAACTTGTCGGCGCCGAACTCTTTGAGCGCCAGGAAGGCTTCGTTTTCCCAGGCCAGCAGCACGTCGCCGACGTTGCGCTGGACAAAGGTGATGGTCGAGCCGCGCGCGCCGGTGTCGAGCACGGGGACGTTCTTGTACAAAGCCTGCACGAATTCCTTGGCCCTGGCGTCGCTGCCGGCGTTCTTGCGCTTGGCGAATTCCCAGGCGGCCAGGTAGTTCCAGCGCGCGCCGCCCGAGGTCTTGGGGTTGGGCGTGATGACGGCCACGCCGGGTTTGGTCAGGTCATCCCAGTCCTTGATGCCCTTGGGGTTGCCCTTGCGCACCAGGAACACGATGGTCGAGGTGTAGGGCGCGGAGTTGTGCGGCAGGCGTTTTTGCCAGTCCTTGGGAATCAAGCCGCCGTGCGTGGCCAGCGCATCGACATCGCCGGCCAGCGCCAGCGTGACCACATCGGCGTCGATGCCGTCGATGACCGAGCGCGCCTGCTTGCCCGAGCCGCCGTGCGACTGCTTGACGCTCACGTCCTGGCCGGCCCTGGCTTTCCAGTACTTGGTGAAGGCCGCGTTGTAGTCCACGTAGAGCTCGCGCGTCGGGTCGTAGGACACGTTGAGCAGCGTGACCGGCGGCTGCTGCGCATGGCTGGACAGCACCGCGCCGGCCAAAGCCACGGCCAATGCGGCGCGGCCGGAAAGATTGATAAAGTAAGGACGTGAATTCATGACGGGTTCCTAATTTCCAAAAACGCATCTGAATGCGAACAAAATGGATTCTGGAAGCCGCCAATGAAAAACAAAACGAATAAAAACTCAGTTCTTTATTCGAAAAACATTCTTGGACTTTTTTAAAACACGAAAGAACGCTTCACATGGCACGTCTCGTCAATTGCATCAAACTCGGCCGCGAAGCCGAAGGCCTTGATTTCCCTCCGTATCCCGGCGCGCTGGGCAAGCGCATCTGGGAAGAAGTCAGCAAGCAGGCCTGGGCCGACTGGATGAAGCAGCAAACCATGCTGGTCAATGAAAACCGGCTCAACCTGGCCGATGCCAGAGCCCGCCAGTACCTGGCGCGGCAAATGGAAAAGCATTTCTTTGGCGACGGCGCCGATGCGGTGCAGGGCTACGTTCCTCCCCCTGCGGCCTGAACGCAGCGGATGCCCGAGCGCATTGAATGGCTGGAGGACGGCACGGCAGGCGGCAGCCCCTACAGCCCGCGCTTTGGCGACCGTTACCGCAGTGAACTGGGCGGACTCGAACAGGCCCGGGAAGTTTTTCTCAAGGGCTGCGGCCTGCCGCAAGCCTGGGCAGGCCAGCCGCAATGGTGCGTGCTGGAAACCGGCTTTGGCCTGGGGCTGAATTTTCTCGTCACCTGGCAGGCCTGGAAAGCCGACCCGCTGCGCCCTCGCCTGCTGCATTTCGTCTCGCTGGAGGCGTATCCGGCCAGCGCCGACGACGTGCTGCGCAGCGCCCGCACACACCCCGAACTGATTCCTTTCGCCGAACAATTAAAACGCCAGCTCTGCGGCCTGCTGCCCGGATTTCACCGGCTGGTGTTCGAGGGCGGCCAGCTCCTGCTGACGCTGTGCATCGGCGACGCCAAGGCCATGCTGCGCGAACCCTCATTTGAAGCCGATTCGGTGTACCTCGACGGCTTCAGCCCGCAGCGCAACCCCGACATCTGGGATGTGCATACCTTCAAGGCCGTGGCGCGCTGCTGCCGGCGCGGCACCCGCGTGGCGACCTGGACGGTGGCGCGCAGCGTGCGCGACGCGCTGGCGCAATGCGGCTTCGTGGTGCACAAAGTCCCCGGCACGCCGCCCAAGCGCGACAACCTGCAGGGCGAATACCAGCCCGCGTGGGAACTCAAGAAATCCCGCATCGCGCCAGAACGAAAAGCCCCGGCGCGCTGCATCGTGGTTGGCGCCGGTCTGGCGGGCGCCGCCGTGGCGGCCAGCCTGGCGCGGCGCGGCTGGCAGGTCACGGTGCTGGATGCCGCCGGCACGCCAGCCGCCGGCGCGTCGGGTCTGCCGGCCGGCGTGCTGGCGCCGCATGTCTCGCCCGACGACAGCCTGCTGTCGCGCCTGTCGCGCAGCGGCATCCGGGCCATGCTGCAGCAGGCCGATGCGCTGCTGCAAATGAATATCGACTGGAGCCCGACCGGCGTGCTGGAGCATTGCGTGGAGCACGCGCGCCAGTTGCCCGCCGCGTGGCAAGAGCCGGACGGCCTGGCGACTGCCGCGAGCGACTGGACGCGCCCGGCCACGCCCGCGCAGCTCGCCGCCTGCAGCCTGCCGCCCGGCACCCCGGCGCTCTGGCATGTGCAGGGCGGCTGGATCAAACCGGCCCGCCTGGTCCGCGCCTGGCTGGCCAGCCCCGGCGTGAGCTGGCGCGGCAACGCGGCCGTCAGCCAGTGGGTCCGGCACGGCGCGGCATGGCAGGCCCTCGATGCCGCCGGACACGAGCTGGCCTGCGCCGAGCTGGTGGTGCTGGCGGCGGGCTACGGCAGCCGGGCGCTGAGCGAAATCGCCGGCCAGCCCGGCGGCCGCCCGCTGGCGCTGCAGGCCATTCGCGGCCAGGCCTCGTGGGGCCGGCATGCGCCGGATGCCGAACCAGCACAGGCCATGCCGGCCTTTCCGGTCAACGGCCACGGCAGCCTGGCGCCCCGGGTGCCGCTTGAGCCGGGCCTGGCCTGGGTCACGGGCTCGACCTTCGAGCGCGACAACACCAGCACTACGCTGCGGCCCGAAGACGAACAGCACAATTTCGGCAAGCTGAAAACCCTGCTGCCTGCTGCCGCGCAGGCGCTGGCGGCTCAGTTTGAAAGCGGACAGGCGCAGGGCTGGGCCGGCGTTCGCTGCGCCACGCCCAGCCGCCTGCCCTCGCTCGGGCGGCTCGAAGGCCGGCCGGACATGTGGGTCTGCAGCGGCATGGGGTCGCGCGGCCTGACCTTCGCCGCACTGTGCGCCGAACTGCTGGCCGCCCGCCTGCACGGCGAGCCCCTGCCCGTGGAGCAGCGCCAGGCCGATGCGCTGCTGCCGCAGTACGCCGCGCATGCGCCAGCCGCCGTGGACTGAAGCTCTGGCGAAAGGCGCCGGCTGACGCCTGCCGCCCACCCGGCCGGCCGGCCGGTCGTCAATAATCGAAACAACCGTAACCAAGGCTCGCAGACTGTTGAGTCAATCCAGACCTGCACCGCCTTCCAGTCCGTCGGCAATGTGGTGCCGGCCTCCTGAAAAAAAAAGCGACTGTACAGCGGACATGCCGCTGGCGTGGACGGCCACGCCTGAAATGACGGCCTGGCTTATCCAGCCTGAGCCCTGGAAGACCCGCAAACCCGCATGCAGACTGGTGAATATGCTTATCCGCATAAAGGCAGAACAAAACTGTAGTTTGTTTTTATAAGCAAGCTCGTTACATTTTCGCCCTTATGCATGATTTCGCTTTTATCTTTGCCGGCTTCGTCGTCGGCCTCGTGGTGGGCCTGACCGGCGTGGGCGGCGGCTCGCTGATGACGCCTATCCTGATCTTCGTGTTCGGCGTCAAGCCGCACCTGGCCATCGGCACCGACCTGCTGTTTGCCGCCTTCACCAAGATGAGTGGCACGGTGAGCCTGGCGCGCGCCAAAGTGGTGGACTGGCGAATCGTGGGGCAGACGGCCATGGGCAGCATTCCGGCTGCGCTGGTCACGCTGTACCTGCTGCAGCGCCTTGGCCCGGCCAACCCGGCGACGCAGGCGATCATGACGACGACGCTCGGACTGGCGCTGCTGCTGACGGCCAGCGCCACCTTCTACAAGGTCTTGCGCGGCAAGGCGCCGCCCACGCACATCGCGCCTGAACGGATTGCGCAGGCCACGCGCGCGCGCCACTGGGCCTTGCCGATCCTGTTTGGCGCGGTCATCGGCACGCTGGTGACGCTGACCTCGGTCGGCGCGGGCGCCATTGGCGTGATCGTGCTGATGCTGCTTTACCCTACACTGCCCCTGCCGCGCATCGTGGCAGCCGACATTGCCCATGCGGTTCCGCTGACGCTGGTGGCGGGCCTGGGCCATGCGTCCATCGGCTCGGTGGACTGGCCTTTGCTGCTCAGGCTGCTGGCCGGGTCGCTGCCGGGAATCTGGATAGGTTCGCACCTGATGCGCAAAACGCCTGACCGCGTCATCCGCTCGCTGCTGTCCGTGCTGCTGGCCTATGCCGGCGTGAAGCTCATTTCGATTTAATTCCTCTACGACTTTCGACTCTCATTTGTCCCTCAACATCCATGTACCACTACACCGAATTTGACCGCCAGTTTGTGAAAGCCCGTGCCAGCCAGTTCCGGGACCAGCTGACGCGCTGGCAAAACGGCCAGTTGCCCGAAGATGAATTCAGGCCGCTGCGCCTGCAAAACGGCTGGTATGTGCAGCGCTACGCGCCCATGCTGCGCGTGGCCGTGCCTTATGGCGAACTCTCCAGCGCCCAGCTGCGCGTGCTGGCCACCCTCGCCCGCGACTACGACCAGCCGAATCCGGCCCTGTTTGAAAGCGCGCAGGCCACCCAGGACAAGCTGGGCGCTATTGCGCTGAAAAACGGCGGTTCGGTCCACAGCCAGCTGAGCAAGGGTTACGGCCACTTCACGACGCGCCAGAACGTGCAGTACAACTGGATTCCGCTCGACAAGTCGGCCGACGTGATGGATTTGCTGGCCAGCGTGGACATGCACGGCATCCAGACCAGCGGCAACTGCATCCGCAACATCACCAGCGACGAGCGCGCCGGCATTGCGGTGGACGAGATTGCCGACCCGCGCCCGTTCGGCGAAATCATGCGCCAGTGGAGCACGCTGCACCCCGAGTTCGCCTTCCTGCCGCGCAAGTTCAAGATCGCCATCAGCGGCGCCCAGGAAGACCGCGCCGCCATCGGCTGGCACGATGTGGGCCTGCAACTGCTGCGCAATGAAGCCGGCGAGCTGGGTTTCAAGGTGCTGGTGGGCGGCGGCATGGGCCGCACGCCGATCATCGGCACGGTGATCCGCGAGTTCCTGGCGTGGGACCAGATCATGAATTACCTTGAAGCCATCGTGCGCGTGTACAACCGCTACGGCCGGCGCGACAACATCTACAAGGCCCGCATCAAGATTCTGGTGAAGGCCGAAGGCCAGAAATATATCGACGCGGTGGAAGCCGAATACCGCCAGATCATGGACCACGACGGCGGCCCGCACACCATCACGCAGGCCGAATACGACCGCGTGGCGGCCTGCTTCGTGGCGCCCGCGCTCAAGGGCGCACCCGAGGATGCCAGGCCCGTCAGCGCCGAAGAGCAAGCCGCCTTCAGCCGCTGGCTGCAGCAGAACGTGGCCCCGCACCAGAACCCCGAGCTGCGCGCCGTGACCCTGTCGTTCAAGCGGCTGGGGCAAGCCCCCGGCGACGCCACCGCCGACCAGCTCGACATCGCGGCTGATCTGGCGGACCGTTTCAGCGCTGGCGAAGCCCGCGTCACGCACGAGCAAAATTTGCTGCTGCCCTGGGTGCGCGCCGACGAACTGCCCGCGCTGTGGCGCGCCGCCCGCGAGGCCGGCTTCGCCAAGGCCAACATCCACCTGCTGACCGACATGATCGCCTGCCCCGGCGGCGACTTCTGCGCGCTGGCCAATGCCCGTTCGCTGCCGATTGCCGAAGCCATCACCGAGCGCTACCAGGACCTGGACGAGCTGCACGACATCGGCGAGATCGACCTGCACATCAGCGGCTGCATCAACTCCTGCGGCCACCACCACAGCGGCCACATCGGCATCCTGGGCGTGGACAAGGACGGCAAGGAGTGGTATCAGGTGTCGCTGGGCGGCTCGGACGGCTCCACGTTGTCAGGCCCGGCGCTGGCCGGCAAGGCCGTCGGCCCGTCGTTCTCGGCGGCTGAAGTGCCCGAGGTGATCGAGGCCGTGCTCAACACCTATCGCCAGCAGCGCGAAGGCCGTGAAACCTTTATCGCCACCTTGCGCCGCGTCGGCGCCGACCCGTTCAAGGCGGCCGCCAACGGCGCGCGCTTCAGCGCCACCCGCAGCGAATCCGCCGAAGCCAGCGCCGCCTGAAGCGCCGCATCGTTGAACTCACCACGCAGAGAATTACTATGAAATTGATAGCTGCAAGCGCCCATGTCACGTGCGCTACAGGCCAAAACACTGTTGAACTGGCGAACGACGCCAATCCTTTCGGGCTTTCGCTTGAAGGCGTGGAGCGCATTGACCTGAATTTCCCGAAATTCACCGATGGCCGCGCTTTCAGCCAGGCCTTTTTGCTGCGCCGCCGGCTCGGCTTCAAGGGCGAAATCCGCGCCACGGGCGATGTGCTGGTGGACCAGCTGGCGCAGATGGAACGCAGCGGTTTTGACGTGGCCGTGCTGCGCGCCGACCAGAACCTTGAAGTCGCCCAGCGCGTGCTGGCCGCCTATCCTGGCTACGGCGTTGGCAAATACCAGGGCGATGCGGTGGATATCCAGCCCCATTTCATCACCGCCGCCACCGTTTGAAAGGAAACAGCATGAGCGCCATTGCCCTTTACGCCAAGCCGTCGCCCGATTTTGCGGAAAAACTCGTGCACAGCCTGGCGCTGCTCAAGACCGCCGCCGCCGACTATTCGCCGCTGACGCAGGCGTCCAGCCTGGGTGCGGAAGACATGGTGGTCACGCATTTGATGCACGAAGCCGGTCTTTTCGACACGGCAGGCGTCAGCATCTTCGTGCTCGACACCGGCATGCTGCACGCGGAAACCGTGGCGCTGATCGGCCGTATCGAGGAACGCTATCCGGTCAAGGTCGATGTCTACCGCCCCGACCTTGAAACGGCCAACGCCTTCGTGCAGGCCAACGGAAGCGAAGCCATGTACAAAAGCCTGGCCTTGCGCAAGCAGTGCTGCCACATCCGCAAGATGGCGCCTTTGGCGCGCGCGCTGGCCGGCAAAAAGGGCTGGCTGACCGGCCTGCGCCGCGAGCAGTCCGCCGCCCGCGCCGAAGTGCATGACATCGAGCAGCAGCCCGAGCGCGCCAAGGTCAACCCGCTGGTCGAATGGACCCAGGGCGACATCTGGCACTGTATTTCCATCAACGCCATTCCCTACAACCCGCTGCACGACCAGTTTTTCCCCAGCATCGGCTGCGCGCCCTGCACCCGCGCCGTGACGCTGGGCGAGGATTTCCGCTCTGGCCGCTGGTGGTGGGAAAACGAAAGCGCCAAGGAATGCGGCCTGCACGTCGCCGCCGACGGCACCCACGAAGCGCAGGAGCCCGCCGCGTTCGAGCCGCTTTCCAGCATCATCCCTATCCGAGAAATACAAGCATGAACGCCCGCTTAGATGTGAACCCCATGAGTCATGAACCCCAGTTGCTGGCCAGGCTCAGCAATTCCCACCTCGATGCGCTGGAAGAAGAAACCATCTTCATCCTGCGCGAAGTCGCCGCCGCCTTCGAGCGCCCGGCGCTGCTGTTCTCGGGCGGCAAGGATTCACTGGTGATGCTGAAATGCGCCGAGAAGGCGTTTGGCATTGGCCGGATTCCGTTTCCGCTGCTGATGATCGACACCGGCCACAACTTCCACGAAGTCACCGATTTCCGCGACTCGCGCGCCAAGGAACTGGGCGCCGAGCTGATCGTTCGCCATGTCGAGGATTCGATGAAACGCGGCACGGTGCGCCTGGCCCATCCCGGCGAATCGCGCAACGTGCACCAGTCGGTCACGCTGCTGGAGGCGATTGACGAATTCCGCTTTGATGCGCTGATTGGCGGCGCGCGCCGTGATGAAGAAAAAGCCCGCGCCAAGGAGCGCATCTTCTCCCACCGCGACAGCTTCGGCCAGTGGCAGCCCAAGGCCCAGCGGCCCGAACTCTGGACGCTGTTCAACACCCGGCTGCAGCCCGGCGAACACTTTCGCGTGTTCCCGATTTCCAACTGGACCGAGCTGGACGTGTGGCAATACATCGAGCGCGAGCAGATCGCCCTGCCTTCGCTCTACTACGCGCACCAGCGCAAAGTGGTCGAACGCAAGGGCCTGCTGGTGCCCGTCACCGAACTGACCCCGGCGCGCGACGGCGAGCAAATCGTTGAAAAAACCGTGCGTTTTCGCACCGTGGGCGACATCACCTGCACCTGCCCGGTGGACAGCACGGCCGCCACCGCCGCCGAAATAGTGATTGAAACGCTGGCCGCCGATGTCAGCGAACGCGGCGCCACGCGCATGGACGACAAAACCTCAGACGCTTCGATGGAAAAGCGCAAGAAAGACGGGTACTTCTGATGACCACTATTGATTTGATAGCTGCCAGCGCACAGCCAGCAAGCGCAACAGGCCAAAATGACTTGAAATCTGCGCTGAAGTTCATCACCTGCGGCTCGGTCGATGACGGCAAGAGCACGCTGATCGGCCGCCTGCTGGTGGACTCCAAAGCCGTGCTGGTCGATCACCTGGCCGGCGTGCAGCGCGCGGGCGAAACTGACCTGGCGCTGCTGACCGACGGCCTGTCGGCAGAGCGCGAGCAAGGCATCACGATTGATGTGGCCTACCGCTACTTCGCCACCGAACACCGCAAGTTCATCATCGGCGATGCGCCCGGCCATGAGCAGTACACGCGCAACATGGTCACGGCGGCATCAAGCGCCGACGCCGCCGTGGTGCTGGTCGATGCCACCAAGCTCGACTGGCACAACCCGGCGATGGAACTGCTGCAGCAAACCCGCCGCCATTCGCTGCTGGTCAACCTGCTGCGCGTGCCGTCCATCGTGTTCGCCGTGAACAAGCTCGATGCGGTCGAAGACGCCACCCTCGCCTTCCACAACATCAGCGGCGCGCTGGCGAAGTTTGCAGAGGCCGCCAAAATCCCGGTCCGCGCCACGGTGCCAGTGTCCGCCCTCAAGGGCTTCAACGTGGTCGATGGCAAGCCCGGCTGGTGCGGCTACGAAGGCCTGTCGCTGCTCGACCTGCTGGAAACGCTGCCCGGCACGCCGGCTGAAACCGGCGAAGCGTTCTCGTTCCCGGTGCAATGGGTCGAAAAATTCTCGTCCTCATCCGACACCTCGCAGGGCCGGCGCATTTTCTGGGGCCGCGTGGCCACTGGCAACGTGCAGCCCGGCCAGACCGTGACCATTTTGCCGAGCGGGCAAACCGCCGTCGTGGCCCAGGTGCTTGACCATATCCGCCAGCCCAAGGCGATTCCCGCCGGGCACAGCGCCGGCATCGTGCTCGACCGCGAAGTCGATGTCTCGCGCGGCGACTGGCTGCTGGCGCCCGACACCTTCACGCCTTCGCGCGAAGTCGCTGTCACGATGGCCTGGATGGATGACGAGCCGCTGGTGGCTGGGCGCGTCTATTGGGCGCTGCAGGGCCATCGCTGGGTCAAGGCCAAGGTCAGGCGCATCGTCCACAAGCTCGATGTCAACACGCTGGCCGAGGAAAACGCGACAGAACTGCCGCCCAACGCCATCGGCCACGTCGAACTGAGCTTTCAGGAGCCGCTGGTCACGCTGCCTTATGTGCGCTCGCGCATCCTGGGCTCGCTGGTGCTGGTCGATACCGCATCGCACAAGACTTCTGGCGCCGCGCTGGTGCTCTAAGCGCAACCACCATTTTCAAACCCTCAACCCTGTTTTGAATCAACGCAGAAACAGACCTGTTTTTTTGAAGCGATCCCTGCGAAATCCGTTGATTTTCAAAGGAATGCGCTTCGTCAACCGGACTTGCCAGGCATTGCCTTAAAATTCAGGGTTTTCACCGATTAGCCAATAACACCATGACACACGTCGTTTCAGACCCCTGCATCCGCTGCAAATACACCGATTGTGTGGACGTTTGCCCCGTGGATTGTTTCCGCGAAGGCCCGAACATGCTGGTGATCGATCCGGACGAGTGCATCGACTGCGCCGTGTGCATTCCCGAATGCCCGGTCAACGCCATCTACGCCGAAGAAGACCTGCCTTCCGATCAGCTGCATTTCATCAAGATCAATGCCGACCTGACCAGCGCGCCCGGCTGGAAAAGCATCACCAAGCGCAAGGAAGCCTTGCCCGACGCCGAAGAATGGAAAGACAAGACCAACAAGCTGTCCGAACTGGTGCGCTGACCAGCCCTCATGAACATGGGAGCCGTCAACCCCGAGCTCACCCCAGAGTTCATTAAAAATCCAAGTCAAGAAATCATGGAACCTCAACTGAACCAAGAAGTGATCAACACCGCATCCCGGCATGACGGCCCCATCGAAACCGATGCCGTCATCGTGGGGGCCGGCCCTGTGGGCCTGTTCCAGGTGTTTGAGCTCGGCCTGCTTGAAATCAAGGCGCACATCATCGACTCGCTGGCCTATCCCGGCGGCCAGCCCATCGAGCTGTACCCCGACAAACCCATCTATGACATTCCCGCGATTCCGGTCTGCACCGGCAAGGAACTGACCAACAACCTGATGAAGCAGATCGAGCCGTTTGGCCCGACCTTTCATCTGGGCCAGGAAGTCAGCGTGCTGGAAAAGCAGGAAGACGGCCGCTTCTTTGTGGAAACCTCCAAAGGCACGAAGTTCCTGACCAAGACGATTTTCATTGCTGCCGGCGTGGGCGCTTTCCAGCCCAAGCTGCTGCGTGTCGATGGCCTGGAGCAGTTCGACAACAGCCAGCTGTTCTACCGTGTCAAGAACCCGGCTGACTTTGCCGGCAAGAATCTGGTCATCGTCGGCGGCGGCGATTCAGCGCTGGACTGGGCCTTGAACTTTGTCGCCGAAGGCCCGAACAAGGCCGAAAGCGTGATCCTGATTCACCGCCGCGACGGCTTCAAGGCAGCGCCGGCGAACGTGGCCAAGATGAAAGAGCTTTGCGACGCCTACGAGATGCAGTTCATCATCGGCCAGGTGACGGGCTACGACGAAAAAGACGGAAAGCTGACTGCGGCCAAAGTGACGGGCGCCGACGGCATCACCCGCGTGGTGCCGCTGGATGTCATGCTGGTGTTTTTCGGCCTGTCGCCCAAGCTGGGACCAATTGCCCACTGGGGCCTGGACATTGAGCGCAAGCAGATCAAGGTGGACACTGAAAAGTTCTCCACCAACATTCCCGGCATTTTTGCGGTGGGCGACATCAACACCTATCCCGGCAAGAAAAAGCTGATTTTGAGCGGCTTTCACGAGTGCGCGCTGGCCGCATTCGGCGCTGCGCCCTTCATCTTTCCCGACAAGAAGATTCACCTGCAATACACCACCACCAGCCCGAAACTGCACAAGGTGCTGGGTGTGGAGTCGCCGGTTTTTGACTGACGATTGACAGGCCTTGGCGACCTTCAATTCAAGCCCGCTTCAAGCGGGCTTTTTTCATCTCCGGGACGCTCCCGTCATGCGTCTGGCATAAAGAACATCGGCAAAGAAACCTCTCTACAATTCGGTAACCGTCCGCCCAGTACCCATATTGAAATTCAAGACTCTGTCTGGTAG
>JAECRO010000024.1 GCA_016000195.1 Burkholderiales bacterium | reverse complement strand
CAGTGCACTACTTGCGCCATTGCCGGTCTGGATGAAAGCGCTCTAATCAGGCAAATTTTTGCGTCATCCCGGAGCTGAGCGGTCAGGTTATGGGTTTTAGTGTTTTTCGCCTCTTGCGCAATGGTGGCGTGTGCAAGGCGCTATTAACTTTGTAGCGCCTGGCTGAATAAGCGTGCCAAATATCCGTCGTCCATCCGTCGTCGTGTGAGTTCCAGCCATGGCAGTCGGAATAGCCGCCTTCTTGCGGGGCTCGTTTTACCTTCTGGCACAGTCTTTGCAAGCCTTGAGTCATCACTTTTACCCAAGGTCATCATGCAATTGCGCCCTTTCCTCGTCACGGCACTGACCGCTGCCGTGCTTGCCGCCACCTCTGCCGCCCAGGCCCAGAACACGCCCGTCAAGTTCCAGCTCGACTGGCGTTTTGAAGGCCCTTCGGCGCTGTTCCTGACACCGGCAGCCAAGGGCTATTTCAAGGACGCCAAGCTCGACGTGACGGTGGACGCCGGCAACGGCTCGGGCGGCACGGTCACGCGGGTGGCTTCGGGCGCCTACGACATGGGCTTTGCCGACATGGCCGCGCTGATGGAGTTCCATGCCAACAACGCCGACGCGCCGAACAAGCCGGTCGCCGTGATGGTGGTTTACAACGACACGCCGGCCTCGGTCATGGCGCTGAAAAAATCCGGTATCAAGACGCCCGCCGACCTGAGCGGCAAGAAGTTCGGCGCGCCGGTGTTCGACGCCGGCCGCCGCGCCTTTCCGATCTTTGCCAAGGCCAACGCCATCAGCAACGTGACCTGGACCGCCATGGACCCGGCGCTGCGCGAAACCATGCTGATTCGCGGCGACATCGACGCCATCACCGGTTTTACCTTCACCTCGCTGCTGAACCTGGAGGCGCGCGGCGTCAAGGCCGCCGACGTGGTGGTGCTGCCCTACCCCAACTACGGCGTCAAGCTGTACGGCAACGTCATCATCGCCTCGCCGAAGATGGTCAAGGAGAACCCGGCGGCGATCAAGGCCTTCCTGGCCGCCTTTGCCAAGGGCGCGAAAGAGGTGATTGCCAACCCCGCCGCCGCCATTGAATACGTCAAGGCGCGCGACGGCATCGTCAACCCCGAACTCGAAACCCGGCGTCTGAAAATGGCGATTGACAGCGCCATCAACAGCCCGAACGCTAGAACCGAAGGCTTCGGCCAGGTCAACGCCGCGCGCCTGTCGCTGATGGCGTCGCAGGTGTCCGACGCCTTCAACACCAAGACGCGCGTCAACCCCGATGCGGTCTGGAACGGCTCCTTCCTGCCCGGCAAAGCCGAACTCAACGTGCTGCCCAAATAATCGGTTACTTCTTTTTTGATAGCGCCTTGTGCAAGCAGGACAAGCGCCAGAGCCATTTTTTATGCCTAAAAACACGCAAGAAGCCGCGACGCCCTGGTTTGTCGATTTCCAGGATGTCTGGCTGGCCTACAACGACGAGCTGCGGCGGCAAAACAACTTTGCCGTCGAAGCGATTGACCTGAAAGTCCGGCCCGGCGAGTTCATCGCCATCGTCGGGCCGTCGGGCTGCGGCAAATCGACCTTCATGAAGCTGGCGACCGGCCTGAAGATGCCGTCGATGGGCAAGATCCGCATCGACGGCCAGCCCGTGACCGGGCCGCTGAAGGTCTCGGGCATGGCGTTTCAGGCGCCGTCGCTGCTGCCCTGGCGCACCACGGTCGATAACGTGCTGCTGCCGCTGGAGATCGTCGAGCCCTACCGCAGCCAGTTCAAGCACAAGCGCAAGGAATACGAGGAGCGCGCGCGCAAACTGCTGCAAAAAGTCGGCCTGGGCGGCTACGAGGACAAGTTCCCGTGGCAGCTCTCGGGCGGCATGCAGCAGCGCGCCAGCATCTGCCGGGCGCTGATTCATGAGCCGAAAATGCTGCTGCTCGACGAGCCGTTTGGCGCGCTCGACGCCTTCACGCGCGAGGAACTCTGGTGCATCCTGCGCGATTTGTGGACCGAGCAGCAGTTCAACGTGATTCTGGTCACGCACGACCTGCGCGAGTCGGTGTTCCTGGCCGACACGGTGTATGTGATGAGCAAGAGCCCCGGCCGCTTCGTCGTCAAGCGCGAGATCGACCTGCCGCGCCCGCGCGAGCTGGAGCTGACCTACACCAAGGAGTTCACCGACATCGTGCTGGAGCTGCGCAGCCACATCGGCGCCTTCCGCAAGCCGGCAGCAGCCGCAACCGCAACCGCAACCGCAACCGCAACCGCCTGATGCGCCCCCCATTTCTTTCCAGGGTTTCGTCATGAACAACCAACAAGTCGAGCGCTGGGCGCCCTGGCTGCTGCTGCTGGCGGTGATCGTGCTGTGGCAGATCGTCTGCTCGGCCTTCGCTATTTCCGAGTTCATCTTTCCCAGCCCGTGGCGCATCTGGACCCAGCTGGTCGAATACAAAACGCTGATCGCCGGCCACGCCTGGCGCACTTTCTGGGTGACGATGGCGGGTTTTGGCCTGGCTATCGTGGTCGGCGTGCTGCTGGGTTTTCTGGTCGGCAGCTCGCGCCTGGCCTATGCCGCGCTGTACCCGCTGATGACCGCCTTCAACGCGCTGCCCAAGGCGGCGTTCGTGCCGATTCTGGTGGTCTGGTTCGGCATCGGCGCCGGGCCGGCGATTTTGACGGCGTTTTTGATCTCGTTTTTCCCCATCATGGTCAACATCGCCACCGGCCTGGCGACGCTGGAGCCCGAGCTGGAAGACGTGCTGCGGGTGCTGGGCGCCAGGCGCTGGGATGTGCTGGTCAAGGTCGGCCTGCCGCGCTCAATGCCCTACTTCTACGGCTCGCTCAAGGTGGCCATCACGCTGGCCTTTGTCGGCACCACGGTGTCGGAAATGACGGCGGCCAACGAAGGCATCGGCTACCTGCTGATTTCAGCCGGATCGTCAATGCAGATGGGCCTGGCGTTTGCCGGCCTGATGGTGGTCGGCGCCATGGCCATGGTGATGTACGAGCTGTTCAGCTTCATTGAAAAACACACCACCGGCTGGGCGCATCGCGGCTCGCAGGGCTGATGTGGCAGGAGCCCGGCCTGCACAACATCGCCAACGCCGAATCCGCTATTGATTCAATAGCTACTTGCACCCGTCCTACCTGCGCAAAAGCCATATTTCATCATAAAAACCGTTCCAGCAGCCGGCGCGAAGGCCGGTCCAGCGCCATCATGTCGGCAATGCGGTACTGCACGCCTTCGCTGCTGGCGATCAGCAGGGCGCTGCCCTTGAGGCGGCGGATGTCTTCCTCGCCCTTGAGCACGAAGGTGGTGTTGCCCCGGTCGGTTTCCACCGTCCAGACGCTGGGCGTGCCGAATGACGACACGCTGACCAGCCGCCTGACTTCAGGCACGAAATCGCGCAGCGCCAGCTCCTCCTGCAGCAGCCCGCGCACCTCCGGCGGCAGGGCCGACAACTGCGCGATCCAGACCAGTTCATGGCCCTCCAGGCTGACCAGCGAAATGCCTTCTTCGGGCGCGGCCAGCGGAAAGGCCCGCACCGGCATGACGCCTTCATGCTTTTCGCCATGGGCATCCGTCAACTGCAGCCGGCCCGAGGCCTGGCGCCTGAGCTGAAAGTCGGGGGTGAACGTGAAATTGGTCATGGTCTGTCCTTCGGTCGCGGGGTCACGAATTGCCGGCCTGCTGCGGCGCATGCTGGGCGGTGTGCGACAGCTGCGCGGTGGCGACGGCGATCAGGCCGTCCTGTGCCGGCGTGCCCTCCTCGTCCGTATCAACCTGCCGCAACTGCGCTTCGTACAGCCGCCAGTAGTGGCCCTGGCGCGCCATCAGCTCGTCGTGCGGCCCGACCTCGACCACCTGCCCCCGGTCCATCACCACCAGCCGGTCGGCCTTGCGCAGCGTCGAAAGCCGGTGCGCAATCGCAATCGTCGTGCGACCCTGCACCAGGTTGTCGAGCGCCTTCTGGATTTCCTTTTCAGTCTCGGTATCGACCGACGAGGTGGCTTCGTCCAGGATCAAAATGCGCGGGTCGATCAGCAGGGCGCGCGCAATCGAGATGCGCTGGCGCTCGCCGCCCGACAGCCCCTGGCCGCGCTCGCCGACCAGCGAGTCGTAGGCCTGCGGCAGCCGCAAAATGAACTCGTGCGCATGCGCGGCGCGCGCGGCGGCGACGATCTCGGCGCGGCTGGCGCCGGGCTTGCCGTAGGCGATGTTCTCGGCAATCGTGCCGAAGAACAGGAAAGGCTCCTGCAGCACCAGCCCGATGTGGCGCCGGTAGTCGGCCACGGCAAAGCGCCGGATGTCTAGGCCATCGACCTGGATGCTGCCGTCGCTCACGTCGTAGAAACGGCACAGCAGGTTGACCAGCGTGCTCTTGCCCGAGCCGCTGTGGCCGACCAGGCCGATCATCTCGCCGGGCTGAATCTGCAAATCGAGCCCGCGAATCACCGAGCGGTTGCCGTAGCGAAAGCCCAGGCCCTTCATCTCGATGCGGCCCTGCAAGGCGGCTATCTTCACCGGCTGCGCAGGCTCGGGCACGTTGGACACATGGTCGAGGATGTCGAAGATGCGCTTGGCGCCGGCGGCGGCCTTTTGCGTGACCGAGACGATGCGGCTCATCGAATCGAGCCGGCCATAGAAGCGCCCGATGTAGGCGATGAAGGCGGTCAGCACGCCGACCGTGATCTGCTGCTTCGACATCAGCCAGATGCCAAAGGCCCAGACCACCAGCAGGCCGATTTCGGTTAGCAGCGACACCGTGGGCGTGAACAGCGACCAGACCTTGTTCAGCCGGTCATTGACCGCCAGGTTGTGCTGGTTGACAACGCGAAAGCGCTCGGCCTCGCGCTTTTCCTGCGCAAAGGCCTTGACCACGCGGATGCCGGGAATGGTGTCGGCCAGCACGTTGGTCACGTCCGACCAGACGCGGTCGATTTTCTCGAAGCCGGTGCGCAGCTTGTCGCGCACGACGTGGATCATCCAGCCGATGAAGGGCAGCGGCAGCAAGGTCGCCAGCGCCAGATACGGGTTGATGGAAAACAAAATGACGGCGGTCATGCCGATCATCAGCACGTCGGTGGCGAAGTCGAGCGCGTGCAGCGACAAAAACACGCAGATGCGGTCGGTTTCCGAGCCGATGCGCGACATCAAATCGCCGGTGCGCTTGGCGCCGAAGTAGTCGAGCGACAGCTCCAGCAGATGGTCAAAGGTGGCGGTGCGCAAATCGGCGCCGATGCGCTCGGACACCAGCGCCAGCAGATAGGTGCGCGCCCAGTTCAGCGCCCAGCCCAAGAGCGCCGCGCCCAGCAGGCCACCCAGAATCAGGCCGACCTTGCCCGGCTCGATCTGCCGGCCGTTCTGGAACGGAATCAGGATGTCGTCCATCAGCGGAATCGTCAGGTAGGGCGGCACCAAGGTAGCCGCGGTCGAGGCCAGCGTCAGCAAAAAGCCCGACAGCAGCTGCCAGCGGTAGGGCCGGGCAAAGCGCCACAAGCGCAGCAGCACCCAGGTTGAGGGCGGCGTGTGGACTTCGGGGGCGCAGGCCGGGCATTCGTCGCTGTCCGGCGGCAGCGGCATGTCGCATTCCAGGCACAGGGCCGCGTCGTCGCCGGCCCGCTGTGCGCCGGCCTGGCGCTGCGCCTGCTGCTGCACAAACAGCCGCATCAGGCGCAGCGCCTGAACATTCGCGCCCAGCGTAAAGCGCCAGCTGGCCAGGCGGCGGGACGACTCGCCGGGTGCATCATGCAGCTCCAGAGTGCCGACGCCGGCATGGTCGAAATGGCGCAGTTCGAGCTGCCCGGCAGGCTGGCCGGCAGCGCCCAGGAGCCAGCCAGACCAGGCGCCATCGGCGCTTCGGGCGAGCAGGCGGCGGTCGGTCAGGGCCAGCAGGCCGGGCGCGAAACGAAGTTGCGGGTCCAGGTCAACCAGCAGCGTACACAAAACGTTCTCTTCGGCTGCCAGTTGTGAACGCAGCCCTGCAAGTGCCGGGTCGCCAGGACTGGAGTCGTCCTGAAGGTGCTGATGTTGCATGTTGTTTTGACTTCTTTTCCCTGCGGTGAGCGTGATTTGCTGCGGTCTGCAGGCCGGGCGACCGGAAGGTTTTGGTATCGTGCGGGATGCATCTAAAAAACCGATTTTCGCCGAAGCCAGTCCGCCTGGGCGCAGGCTGACCGATTCCTGCTTTTTAATCCAGCCTGCCATTGATTTTCAGGAAGCCGCAAAACGACACAACCCGTCCAGCCCATCCGGGCCACAAGAAACTGACAGCCCGACAGGCCACTGCCTTTATTCACCCCCTGACCGGCATGTCGCCGGAGCGGAATCAGAAACGTTGCACCGGCCCGGCCGGTTGACCCCCCCTAAAATTTGCCAACCATGAGCAAACTGGACGATATCAAACTGCTGCGCATCAATTATTTGCGCGGCCCCAACATCTGGACCTACCGCTCGGTGCTGGAAGTCTGGCTGGACCTGGGCGCCCTGGAAGACTTTCCGAGCAACCGGCTGCCGGGCTTCAACGACCGGCTGCTGGCCCTGCTGCCGGCCCTGCTCGAACACCACTGCGGCGTGGGCGAGCGCGGCGGTTTCCTGCAGCGCCTCAATGAAGGCACCTGGACCGGCCATGTGCTGGAGCATGTGGTGATCGAGCTGCTCAACCTGGCCGACATGCCCACCGGCTTCGGTCAGACCCGCAGCACCTCCAGGCACGGCGTGTACCGCATGGTGTTCCGGGCGCGCGACGAGCAGGTCGCCCGCACCGCGCTGGCCGAGGGCCACCGGCTGCTGATGGCCGCCATTAACGACGCGGCCTATGGCGTGGCCGATGTGCAGGCCGCCGTGCAGGCCATCCGCACCCGGATCGACGACTGCTACCTCGGCCCCAGCACGGCGGCCATCGTCGCCGCAGCGACCGACCGGGGCATTCCGCACATCCGCCTGAACGACGGCAACCTGGTGCAACTGGGCTACGGCGCCAGCCAGCGGCGCATCTGGACGGCCGAGACCGACCTGACCAGCGCCATTGGCGAAAGCATTGCCCACGACAAGGATCTGACCAAAAGCCTGCTGTCCAGCTGCGGCGTGCCGGTGCCCGAAGGCGAAATCGTGGCCAGCGCCGAAGAAGCCTGGGAAGCCGCGCAGGACATCGGCCTGCCGGTGGTCGTCAAGCCCACCGACGCCAACCACGGCCGGGGCGTGTCGCTGGACCTGAACACGCGCGAAGAGGTGCTGGCGGCTTTCGCGCTGGCCGAGCCCGAAGGCAGCGAGGTGATGGTCGAGCGCCATGTGCGCGGCCATGAGCACCGCCTGCTGGTCGTCGGCGGCCGCGTGGTGGCCGCCGCGCGCGGCGAAGTCGCCCTGATCACCGGCGACGGCCAATTGACGGTCAGGCAGCTGATCGACGAGCAGCTCAACACCGACCCCCGGCGCGGTCCGGGGGAAGACTTTCCGCTCAGCCGCATCGACGCCGCCACCGACGGCGCGATTCTGCTCGACCTGCAGCGCCAGGGCCTGAGCCCCGATGCCGTTCCCGCAGCCGGCCGCGAAGTGCTGATCCAGCGCAACGGCAACGTGGCCATCGACTGCACCGACGAGGTGCATCCCGAGGTCGATTACATCGTCTCGCTGGCCACCCGCGTGGTCGGCCTGGACATTGCCGGCGTCGATGTGGTGGCGCAGGACATTTCGCGTCCGCTGCATGAACAGGGCGGCGCGATTGTCGAGGTCAACGCCGGCCCCGGCCTGCTGATGCACCTCAAGCCCGCGCAGGGCGCGCCGCGCCCGGTGGGCCGCGCCATCTGCGACCATCTGTTCGCGCGCAACACCGACACGCCCGACCATCGCAGCCAGGGCAGCGACGGCCGCATTCCCATCATCGGCATTGCCGGATCAGGCGGCACGCAGCACATTGCGCGGCTGGTGGCCTGGCTGCTGCACCTGTCGGGCCGCCACACCGGCCTGGCCTGCCAGGACGGCCTGTTCCTGGACCAGCGCCGCGTCGAAAGCGCCGACAGCACCCACTGGGAAGCCGGCCAGCGCCTGCTGATCAACCGGGCCGTGCAGGCCGCCGTCTTTGAAAACGGCGCCGACACGATCCTGCGCACCGGACTGGCCTACGACCGCTGCCAGGTCGGCGTGGTCACTGACCTGGACGGCGCCTCGGCGCTGGCCGAATTCGACATCACGGACGACGCGCAAATGTTCAAGGTCATCCGCTCGCAGGTCGATGTGGTGCTGCCCGGCGGCGCGGCGGTGCTCAATGCCTTTCACGCCGGCGTGGCGGACATGAAACCGCTGTGCGACGGCGAAGTGATTTTCTACAGCACCGATCCGGGTGCGGCGGCGATTGCGGCGCACCGCAGCGAAAACGGCCGTGCGCTCTATGTGCGCCAGAACCAGGTGGTGCTGGCCACCGGAACCATAGAAACCTTCCTGCCCGGCCTGGGCAAGCTCCCGGCCTGGTGCAAACGGCATGCGCGCAGCGGCATTTCCGAAAGCTCGCTGCTGGCCGCCATCGGCACCGCCTGGGCGCTCGATATTCCGCTCAACCTGATTGGCGCCGGCATCGAGGCCTTTGAATCCAGCCCACAACCTGCCGGGAGGGCAGCCTGATGGAAGTTTCGCGCATCCGGGCCCTGCGCGGCCCCAACCTCTGGAGCCGCCGCACGGCGCTTGAAGCCATCGTCGCCTGTACGCCTGACGAATGCTCCATCGACCACCTGCCAGACTTCGAGCCGCGCCTGCGGGCGCTGTTTCCGGGCATCGGCGTGCTGCGCGAAACCGGCCATGCCGGTCCGGTGTCGCTGGCGCATGTGCTGGAAGCCGCCGCGCTGGAGCTGCAGGCCGCCGCCGGCTGCCCGATCACGTTCAGCCGCACCTCGGCCACGCTGGAGACCGGCACTTACCAGGTCGTGGTCGAGTACAGCGAAGAAGCGGTGGGCCGCCTGGCGTTTGAGCTGGCGCAGGCGCTGGTGCATGCCGCCTTGCGGGATGCGCCCTTTGACCTGCAGGCCGCCATTGCCCGCTTGCGCAATCTGGACGAAGACGAGCGGCTCGGCCCCAGCACCGGGGCGATTGTCGATGCCGCCGTGGCACGCGGCATTCCCTACCGGCGCCTGACCAAGGGCAGCATGGTGCAGTTTGGCTGGGGCTCGCGCCAGCGCCGCATCCAGGCCGCAGAACTCGACAGCACCAGCGCGGTGGCCGAAGCCATTGCCCAGGACAAGGACCTGACCAAGAAGCTGCTGCGCGCCGCCGGCGTTCCGGCTCCGCTGGGCCGTCCGGCCAGCAACCCGGACGATGCCTGGACCGCAGCCCGGGAAATTGGCCTGCCGGTCGTGCTCAAGCCGCAGGACGGCAACCAGGGCAAGGGCGTCACGGTCAACATCATGACGCGCGAGCAGATCGACATGGCCTGGCGCGCCGCCGCCGAATATGGCAAGGTCATGGTTGAGAAGTTTTTGCCCGGCTGCGACTTTCGCCTGCTGGTGGTGGGCAACAAGCTGGTCGCCGCGTCCCGGCGCGAGCCGCCGCAAGTCGTCGGCGACGGCCTGCACACGGTGCGTGAACTGGTCGAGATCGTCAACCAGGACCCGAAACGCGGCGAAGGCCATGCCACGTCGCTGACGAAAATCCGCTTCGATGACATTGCGGTGGTTCGGCTCGACGCACAGGGGCTCACGCCCGCGTCGGTTCCGGCCAAGGGCCGGCGCGTCATCCTGCGCAACAACGCCAACCTGAGCACCGGCGGCACCGCCACCGATGTGACCGACGAAGTGCATCCGGCCGTCGCGGCCCGCGCCGTGGCGGCTGCGCAGATGGTCGGGCTGGACATCTGCGGCGTCGATGTGGTGTGCGAAAGCATGCTGCAGCCGCTGGAGGCGCAAAACGGCGGCGTGGTCGAGGTCAATGCCGCGCCCGGCCTGCGCATGCACCTGTCGCCCTCCTACGGCAAGGGCCGCGCCGTCGGCGTCGCCATGATCGACGCGCTTTTCCCGGCGGGCGAAAACGGCCGCATTCCGGTCATTGCCGTCACCGGCACCAACGGCAAGACCACCACCACGCGCCTGATCGCCCACCTGCTGGCCGCGCACGGCCTGCGCACCGGCATGACCAACACCGACGGCGTGTACATCAACGGCCGGCAGACCGACAGCGGCGACTGCAGCGGCCCGAAAAGCGCGCGCAACGTGCTGATGCACCCCGACGTGGACACGGCGGTGTTTGAAATTGCGCGCGGCGGCGTGCTGCGCGAAGGCCTGGGTTTTGACCGCTGCGAAGTCGCCGTAGTCACCAACATCGGCAGCGGCGACCACCTGGGCCTGAACTACATCACCACGGTCGAAGACCTGGCGGTGCTGAAGCGCGTGATCGTGCAGAACGTCGCCCCCACGGGCTACGCGGTGCTCAACGCGGCCGACGCCATCGTCACCGAAATGGCCAGCGCCTGCCCCGGCAAGGTGATATTTTTTGCAAGCGACCGCCACCACCCGCTCATGGCCACGCACCGGGCGCAGGGCAAGCGCACGGTGTTTGTCGATGGCGCCATGCTGGTGGCCGCCGAAGGCTCGCGCGTCGAGCGCATCGCGCTGCAGGGCATTCCGGTCACGCGCGGCGGCACCATTGGCTTCCAGGTTGAAAACGTCATGGCTGCCGTGGCGGCGGCGTGGGCCGTCAACCTGAGCTGGGACACCATCAAGAGCGGCCTGGCCAGCTTTGCCAGCGACACCCACAACGCGCCCGGACGCTTCAACGTGATGGACTACGCCGGCGCGACCGTGATTGCCGACTACGGCCACAACCCCGACGCCATGCAGGCGCTGGTCGCGGCGGTCAATGCCATGCCGGCCCAGCGCCGCAGCGTGGTCATCAGCGGCGCCGGCGACCGGCGCGACAGCGACATCACCCACCAGACCGTCATTCTGGGCGCCGCGTTCGACGACGTGATCCTGTACCAGGACGCCGCCCAGCGTGGCCGGGCCGATGGCGAAGTGATGGCGCTGCTGCGCGAAGGCCTGAAAGGCGCCAGCCGCACGGTTCGGATTGATGAGATACGTGGCGAATTCGTCGCCATCGACACCGCGCTGGCACGGCTGCAGCCGGGCGACTTGTGCCTGATCCTGGTGGACCAGGTGCAGGAAGCGCTCGACCACCTGGCCCTGCGCATCAAGGAAACCAGGGAAAGACTGGTGCCCGCCTGAAGTCCACAGCGGCTGCGGCGGCTATGAAGAGAAAAACAGCCGCCGCAACTCATCATTCATCATAAAAAGTGACTCCTGCGCAGGTCGGGCTTGCGCAAGCAGCTATTTTTTTGATAGCAAATCAACCGTCTTTTCACCTCGCCCTCATGACCTGGAACGCGTCCCTCGCACTCGACTACACCCGGCAGGCTGAAAAAACCGTCGCTCATTTTCGCCACAGCGGGCCGCTGCGGATTTTGCAGAGCCTCTACCCCGAAGGCGACGCCATTTGCCACAACGTCATCGTGCATCCGCCGGGCGGGCTGGTCGGCGGCGACACGCTGGACCTGAAGTTCACGGCAGGCCCGGGCACCCATGGCCTGATTACCACGCCCGGCGCCACGCGCTTTTACCGCTCCACCGGCGAGCCCGCGCTGCAGCGCACCGAGCTTTCTCTGGAGGCCGGCGCGCGCATGGAATGGCTGCCGCTCGAAGCCATCTGCTACAGCGGCTGCCTGGCAGAAAACCGCCTGACGATGGCACTCGCCCCCGGCGCCGAGCTGATCGGCTGGGACGTGACCGCCTTCGGCCTGCCCGCTGCCAGCCTGCCTTTTGCTAGCGGCCATTTTTGCCAGCACATTGAAATACCGGGCGTGTGGCTGGAACGCGCACGCATTGCCGCCAGCGACCTGCTCTTGATGAACAGCCCGCTGGGCCTGGCCGGGCAGCGCTGCCTGGCGTCTATCTTCTTCGTGGCCGGCAGCAAGCTGGAGCGCCAGCGCCGCCAGCAAGCGCTCGACGTGGCGCGCGAAGTCATCGAAGCGCATCCCTTGCGCGCCACGGCGGGCGCCACCAGTCCCGATGGGCAGGTGGTCGTCGTCAGGGTGCTGGCGCCGCTGGTCGAGCCGGCCATGCTGCTCCTCAGGCAGGTCTGGCAGGCCTGGCGCGGCCATTTCTGGCAGCAGCCGGCGGCCCTGCCGCGCATCTGGTCGATGTAGCCAGCTGGGCCAGAGCCAATGAGGGCATGCCTACCCTTGAAAGACCTGTCCTACAAATGAATCCGGCATTGCACGCGGCTTGACTGCCGTATTTCCTGTCACGATGAAAAGCGTTGAGTCTCCACACTTGCCCTATACATCTTTAACAGGAGTTAGCCCATGTCCACCTTCATCGAGTCCCGTTTTCTGCGTACTTCACGGCTTAACAGTCTGGGCAAGGGGGCGGCTTATTTCGGACTTGCCGCGCTGCTGGCGATGACGGCGGCGACCGCTCAAATCGCCACGCCGGACACTGCCGGGCTGGATACCTCGGGTAATCCGAAAAGTGAAATGGCCGCCTGCAACAGCGGTAAAACCCAGCAGGACCGGGCCGCCTGCCTCAAGGAAGTCCGCAATGCGAATGCAGAAAAGCGCGCGGGCAAGCTGGGCAATGGCGCCGACTACACAGCCAACGCCATGAAGCGCTGCGAAGTCTTCAAGGAAAGCGAAGACCAGGCCGCCTGCCGCGCGCGCGTTGGGGGCCAGGCCAAGCTGGACGGCAGCGTTGGCGCCGGCGGCGTTCTGCGTGAAGGTGTCATCACCGTGCCGGCGCAATAACCGCAATAACCGCGTTAACCGCGTTAACCGCGTCGCTTTTCCGGGCGTTTGAAAAAACGCCCGTTGAATCTGAAGAAAATCGGGCCGCTTGCGGCCCTTTTCCTTTTGTGCGCACCGTCTGCGCAGGCGGCTAAATCGCCACCATCTGCCGCACGCCATCGGCGGGCATGTTCTTGCCCAGTCCGCGCGCGATGAATTCGCCGCGCTCCATGACCAGGTAGTCGTCGGCCAGTTCCTCGGCAAAGTCGTAATACTGCTCGACCAGCAAAATCGCCATGTCGCCCCGGTCGGCCAGCATGCGGATGACGCGGCCAATGTCCTTGATGATGCTGGGCTGGATGCCTTCGGTCGGCTCGTCCAGAATCAGCAGCTTCGGGCTAGCGGCCAGCGCACGGGCAATCGCGAGTTGCTGCTGTTGCCCGCCCGACAGGTCGCCGCCCCGGCGCTGCAGCATCTGCTTGAGCACCGGAAACAGCGCGTACAGCTCGGCCGGAATGGGCGTGCTGGCGCTTTTGTAGGCCAGCCCCATGCGCAGGTTTTCCTCGACGGTCAGCCGCGCAAAGATTTCCCGGCCCTGCGGGACGAAGCCGATGCCGGCTCTAGCGCGTTCGTAGGGGGTGAAGCCCTGGATTTGCTTGCCGTCGAATTCGATGCTGCCGGTCTTGATGGGCACCAGGCCCATGAGGGACTTGAGCAGCGTGGTCTTGCCGACGCCATTGCGGCCCAGCAGCACCGTGACCTTGCCAAGGTGCGCTTCGAGGCTCACATCGCGCAGGATGTGGGAGCCGCCGCCGTAGTATTGGTTGATGTTTTTGACTGTCAGCATTTTGATTCCTCAGCGTCCCAGATACACCTCGATCACCCGCTCATCCGCCTGTACCTGGTCCAGCGTGCCCTGCGCCAGCACAGCCCCATCGCACAGCACCGTGACAATCTCCGAAATCGTGCGGATAAAGCTCATGTCATGCTCGACCACCATCAGCGAATGCCTGCCCTTGAGCGTCAAAAAAAGCTCCGCCGTGCGCGCTGTTTCCTCATCCGTCATGCCCGCCACCGGCTCGTCAAGCAAGAGCAGCTTCGGGTCCTGCATCAAGAGCATGCCAATTTCAAGCCACTGCTTTTGCCCGTGGCTCAGATTGCCCGCCAGGCGGTTGACGCTGCCCGCCAGCTGAATCGTCACCAGCATCTCGGCCAGCCGGTCGCCTTGCTGCGAATCGAGCTTGAAGAACATCGACGACTTCACGCCCTTGTGGGTCTTGAGCGCCAGTTCCAGGTTTTCAAACACCGTGAGCTGCTCGAACACCGTCGGTTTCTGGAACTTGCGGCCAATGCCCAGCTGCGCAATCTCGGCTTCCTTGTAGCGCAGCAAGTCAATCGTGCTGCCGAAAAACACCGTCCCTTCATCGGGCCGGGTCTTGCCGGTGATGATGTCCATCATCGTCGTCTTGCCTGCGCCGTTGGGGCCGATGATGCAGCGCAGCTCGCCCGGCGCAATGTCCAGGCTCAGCTTGTTGATGGCCTTGAAGCCGTCAAAGCTCACGCTCACATCTTCCAGGTACAGGATGCGGCCGTGCGACACATCGACCTCGCCCGGCGTGGCGACGCGGCCGGTGCTGGCATTGCGCCCGCCCGACTCGGTGTTGTTCAGGCCCGTCAGGACGGCGCTGTGCGCTTCAACGCGCCGCGCGCCCTGCTCCAGAAGGTCGGGGGTCATTGTTCAGCTCCCTTGCGCAGTTTCTTGACCAGCCCGACCACACCGTCAGGCAAAAACAGCGTCACTCCAATGAACAGCGCCCCCAGAAAATACAGCCAGAATTCAGGATAAGCCACCGTCAGCCAGCTCTTGGCGCCGTTGACGATGAAGGCGCCGACAATCGGCCCGATCAGGCTGGCGCGGCCGCCGACCGCCGCCCAGATGGCAATTTCAATCGAGTTGGCCGGGCTCATTTCGCCGGGGTTGATGATGCCGACCTGCGGCACATACAGCGCCCCGGCCACGCCGCACATGACGGCCGAAATCACCCAGATCGTCAGCTTGTAGCCCAGCGGGCTGTAGCCTGAGAACATGACGCGCGTTTCAGCATCGCGAATCGCCTGCAGCACCCGGCCGAACTTGCTGCCGACCAGCCATTTGGCGAACAGAAAGAAACCCAGCAGCGTCAGCCCGGTCATGACGAAGAGCGTCATGCGCATCGACGGCGTGGCAATCGGGATGTCGAGGATGCGCTTGAAGTCGGTGAAGCCGTTGTTGCCGCCAAAGCCGGTTTCGTTGCGAAAGAACAGCAGCATGGCCGCAAAGGTCATGGCCTGGGTGATGATGGAAAAGTACACGCCCTTGATGCGCGAGCGGAAGGCAAAGTAGCCGAACACAAAGGCCACCACCGCCGGCACCGCAACCATCAAAATCAGCGTGGCGGCAAAGCTGTCGCTGAAGGTCCAGTGCCAGGGCAGCGTTTTCCAGTCCAGGAACACCATGAAGTCGGGCAAACTGCTCTTGTAGTTGCCCTCAAGACCGATCTGGCGCATCAGATACATGCCCATGGTGTAGCCGCCAAGCGCAAAAAACACGCCGTGGCCCAGCGACAAAATGCCGGTGTAGCCCCAGATCAAGTCCATCGCCAGCGCGCAAATCGCGTAGCACATGATCTTGCCCAGCAGCGCCACCGCATAGGTGCTCATGTGAAAGGCGCTGCCCTCGGGCACCCAGAGGTTGAGCAGCGGCGCCACGGCGCAGACCACGATCAGCGCCATGACGAAAGCGCTCCAGCCGGTGCGGGTCAGCAGCGGGCCTTTGCCGGGCAGCATGACGCGCCCAGATGTAGCTGGAGCGGACGGACGAGCCGGAGATGGAACTGCAGGAGTCACCTCGGCGCCCTGCCCGGCCTGCAGGGATTCGTTGATGCCGGGAAAAGGTGTGCTCATGATTGTTTATGCCTCCGCCGAACGGCCCTTCATCGCGAAGATGCCCTGGGGCCGCTTCTGGATGAAGATGATGATGAACACCAGCACGGCAATTTTTGCCAGCACGGCACCGGTCCAGCCCTCAAGGAATTTGTTCAGGATGCCCAGGCCCATGGCCGCATAGACCGTTCCGGCCAGCTGGCCGACGCCGCCCAGCACCACGACCATGAAGGCATCGACGATGTAGCCCTGCCCCAGGTCCGGCCCGACGTTGCCGACCTGGCTCAGCGCGCAGCCGGCCAGCCCGGCAATGCCCGAGCCCAGCGCAAAGGCATAGGTGTCGATGCGCGCGGTGTTCACGCCCATGCACGAGGCTATCGGGCGGTTTTGCGTCACACCGCGCACAAACAGGCCGAGCCGCGTCTTGCCGATCAGCCAGCCCATGCTAAGGAGCACGGCCATCGCAAAGCCGATGATGACCAGCCGGTTGTAGGGCAGCGACAAATTGCCCAGCACCTGCACGCCGCCGCTCATCCAGACCGGGTTTTCAACGCCGACGTTCTGCGCGCCGAAGATGGTCCGCACCAGTTGCTGCAGCATCAGGCTGATGCCCCAGGTGGCAAGCAGCGTTTCCAGCGGCCGGCCGTAGAGGAAACGGATCACGCTGCGCTCCAGCGCCGCGCCCATCAGCGCCGAGGCCAGAAAAGCCACCGGCACGGCGGCCAGCAAATACCAGTCGAACGCGCCGGGCAGGTATTTCTGGAACAGGCCCTGCACCACATAAGTCGCGTAGGCGCCAATCATCATCAGCTCGCCGTGCGCCATGTTGATGACGCCCATCAGCCCGTAGGTGATCGCCAGCCCCAGCGCCACCAGCAGCAGGATGCTGCCCAGGCTGATGCCGCTGAAAATCGCGCCCAGCTTGTCGCCCCAGGCGAGCGAGGCCTCGACCTTGGTCAGCGCCGCCTGCAGCGCGACCTTCACATCGGCATCAGGCTCGGTGCCCAGGCGCTCGATCAGCACTGTCTTGGTGGCGGGATTCTTGCTGGCCGACAGTTGCGCGGCCGCTTCGAGGCGCTTGGCCTTGTCGCTGCTGCCGAGCAGGATGGCGGCGCGCATCATCTCCAGCTGCTCCTTCAGCGCGGGCACGGTCTCAAGCGCGTAGGCTTTTTCAATCAGCGGCAGCCGGGCCTCGTCGCTGTCGCTGCCCAGCGTCTTGATGGCTTCGCGGCGCAGTTGTTCGTCCCTGGACAGGAGCTTGAGCGCGGCCAGCGCGTTGTCGATCTCGCTGCGCATCATGTTGGGGTTGATCACGTCTTCGGCATCAGGCGGCAAGGGCTGCCCGGCGCCGGTGAGCGGGTCGAACGCCTTGTCGTCCTTGACCACGAAGACCTTGTCGCCACTGGTTTTGACGGCATCGTCAGCCAGCGCCTGGATGAAGGCGACGGTTTTTTCATCGGCGCTGACGGCGGCCTTGTTCAGCGCCTCGACGCGCGTGTCGGTTTCGCCAAAAATAATGCCTTTTACCTCGTCTGCGCTTAAGGCATGGGCGTTAGCAGCTATGAAAAGCGTAGCATAAAAAAGAAGGTGTCTAAGTCGCATAAAAGAACCTGTAGGTTGGGCGGGCACGCTGCACGGTGTGGCGCCCAGACTGCAATTTCCTTGAACCATCGAGGGCCGGGGAGACCCCGGACCCGCTTTAGGATCTGGCAAATAACAACTTCCCGTCCGTCATTCCCACGAAGGCGGGAATCCAGCGACACGGGCTGAAACGCTCAAACGAGTCTGGATACCCGCCCCCGATCAGGTCGAGGGCAGGCTCTTCGCGGGTATGACGCAGGAAGTTATTGCAACCGCATCCTTATTTCTTGACGACGCTCATGCCCTTGACCGGCTCGTCAGGCTTGGACGCATTGCCCTCGATGTACGGGCTCCACGGCATGGCCTTGACCGGGCCGGGCGTCTTCCAGACCACGTTGAACTGGCCGTCGGCCTTGATCTCGCCGATGAACACCGACTTGTGCAGGTGATGGTTCTTCTCGTCCATCTTGGAGAGGATGCCCGACGGCGCCTTGAAGGTCTGGCCGGCCATGGCGGCAATCACCTTGTCGGTGTCGGTCGATTTGGCTTTTTCAACCGCCTGCTTCCACATGTTGATGCCGATGTAGGTTGCCTCCATCGGGTCGTTGGTCAAGGGCTTGTCCTTGTGGCCGGCGATGCCCTTGGCCTTGGCGTAGTCGCTCCACTTCTTGATGAACTCGGTGTTGGTCGGGTTCTTGATCGACATGAAGTAGTTCCAGGCCGCCAGGTGGCCGACCAGCGGTTTCGTGTCCACGCCGCGCAGTTCCTCTTCACCCACCGAGAAGGCGACGACCGGCACGTCCTTAGCCTTCAGGCCGGCGTTGCCCAGTTCCTTGTAGAACGGCACATTCGAGTCGCCGTTGATGGTCGAGACCACCGCCGTCTTGCCGCCCTGCGAGAACTTCTTCACGTCAGCCACGATGGTCTGGTAGTCCGAATGGCCGAAGGGGGTGTACTTTTCGTCGATGTCGGTGTCTTTGACGCCCTTGCTCTTCAGGTAGGCGCGCAAAATCTTGTTGGTGGTGCGCGGGTATACATAGTCGGTGCCCAGCAGCACCCAGCGCTTGGCGCCGCCGCCGGCCTTGCTCATCAGGTAATCAACGGCGGGAATGGCCTGCTGGTTGGGCGCCGCGCCGGTGTAGAACACGTTCTTGCTCAGCTCCTCGCCCTCGTACTGCACCGGGTAGAACAGCAGGCCGTTCATTTCCTCGACCACCGGCAGCACCGACTTGCGCGACACCGAAGTCCAGCAGCCAAAAATCACGGCAACCTTGTCCTGGCCGAGCAGCTGCTTGGTCTTTTCGGCAAACAGCGGCCAGTTGGACGCCGGATCGACGACGACAGGCTCCAGCTTCTTGCCCATCACGCCGCCCTTGGCATTGATCTCGTCAATCGCCATCAGGACGGTGTCTTTCAAGACGGTTTCAGAAATCGCCATGGTGCCCGACAGGCTGTGCAGGATGCCGACCTTGATGGTGTCAGCCGCATAAACGGGCAGCGCGGACAGGGTGGCCAGGGCGACGGCAGCGGTCAGCGCCTTGAGGGTGAATCGACGTTGCATGAGTGCTTCTCCGGTGGGGTTGACAAGTTTCCATCTCGCTGTGTGG
The DNA here is from genome assembly GCA_016000195.1 of Burkholderiales bacterium. Classification (GTDB taxonomy): domain Bacteria; phylum Pseudomonadota; class Gammaproteobacteria; order Burkholderiales; family Burkholderiaceae_C; genus Polaromonas. Next base: position 22,371 of record JAECRO010000024.1, on the reverse strand, counting down.
GGCCCGGGAAACAGGCCTTTTTCGTCGCGATGGGGTGACTTTAGGAGAGCACTGGGGATTGGGGAATACGCCGGGTGGCGTATGGCTTGGCGAAGTGCGCCAAGGCGCGCCTGCCATCACGGCGTGCGCGGGATGGCAGGCGCCTTTATGGGCAAAAAAAAGAGAACCCGGCGATTGCCGGGTTCTCTTGATATTGGTAGGCCTGCACGGACTTGAACCGTGGACCAAAGGATTATGCTTACCACTATGGCTTTCGCCACCTCTTTCGAGTTTGTGGTCTGGACTATACCTTCCCATTACAGGCTGGCCGTCTAGTCTCTACACCTTCCCCCATGTTGCCGGGGGCTTGGCTCGGTATTGGCAAATCCGTCAAGAACTAGCTTTCACCGACTTTGACCAGTTCTACCTGCCGCCAGAGTGAACTTGACGACAGGCAACCCATTAGAAGTTCGCCATGCACCGGTTGCCCGATGTTTAGACTTGCCTCGTTAAGTCCTCTGCTCTAACCAACTGAGCTACAGGCCCGAAACTGTGATCTTACAGGCTATTGGGAGTCCTCCAGCAGCTGCGCTAACGCTCCCCTTCCAGCGGCAGATTGTAGTGGCTCTATTTGCTGTGGCTGAGCGCGGTGCTGACCAGCTTGGAGGTGATGTCGACAATCTGGATCATTTTCTCGTAGGGCATGCGCATCGGGCCAATCACGCCCAGGGTTCCCACGACCTGGCCATCGACCTCGTAGGGCGCCGTGACCACCGACAACTCCTGGTACGGAATCACCTGGCTTTCGCCACCTATGTAAATCCGCACCCCCTCGGCCCGGCTGGAGACATCGAGCAGGCGCATCAGTTGCGCCTTTTGCTCGAACAGGTCAAACAGCTTGCGAAGGTTGCCCATGTCGCTCGAAAAATCGCTGACCGCCAGCAGGTTGCGCTCGCCGGAAACCACCACTTCATCGCGCGACTCGATGGCTTCGGAGCTGACCAGGACGGCTTCCTGCATCAGCGTGGCAATTTCGCCCCTGAGCGCTTCGACTTCGTTTTTCAGCCGCTCGCGCACCTCTTCAATCGCCATGCCGGCGTAGTGCAAGTTGAGAAAATTCGACGCCTCGATCAATTGAGACGGGGTGTAGTCGGTTTCGGTAAAGATCACCCGGTTCTGCACATCGCCGTCGGGTGAAACAATGATGACGAGAAACCGCTTTTCGGACAGCCGCAAGAATTCGATATGCCGGAACACCGAGGTGCGGCGCGGCGCCATCACCACGCCGACAAACTGCGACAGGCTGGAGAGCATGTGGGCGGCGTTGCTGATGACCTTGAGCGGCTGGTCCGGCGCAATCCGGGCCATCTGGCCAGCGACCGAAAACGGGTCGCGCTGCGCCGTCAGCATGGTATCGACAAACAGGCGATAGCCCCGGGCGGTGGGAATGCGGCCGGCAGACGTATGCGGGCTGACGATCAGGCCCATGTCCTCCAGGTCGCTCATCACATTGCGGATCGTCGCGGGCGACAACTCCAGCCCCGAAGCCCTGGACAGCGTGCGTGAACCGACTGGCTGGCCATCAGCAATATAGCGCTCAACGAGCGCTTTCAACAACAAACGTGCGCGACTATCAAGCATGGGAACATTCTACGAAGCTTGTAAGGAATGTTGTGATGTAATTTGCCGATGAAGTCGCAATTCCGCCATGTCGCACTGATCGGCAAGTACCAGGCCCAAGGCTCCCGTTCTGCGCTGGAGGACATTGCGCATTTTCTGGAATCGCAGGGTTGCGAGGTTGCGCTTGAGGCCGATACAGCGAGCAATACCGGCCTCACCCAGTTTCCAACGCTCGATGCGGCCGGAATCGGCGCGCAATGCGATCTGGCCCTGGTGGTTGGCGGCGACGGCACCATGCTGGGCATCGGCCGCCTGCTGGCCCAGTTTGGACTGCCGGTGATCGGCATCAACCAGGGACGGCTCGGCTTCATCACCGACATTGGCTTTGAACACTACCAAACCGCGCTGGCACCCATGCTGAGCGGAGAATTCGAGGAAGACCGGCGCTGGATGATGCAGGCCAGGGTCGTGCGGGACGGCCACTGCGTTTTCAGGGCAACCGCCATGAATGATGTCGTGGTCAACCGGGGCGCAACTTCTGGCATGGTGGAGTTGCGGGTCGAGGTCGATGGCCGCTTCGTTGCCAACCAGCGGGCCGATGGCCTGATCATTGCCTCGCCCACCGGCTCCACCGCCTACGCGCTTTCGGCCGGCGGCCCCATGCTGCACCCCTCCATTGCCGGCTGGGTACTGGTGCCGATTGCCCCGCACACCTTGTCGAACCGGCCCATCGTGCTGTCGGATTCTGGAGAAGTCGTCATTGAAATCGTCGCCGGCCGGGATGCCAGCGCCAGCTTTGACCAGCAGTCGCTGGCCACCTTGCTGCATGGCGACCGCATCAGCGTGCGGCGCTCCGAGCATCAGATGCGGTTTTTGCACCCCAAGGGCTGGAGCTACTTTGACACCCTGCGCAAAAAACTTCACTGGAATGAAGGCGTCGCCTGAGAGCAGCCCCTGCGGCCGGATACAGACCGAGTTATGAGCCTTAAAAGCATTGCCCTGCGCGACTTCGTGATCGTCCGCGAAATGGACCTGGACTTGTCGCAAGGATTCACGGTGCTCACCGGCGAAACCGGCGCCGGCAAATCCATATTGATTGGCGCCCTGCAACTGGTTCTGGGCGCACGTTCCGACGCAGGCGTGGTGCGCGAAGGCGCCGGGCGCTGCGAGATCAGCGCCGAGTTCGACAACGCCGCCCGCCTCGCGCCGTGGCTGGAGCAGGCCGGTCTTGAACCGGGCGAAACCCTGCTGTTGCGCCGCACGATTGATGCGCAGGGCAAGAGCCGGGCCTGGATCAATGGCAGTGCGGTAACGGCCACCCAGCTCCGGGACATCGCCAGCCAGCTGGTCGATATTCATGGCCAGCATGCCTGGCAAAGCCTGACGCGTCCCGAAGCCGTTCGTGGCCTGCTCGACTCCTATGCCAATGTAGCCACCGAAACGCTGTCCCTGCGCTGGCAGGAGTGGCGCCTGGCCCGGAAAACCCTGGCCCAGGCGCAAGGCGCCCAGGACAGCCTGCAGCGCGACCGTGAACGGCTGGCCTGGCAAATCGGCGAGGTGGGCAAGCTGGCGCCTGACGCCCACGAATGGGAAGAGCTCAATGCCCAGCATGGCCGCCTGTCCAATATCCAGGCCTTGCGGGACGCCGTGCAAACTGCGGTCGATGCCTTGCAGGAAGCCGATGACAATGCCACCACCCTGCTCGGCCGCGCCATTAATGCGCTACAAAATCAGGAGCACATTGAGCCCGAATTCAAAGCGCTGGCAGAGCTTTTGAACACTGCACTGGCGCAAATGGAAGATGCCGCGCACTCCTTGCGCGGCTATGCCAGGCATGCCGAGCTGGAACCGCAGCGGCTGGCCGAACTGGACGAGCGCCTGGCCCAATGGGTCAGCCTGGCGCGCCGCTACAAGCGGCCACCGGCGGAACTGCCGGAATTGCTGGCCTCGTGGCAGTCCGAGCTTGAAGCCCTCGACAAAGCCGCTGATCTGGTTCAGCTTGAGAAAAAGGAGTCCCAGGCCAAGGCAGCCTACCTGGAAGAAGCCGGCCAGGTTTCGGGCTTGCGCAGCCAGTCCGCGCCGCAGCTTGCCAAAGCCGTGACCCGGGCCATGCAGGGCCTGGGCATGCAGGGCGGCAGGTTTGAGGTGGCCCTCACGCCGCTGGAGCAGCCAGCCCAGCACGGGCTTGAACAGGCCGAGTTCCTGGTGGCGGGCCACAGCGGCAGCACCCCCAGGCCGGTGGCCAAGGTGGCCTCTGGCGGCGAGCTGTCCCGCATTGCGCTGGCCATTGCCGTGACCACCAGCCAGCTGGGACAGGCGCAAACCCTGATTTTTGACGAGGTGGATTCCGGTGTGGGCGGCGCGGTGGCTGAAACTGTCGGCCGGCTGATGCGCCAGCTGGGCCAGGACCGGCAGGTTCTGGCGGTGACGCATTTGCCGCAGGTCGCCGCTTTTGCCGACCATCATCTCGTGGTGGCCAAACGAACGGAAAACGGCACGACATTGAGCACCGTTGACCAGATGAACGACGCTCAGCGCGTGGCTGAAATTGCCCGCATGCTGGGCGGTGAGCGGATGTCCGGCGCCACGCTTGCGCATGCCAGGGAAATGCTGGGCAATGCCTCGAAAACAGCATCCATTGACCCTTCTTGATACCATCAGGCGCATGAACTCTCGCCCTCTGGATTATTCAAAAACACCCCGCCGTCACGACAGCGTCAAGGCCCCATGGCTATTTTCAGGCGTTCAGGGTTTCCAGCCATGGAAATGATCCTCATCACCGGAATGTCGGGCTCGGGAAAGTCGGTGGCGCTGCATGCGCTTGAAGATGCAGGTTACTACTGTGTGGACAATCTCCCGCCGGAGCTGCTGTTGCCTTTTGTCGCATTGAAGTGGCCGCACAACGCCCCCAAGCTCGCCATCGCGATGGATGTCAGAAGCGCCACGTCCCTGCCGCTGGTGCCGGAGCAGTTCCGGGAACTAAAGGCTCAAGGTGTGGCCGTGCAATCCCTTTTCCTGGATGCCAATACCGACACCCTGGTACGGCGCTTTTCAGAAACACGGCGGCTGCATCCCCTGTCAAGAATAGATGCCACCGACCAGCACCGGGCACTGGTGGATGCCATCGAACTGGAACGCAACCTGCTGGCCGAAATGCGCGAGCAGGCGCACGTCATTGACACCAGCATGATCCGCGCGGCGCAGTTGCAAGGCTACGTAAAATCGCTTCTGCAGAACACGAGCCGCCAGTTGACGCTGGTTTTTGAGTCCTTTGCCTTCAAGCGCGGCGTGCCGCTCGACGCCGATTATGTGTTTGACGTGCGCATGCTTCCCAATCCCCATTACGAGGCAGGGCTACGCCACCAGACCGGGCTTGACCAGCCGGTGGCCGACTTCCTGAAGGCGCATTCAGAAGTGGACGACATGTTCAGGCACATCAAGCAATTCCTCAGTTACTGGCTGGGAGCGATGGTGCGTGATCACCGCAGCTACGTCACGGTGGCGGTGGGCTGCACCGGCGGCCAGCACCGTTCGGTTTACCTGGTTGAAGCGCTGGCAGCCGCTTTTGACAAGGACTGGCCGACCCTGAAACGGCATCGCGAACTCGAAGCGGGCTGATCAGCCCGGCTCATCCTCGCCCGCCAGGCCAGGCGAATCCTGCGCCAGCAGTTTGCGAATGGGCGCAGGCAAACCCATCTTCGGCCATGCCGACGGGCTGAACCATGCCGCCGGACGGACATCGGAAACCATTGCCTGGGGCATGGCCTGATCATCCTGGAAACCCGCGATCCACGGCGACAGGCACAGGTTCTTGTGCGTCAGGACATGGACAAATGCGGGCAGTGCCTCGATCCGGCCCTCAAGGCTTTGCGGTACGAACGCCCTGAGTTCCTCATCATTCCCAAATACCGGCAGGCAATAAAGCCCGCTCCAGATACCCGTTGCCGGACGCTTTTCGAGCCATACGGAACCGTCGGGCTTTTGCGCCCACAAAAGGCTCAGCGCCTCTGTGCTGCGCTTGAGTTTTCGGGTCTTGACCGGGTATTTTTCGGGCTGCCCCTCTGCCCGCCCACGGCACAGCGCCTGCACCGGACACAGCAGGCATTTTGGCTGCCGGCCCGTGCAGATGGTGGCGCCCAGGTCCATCAGTCCCTGGGTGTAACGCGGCATGGTTTGCGCCAGATCCTCATGCGGGAGCAGGTCCGTCGCCCGGCTCCAGAGTACGCGCTCATTGGCGCTTTGTGCCAGATCGCCGGAAAAACCAAGCACCCGGGTGAGCACCCGTTTGACATTCCCGTCGAGAATTGCAACCCGCTCCCCAAAGCAGAATGAAGCGATGGCGGCGGCGGTTGAGCGGCCTATTCCAGGCAAGGTCTGCAACTGCTCGGCCGAGCGTGGAAACTGTCCGGCATGCAGTGCCATCACATCCTGCGCACAGCGCTGCAGATTGCGTGCGCGGCTGTAGTAGCCCAGTCCGCTCCATAAAGCCATCACCTCGTCCTGCGCCGCAGCGGCCAGGTCGCTGACGGCGGGAAAGTGCTGCAAAAACCGGTCGTAGTAGGCCAGCACCGTGGCGACCTGGGTCTGCTGGAGCATGATTTCCGACAGCCAGACCCGGTAAGGATCGCGCGTGTTTTGCCAGGGCAGGCTGTGGCGTCCGTGGCTCTGCTGCCAGCGCACGATTTCGTTGGCAAATAGTGAAGGAGCGAAGGATTTCAGCATGGGCTGGCGGCCTGCTTGAAGCACGTCGCCATGGTTTGACTCGTCCAGCATCAGGCCGATTCGGCCAAGGCTGCACCGGCGGGGTTAACAGCCGGCTCTTGCGATGCAAAAGACAGGGGACGCAAGTCCAGCAGCCGCGCGGTCAACTCCGCGAGCTTGGCTTCCAGGCCTTTGAGCCGGATTTCCTGGTCATCAATTTCGGCAATCCGCTCATCCAGGCTGGATGCGGCCTGCTGGATGCGCTCAACCGCTTCCAGCCGGCGCGCAAAATTGCGCCGCCGCTCGCGCAGCTGCGCATCAAGCTGCGCGGATGCCGATTTGTTCCACAGCTCCACTTCGCCCAGTGCCGACTCAAAAACCACACGCAAGCGGTTGCTCAGCGCGCGAACCAGGCGCTCGGAAAACTCCGCCTGCGTGAGCCGGATCACATTGCCCAGACTGAGGTACTGCAGATGGCTGCGCTCAATCAGGTCCAGATCCTGCACCCACCGGGTCATATCGGGCGCCTCGGGCACCTGCAGCGAAAAACCGAATTCAGCATTGATCTGGCGAAAGGCCGAGTCCAGCATGGACTGGATTTCACCCGTCAGCACTTGTCCCTTCTGCAGCCCTTCGCGCAGCCGCGAAAAGGTCTGTCCATAGGTTTTTTTCAGGCGCAGCTTGATGCCGGGCTGCTGGAGTGCCGCAGTCAGTTCGGTCAGTTCGACCTTGAGTGTTGGCACGCTGAGCAGATTGACGACATCGCCCAGCAAGACGCCATGCACTGAGCGAACCGCATGTATCTTGGCGCCGCTGCTGGCAAATTCAGCCTGCTCCTGCTCAATGCGGTTGCGCATATGCTTGATGACCGAGATGTTTTTGCCCTTCAGGCCGCGCAGTTCCAGCATTTGCTCGGCCTGATCGCGGCGGCGCATGTTCAGGGCGCGCCCGGCTTCGTTTTTGAGCTCGCCAATGCCGGCGGCGACTGCCATGCGCAGGATTTTCTGGCGCTGGCCCATCACGCCCTGTCCCAGCGCCCGCTCAAGCGCCGGCAAATGGCTGGCCTGCAAAAGCGCCTCGTCGCCAGTCACTTTGGCCACCAGCCCCTTTTGCGCCGATACCGGAATGACCTGCGACAGCGGCAGGCCCAGAATCTCGGCAGAAGTGGCTCTTTGCCGGTCAATCTGCGCCTGAATCTCTTCGGGCGTGCTCAGGGCATCCCACAAGGTATCAATCTTGTTGAGCACCACCAGCCGGGTATCACTCCCTTCGCCGCCACTCCCCAGATGCTCGCGCCAGATTGAAAGATCGGATTTGGTAACACCCGTGTCGGCCGCCAGGATAAACACCACGGCATGCGCCTGCGGAATCAGGCTGACCGTCAGTTCAGGCTCTGCGCCAATCGCATTCAGTCCTGGTGTGTCCAGAATCACCAGCCCCTGCCTGAGCAGCGGATGCGCGATATTGATCAGCGCATGGCGCCACTTCGGCACCTCGATCAGGCCATCGGGTCCGGCCAGGGGGTTGTCTTCAGGATTGCCGTCATTCCAGAAACCGAGCGCACGGGCCTCGTCCAGGGACACATGCTGCACTTCGGCCACTTTCTGGAGCGCCTCCGACAGTTGCAGCGGATCGTTCACATCCAGGTCAATCTGCTGCCACTTCCCGGGAACGAGGCGCCATTCCATCAGCGCCTGGGGCTGCAGGCGCGTTTCAATCGGCAACAGGCGCAAACAGGGTGGAATAGCTGCGTCATAGCCCAGTTCGGTCGGGCACATGGTGGTGCGGCCGGCACTCGCAGGCATGATGCGGCGCCCATAACCGGCAAAGAAAATGGCATTGATCAGTTCGGACTTTCCGCGCGAAAACTCCGCCACAAAAGCCACCATGACCTTGTCGGCGCGCACCTGCGCCTCCAGCCGCTGCAGCCGCTCTTCAACCGCCGCATTGAGCAGGTCATGCTCTTTCATCCATTGAGCCAGCGATTTCAGGCGTGATGCAAATTCACGCCGCCAGGTGCCGTGCTGATCAAATTGTTCATTGAAAGACATGCGCTGCCGTCATTAAAAGTTATCGAACCAATATAGCACCGGCCCCCATGGCCAGGCCTGAAAGGCTCAGGGTTTCTGGCAAGTGGCGCAATAAAAGGTGGAACGCTGGCCCTGCCGGATACTTTTGATGGGGGCGGCGCATACCCGGCAGGGCAAACCGGCCCGGCCATACACCATCGCTTCAAGCTGAAAATGGCCCGCCTCGCCAGCGGCATTGGAAAAATCCCGCAGCGTGCTGCCGCCCTTGGCCACCGCATTCACCAGCACGTCCTGAATGGCGCGGTGCAGCCGGGCGGCGCGCGGCTTGCTGATCAGCGACGCCTTGGTGGTGGGGCGAATGCCCGCCAGAAACAAGGCCTCCGAGGCATAAATGTTTCCGACGCCCACCACGGCCTGGCCACCCAGCAGAAGCGGCTTGATGGCTGTCTTGCGCCCTTTGAGCAACTGATGAAACCCAAGCGCGTCAAACGCCTCGCTCAGCGGCTCCACACCCAGCCGGCCCAGCAGCTTTTGCGCCACCGGGTCGTCTTCACCGCTGGCGTAGACCACGGCCCCGAAGCGCCGCGGGTCATGCAGGCGCAAGGTGCCCAGGCTGGTCACCATGTCAAAGTGGTCATGCTTGCCCGCAGCAGGCAGACTGCCGCCAAAACTGACGCTGCCCGACATGCCCAGATGCATCAGCAGCAAGCCCTCGCTCAGGTCGAGCAACAGGTATTTGCCCCGGCGGCGCACTGCGAGCACACGCTGCCCCAGCAAATTCCGCACCTCGCAGCCCAGCGGCCAGCGCAGGGGCTTGCCGACCAGAACGGCGTCAATGCGGGCCCCCGCAATGCGCTCGGCAAAGCTCAGGCGGGTAACTTCAACTTCGGGCAGTTCAGGCATGGAGGTAAAACTCTTCAGTCAAAGATGGGGCTTGCAAACTTCCGCGCAAGAGGCTGCAGGTTTGATACAGGATGCATGACAAACCCAAAGCGTCGTGGGGAAGCTTCAATTATCATGGTCCGATGAAGAAAAAACTTGGCCTTGCATTGGCCTGCCTGTGGTTTGCCGCTCCGCTGGTGCTGGCGCAGGCCGCGATGCCTCTATCCCCTGCCCCTGCCAAACCTGCTGCGCCATCGGGACTTGCCGAGGCCAGGGCAGCGCAGGAATCAGCATCTGTGTCGGTGCTCGACGACGAACTCTTTTACGAATTGCTGGTCGGCGAAATCACGGCCCAGGAGGGCGAACCGGCGGCAGGCTTTGCACTGATGCTGGACGCTGCCCGAAAAACCGGCGATGCCCAGCTTTACCAGCGGGCCACCGATATCGCCCTGCAGGCCCGCTCGGGCGACGCCGCACTGCAGGCGGCGCTTGCCTGGAAGCAGCAACTGCCCGATTCGCGTGAAGCGAACCGCTATGTGCTGCAGATCCTGATTGCACTCAACCGTATTGCCGACACGCTGGAGCCCTTGAAAACGGAAATCAGGACAGCGCCCGATACAGAGCGCGTGGCGGTGCTCACGGCCCTGCCGCGCGCCTATGCCCGCGCCAGTGACCGCAAGCTGGCCGCCAGCGTGGTGGAAGCCGCGCTGGCCGACTACCTGACCCATCCTGCCACCGCCAGCGCGGCCTGGACCACGGCCGGACGGATGCGGCTGGCGGCAGACGACAGGGACGGCGCCCTTGAGGCCGCCAGGCGCGGCCAGGCGGCAGACCCGCGCGGTGAAGGACCGGCGGTGGTGGCGCTTGAACTGATGGACCCGAACCGGCCCGAAGCCGAAGCGCTGGTCAAGAATTACCTGGATGATCGCGAAAGCACGTCCAAGGCGCAGCCTGAAATCCGCATGGCCTATGCCCGGGTGCTGCTTGACGCACAGCGCTATGCCGAAGCCACGGCACAGCTGCAGACCGTGACGCGCGACAAGCCCGACTATCCGGAAGGCTGGCTGGTGTTGGGCTCCATGCAGTTGCAGGACAACCAGCCCGCAGCGGCGCAGGCTTCGCTGGAACGCTATGTTGCGCTGGCCCAGCAAACACCGCAGCCTGAACGCAACGCCGGCCTGGCCCAGGCTTACCTCTTGCTGTCGCAACTGGCCGAAACACGCAAGGACTATGCAGCGGCAGAAAACTGGCTCAGCAAGATTGAAAACTCTTCGGACCTGGCGCAGGCACAAGCCCGCCGCGCCTCGATTCTGGCCCGCCAGGGCAAACTGGAGGAAGGCCGGCGCCTGCTGCACGAGTTGCCCGAACGCACGCCCGAGGAAGCCCGCCTGAAACTCAATGCCGAAGTCGGCCTGCTGCGGGAGTTCAAGGAATACCGCCAGGCCCATGAGTTGCTGGCCCAGGCACTGGCCAAGACGCCGGAAGATACCGACCTGCTTTATGAACAGTCCATGGTGGCGGAAAGGCTGGGTTTGCTCGACGAGATGGAACGCCTGCTGCGCCAGATCATTCAGCTCAAGCCCGACTATCACCATGCCTACAACGCCCTGGGCTATTCACTGGCCGACCGCAATATTCGCCTGCCCGAAGCACGCGAACTGATCCGCAAGGCGATTGAGTACGCGCCGGCCGACCCTTTCATCAAGGACAGCCTGGGCTGGGTTGAATTCCGCATGGGCAACAAGCTTGAGGCGGCGCAGATTTTCGAGGCCGCCTACAAGGCCTGGCCGGATGCAGAAATTGCCGCGCATTTTGGCGAAGTGCTCTGGAGCCTGGGCCAGCGCGACCGGGCCCTGGCCATCTGGAAAGAGGGGCAGCTCATCAATGCCAATAACGAAACCCTGCTTGAGACGCTCAAACGCCTCAAGATCAAGCTGTAAATTGGAAGCCACCTTGCCCCTCACCAGCCGAATGCGTTTCCTTCTGCTTAACGCATGCCTGTTTGCTACTGTTTTTATAGCTGGTTGCGCACACCCAGCAAGCACAACAGCACTAAATGACTTAAAAAAAGAGTTTTGGGCAGGGCGCATCAGCCTGCACGTAAAAACCGAGCCCGAGCAGTCCTTCTCGGCCGGTTTCGAGTTGAAAGGCCGGTCCGAGCGCGGCGAGTTGACCCTGATCAGTCCGCTTGGCAATGTGCTTGGCGTCCTGCGCTGGTCCCCCGGCGAGGCGGAGCTTGACTCTGGCAACCGCAACATCCAGCGTTTTGACTCCGTCGATGCCCTGATGGCGCAGGCCACGGGCGCTGCGGTGCCGCTGAGCGCGCTCTTTGCCTGGCTGCAGGGTGACAACGCGAATGTCAGCGGCTGGTCTGCCGACCTGTCCCGGCAAGGCGAAGGCCGAATTTCCGCCCGAAGGACGCAACCCGCGCCCGAGGCTGATCTGCGTGTCGTGCTGGACCAATAAAGCCCTGCCCGCCTGACGCCACAATTTTTTTGAATGCTTCAAGCGTGACACGCCCTGTTGTTTTCTCACGGCCACTCAAGGCGCTGTACGATGTACCGGCCCCGGCCAAACTCAACCTTTTTTTGCACATCACAGGCCGGCGGCCCGATGGCTACCATTTGCTGCAATCGGTTTTCATGCTGATCGACTGGTGCGATACCCTGCACTTTGAACTGCGCACCGATGGGCGGATCAGCCGAACCGACCTGAACAGCCCTGCGAAAAACAATTCCGAAGCGCTGCCAGCCGAGGATCTGGCCGTGCGCGCAGCCCGGGCATTGCAGGTGGCCAGCGGCACGTCGCTGGGCGTTCACATCAGCCTTGAAAAAAATATTCCTTCGCAGGCAGGCATGGGCGGCGGCTCGTCCGATGCGGCCAGCTGCCTGCTGGCGCTGCAGCGTCTTTGGGGCGTTCGCCTGCCCCCGCAAACCCTGCGCGCCATCGCCCTGTCACTGGGTGCAGACGTTCCTTTTTTTCTCTCAGGAGGTCATGCCTGGGTAGAGGGAATTGGCGAAAAAATCACCCCGCTTGCCCTGCCGGCCGCAAGGTTTTTGGTGGTCAAACCGGCGAAAGGCGTCTCGACACCCGATATTTTCAATGCACCTGATTTGAAACGCGACACCAAGACTGCTACAATGCTAGGCTTTGCTGCATATGCAGATGATCAGGGTTTAAACTTTGGCCATAACGACTTGCAGCCGGTAGCGCAAAAGCTTTGTACGCCGATTAATCAGTCACTTGACTGGTTACAATCGCAAAAGCTTGAAGGACGCATGACTGGCTCGGGAAGTGCTGTATTTGCACAGATTTTTAATGACGCTGATATTGCAGCCGCTCCTGGCGACTGGATCATCCGCAAATGCAAAAATCTGGAAATGCATCCTCTGGCCGCTTGGTAAACTCGTGGCGCTTGAGAATGTATTCGCAAGCAATGGTTTATGGGTCGGTTGTTGGCAACAACAATTGTCCTGTGTAGGGGTGTCGCCAAGTTGGTTAAGGCACCGGATTTTGATTCCGGCATTCGCAGGTTCGACTCCTTCCACCCCTGCCAAATTTTCAGACCTGCTTAAAGCAGGTCGGTATTGACTCAAGAGCCGCATGATGCGGCTCTTCCAGACCCGCAAAGTGGCGGGTCTGTGTATTTTGAAAGACCGCAGCGGAACTCACTGCCAAGTTCACGCTGCACTTTGCTTTCAATGCGTATTTTGCTTCGATAAATATTTCACCCACTTTCAAGTCCGACAGCAGCTGGGCTTCATACGCAAATGCACCACCCCGACTTTATGGTTTTCACCGGTAATGCCAATCCGAGCATGGCCGCCGAAATTGCCCAGAACCTTGGCATCTCGCTGGGTGCTGCCCATGTAGGATGTTTTTCAGATGGTGAAGTGACCGTCGAAATCCAGCAGAACGTCCGCACCCGCGACGTGTTTGTGGTGCAGTCCACCTGCGCGCCGACCAACGACAACCTGATGGAACTGCTCGTCATGGTCGATGCCCTTAAGCGCGCATCGGCTGAGCGCATTACCGCCGTGATTCCCTATTTTGGCTATGCCCGCCAGGACCGCCGCCCGCGTTCGGCCCGCGTGCCGATCACGGCCAAGGTGGTGGCCAACATGCTGCAAGCCGTCGGCGTCACGAGCGTCCTGACCATGGATCTGCATGCCGACCAGATCCAGGGATTTTTTGACATTCCAGTGGACAACATCTACGCCTCCCCGGTGCTGCTGGGCGACCTGCGCCAGAGAAACTACAGCGACCTGATGGTCGTGTCGCCGGACGTTGGCGGCGTGGTGCGCGCGCGTGCGCTGGCCAAGCAGCTCGGCTGCGACATGGCGATCATCGACAAGCGCCGCCCCAAGGCCAATGTGTCCGAAGTGATGCATGTGATCGGCGACATCGAAGGCCGCAACTGCGTGATCATGGACGACATGATCGACACCGCCGGCACGCTGGTCAAGGCCGCTGAAGTGCTCAAGGAGCGTGGCGCCAAGAAGGTTTATGCCTATTGCACCCACCCGATTTTCTCGGGACCGGCGATTGACCGCATCACCCACGGTGACGCGCTCGATGAAGTGGTAGTCACCAACACCATTCCGCTGAACCCGAATGCACAGGCTTGCAAAAAGATTCGCCAGCTCTCCGTGGCGCCGCTGATCGCTGAAACCATGCAGCGCATCGCCAAGGGGGAGTCGGTCATGAGTTTGTTCTCGGATCAGGACCAGCCGGTCCTGCTCTGAAGCAAAAAGCTGGCTGCACGGCACGGAAACCTGCAAGGTTTTCCGGCTTGTGCGGCCTTTTTTAAATCAGGGTGAACTGGTCGCGGTCCATCCGTTTTTGGAGAAGATTATGAAATTCGTCGCTTTTGAGCGCGCAAAGCAGGGCACGGGTGCGAGCCGCCGTCTCCGCATCACCGGCCGCACGCCCGGTATTGTTTACGGTGGCACCGCCGAGCCGGTCCTGATCGAAATCGATCACAACGCCTTGTGGCACGCCATCAAGAAGGAAGCTTTCCACGGCTCCATCCTGGAGATGGAACTGGGCGGCACGGAACACAAGGTTCTGCTGCGCGATCTGCAAATGCACCCGTACAAGCAGCAAGTCCAGCACATCGATTTCCAGCGTGTCGAAGCCCGCACCCGCATGACCGTGAAAGTGCCTGTGCATTACAGCGGCGAAGAAGAATCTCCAGCCGTCAAGACCGAAAACTGCCTCGTCAACCATGTGTTGACCGAAATGACGGTTTCGTGCTTCCCGGCCGACATTCCCGAGTTCATCGCTGTTGACCTGGTCGGCCTGACCAAGGGCAAGTCGCTGCACGTCAAGGACATCGTTCTGCCAAAGGGCGTGAAAGCGGTTGCCAAGGGCCAGGTCAATCCGGTCATGGTGTCGGTCACGCCAATCGTTGAAGAAGTCGAAGCCGCGCCTGTCGTGGTGGTTGACCCGAAAGCCAAGGCTGGCGCCAAGGGCGGCAAGCCCGCAGCCAAACCGGCCCCTGCAGCCAAGCCCGCCGCCAAGAAGTAATTCCTGGCTTGCGGCAGCGGCCAAGGCCCTTATCCTCCAGCGAGGTTAAGGGCCTTTTTCATGCCCGGATGCGTCTGCTACGCTTGACCGCCCTTCTCTTTCTTTTTTGCACACGACATGATCAAACTGTTTGTTGGCCTGGGCAATCCTGGTCCCGAGTACGAAGCCACGCGCCACAATGCCGGTTTCTGGTGGATTGATGCGCTCGCGCGCGAATTGAAGGCGCCGCTCAGCCTGGACAAGAACTACCACGGCCAGGTGGCCCGCACCACCGTCAACGGCCAGACGGTGTGGCTGCTCAAGCCGCTGACCTTCATGAACCTGTCGGGCAAGTCAGTCGCGGCACTGGCCCGGTTCTTCAAGATTTCCCCCGCCGAGGTGCTGGTGGCGCATGACGAGCTGGACATCGCGCCCGGCCAGGTCAAGCTCAAGTTCGGCGGCAGCCATGCGGGCCACAACGGCCTGCGCGACATCCATGCACAACTCGGCTCGGCGGACTACTGGCGCCTGCGGATTGGCGTGGGGCACCCGGGCGTCAAGGCCGAAGTCATCAACTGGGTATTGAAAAAGCCTTCGCAGGAGCATCGCGTGGCGATTGAGGACTGCATTGAGCGCTGCCTCAAGGCGGTGCCGGAACTGCTGAAAGGCGAGATGGAAAAAGCCACCATGATGATTCATACCAGCCAGCCAGCCCGGCCCAAGCCGCCACGACCCGCAACAGTTGCCCCGGCAACTCCGGCAGTTCCGGCTGACAACTTGCCGAAGCCGTTTTAACGTTTCACTATTATTTTAATAGCTGCTTGCGCCCGGCTGGCGTGCGCAGAAAGCCTATTTGATTACTGACTGGCCGCCAAAACCAGCGGAACTGAATCAGCGGGCCGACACGACCGGAATGACCGACTGCAGGCGCTGGTATTTTTCCCACAGCGTTTCCTGGCTTTCGCGGTGCGCTGGATCGACCGGAATGCAGGCCACCGGGCAGACCTGCACGCACTGCGGCTCGTCGAAATGGCCGACGCATTCGGTGCATTTGTCCGGATCGATCTCGTAGATTTCAGCGCCCAGGAAAATCGCCTCGTTGGGGCATTCCGGCTCGCACACGTCGCAGTTGATGCATTCGTCGGTAATCAGCAAAGCCATGGGCTCAAGCTCCTTGATTCGCGTGAATTGACGCCAGCGCCGCCGCAATGGACGGGCTCACCATCTGGCCGACCTGCCCGCCGAGCTTGCTGATCTCGCGCACCAGCGTGCTGCTGATGCAGGCCAGCGGTGCGTCGGGCAGCAAAAACACGGTTTCCACCTGCGGGCGCAGCTTGCGGTTCATGGCGGCCATCTGGGCTTCGTAGTCAAAGTCGGTCAGGTTGCGGATGCCGCGCACCACGGCACAGGCATTGTGCGTGGCGCAGAAATCCATGATCAGCCCATCGAACGGCAGCACCGTCACGCCTGCTATGTTTTGCGTAGCATGCTGCACATGCTCCACGCGCGCATCCAGCGAAAACAGTGTTTTTTTATGATGGGCGACGGCCACCGCGATGACGAGCTGGTCAAACAGGCCAGCGGCGCGGCGCACGACATCATCATGGCCGAGCGTGAACGGATCAAACGTGCCGGAATAAACAGCGATGCGGGAGGTGGACATGGCGCGAATTATGCCCTTGAGCACGCTTCGAACAGTCCAATGCCCGGCCGTGACCCTGAAGGCCGCGCGGGCGCTTCAGGCAAGTGGCAATCAGGCCGGCGGCGGCTCTGGCAACAGCTCGCTTTTGACCAGCAGGTGAAAATGCACCGCGCCGGCCTTGGCGCTGCGATGGATTTTCAAACCCAGGGGCAGCAACTCCTCGTCCAGCCAGGCCCTGGGGGCTTCCAGGTACACCAGGCCGGTCGGGCTGATGGCCTGACCAGCGGCCTTGAGTGCCGCTTCGAACACATTCGAGTCAAAAGGCGGATCAATCAGCACCAGCTGCATGCTGCCGGCCTCCAGCCGCTTGAGCGCGCTCAGCCCGTCGCCGCGCTCAATGCGCACCATGCTGGCCTTGAGCCTGGCCTGCACCGCCTTGAGCTGTGCGACCAGCCCCGGGTCCTGCTCGCACAGCAGCACGTCGGCGGCGCCGCGCGAAGCGGCCTCGAAACCCAGCACGCCGGTGCCGGCGAACACATCGGCGCAGCGCCAGCCGGTCAGGTCCTGGCCCAGCCAGTTGAACAGCGTTTCGCGCACGCGGTCGGGCGTGGGGCGCAGGCCGGGATGGTTCGGCACCGTGAGTTTGGTGCGCCGGTACTGACCGCCGATGATGCGGATTTCGCCGGGCGGCTTGAGATGCGCCGTGCCCTTGGGCTTGACGGTGTTGGCCTTGACCGAAGGCTTGGCTGCTGGCTCGGTGGCGATGGGTTTGGGTGTGTATTTCATTTTGCGGCTCCGAGAATAACAGTCACCATTTTGTCGGGCTGCAGCTTGCGCGCAAAAGCCGCCTTGATGTCGGCCACGGTGACTTTTTCGACCTGCTGCGTCCAGGTGTCGAGGTAGTCGAGCGGCAAGTCGTTCCAGGCAATGCCGGCCAGGTTGCCCAGCAGCTTGCGGTTGCTGTCGATGCGCAGCGCGAAGCCGCCGATCAGGTTGTCTTTCGCCGCCTTCAGTTCGGCTTCGGTCGGTCCGCCGGCCACGAAGTCCCTGACCACCTGGCGCGCGATCTGGACCGCCTGCGCCGTCTGGTCGGGCCGGGTCTGCAAGCCCACGGTGAAGCTGCCGGCATGCAGGCCGGGCGAAAAGGAACTGGAGATGCCGTAGGTCAGGCCGCGTTTTTCGCGCACTTCGTGGGTCAGGCGCGAGACAAAACCGCCGCCGCCCAGGATGTAGTTGCCCACCGTCAAGGGAAAATAGTCCGGGTCGGCGCGTTTGAAGCCCGGCTGGCCGATCAGCACATGCGCCTGCGCCGAATCAAAGGGGATGATTTTTTCCTGCGCCTGCGCCAGCGGCTCGACTTCGCCGATCACCGGCAACGGCGGCAGACTCGCGCATGGCGCCGAGGGCAGGCGCGACAGCAGGCGCGCCGCCATCGCATCGGCCTGCGCCCGCGTGACGGCCCCCACCATGCTGATGCGCGCGCGGCAGGCCACCACGCCGGCGGCATGCGCGGCCACCAAGTCCGCCACGCTGATGTTCTCCAGCGTGGCTTCGGTCATTTCGTAACCGTACGGATGCTGGCCATAGACGGCCTTCGAATAGGCCCGGCCAATCACGCTGCCCGGACGGGTGTAGGACTCCTTGAGCGCGGCCTGCAGGCGCTGGCGCTCGCGGCTCCAGATTGCCTCGGGATACGCCGGCTCGGCGATCTGGCGCGCCGCCAGCGCCACGGCCTGGTCGAGCAAGGCCGGGTCGGTCAGCGAGCGCAGCGAAAAACTCATGCGGTCGGCGGAAGCGCCAGCGCCAAAGTCCGCGCCCAGGTCGGCCCAGGCTTCACCGAGCGCGTTTTCATCCAGCGCCGCAGCGCCATCCTTTTCACGCACGCCTTTTTCGAGCATGGCGGCGGTCATGCTTGCCAGCCCCGCCTGGCCGGGCGGGTCGCGCCGGCTGCCGGCATCAAAATCAATTTGCACATCGACCATGGCGATGGCCGGGCTTTCGACCAGATAGACCTGCGCGCCGCCGGCCTGCGTCCAGTGCTGCACCGGAATCGTCGCCAGCGCGAATGTATGAACAAATAGGCCTGTAGCGCATACTGCTATTGCGCGAGCAGCTATTCTTTTAGTAGCAATCATCATGAATTTCAATTCGTCCGGTTCCGGGTGCGGGCTCAATGCAGCTCTCCGCTGGCCGCAGCGCTGGGCTGGCGCGGCTTGCGGTTCGGGTCCATGGGCTGCGGCAGCAGGGTTGAAAAAGTCATCTGGTCATCGCCGAAGTATCTGGCGGCCACGGCCTGCACTTCGCCAGCCGTCACCGTGCGCAGCTGGGCAATCAGGCGCGCGCCGGCATCCAGCGGCAGGCCCTGGACCCAGTTGGAGCCGAGTTCACGCGCCTGGCTGAACACCGAGTCGAGCTTGTAGGTTTCGCTGGCGACCCACTGGGTCTTGACGCGATTCAGTTCGGCCTCGCTCACGCCGCCCTGCGCCACCAGCGCGACCTGCTGGCGCAGGGCGTCGGCCACCTGCTGCGTGGTCTTGCCATCGGCAGGAACGCCGTCGAGCGTGAACAGCTGCGGCCCCCGGCCCAACAGGCCGCTGGAAGCACCGGCGCTGTCGGCCAGGCGCCCGCCCGCCTGGCCCTGCACCAGCGCGCGCTCCAGCCGGGCGCCGCTGTAGCCGTCCAGCACGGCTGACAGCACCGTCAGCGCCAGGGCGTCGCGGCTGGCTGCGGCGGTCGGCGACGCGGCAGCGCCGGGCACTGGCGCCAGATCGGCGGCTTCCACCTTGGGCACCTTGAAGGCCATGCTGACATACGCCTGGCTGGCCGGGGCCTTGAGGTCAATGCGGCGCATGCCGGCCTGCTCGGGCTCGATGCGCGGTTTGCGCTCGGGCACCGGACGCGCGGGAATGCCGCCATAGTATTTTTCGGCCAGTTTTTTGACCTGCGCCACCTCGACATCGCCGGCCACCACCAGCGCGGCGTTGGCCGGAACATACCAGCGCTGGTAGAAACTGCGCACGTCGCCCGGCGTCATCGCGTCCAGGTCGCTCATCCAGCCCACAATCGGGCGGCGGTAGGGCGAAGCCAGAAAGGTGACGGCGCTGGCCTGCTCATACAGCATGGCGTGGGGCGATTCCTCGGTGCGCATCCGGCGCTCCTCCTTGACGACCTTGATCTCGCGCCTGAATTCGTCGTCAGGCCACTGGCTGTGGGCAAAGCGGTCGGCCTCCAGGCGCATCACGTCTTCCAGCTTGCCGGCCGGAATCTGCTGGTAGTAGCCGGTGTTGTCGCGCCCGGTGAAGGCGTTTTCCTGGCCGCCCAGCGCCGCCACGCGCCTGGAGAATTCGCCGGCCTTGACCTTGGGCGTTCCCTTGAACATCATGTGCTCCAGCGCATGGGCCACGCCCGACGTGCCATCGACCTCATCCATGGAGCCGACCCGCACCCACAGCATGTGGGCCACGGTCGGCGCCCGGTGGTCGGGCTTGACGATGACGGTGAGGCCATTGGCCAGCGTGAACTGCCCGACCGGCGCCGGTGCCTGCGCCAGGGCCGCAGGGCTGAAGCCGACCGCCAGCGCAGCCGGCAGCAGCATGGCTGCAAACCGGCCCGCCAGGCGCATCGAAAGGAATACTCGGGGCTTGACGAAAATTGGCTTGGGGTGTTTCATAGAATGGTGGACTCTACAAGACTAATCAATGTTCAGTTTCTTCAAAAAAAAATTACGCTCCGTCCTGTCCTCCACGCCTGCTGATGCGCCAGCGCAGCCGGAGGTGCCCGCGATTGACGACAGAGCCAATGCTTCCGGCACGCCTGCACCGGCTCCGATACCAGCGCCGCCTGCGCCGCTGAAGCCGCCCGCCGGCAACGGCGGCTCGATGATCGGCAGCGCGCTGGTCACGCCCATCGACATTCCCGCAGCGCTGGCGCTGGCCGTGGCGCCCGAGCGCCAGCGCTGGTTCAGCAAGCTGCAGGAAGGCCTGCGCAAGACCGGATCGAGCATCTCGACCGTCTTCACCGGCAGCCAGATCGACGAGCAGCTCTACGAAAACCTGGAAACCGCCCTGCTGATGGCCGATACCGGCGTCAGCGCGACAGAGCACCTGCTGGCCGATGTCAGGCGCCGGGTCAAGGAAGGCGGCATGACGCACCCGGTCGCCGTCAGAAACGCGCTGATCGAATCCATCACCGTGCTGCTCAAGCCGCTGGAGCGGCCGCTGGTGATTGGCGAATTCGTGCCCACCGTCATCATGGTGACGGGCGTCAACGGCGCGGGCAAGACCACCTCGATTGGCAAGCTCACGCGCCATCTGGCCAATGAAGGCGCCTCGGTGCTGCTGGCGGCGGCCGACACCTTCCGCGCCGCCGCGCGCGAGCAGCTCAGCGTCTGGGCGGACCGCAATACGGTCGAGATTGTCAGCCAGGAAAACGGCGACCCGGCGGCGGTCAGCTTTGACGCCGTCACCGCCGGCAAGGCGCGCGGCAAGGATGTGGTGCTGGTCGATACCGCAGGCCGGCTGCCGACGCAGTTGCACCTGATGGAAGAGCTGCGCAAGATCAAGCGCGTGGTGCAAAAAGCCGATGCCACCGCACCGCATGAAGTGCTCCTGGTGATCGACGGCAATACCGGCCAGAACGCGCTGGCGCAGGTGAAAGCCTTTGACGACACGCTGCAGCTGACCGGCCTGATCGTCACCAAGCTCGATGGCACGGCCAAGGGCGGCGTGCTGGCAGCGATTGCGCTGTGGGCGCGCGAGCGGGCCAGGGCGTCACCTGGCTTGCGGCCAGTGGCGGTGTATTTCATCGGCGTGGGTGAAAAACTCGAAGACCTGGAAACCTTCAATGCCAGAGAGTTTGCCCAGGCCTTGCTGGGGTGAGCACAAAGGGTTACGGCGTCAGGCTGGTTGAAAACCGGACATTTGCCTTCATCTGAAGTTTTTAAAGGATTGCCGACGTGTCGAACCCTCTCCATCAAATTTTTCGTTTTATTTTGAAACTGGTTCTGGGCCTGTCCGCAGCCGTGCTGGCTGTCGGCCTGCTGCTGGTGGCCCTGACCGTGTTTGCCCTGAGCCTGATCAAATCATTGATCACCGGCCGCAAACCCGCGCCCATCATGGCGTTTGCCCGCTTCCAGGAGTTCTCGCAGCAGGGCATGTGGCCGGGCAGCCATTCCCGGCAGGGTTCGGCGAAGGCCGCATCAGGCCAGGTGGTGGATGTCGAAGTGCGCGAAATCCCGGACAACAGGCGGCAGCCCTGAGAAACCTGCGATTTTGTTGCCTTGCGAAGGCTTTTTGCTATTATTTTTATAGCTAACAATCCATACAGAATATGCGCATGAGCTTGATTTAGCTCACTTTTCACTCAAAATACTGTGGCTATTGGCATCCAGGGAGGAAGGCAGACCGTCCCTGTTTCTTTACAAGCCGGAAACCAGGTTCGCTGAACTAAAGCCATTCAGGCTTGCTCCTAGGTCAGGGTTAACACTGATTAGCTTTTCGCTATTCAACCCATTGAACCTATTGCCTGGCACTCTCTCTAACAGGGTGCTAATATTTAGCATTAGAGAAAAGGAGTCTTGCCATGTCTTATGCCCTTTCCCCCAAGTCGATGATGTCCGCCATGGTCGCGCCTGCTGCGTCAAACACGGCTGTGGCTGCCGTCAGCCCTTGGTCGATGGTGCCTCCGCTGGGCAATCTGGACGCGTATATCTCGGCGGTCAACCGCCTGCCCATGCTGACCCTTGAGCAGGAGCAGGAGTTCTCGAAAAAGCTCAAGGAAAACAATGACCTCGACTCGGCTGGCAAGCTGGTGCTGTCGCACCTGCGGCTGGTGGTGTCGATTTCGCGCAAATACCTGGGCTACGGCCTGCCCCACGGCGACCTGATCCAGGAAGGCAACATCGGACTGATGAAGGCCGTCAAGCGCTTTGACCCGGACCAGAACGTGCGCTTGGTGAGCTACGCCATGCACTGGATCAAGGCCGAGATCCACGAATACATCCTGAAAAAC